>JBPOHD010000147.1:0-24818 GCA_052035955.1 Pseudomonadota bacterium
GTGCCACCCGCCGTCTTCGGGGTGGCTGAGAGAGTCCCTTTGAACCTGTACGGGTCATGCCGTCGTAGGGAAGCGTGGCGCCACCGGCACCTCCCCCTCCGCAGTAGTCCCGCTCCTGATTGTCGTACCGCTTGCCTTGCAAGGAGCCTCCATGAACGCCACCGATAAATTCGTCGCCGCCCACGCCCACGTGGACGAAGCGGCGATCCAGCCCCTCCCCAATTCGCAGAAGATCTACGTCGCAGGCAGCCGCCCGGACCTGCGCGTGCCGATGCGCGAGATCGCGCAGGACGATACGCCGACCAATTTCGGCGGCGAGAAGAACCCGCCGATCTTCGTCTATGACTGTTCCGGCCCCTATTCCGACCCGGCGACGAAGATCGACATCCGCTCCGGCCTGCCGGCGCTGCGCGCGCAGTGGATTGCCGAGCGCGGCGACACCGAGCAGCTGCCCGACCTGACCTCGGAATACGGCCGCCAGCGCGCTGCCGACAAGAGCCTCGACGAGTTGCGTTTCCCCGGCCTGCACCGAAAGCCGCTGCGTGCGAAAGCCGGCCTGAACGTCAGCCAGATGCACTATGCCCGCAAGGGCATCGTCACCCCGGAAATGGAATTCGTCGCCATCCGGGAGAACCTGCGTCGGCGCGAGTACCTGGAGGCGCTGCGGGCGAGCGGTCCGAAGGGCGAACAGATGGCGCGGCTGCTCGGCCGCCAGCACCCCGGTCAGCACTTCGGGGCCAGCATTCCCGCCGAGATCACCCCCGAGTTCGTGCGCCAGGAAGTCGCCCGGGGCCGCGCCATCATCCCGGCCAACATCAATCATCCGGAAAGCGAGCCGATGATCATCGGCCGCAATTTCCTGGTGAAGATCAACGCCAACATCGGCAACTCGGCGGTCTCGTCCTCCATCGGCGAGGAAGTGGACAAGATGACCTGGTCCATCCGTTGGGGCGGCGACACGGTCATGGACCTGTCCACCGGCAAGCACATCCACGAGACCCGCGAGTGGATCATCCGCAACAGCCCGGTTCCGATCGGCACGGTGCCCATCTACCAGGCTCTAGAGAAGGTCGATGGGCGGGCCGAGGAACTGACCTGGGAGATCGTCCGCGACACCCTGATCGAGCAGGCGGAACAGGGTGTGGACTACTTCACCATCCATGCCGGCGTCCTGTTGCGCTACATCCCCATGACGGCGGCCCGGATGACCGGCGTCGTCTCCCGGGGCGGCTCCATCCTGGCCAAGTGGTGCCTTGCCCACCACAAGGAGAACTTCCTCTATAGCCACTTCGAGGAAATCTGCGAAATCATGAAGGCCTACGACGTGGCCTTCAGCCTCGGCGACGGCCTGCGCCCCGGCTCCATCTACGACGCCAACGACGAGGCCCAACTGGGCGAACTGAAGACCCTGGGCGAACTGACCCAGGTGGCCTGGAAGCACGACGTGCAGGTGATGATCGAGGGGCCGGGCCACGTGCCCATGCACTTGATCAAGGAGAACATGGACCTGCAACTCGAGTGGTGCGACGAGGCGCCTTTCTACACCCTGGGCCCGCTGACCACGGACATCGCCCCCGGTTACGACCACATCACCTCGGGCATCGGCGCGGCCATGATCGGCTGGTACGGCACGGCCATGCTCTGCTACGTGACGCCCAAGGAGCACCTGGGCCTGCCCAACAAGCAGGACGTCAAGGAAGGCATCATCACCTACAAGCTGGCGGCCCATGCCGCCGACCTGGCCAAGGGCCACCCCGGCGCCCAGATCCGCGACAACGCCCTGTCCAAGGCGCGCTTCGAGTTCCGCTGGGAGGACCAGTTCAACCTGGGCCTCGACCCGGACAAGGCGCGAGAGTTCCACGACGAGACCTTGCCCCAGAGCGGCGCCAAGCTGGCCCATTTCTGCTCCATGTGCGGGCCCCACTTCTGTTCGATGAAGATCACCCAGGACGTGCGCGACTTCGCCGCCGCCCAGGGCCTGTCGGAATCGGAAGCCCTCGAGAAGGGCATGGAAACCAAGTCCGTCGAGTTCGTTAAGGCCGGGGCGGAGATCTACCGCCGCTGAGCCGGCGGGCGGGGCGCTCTCGCGAGCGCAGTGAAGGGGTCGGCGGCGGGGACTTGTGCGGGGCCGGATGCATCCTTCCTTACGATCCCGCATGCTTCGGCGAAAGGGTCCCCACGCCCCCACCGCCACCCGGACCCTAGTGGGCCTCGTCCCAGTTGCGGCCGACCCCGATCTCCACCGGCAGGGGCACGCGCAGGTCGGCCACGTCGGACATGAGGCGGGGCAACTGCTCCCGGACGGCGACCAGTTCACCGTCGGGCACCTCCAGGACCAGTTCGTCATGGACCTGCAGGATCATTCGCGTCGCCATGCATTCTGCATCGAGCCAGCCCTGGACGGCGATCATGGCCTTCTTGATCAGGTCGGCCGCCGTCCCCTGCATGGGCGCATTGATGGCCGATCTTTCGGCACCCTGCCGGCGGGCGGGATTGGCGGAACGGATTTCCGACAGCCACAGCCGGCGCCCGAAGACGGTCTCCACGTAGCCCCTCTCCCTGGCCAGGGTACGCGTCTCCTCCATGTAGCGCGCAACGCCTGGATAGCGGGCGAAGTAGCGGTCCATGTAGGCCTGGGCGGCGGACCGGTCCAAGCCCAGTTCCCGGGCCAGGCCGAAGGCGCTCATGCCGTAGATGAGGCCGAAGTTGATGACCTTGGCGGCCCGCCGCTGCTCGCCGTCGACCTCCAGGGGCGTGATGCCGAAGATCTCCGCCGCGGTGGCCCGGTGCACGTCCTCGCCGCTGGCGAAGGCGGCGAGCAGCCGTTCGTCCCCCGACAGGTGGGCCATGATGCGCAACTCGATCTGCGAGTAATCGGCCGAGAGGAGGGAATGGCCGGGCGGCGCCACGAAAGCCGACCGGATGCGCCGTCCCTCGGCATTGCGGATGGGAATGTTCTGCAGGTTGGGGTCCGCCGAGGCCAGGCGCCCGGTCACCGCCACGGCCTGGGAATAGCTGGTGTGCACCCTGCCGGTGCGCGGGTTGATCATGCGCGGCAGCTTGTCGGCGTAAGTGCCCTTGAGCTTGGCCAGGCTGCGATGCTCGAGGATCTTCTTCGGCAGCGGATAGTCGAGGGCCAGCTGCTCCAGGACCTCCTCGTCGGTGGAGGGTGCCTTGGTGGCCGTCCGCTTGATGACCGGCAGGCCCTGGCGTTCGAAGAGGATCTCGCCCAGCTGCTTGGGCGAGGCCAGGTTGAAGGGCTGGCCGGCCAGGGCGTGGGCCTCCGCTTCCAGGACCAGCATGCGTCGGCCCATTTCCTCGCTCTGCCGGGCCAGGGCCGCCGCGTCCACCAGGACGCCGTGCCGCTCCATGCGGAAGAGGATCTCGGCCACCGGCAGTTCGATCTGCCGATAGACGGCTTCCAGTTCGGGCGCCTCGGCCAGTCGTGGCGCCAGTTCGCGGCAAACCCGCAACGTCAGGTCGGCGTCCTCGGCGGCGTACTCCGCGGCCTTGTCCACCGCCACCTGGGAGAAGGGGATGCGGGCGGCGCCCTTGCCCGTCACCTCGTCGTAGCTGATGCCCCGGATGCCGACATGCCGCTCGCCGAGGGATTCCAGGTCATGGGGCTTGTCACTCTCGAGGACATAGGATTGCAGCAAGGTGTCCTCCGCGATGCCATCCAGGCGCAGGCCATGATTGGCGAGGACGTGCCGGTCGTACTTGAGATGCTGGCCGGCCTTGCGGGCCGTGGGGGATTCGAGCCAGGGCCGCAGGCGTTCCAGTACCTCGGCCATGGGCAATTGTTCCGGCGCGCCGGCATAGGCGTGGCCCAGGGGCAGATAGGCCGCGAGGCCTTCGGCAACGGCGAAGGAAAGGCCGACCAGCCTGGCCTGCATGGGATCGAGATCCGTCGTCTCGGTATCGAAGGCGGTCAGCTCCGCCGCCTGCAATCTGGCCAGCCAGGCGTCTAACTGCTCCCAGGCGGCGATGGTCTCGTAGTCGCCCCGGTGGGCGCCGTCGGCGGCCGGGGCCGGCGATTCTTGCTGGCCATCGCCCCCCATCGCCTGGCCGGCCTGCGGCTCGCTGACTTCCTTGAGCCAGGTACGAAACTCCAGTTGGCGGTAGAGATCCGCCAGGCGTTGCCTATCCTCCGGCGCCGCAACCAGTGACTCGATGCCGGCCGGCAACGCCAGGTCGCAGACGACCGTCAGCAGCTTGCGGCCCAGGGGCAGGAAGTCCAGGTGCTTGCGCAGGTTCTCGCCGACCGCGCCGCCGATGTCCCCTGCGTTGGCCACCACGGCGTCCAGGGACCCATACTGGGCGATCCATTTGACGGCCGTCTTCGGTCCCACTTTCGCCACGCCGGGCACGTTGTCGACCGCGTCGCCGACGAGGGCGAGGTAGTCGACGATGCGCCCCGGGGATACTCCGAACTTGGCCAGGACGCCGGCCTCGTCGAGGACTTCCGGGGGCTCGCTGCCCCGGGTCATGGTGTTGACCAGGCGGATGCGCGGACTGACCAGCTGGGCCAGGTCCTTGTCGCCGGTCACGATGACGCTGTCGATGCCCATGGCCTCGGCGGACCGGGCCAGGGTGCCGATCACGTCGTCGGCCTCCACCCCGTCCACCATCAGCAGCGGCCAGCCCAGGGCGCGCACGCAGTCGTGGATGACAGGGATCTGGGCGGCCAGGTCTTCCGGCATCGGCGGCCGATGGGACTTGTATTCGGGATACCAGTCGTCGCGGAAGGTCTTGCCCTTGGCATCGAAGACCACGGCCCTGTATTCCGCGCCGCCATGCAGCTTGTTGTCGGCCGCCAGCTTGCGTAGCATGGCAACGACGCCATAGACGGCGCCGGTCGGCTGGCCGCCCTTGTTGCGCAGGTCGGGCAGGGCGTGGAAGGCGCGGTAGAGATAGCTCGAACCGTCGACCAGCAGCAGGGTGGGCATGGAGGCGAAGCGATGAACGCGAAGGACAAGTTGCCGAGGATCACCGATCCGTGGATGGCCTCCCCGGCCTACACCGCCCGCGAGAGCTGGCGAATCTTCGGCATTATGGCAGAGTTCGTTGAGGCGACCGAACGCCTGGCCACCGTGCGTCCGGCAGTCTCATTCTTCGGCAGCGCCAGGGTCAGGGCCGATTCGCCCCATTACATCCTTGCCGAGAAACTCGGCCGCCTGCTCTCCGATGCCGGGTTCTCGGTGGTTTCCGGGGGCGGCCCGGGCATCATGGAAGCGGCCAACAAGGGCGCCTTCCACGGCCGTAGCCCGAGCATAGGACTGAACATACAGTTGCCGCTGGAACAGAAGGCCAATCCCTACCAGGACATTTCCCAGAGCTTCCGGCACTTCTTCGCCCGCAAGTTCATGTTCGTCAAGGTGGCCGCCGCCTACGTGGTGCTGCCGGGAGGTTTCGGCACCCTCGACGAGCTCCTCGAGGCCCTGACCCTCATCCAGACGCGAAAGTCGCCGCAGATCCCGCTGATCCTGGTCGATTCAGCCTTCTGGCATGGCCTGCTCGACTGGTTCCGCGGGCAGCTCGTGGCCAGCGGCATGATCAATGCGGAAGACATGGACCTCCTGCAGGTGATCGACGAGCCCGAGAAGGTCGTCGAGGCCATCTTCAAGCACTACGAGACCCGGGCCTTCGACCGGTTGCCCGAGGAGCACGAGCTGTTGTTGAACCTTTGATAGAATTGCCTTTCCCGTCCCCCAGGTTCCGTCATGTCGCCCCGCGCCGCCTTCATCCTGCTTTTCGCCCTGGCCCTGCCGGCGGCAGCCCAACAAGGCCTTCCAAAGCTGGAACCCCTGCCGGAACCGCCCCCGCCCCCGCCCGGGATGAAGGATGCGGACCTCGAGCCGGCGGTGACCATCATCCGCCGCGGCGAGGACAAGGTCGAGGAATTCCGTGTGAATGGCAGGCTCTACATGATCAAGGTGACGCCTCCCCATGGCGTTCCCTACTACCTGATCGACGAACAGGGCTCCGGCGTCATGTCGCGCAAGGACTCGGTCGATTCAGCCACCCGGCCCCCCATGTGGGTGATCGGCACTTTCTGACCGGCGGAGCTTCGATCGCGTTTCATGCCCGCGTCCCGGCTGATGGGTCGGGGGAGGCCTGCGGTCACGACAGCCAGCGCCGCTGAATCCCCCCATGCAAGCCCGCCGCCTTCCCGCCCGCCACGGTGCCCTCTGGGTGATTGCCGGGTTCCGCCTGTTCCGCGCCAACCCGCCCTTGCTGACGGCCCTGACCCTGGGATTCATGTTCCTCGCCCTGGTCATCAACCTGTTGCCCCTGGTCGGCCCCTTCCTTCTGCCGCTGGCCTTGCCGGCCCTCAATCTGGTCGTCGCCAACGGCTGCCGGGCGGCCGAGCGCGGCGGTCCGTTGGCCCCCGGGGCCCTGAAGATCGGCCTGGAGCAGAACGCCCACCATCTGTTGCGCCTGGGCGGCCTGCACCTCGTCGGCTCCCTGCTGGTGCTGCTCGCCAGTTATGGGCTGGATGCCGGCATGGACCTGGCGGAACCGGAACGTTCGAACCCTGCGGACATGGTCGCATTCATGCTGCGCCTGCTGGCTCTGGCGGCGCCGGCGATCATGGCGCTCTGGTTCTCGCCCTTGCTGACCGGGTGGGACGGAATCCCGGCGACCAAGGCCGTCTTCTTCAGTGCCTACGGAGCGTTTTCCAACTGGCGCGCCTTCCTGGCCTATGGAGCGACCGTGGGGGCCATCGGCGTGCTGCTCCCCGGGCTGGTCCTGGTCGTTGCCGGGCTGGTTTCCCAATCCCTGCTGAACGCCCTGTTCCTGGCCCTGCGAATCGTCATGGTCTTCGTCTTCGCGCCGGCCCTGATGGCCAGTGTCTACCTGAGTTACCGGGACGTCTTCCACACCGATGACGAGCGTTGAGGCAGGCCCCGTCGGCGTTTTCGGCGGCACCTTCGACCCCGTCCATCTGGGCCACCTGCGCCTGGCCGAGGAGGCTAGGGAAGCCTTCGGGCTGGACCGGGTGCTGTGGATTCCGGCCGGCCGGCCGCCGCATCGCAATCCGCCGGTGGCGGCGGCCGAGCACCGCCTGTCGATGGTGGAACTCGCCGTCGCCGGCAACGGCGCTTTCGTTACCGAGGCCGGCGAACTGGGGACCGCGATGCCGAGCTACACCATCGACACCCTGGGGCGATTGCGGAGGCACCTCGGTGCGGAGAGACCCCTGGTCCTCCTCGTGGGGGCCGATGCCTTCAAGGGGCTGGCCGAATGGCATCGCTGGCGGGAGATCTTCGCCTTGGCCCACCTGGCGATCGCAACCCGACCGGGCCACGACCTCGACGCCGACGGATTGCCGGCCGAACTTGCGGCGGAACTGGCCGCCCGTCGCGTCGATCGCCTGCCGGACGAACCGGCGGGCAGCATTGCCCGCTTTTCCCTGACGGCGCTGGAGATATCGGCCACGGCCATCCGCAAGCTTCTCGCCGGTGGTGGCAGCCCCCGTTATTTGGTCCCCGAACGGGTTCTCGACTATATTGAGTCGCACTCCCTCTATCGCTGATCCATGGACGTTCGCAAGCTTCAGAAAATCACCGTCGCCGCCCTCGAGGACATCAAGGCCAAGGATATCGAGGTTATCGACACCCGCAAGCTGACGTCCCTGTTCGACCGCATCGTCATCGCCAGCGCCGACTCCACCCGGCAGGTCAAGGCCCTGGCGAGGAACGTCGAGGAGAAGGTGAGGGAAGCCGGCGGCCAGGTCTACGGGGTCGAGGGCCAGGAATCCGGCGAGTGGGTGCTGGTGGACCTCGGGGACATCGTGGTCCATGTGATGCAACCGACCGTCCGCGCCTATTACAACCTGGAGGAGCTCTGGCATGGCAAGCCGCGCCGGGCCTCCGCATCAGGCGATGCCGACGGCCAGTGAAGCTCCTGGTGATTGCGGTCGGCACGCGAATGCCCGGTTGGGTGGACGAAGGCTGGCGGGATTTTTCCCGTCGCATGCCCCGGGAACTGGCAACGGAACTCGTCGAGGTAAAGGCCGAGCCGCGGACCGGCGGAAAGACGTTGCAGGCGCTGCTCGCGGCCGAGGAAGCGCGCCTGCGCCAGGCCTTGCCCACCGCCTGCCGCCGCGTCGTCCTCGACGAGCGAGGTCGCGACCTCTCGACACGGGCCCTGTCCGAACGACTCGAAGCCTGGATGGCCGATGGCCGCGACGTGGCTTTCATGATCGGCGGGCCCGATGGATTGTCCGAACGTCTGAAGGCCGACGGGGACGAAGCCATCCGCCTGTCCAGCCTGACCCTGCCCCACGCCCTCGTCCGCATCCTGCTGGCCGAGGCCCTCTACCGGTCGGCCAGCCTCCTCAAGGGGCATCCCTACCACCGGGATTGACCGCAATCCGAACGATCCAGTGAAGGCGGTATTGCCATGAGCCAACTCGAACCGCGCATCTACCTCGCTTCGCGCAGCCCCCGGCGGCGGGAGTTGCTGAACCAGATCGGCGTCCGCTTCGACCTGATGCTGTTCCGCGACGGCTCCCGGGGCGATCCGGAAACGTCGGAGGATGTCCTGCCTGGAGAGAACCCGGACGACTATGTGGTCCGGGTCGCCCGCGCCAAGGCCGCCCATGGCGCGCGCCTGGTCGGCATGCGTCATCTGCTTGCCCATCCCGTGCTGGCGGCCGACACCACGGTTGACATCGGCGGTGCGATCACCGGCAAGCCGGAGAACGAAGCCGACGCGATCGAAATGCTCGGCCGCCTGTCCGGCCGCAGCCATCGTGTCCTGACGGCCGTCGCCATGGCCGAGGGTGATCGGGTCGAGCATGCCGTTTCGATCAGCGAGGTCCGCTTTCGGGCCCTGACCGAGCGGGAAATCCGTCGCTATGTCGCTTCCGGCGAGCCCTTCGACAAGGCCGGTGCCTACGGAATCCAGGGTCGGGCGGCCATGTTCATCGCCGAGATACGGGGATCCCACTCCGGCATCGTCGGGCTGCCGCTCTTCGAGACCGCCCAGTTGCTGGCTGCTTTCGGATACCCTTTCTGAATCCCCGGCCACTGACGGTCCCCGGAACATTGCCATGGAATTCCTGATCAACTTCACCCCCCAGGAGACCCGTGTTGCGTTGATGCAGCAGGGCGTCGTCCAGGAACTGCACGTCGAACGTACCAACAGTCGGGGCATCGTCGGCAACATCTACCTGGGAAAGGTCGTTCGCGTGTTGCCGGGCATGCAATCCGCGTTCATCGACATCGGGCTCGAGCGAACCGCCTTCCTCCATGTGGCGGACATCTGGGAGGAGCGGCAGGGCGGCGGCCACGAGACGCGCCCGATCGAGCGAATCCTCAGCGAGGGGCAGGACCTGCTGGTCCAGGTGCTCAAGGATCCCATCGGTACCAAGGGGGCCCGGCTTTCCACCCAGATCTCGATCGCGGGCCGCCTCCTGGTCTACCTTCCCCAGGAAAAGCACATCGGCATTTCACAGCGCATCGAGGGCGAGGCGGAACGCGAACAGCTGCGCAGCACGATCGTATCCCTGCTGTCTTCCGACGAGGCGGGCGGATACATCGTCCGGACCATGGCCGAGACGGCAAGCCGGGACGAACTGGCGGCCGACATCGCCTACCTGCGCCGCCTGTGGACCGAGATCGGCAACCGGGCCAAGACGGCGCGACCGCCCTCCCTGGTGCATCACGACCTTACCCTCGCCCAGCGGGTGCTGCGCGACCTGGTGACCGGGGAAACGAGCCGCCTCGTCGTGGACTCGCGGGAGAACTTCCAGAAGCTCACGGCCTTCGCCCAGGAGTACGTGCCCCAGGTGGCGCATCTGCTGGAGCACTACACGGGGGAGCGTCCCCTGTTCGACCTGCATGGCGTCGAGGACGAGATCCAGAAGGCACTGGGGCGGCGGGTGGACCTCAAGTCGGGCGGATACCTGATCATCGACCAGACCGAGGCGATGACCACCATCGACGTGAATACCGGCGGCTTCGTCGGCTCCCGCAACTTCGACGACACCATCTTCAAGACCAACCTGGAGGCCGCCCAGACCATTGCCCGCCAACTGCGCCTGCGCAACCTGGGCGGCATCATCATCGTCGATTTCATCGACATGGAAACCGAGGACCACAAGCGGGAGGTCCTGGCCGAATTCAACAAGGCGCTCTCCCGCGACCACACGCGCATCTCGGTCAACGGGTTCACCCAGCTCGGGCTGGTGGAGATGACCCGCAAGCGCACGCGGGAATCCCTGGCCCACGTACTCTGCGAAGCCTGTCCGACCTGCGGCGGCCGCGGCGAGGTCAAGACCGCCCAGACCATCGCCTACGAGATCCTGCGCGAGCTCCTGCGGGAAGCCCGACAGTTCAACGCCCGGGAGTTCCGCATCCTGGCTTCCCCGGCGGTCATCGATCTGTTCGTCGAGGAGGAGTCCCAGGCGCTCGCCATGCTCTCGGATTTCATCGGCAAGCCGGTCTCCCTGCAGGCCGAGGCCAGCTACACGCAGGAACAGTTCGACATCGTCCTGATGTAGCGCTGCCCCGGTGCGGCGGACTCACCTCTGCTTCGGCAGCCTGCCCATCAGATAGAACTCTTCATTGGCCCGCATGCCGGTCATGTTGGCCATGCGGTTGGAGAGGCCGAAGAAGGCGGCAATGGCGCCGATGTCCCAGATGTCCTCGTCATCGAAGCCATGGGCGTGCAGGGCGGCGTAGTCGTTTTCGTCGATCGCGTAGGCCTCGAAGGCCACCTTCATCGCGAAGTCCAGCATGGCCCTCTGCCGCGGGGTGATATCCGCCTTGCGGTAATTGACCGCCACCTGGTCGGCGACCAGGGGCGCCTTCGAGCGGATGCGCAGGATGGCCCCATGGGCGACCACGCAATACTGGCACTGGTTGGCATTGGAGGTGGCGACGACGATCATCTCCCGGTCCGCCTTGCTGAGCCCGCCGTCCTTCTCCATGATGGCGTCGTGGTAGGCGAAGAACGCCCGCCATTCGGCCGGCCGGTGGGCGAGGGCCAGGAACACATTGGGGACGAAGCCGGATTTCTCCTGGACTTCGAGGATCCGGTTCCTGATGTCCTCCGGCAGGTCCTCCAGCTTGGGGACGGGGTAACGGCTGATCGGTGCTGGCATTTCTGTCTCCTCCTCGGCGGAAATTGTGTATCTCGGCGTTTGCGGGTAATTTTGCCCGATCCCGACCCAACGGAGGCGGCGCCATGGCCCATGATCCGCAGGACCCCCAGTTCGACAGCCTCTTTCCGACCGTGACGCTGGACCGGCGTGCCTTCGTCGTGACGGCCCTGGGGGCCGGATTCGCCCTTGCCGTTCGGCCGGTATCGGCCCAGACGGTGATCACCACCAGCAGCGACGGCCTCTTGACCGGCCCGATCAAGGTGCCGACCAGGGACGGCATGCTGCCGGCCTTCCAGGCCCGCCCGGCCGCCGCTCGGGGAAAGCTGCCGACGGTGCTGGTGGTCCACGAGATCTTCGGCGTGCACGAATACATCCAGGATGTCTGCCGGCGGCTGGCCAAGGCAGGCTACCTGGCCATTGCGGCCGAGATGTACGCCCGCCACGGCGACGTTGCGAAGATCCCCAACGTCCAGGACATCCTGGACGGCCCCGTGGCCATGGCATCGGACGCCGAGCACATGGCGGACCTCGATGCCTGTGCCGCATGGGCGGCCGCAAATGGGGGCGACCCCGGCCGACTGGCCGTGACCGGCTTCTGCCGCGGCGGCCGGACGACCTGGCTGTATGCCGCCCACGGCGCGACCCTGAAGGCGGCGGTGGCCTGGTACGGCTCCCTCGAGGGCCCGCCGACGGCGCGCCAGCCCAAGCACCCCCTCGACCTTGCCGGCGAGTTGAAGGCGCCGGTGCTGGGGCTTTACGGCGGCGCCGACCAGGGCATCGACGCCGACCAGGTCGCCGACATGCAGGATCAACTGAGGAAGGCCGGCGGGAGATCGGTGATCCACGTGTACCCGGACGCTCCCCATGCCTTCCATGCCGACCATCGGGGAACCTACCGGCGCGCCGAGGCCGAGGATGGCTGGCGTCGCATGCTGGAGTGGTTCCGAATCCACGGCGTCTGAGGAAGGATTCCGCGCCGAAGCGCACTCCGGCCGTGGCTTCCCGCGGGCACGGGAACGGGTCACGCCGCGTTATCCACAGGGGGGCCGGTACTACCGTGGCTTCCCGCGGGCACGGGAACGGGGGGCGCAAGCCCCCGTTTCTCTTTACGGCCCTTTGCACTATAGTTTGAGTGGATAGTTGGGTTCAGGTAAATCATGGCCTCCGTCGGCGTTTCCCTCCAAACCGTAGGTATCTCCCAAGCGACCGGAGTTCAACTCCCGGCGACCAGGGATCAGCTCGACGGGACGCTGCCGAAGTCCGAGGGCGCGGCCAGCAAGAAGGAAACTTCCCGGAATCAGCTCACGCGCGAGCAGCAGCGCATCGTCCGGGAACTGCAAGCCATCGATCGGAAGGTCCGGGAACACGAGGCCGCCCACCTCCAAGCCGGCCGCGGCGTCGTCACCAGCGGCGCCAACTTCAGCTACGTTTATGGCCCGGACGGTCGCCAATATGCGGTATCCGGGGAAGTCGGCATCGACACCTCGCCGGAGCGCAAGCCCGAGGCCAACATCGACAAGGGCGAGCGCATCCAGGCCGCCGCCCTGGCTCCCAGGGACCCGAGCCAGCAGGACTACCGGGTCGCCGCCGTCGGCGTTCAACTCGAAGCCCAGGGGCGAACCGACCTGGCGCGCCAGCAGGCCGAGCAGCGCGCCTCCGAAGCGGAGCAGGGGCGGGCGGAACGCGAGCGCCAGCGGCTCGAAGCCTCGGACGCCGTCCGCGACGCGGCGGTGCGGGCCTACGCCACCCCGGTCGCCGTCGCCAACAGCTTCTCGGTGTTCGCCTGACGACGCGCCCTGCGGCCACGTACCTGCCGCAGCCACCTCCACTGCCCTGCGACTCCCCATTGCCCGAAAGCCCGCCCTTCGGTTAAGCTACCAAGCAATTGCTTGGTTTGTGATCTTGGCGGGACTCGCGAGGCGGGCCCGGGGGAGCGAGGAGGCATGCATTACCGCAGCGTTTTCAGGCCGGACCTTTTCCGGGATCGGGTCGTCCTGGTCACCGGAGGCGGCTCGGGGATAGGCCGTTGCACCGCCCATGAGCTGGCCAGCCTGGGGGCCGGGCTGGCCCTGGCCGGCCGCAACGCCGACAAGCTGGCCGCCGTGCGGGAGGAAATCGCCGCCGAGTACCCGGCCGTCAAAGTAAGCATCCACTCCTGCGACATCCGCGACGAAATAATGGTTTCGCAGACGGTCACTGCCGCCCTGGCCGAACATGGCCGGATCGATGGGCTGTTCAACAACGCCGGCGGCCAGTACCCGGCACCGTTGAAGGACATTTCCCTGAAAGGCTGGGAAACGGTGGTCCGCAACAACCTGACCGGCGGTTTCCTGATGGCCCGGGAGTGCTACCGCCAGTGGATGGAAAATCATGGCGGCGCCATCGTGAACATCATTGCGGACATCTGGGGCGGCATGCCCGGCATGGGGCACTCCGGTGCGGCCCGGGCCGGCATGCTCAACTTCACCGAGACGGCGGCATGCGAATGGGCCTGCTCGGGGGTCCGGGTGAATGCGGTGGCTCCGGGCTGGATCGCCTCCAGCGGCTTCGAGAACTACCCGGAACCGGTCAAGGCGATGGCCAGGACCCTGAAGCGCAGGGTGCCCCTGCAGCGCATGGGCACCGAGGCCGAAATCTCCGCGGCCGTCGTCTTCCTCCTCGGCGAGGCGGCAGCCTTCATTACCGGCGCCTGCCTGCGTGTCGATGGCGGTGTGCCCAACGCGCGACCCACCTGGCCCCTGGCCAGCCACGAGCGCTCCCAGGCCTTCAACGGTTTTCCGCTGTACAAGCCGCCCGGTTTCCTGGAGGACTGATGCCCCGCCTGAACAGCAGCTTCGACCCGGGCAGCGACGCGGCCCGGGCCAACCGGGAGGCCTGGCTCCGGCTGATCGCCGGTTTCCGGGCCGTGGAAGCCAGGACCCGCGCGGCGTCCGAACGGGCCCGTCCCATCTTCGACAAGCGCGGCCAGTTGCTGCCCAGGGAGCGGGTGGCCCGGGTCCTCGACCCGGGATCGCCCTTCCTGGAGCTGTCCACCCTCGCCGGCTGGTGCCAGGACAACCCGGATCCGGAAAAGACCCTGCCCGGCGGCGGCCTCGTGGCCGGCATCGGCTACGTCTCGGGCGTGCGGGTGATGGTCATGGCCTCGGATTCCGGCATCGAGGCCGGCGCCATCCAGCCCAGGGGCCTCGACAAGGTGCTGCGCATGCTGCGCATCGCCCTGGAGAACAAGCTCCCGCTCCTCTACCTGGTGGAAAGCGCCGGCGCCAACCTGCTGCGCTACCGGGTCGAGGATTTCGTGCTCGGCGGCGGCCTGTTCTGCGGCATGACGCGGCTCTCCGCGGCGGGCATCCCCGTAGTCTCCGTGGTCCACGGCGCCTCCACGGCCGGCGGCGCCTACATGCCGGGCATGTCCGATTACGTGGTCATGGTGCGCGGCCGGGCCCGGGCCTTCCTGGCCGGGCCGGCGCTGCTGAAGGCCGCCACCGGCGAGGAGGCGACCGAGGAGGACCTGGGCGGTGCGGAAATGCACGCCACCGTGTCGGGACTGGCCGAATACCTGGCCGAGAACGATGCCGATGCCCTGCGCCTGGCCCGGGAGATTTTCGCCCAGCTGGACTGGAACAAAGGTCGCCGGCCCGATCCGGCAGGCCCACCGCCGGCATTCGAGGCCGAGGAACTCCTTTCCCTGGTTCCGCTCGACACGCGCAAGCCCTACGACGTCCGGGAGGTCATCGCGCGCATCGCCGACGATTCGGACTTCCTCGACTTCAAGCCGCTCTACGGCGCTTCCACCGTCTGCGGCCATGCCGCCATCGGCGGCCGCCGGGTCGGCATCCTCGGCAACAACGGGCCCATCGACCCGGCCGGCGCGACGAAGGCCAGCCAGTTCCTGCAGCTGCTCTGCCAGAGCGGCACGCCGGTGCTCTACCTGCAGAACACCACGGGCTACATCGTCGGCACGGAGAGCGAGCGGGCGGGGATGATCAAGCACGGTTCCAAGATGATCCAGGCGGTGGCCAACGCGACGGTGCCCCAGATCACCCTGCACATCGGCGCCTCCTTCGGCGCCGGCAACTACGGCATGGGCGGTCGCGGCTTCGAGCCCCGCTTCGCCCTGTCCTGGCCGAATGCGCGCACCGCCGTCATGGGCGGAGAGCAGGCGGCCATGACCATGCGTCAGGTCCTGGAAGCGAAGGGAAGGATGCCGGCCGAGGACATCGCGGCCCTGGAGAAGAAGATCGTCGACACCTTCGAGCGGCAGGCATCGGCCTTCTATACCAGCGGCATCCTGCTCGATGACGGGATCATCGATCCGCGGGACACCCGGCGGGCCCTCTCCTATCTCCTGTCGATCTGCGAGGAGGCCGACGCCACGGTCCTGCGGCCGGTGCAGTTCGCCGTGGCGAGGCATTGAGGCATGGACCCAGGGCATTCCGAGGGCCGGATGCGATCCGACCTGCCGCGCCTCCCGGCGATTCGCTCAGCCCTGCTCCGGTGCGTCGATGCCGCCGCTTGGTGCATGCCGGCGGGCCTTCACCCAGTCGCCCATGGCCACGAGCGCGTAGGGCAGGCTGGCGCCGAAAGCCAGGGAAAGCAGCATTTCCGTGATGTCCGTGCTCATCGTCCGTCTCCTTGCGGGGCCTACGCCTTGCACCGCAGCAATTCCCATGCCATAGATCCGAAACCCGAGGAATGACCATGCTCTACACGCAGGAACACCAGGAACTCCAGCGCTCGGTCAAGCGCTTCATCGATGCCGAGATCAACCCCCATGTGGACGAATGGGAGGCGGCCGAGATCTTCCCGGCCCGGGAGGTCTTCAGGAAGATGGGCGACGCCGGTTTCCTCGGCATCAACAAGCCCAAGGAATACGGGGGCATGGGCCTCGACTACAGCTACCAGCTGGCCTTCGTCGAGGCCCTCGGCCACATCAACTGCGGCGGCGTGCCCATGGCCATCGGCGTGCAGACCGACATGGCCACGCCCGCCCTGGCCCGCTTCGGCTCGGACGAACTGCGCCGGGAGTTCCTCGCCCCGTCCATCGCCGGCGACTACGTGGCCTGCCTGGGGGTCTCGGAGCCGGGCGCCGGTTCCGACGTGGCCTCGATCCGCACCACGGCGCGCAGGGACGGCGATGACTACATCATCAACGGCGGCAAGATGTGGACCACCAGCGGCACCCAGGCGGACTGGATGTGCCTGCTCGCCAACACCTCCGAGGGCGCGCCGCACAAGAACAAGACGCTGATCTGCCTGCCCATGAAGACCCGGGGCGTGTCCGTGGCCCGCAAGCTGAAGAAGCTCGGCATGTGGTCCTCCGACACGGCCCAGATCCACCTCGACGACGTGCGGGTGCCCCAGCGCTTCCGCATCGGCCAGGAGGGCATGGGATTCACCTACCAGATGCAGCAGTTCCAGGAGGAACGCCTGTTCGCCGCCGCCCAATGGACGGTACTGCAACGCGCCCTCGATGCCACCATCGAATACACGCGGGAACGGAAGATCTTCGGCCAGTCCGTGCTCGACCACCAGTACGTCCACTTCCGCCTCGCCGAACTGAAGACGGAGATCGAGGCCCTGCGGGCCCTGACCCATGACGCCGCCGCCCGGATGCTGGCCGGCGAGGACGTGACGCCGCTCGCCTCCATGGCCAAGCTCAAGGCCGGCCGCCTGGGCCGCGAGGTGGCCGATTCCTGCCTGCAGTTCTGGGGCGGCATGGGCTACATGTGGGAAACCAACATCTCCCGCATCCTTCGCGACGTGAGGCTCTCCAGCATCGGCGGCGGTGCCGACGAGGTGATGCTGGGCATCATTGCCAAGTCCATGGGCACGATGCCGCGGAAATGATGATTCCATCTCCATGGCCGGCCCGCTGCCTGCCGCCCTCGCCCGACCCCCGGTGCCGCGGCGCCGGGCAAACCGGAGTGAGGTCGTGAGCTTCGGCAAGATCCTCATCGCCAACCGGGGGGAGATCGTCGCCCGGGTGGCCCGCACGGCCCGGCGGATGGGCTACGCCACCGTCGCCGTCCATTCCGACGCCGACGCCGGCGCCCCCTTCGTCGCCGCCTGTGACGAGGCCGTCGGCATCGGCGGCCTGGGTCCGGCAGATTCCTACCTGCGCATCGACGCGATCATCGAAGCCTGCCGCAGGAGCGGCGCCGACGCCGTCCATCCCGGCTACGGTTTCCTTTCGGAGAATGCCGCCTTCGCGACGGCATGTGCCCAGGCCGGCCTCGTCTTCATCGGCCCGCCCCCATCGGCCATCGAGGCCATGGGCGACAAGGCCGCCGCCCGCCGGCGCATGGCCGCGGCCGGCGTGCCCTGCATCCCCGGTTACGACGGCGAGGACCAGGACGACCAATGCCTCGCCGCCGAGGCCGGCCGCATCGGCTTCCCCCTGATGGTGAAGGCGGCCGCCGGCGGCGGCGGCCGCGGCATGCGGCGGGTGCATGTACCGGAAGAGTTGCCCGGCGCCCTGGCCTCCGCGCGTTCCGAAGCCGCCTCGGCCTTCGGCGACGGACGCCTGATCCTCGAGCGCCTGCTGGTCGGCGCCCGGCATGTGGAGGTGCAGGTCTTCGCCGATGGAAATGGCCAGGTCGTGCACCTGTTCGAGCGGGATTGTTCGGTCCAGCGGCGTCACCAGAAGGTGATCGAGGAGGCGCCGTCGCCCGCCGTCGACCCGGCCCTGCGCGAACGCATGGGGCGGGCCGCCGGCGCCGCTGCTGCTGCTGTCGGGTACATGGGTGCCGGCACGGTGGAGTTCCTGCTCGACGCCGACGGCGGCTTTCATTTCATGGAGATGAATACCCGCCTGCAGGTGGAGCATCCGGTGACCGAGATGATCACCGGTCTCGACCTGGTGGAATGGCAGTTGCGCATTGCCGCCGGCGAGCCCCTCCCCCTGGCCCAGTCCGCCCTGGAACCCGCGGGTCATGCCCTGGAGGTCCGCCTCTATGCGGAGGACCCGGAACGGGGCTTTCTGCCCCAGACGGGCTGCCTGCTGCGCTGGCGGCCCTCGCCCCTCGACCGGTGCGACCACGCCCTGGCGGACGGCGTCATGGTGACGCCCCATTACGACCCCATGCTGGCCAAGGTCGTCGCCCACGGTCGCGACCGCCAGGAGGCCAGGCGCAGGCTGATCGCCGCCCTGCGGGACACGACGGCGCTGGGCATCACCACCAACAAGGCCTTCCTGCTCGGCTGCCTGGAACATCCCGAGTTCGCCGCCGGACGGGCCACCACGGACTTCGTCGCCGCCCATTTTGCCGACGCGACCCCCATTCCCCCTGCCCGGGAGGCGGTCGCCGCGGCGGCCCTGGCCTTCTACCGCCGCGCAGTCGCAACCCTGCCCCAGGCCCTCCTGGCCGGGTGGCACAGCGGTGGCCAGGCCTGCTACCACCTGGAGCTGACGGTGGCCGGCGAGCCGTATTCGCTGGCCCTGCGGCCCCGGGCCGGCGGCCTCGACGTGGAAGGCGCCGGCAGCGCGATGGCCGTTACCGGCGGGGGCGGCGTGGAAGGCCGGCTGAGCCTGGAAGTGGACGGCCTGCGGGTTTCCGTGCCCCTGGCCTGGGAGGGCCCCGACCGCCTGCACCTGGAGGTTGCCGGGCGCAACGTGGTGGCCGAGGACGTTTCGCGGCGGCCGCCCGCTGCCGCCGAAGCCGACGGCCACGGCGCCGTCCGTCCCCCCATGAACGGCCGCGTCGTGGCAGTCCATGCGAGCATCGCACAATGCGTCGTCCGTGGCGCCCCGCTGCTGGTGCTGGAGTCCATGAAGATGGAGCACACCCTCGTGTCACCCCGGGACGGCGTGGTCGCCGAGGTCCATTGCCGCCCCGGCGACCAGGTGGCGCCCGGACGCGTCCTGATAGTCATCGGCGACGCCCCGACGGACGCCTGACGACGGTCCCATCCGATCCGGACAGGGGCGAATCGGATGGGAAGCGCAGGCTCGCCCATTTCACTCCCGCCCCTGCGGCCACTTGTTGAAAGGAATTTCCGATGGCCGACGCGGCCCGCCATGACGACATCCTGCTGACCCCGTCCCGGCATTACAAGCCGGAGCATGCCGCCTTCCGCGAGACCGTGCGCCGCTTCGTCGCCCGGGAGATCGCCCCCCATGCGGACACCTGGGACGAGGCCGGGGAGTTCCCCCGGGACCTCTACCGCAAGGCCGCCGCCGCCGGCCTCTTCGCCATCGGCTACCCCGAGGCATACGGCGGCACGGGCCCCGAGGGCGACGACCCCTTCCTGCGCCTGATCCTTTCCGAGGAACTGGCCTGGTGCGGCAGCGGCGGCACGGCCGCCGGCCTCTTCTCCCACACCATCGGCGCACCCCCCATCGCCGCCGCCGGTTCCCCCGACATGCAGGCCCGGGTACTGCCGGCCATCCTCGACGGCTCCGCCATCAGCGCCCTGGCCGTCACCGAACCGGGGGGCGGTTCCGACGTCGCACGGCTCGCCACCACCGCGCGCCGCGACGGCGACCATTACGTCGTCGACGGCAGCAAGATATTCATCACCTCCGGCCTGCGCGCCGACTACCTGACCACGGCGGTGCGCACCGGCGGGCCGGGCGCCGGCGGCGTGTCCCTGCTGCTGATCGAGGGCGACCGCACCGGCATCTCGCGCCGGCCCCTGAGGAAGATGGGCTGGTGGGCGTCCGACACGGCCGAGATCCATTTCGACAACGTCCGGGTGCCGGTCGCCAACCTGATCGGCGGCGAGGGCCAGGGCTTCCCGATCATCATGCGCAACTTCAACAACGAGCGCATGAGCCTGGCCGCCTCGGCCAGCGGCGCCGCCCAGGCCTGCCTGCACGACGCCCTGGGTTGGGCGCGCACGCGCCGGACCTTCGGCCAGCGCCTGGCCGACCACCAGGTGATCCGCCACAAGCTGGTGGACATGGCCGAGCGGGTGGAGGCAACCCGGGCGCTGCTCGACGACCTGGCGGCGCGCCTGGCAGCCGGCGAATCCCCGGTGGCGCAGATCGCCATGGCCAAGAACTACGCGGCCCGCAGCATGCAGTTCTGCGCCGACGCAGCCGTGCAGATCCTCGGCGGCATGGGCTTCATGCGCGGCACCCGGGTCGAGCGCATCTACCGGGACGTGAAGGTGATGATGATAGGCGGCGGTGCCGAGGAAGTGATGAAGGACCTGGCGGCGCGGCAGCTGGGAATTTGACGCAAAAGCCTTCACCACCAAGGCACAAAGGACACCAAGGGGCACGAAGAACTGCAATTGACCTCGGGTTCCTTTGCCCGTCTTCGCGCTTCCTTTGTGCCCCTTCGTGAACTTCATGCCTCCGTGGCCGGCCCTTGAATCGGCCTTTCCGCGACTTTGCTGACTATGCAACCCGTTGCAATGCAATTCGTTGCATAGTAGGCTGGGCGCCATGTCCCTGGACCACGCCCTGCTCGTCTCCCTGCTCGAGAAGCCCAGTTCCGGCTATGCGCTGGCGCGCCGCTTCGACCGCTCCATCGGCCATTTCTGGGAGGCCACCCACCAGCAGATCTACCGGGTGCTGGCGCGCATGGAGGAAGCCGGCTGGGTGAAGGCGCGGCTGCGCCCGGGGGAGTCCGCTCCGGACAGGAAGGAATTCACCGTGACGGCGTGGGGCCGAAAGGAGTTGGCACGCTGGCTGCCCGAACCGGCGGAGCCCCAGGGCTACCGGGATGCCCTGATGGTCAAGCTGCGCGGCGCCGCCTTCGACGACCCGGCCCGGCTGCGGCCGGAGGTGGAGCGCCAGCAGGCGGTCCACTCGGCGCAGCTTGCCCATTACCGCGCCATCGAGGCGCGCGATTTTTCCGGCCCCCTGGATCGCCAGCGGGCCCTGCAATACCAGGTCCTGAAGAGCGGCATCCGCATCGAGCAGGCCTGGATTGACTGGTGCGCGGAGACCCTGGGTCTGCTGCGCGAACTGGAACGAGACCGATGAGGAGAACAGCAGCATGAGCCATCCCTACCCGCACCTCCTGGCGCCCCTGGACCTGGGCTTCACCACCCTCAAGAACCGTGTGCTCATGGGCTCCATGCACACGGGCCTGGAGGACATTCCCGAAGGCTACGGC
Source organism: Pseudomonadota bacterium (assembly GCA_052035955.1). Taxonomy (GTDB): domain Bacteria; phylum Pseudomonadota; class Gammaproteobacteria; order Burkholderiales; family Rhodocyclaceae; genus JAEUNJ01. The sequence continues at coordinate 21,184 of JBPOHD010000147.1, forward strand.
CGCATGGCGGCCTTCTACGCCGAGCGGGCCCAGGGCGGCGTCGGCCTCATCGTCACCGGCGGCTTCGCGCCCAATGCGGACAGCATGGTGGTCGCGGGCGGCGGCATCCTCGACAACGAGGCGGTGGCGGAGAAGCACCGGGTGATCACCGAGGCCGTGCATCGGGAAGGCGGCAAGATCTGCCTGCAGGTGCTGCACACCGGCCGCTATGCCTACGTGAAGGAGCCGGTTGCCCCCTCCGCCATCAAGGCGCCGATCAACCCGAACACGCCGCGCGCCATGAGCGAGGAGGACATCCAGCGCACCCTGGACGACTATGTGCAGTGCTCGGCCATGGCGCAGTTCGCCGGCTACGACGGCGTCGAGATCATGGGCTCCGAGGGCTACCTGATCAACGAGTTCATCGCCCCCGCCACCAACCAGCGTGACGACCGCTGGGGCGGCAGCTTCGAGAACCGCATCCGCTTCGCCGTGGAATGCGTATCGCGGGTACGGGCCCGCGTCGGCCGCGAGTTCATCATCATCTTCCGCCTGTCCATGCTGGACCTGGTGGATGGCGGCAGCACCTGGGAGGAGATCGTCGCCACGGCCAGGGCCATCGAGCAGGCCGGCGCCACCCTGATCAACACGGGGGTCGGCTGGCACGAGGCGCGCATCCCCACCATCGCCACCATGGTGCCGCGGGCCGCCTATACCTGGGTCACCGCCCGCATGAAGGGACAGGTGAAGATCCCGCTGGTCACCACGAACCGCATCAACGACCCGGCCGTGGCCGAGGCCGTGCTGGCCCGCGGCGACGCCGACATGGTGTCCATGGCGCGCCCCTTCCTGGCCGACGCCGAGTTCGTGAAGAAGGCCGCCGAGAACCGGGCCGACGAGATCAACACCTGCATCGCCTGCAACCAGGCCTGCCTGGACCACATCTTCTCGCGCAAGCTGTGCTCCTGCCTGGTGAACCCGCGGGCCTGCGCCGAAACCGAGATCACGATCGCGCCGGCGGCTGCGAAGAAGAAGGTGGCCGTGGTCGGTGCCGGCCCGGCCGGCCTGGCGGCCGCCACGACCCTGGCCGAACGCGGCCATGCCGTCACCCTGTTCGAGGCGGCCGGCGAGATCGGTGGCCAGTTCAACCTGGCCCGCCGCATTCCCGGCAAGGAGGAGTTCGGCGAGACCCTGCGCTACTTCCGGCGCCGCCTGGAGATCACCGGCGTCGAGGTGAAGCTGGGCACCCGCGCCACCGCCGAGGCCCTGAAGGGCTACGACCAGGTGATCCTGGCCACGGGCATCGTGCCGCGCACGCCACCCATCGCCGGCATCGACCACCCGAAGGTGGCCAGCTACATCGATGTGGTGGAAGGCCGCAAGCAGGCCGGCCGGAAGGTCGCCATCATCGGCGCCGGCGGCATCGGCTTCGACGTGGCGGAATTGCTGACCCATGCCGACGGCCACGCCGACCCCATCGACGCCTATCGCAAGGAGTGGGGCATCGACACGGAATACACCAAGCGCGGCGGACTGTTGGAAGCGAAGATGCCGCCGACGCCGCGCCAGGTGGTCCTCCTCCAGCGCAAGCCCACCAAGGTGGGCGACGGCCTGGCCAAAACCACCGGCTGGGCCCGCCGCCTGCTGTTGCTGAAGCGGGGCGTGCAGATGGTGGCCGGAGTCCAGTACGAGCGCATCGACGATGCCGGGTTGCATGTCACCGTGGATGGCCAGCCTCGGGTGCTCGACGTGGACACCGTGGTGGTCTGCGCCGGCCAGGAACCGCGCCGGGAACTGCAGGCGGACCTGGAGAAGGCGGGCATCCCCGTAACCCTCATCGGCGGCGCCGACGTGGCCGCGGAACTGGACGCCAAGCGGGCCATCGCCCAGGGGACGAAGGTGGCAATGGCAGTGTGACCGGCAGCGACTGGGCCTTGTAGGAGCGGGCTTGCCCGCGAGCTTGGCGGCTGCGACCATCGATTGAAGAAGCGCTTCGCGGCCGCGCCCTGTTTCACGTGGGCCCGATGCTTGGCGGCAGCCATTCGCGGGCAAGCCCGCTCCTACAAATTCCTGATATGCGAGCGAAAAAAATCCCGGCCGGCAAGGCCGGCCGGGATTCTGGCGAAACCTGCGCCGCGATTCCGCCCGCGGCGAAGTGTGGATCAGCCTGCGCGCTGCTTCCGGCGCCGCCCGACGGCGCCCAGCACGCCGAGGCCGGCGAGCATGAGCGCGTAGGTTTCGGGTTCCGGCACCGGCGGCCGCACGCTGCCGCCGCCGGCGGTCAGGCCGGCCACGGCGTCGATCTCGTCTTCGGTGTCGGAGAGGGGCCGCAGGGCCTGGGAACCGACGCCCTGGACGGACACGTAGCGGAAAGTCGCCTTCGGATCGTCGAGCGTCCAGACGGTCGTGAAGCCGTCGGCAAGGGAGATGTGGTCGGCCTCCCAGCCCTGCATATAAACAGCGGACAGTTTCGCCAGGTGCCAGTCGGCGAGGTTGGTCGAATTCGGCGTGTCCGTGAGATAGACCGTGTATTCGAGGGCCTCATTGGGAAGCGGCCCGTGGTCGACCACGGGGAACACGACGGCCTGGTTGGCCGGCCCGCCCAGGTCCCAGATGCTGCCTTGCCAGGGCGTGTCGAGGGCCGGGTCGGTACTGGCGTTGCTGCCGTAGTTCTGGCCCCAGGCATAGTCGCGGGCGTCCAGGGCGGTCGGGATCGAGAAGACCGAATAGGCGTAGCTCAGCTTGCCTGTCGTCTGGCCGGTGGCGGTCAGGTTGCCGGCATAGGTGGTGCCGAAGAAGAGTCCGGCCGGATCGGTCCAGGTGCCGGTGCTGACGTGCAGTTCGCCGGCGCCGGTGCCGACGGTGAAGCCCAGGTCGCCGAAGGTCTTCGCGCTGGCGCCCTGGAATAGCGTGGTGTAATCGGGGTCCGCCGGACCGGTGATGAAGGTGGCGGCCGACGACGCGGCCGGAAGGCCGCCGAGGAGGACCGCCGAGGCGGCGACGAGCGGAATTCGGCGGCGGATGGAGGCTGTCATGGCGATAATCCTCGATGCTGGGTTCGATCCTGCTGAACGGGGTACTGCCGGCCGACCGGGACAGCGCGCCGGAAGCCCCCGATGGCGGCCGCCGCAACGCTGTACGCGGCGGCCGTTTGGTTCGATCCTAAATTGTTCGAACATGGGGCCACAATAGTCCGAACGGACTAATGGTCGCTACGGAGGAGACGGGGATGGAAAACCATGATTGCGACGTCGCCATCGTCGGCGGCGGATTGGCCGGCATCGTCGCCGCGCTGGAACTGCTGGAGCGGAACCTGCGGGTCCTGATCCTCGACCGGGACGCCGAGGAGAATTTCGGCGGGCTGGCCAAGGAAAGCTTCGGCGGCATCTTCGTCGTGGACAGTCCGGAGCAGAAGCGCGCCGGGGTCGCGGATTCCGCCGAGCGGGCCCTGGCCGACTGGAAGCGCTTCGGCGAACTGGACGGGACCGACCCCACCCACGCCCTGCCGCTGGCCTGGGCCGAGGCCTACGTGGGTGCCAGCCGTTCCGACGTCTATGAGTGGCTCCGGGGCCGCGGCATCGGCTTTCTCCCCATTCCCCACTGGGTCGAGCGGGACGGCAACTCGGTGCCGCGCTTTCACATCGTATGGGGAACCG
>JBPOHD010000078.1:0-59080 GCA_052035955.1 Pseudomonadota bacterium
AGGCGGTGATCGACCTGCTGGCGGACTACGAGGTCAGTGCCGAGCGGCGCGAGGGCGCGCCCGGCGTCTATGTCGGCGCCGCGAAGATCGCCGCGCTGGGCCTGCGCATCAAGCACGGCTGCAGCTATCACGGCGTCTCGCTCAACATCGACATGGACATTTCGCCCTACGCCGCGATCAACCCCTGCGGCTATGCGGGCATGGCCGTGACGCAATTGAGTGCGTGTTCTCCACAATGGCGCGGCGGCACCGAAGCTGCGATAGTAGGCAGGCAACTGGCTGGGCATCTCGCCCGGCAACTCGAAACGAGCGACACATGACGACCAAGCAGAAAGGCGAAGCCAAGACCGCCCGCATCCCGATCAAGGTGGTGCCGACCGAAACCGTGCTCAAGAAGCCTTCCTGGATACGAGTCAAGGCCGGCAACAGCGCGGCGCGTTTCGGCGAGATCAAGCAGATCCTGCGCGAGCACCACCTGCACACGGTCTGCGAGGAAGCCACTTGCCCCAACATCGGCGAGTGCTTCGGCAAGGGCACGGCCACCTTCATGATCCTCGGCGACCTGTGCACCCGGCGCTGTCCCTTCTGCGACGTGGGCCACGGCAAGCCCCTGCCGCCCGATCCCGAGGAGCCTGAAAAGCTGGCCCGCACCGTCGCCGCCCTCGGCCTCAAGTACGTCGTCATCACCAGCGTGGACCGGGACGACCTGAAGGACGGCGGCGCCGGCCACTTCGCCGAATGCATCCGCCGGCTGCGCGAGCTTTCGCCGGCGACGCGCATCGAGGTGCTGGTGCCCGACTTCCGCGGCCGCCTCGAGACCGCCCTCGACGCCCTGGGCGCCGCGCCGCCCGACGTCATGAACCACAACCTGGAGACCGTGCCCCGCCTTTACAAACAGGCCCGGCCCGGCGCCGACTACGCCCATTCGCTGCGCCTGCTGAAGGAATTCAAGGCCCGGCATCCGGGCATCCCCACCAAGTCGGGCCTCATGGTGGGCCTGGGCGAAACGGACGAGGAGATCCTCGCCACCCTCGGCGACCTGCGCGCTCATGACGTCGAAATGCTGACCATCGGCCAGTACCTGGCGCCCTCGGGACACCACCTTCCGGTGGCCCGCTACGTCCATCCCGATGTCTTCGCCCTGTTCGCCCGCGAGGCCGAGGCCATGGGCTTTTCCCACGCCGCCAGCGCGCCGCTGGTGCGTTCCTCCTACCACGCCGACCAGCAGGCGCACCGGGCGGGCGTGAGCGGCTGATCTCCCCGGCCGTGCCCGCCGCCGGGCGGCCCGCCTACCCGGGCAGGGCGCGCAGGGCCGCCACCAGGGCGGCCAGTTCGGCCTGCAGCCCGTCGAGCGCCGCCGCCTCCGGCATTCCTTCGTCCTGGCGCAGGGTCGCCTCGATGCCGGCGGCGAGGCCGCCGACCCGGGAGGCCCCCAGGGTGCCGGCGGCCCCCTTCAGGGTGTGGGCGAGGCGCCGCGCCTCCTCGCGCCGGCCCGCGGCAAGGGCCGCCCGGATCGCCTCCGCGTCGGCGGCGTGGGCATCGGAGAACACGCCGAGCAGGCGCACATAGCTGGGAAGGCGGCCGCGCATGCTCTTCAGGCCGGTGCCGCTGTCCAGTCCCGGTACGGCGGCCAGAGCCGCGGCCAGGGCCGAAGGACCCGGGTCGCCGGCGGCAGCGGCAGCCGGGGCTGGCGGCGGTTCGGCCGCCGCCACGGTGTCCGGGGCCGGCGCCGGCAGCCAGCGCAGCAGGGCGGCATAGAAGGTGTCCGGGTCGACGGGCTTGGCCAGGTGGTCGTTCATGCCGGCGGCCAGGCAGCGCTCCCGGTCCTCGCCGAAGGCGTTGGCCGTCATGGCGATGATCGGGACGGCGGCGCGGCCGGGAAGCCGGCGGATCGCCCGCGCGGCCTCCTCGCCGTCCATGACCGGCATCTGGACGTCCATCAGGATCAGGTCGAAATCCCGGCCGCGCGCCATCGCCACGGCCTGGCCGCCGTCCTGGGCCACCTCCGGCACCAGGCCGGCATCGACGAGCAGGGCGGCGGCGACCTCCTGGTTGATGGGATTGTCCTCGGCGACCAGGATGCGGCGGCCCCGGTGGGCGCGGGCCAACTCGGCCCGGGCGTCGGCGAAACCGGGGGCGGGCGGTTCGGCGGCGGTCGCCCCGCCGCGCCCGACGCGGGCCGTGAACCAGAAGGTGCTGCCGCCGCCGGGGGTGCTCTCGACACCGACCTCGCCGCCCATGAGGAGGGCCAGGTGCCGCGTGATGGCCAGGCCCAGGCCGGTCCCGCCGTAGCGCCGGGTGGTGGAAGGATCGGCCTGCTCGAAGGCGGTGAACAGCCTTTGCCGCACCTCCTCCGTCATGCCGATTCCGCTGTCCACGACGTCGAAGCGCAGCAACAGCATCCCGGACGATTCGTCCAGCATGCGGACCCGCAAGGTGATGCCGCCCTTGTCGGTGAACTTCACGGCATTGCCGACGTAGTTGAGGAGCGCCTGCCGCAGGCGCAGGGAATCGCCGCGCAGGGAGGCCGGCACCCGGTCCGTGTCCACCGCCAGGGTGAGCTCCTTCGTCGCCAGCCGTTCCTCCACCACCTGCCTGACCTGTCCCAGCATCTCGTGGAGGTCGAAATCCGCATGGGCAAGCTCCAGGCGGCCGGCCTCGATCTTGGACAGGTCGAGTACGTCGTTGATGACGGCCAGCAGGTGCTGGGCGGCATCGCCGACCTTCTCCAGGCGCTCGCGCTGCTGGGGTTCCCGGGCGTCGCGGCGCAGCAGGTGGGTGAGGCCGATGATGGCGTTCATCGGCGTGCGGATCTCGTGGCTCATGTTGGCCAGGAAGGTGCTCTTGGCCCGGCTGGCGGCCTCGGCGGCCTCCTTGGCCGAGGCCAGTTCGGTGGTGCGCCGGGCCACGACCTCCTCCAGGTGGTGCCGGTAGCGGTCCAGCTCTTCGCCGATGCGCTTGCGCTCGGTGATGTCCTCCTGGATGGCCAGGTAGTGGGTGATGCGGCCTTCGGCCTGGCGTATGGGCGAGATCAGCGCGAAGTCCGCATATTCCTCGCCGTTCTTGCGACGGTTGATGAATTCGCCCTTCCAGATGCCGCCGGCTTCCAGGGTGCGCCAGAGTTCGGCGTAGGTCGCGGCGGGCGTCTTGCCCGAGTGGAGGAAACGGGGATTCTGCCCGAGGGCCTCCTCCCGCGCATAGCCGCTGATGGCGACGAAGGCCTCGTTGACGTACTGGATGCGGCCGCCCAGGTCGGTGATGATCACGGCATTCGGGCTCTGCTCGACGGCCAGGGACAGCTTGCGCAGTTCCAGTTCCGCGGCATGACGGGCGGTGACGTCGGAAAGGGAGACGACGGCGGCCGTGACCTCGCCGGTCCCCGCCTCGCGGACCGGTTCGGCGTTGATGGCCAGCCAGACCAGTTCCCCGTCCGGCCGACGCACCCCCATGACGACGCCGCGCGAGGACTCGCCGGCCGCCAAGGCGCGGGCTGCCGGCAGTTCGGCGACCGGGAAGGGCGAGCCGTCCTCCCGGATCGCGTGCCAGTCCGACAGCACCTGCCGCGAAGCCTGCATCTGCGCCTCGCCGAGTCCGAGGATCTCCTCGGCCGCAGGATTCGAGGCGCGGACCTCGCCCGCCGGGCCGAAGACCAGGATGCCCTCGCTCAGGGCATTGACGACGGAACGGTAGTTGGATTCGCTTTCCCGCAGTTTCTCGCTGACCTCGCGCCGCCAGGTCAGGTCGGTGTGGGTGCCGGAAACCCGCAGCGGCTTGCCGGAGGCATCGCGCCCGGTGACCATGCCCTGGTCGAGGACCCACTTGTAGCTGCCGTCCCGGCAGCGCAGTCGGTGCTCGTTGCGATAGACCGGACTCTCGCCCCGCAGGTGCCTGTCCAGGTCGGCCAGGCAGTCCGCCAGGTCATCGGGGTGGACCCGGCTGGTCCACTCCTCCAGGCTTTCGCCGATCTCCCCGACGGCGTAACCGAGCATGGATTTCCAGGCGGGGGAGAAGAAGATCCGTTCCGCGACCACGTTCCAGTCCCAGACGCCGTGGCCCGCCGCCTCGATGGCCGTGATCCAGCGCTGCTCGCTCTCCCGCAGGGCCGATTCGGCGGCCCGCTTCTCGGTGATGTCCTTGTCGGTGCCGCGGTAGCCGAGGAGGCGCCCCTGCTGGTCCAGGATGGGGACGCCGTTGGTCAGCACGTGGCGGATCGAACCGTCCTTGTGCACATTGGCGTTTTCCAGGTCGCGGAAGGGCTGTCCGGCCGCCATGTAGCCGAGGAACAGCCGGCGGACCCGGTCGCCCTCCTCCGGCGTCATCAGGTCGAAGGGCGTGCGACCGACGATCTCCGGCGCCGCGTAGCCGATGACCTCGCGCACGGTTTCCGAGGCGAAGGTATAGCGGCATTCCGTGTCCACCTCCCAGATCCAGTCGGCCGAGGCCTCGATGATGTCGCGCAGGCGCTGCTCGCTGGCCCGCAGGGCCTCGTCCGCATGGTGGCGCTCGGTGATGTCGCGGGTGATGGAGAGGATGCAGGCCTCGCCGCCGAGTTCCAGGACATGGGCGGACATCAGCCCGTAGCGCATCTCGCCGTCCTTGAACCGGAAGCGTGCCTCCAGGTTCCGGCACAGGCCGTCCCGCTGGAGTATCTCCACCAGGCGATTCCGGTCGGCCATGTCCCACCAGATTCCGACCTCCTCGGAAGTGCGGCCCACCACCTCCTCCCGCGTCCAGCCCGTGAGGGCGGTGAAGCCCTCGTTCACCTCGACGTAGAGGCCGTCGGAGAGCCGGTTGATGTTCACGGCGTCGAGGCTGGACTGGAAGGCCGCCCGGTATCGTGATTCGCTGTCGCGGAGCGCCATTTCGCCCTGCTTGCGCTCGCTGACATCCATGACGAAGCCATGCCAGACGACGGTCCCGTCCGCTTCCCGGAGGGGCAGGGAACGCCCCTCCAGCCAGCGCTGGCCGAGGACCGGATGGTCGTAGCGCCACTCGGCATGCCATTCCGACAGGCCGGAGGCGGAGGCCAGCAGGGCCGCCTCGATGCGCGCGAAGTCCTCCGGCGGGATGCGCGCGAACATAGGCGCCACGTCGGCGGCCAGGACCGCGGCGGGAAGACCGAAGACCGCCTCGGCCACCGGGCTGGCATAGCTCATCGTGGTCTGGCCGTCGGGCCGCCGCCGGAGGGAACAGATCGCCCCGGGGACGGCCTCGGCAACCCGCGCCAGTTGTTCGCGGACGGCCAGGCGTTCCCGGAGGGCCTCGTCGATGCGGCGGCGTTCGGTGATGTCTCGGGTGACGCCGAGGACCTTGATGCCGTTTTCCAGGGTGCCGGAATAGGTGGTGATGACCTCGGTCCAGACCGTCGTGCCGTCCTTGCGCGGCTGCTCGACCTCGTGGGTCTGGGTGACGGCGGCGGGATCCCCGGCCAGGAAGGCGGCCACCCGGGGCGCCATGGTGGCCTCGATCAGGACCAGGGACTCGGGCGTGACCGCATTGGCGACGGGCTGGTTCATCACCTCTTCCGCGGTATAGCCGCGCAACTTCTCCACCGACGGGCTCACGTATTCGAACCGCTGGGTGCCCAGGTCCATCACCCAGACCACATCGGTCATGTTCTCGGCCAGGCTGCGGAAACGCCGCTCGCTCTCGCGCAGGCGGTCCTCCGCCTCCTTGCGTTCAGTGATGTCGCGGGAGATCCCGAAGCAGCCGATGACCCGCCCGGAGGCATCGTGCAGGGGGCTCTTGGTGGCCAGGAAGACGCGCGGGCCGAGGGCGGTCTGCAGCCGCTCCTCCTGGCTGGCGATGCCGTTGCGGGCCATCACCTGGCGGTCCAGGGTCATCACCAGTTCGGCGTCCCGCGGCTGAAAGAGGGCCCGGTCGTCGCGGCCGAGCACTTCCCCGACCGGCTTGCCGACGAAACGGCAGGCGGCGGCGTTGAACAGCAGATAGCGGCCCTCGGCGTCCTTGGCGAAGATGGCGTCGTCGGAGCTCTCGGCCACTGCGTCGAGCAATTGCAGGGCGCGCAGGCGCTCCTCCTGCTGGCTGCGGCGCAGGGCCTCCAGTTGCAGGTACTGGCGCTGCCGGAAGAGGAAGGCGGCGACGCCGGCGACGAAGAGGGCGAGGGTCGCCGCCAGGGCGATCCAGGTGACTTCCTTGAGGCTTTCGGCCCGGGCCTCGGCCAGGTCCAGCTTGGCCACCAGCATCCACTCGGTGCCGGGAACCTGCCGCGCCACGGCGATCACCGGCACGCCCCGGTAATCGGTGCCGCGCAGGGTCTGCCCCGCCCGGGCCTCGCCGCGCAGCAGGCGGGCCGCCGGCAGCTCCGGCGTCGACAGGGGTGCGCGCAGTCGCGCGGCCGCGTCGGGACGGTGGCGCAGGTCGTTGAGGAACAGCACGTCCTCGCCATCGGCGCGGACCAGCAGCGCCTCGCCGCTGGGACTCGGGATCGGCCAGGCGCGCAGGCCGGCAAACAGGGTCTCCGCCGGGTTGGTGCGAAGGACGAGGACCGGGCCCGGCTGGCTGCCGGCGGCCGGCAGCGGGATGGCGAAATCCAGGCGCGGCGCGGCCGCGGACGGGGGGTCCCGGTAGATGTCGGTATTGGTCAGCCGCCCGGTTTCCGCCGCCCGCAGGACGGCGGTCCGCAGGGCCGGCGCGATGGCGCCCGGCCGTTCGCCGACGGCCATCCGCAGCCCGCCCTCGCGATCGAGGACCAGGATGGCCGGATAGTCGTGGGCCTGGCGGTAGTCCTCCAGCCGGTCGCGCAACTGGTCGCGATAGGCCGGATCGCCGCCGGCCTGCCACTGGGCATAGAGCCCGGCGAGGAAGCGGCTGTTGAGCATGAAACGGGCTTCGCCCCGGCGTTCCGCCAGCCAGTCGGCGATGGACCGGGCCTTCAGGTCGGCGATGGCCTGCAGGCGCGCCGCCTCCCGCTCCTCCTGCTGTCGGGAGGCATAGCCGATGGCCGCCGCCGCCAGGCCGATGATGGCCAGGACGGCCAGCGCCACCGGCAACAACAGCCGGCCGATCGGCGGAGGCCCGACCTCCGCCTCGGCCCCGGCTGGCAGGCCGGATCTCACGACCGAACGGCGCATCAGCGCATAGAGCAGCAGGGAGGTGACGGCGACGAAGAGCCATCCCTTGAGGGTGCTGGCGACAACGATTGCGGCCGGGTCCGAGAACAGCAGGGCGACCACCCGGTCGGAGGTGAGGATCCAGAGGGCGGCGAAGGCGGCGTAGAGCAGGACGATGCGCAGGGCGACCGCGGCCCCTTCGGGTCTAAGGTCCCTCGGCGGATTGGGGTCGCCGGAACCGGTCGGCGGCGCGTCGGTGGCCATGGGTCGGGGCTTTCCTGGCGGGCGGGTCCGGCGCCGGCGATTCTCGTCTCGCGCGGCACCGGCAGATGGTCGGGTCAATTTCTCTTATATCCCACGTCCGGGGAAAAGACCAAGGAAACTCGTGCAGTATCGGACGGGCCGCCGCCGCCGTTATTGACGCGTGTCAAGCGGGTAGGCGGGAACAGGGGAACCCGACGCCTGTCCTCCGCCGGAAGGGCCCGGCAGCGGGCCCTCGCGGGCGGCCGCATCGCCGCCCGGCGGACATTGCGTGGCCGGGCGGATGCCCGAAATCCCGGGCACCCGCGGCCGTTCGGATGAGTGTTTCGGGATGGACGGGCCGGCGACCGGGCCCGCCGCCGCGATGACGGACGCCGCCGCCCGGGCGGGACCGAAGGGTCGAGCCTTCCGGTCTCCCCCCGGGGAATCCGGCTCAGTAGATCGGGAAGGCCGGCATGGCCTCCTGGGTGGCCTGGGAGGCGTCGGTGGCCGGCACGTCCGGCGTCGCGTAGGCGATGAAGCTCTCCGGCAGGGCGCCGCCCCAATAGACGCCGGTGCCGCGTTCCTGCTCGTTCCAGGTGACCGGTTCCCAGTCGGGGGCGAAGATCAGGTAGCTGCCCGAGTAGATCTCGATGCGGTTGCCGCCCGGCTCGTAGGAGTAGAGGTAGAAGGCCTGGGAATTGTTGTGCTTGGACGGCCCGGCCTCGATGAAGATGCCGTTTTCGGCCAGGATGTCGGCGGCGCGGAGCACGTCCTCCCGGTTGTCCACCCAGAGGGAGAAGTGGTGCAGGCGGCCGCTGCCGCCCTTGATGTCGAGCACGTAGGCGACCTCGTGGTGCACCGGCGTGACGGACAGCCAGGAGCCGATCTCCGTCCTGCCCTGGTCGAACAGCACCTGCTCGCGCAGCTTGAAGCCGAGCTGCTCCTCGACGAAGCGGCGGTTCTTCGGCACGTCCTTGCAGAGCAGCGCCAGGTGGTCGATGCGGCGCACGCCGACGCCCCGCGCCATGTATTTCTGCGGCAGGTTCTTCAGCGTGGACTTGAGCGGCGGCGGCGCGACGAACTTCTGCTCCTCGTAGTACAGCTCCATCAGGTGGCCTTCCGGATCGCGGAAGCGGTAGGAGCGGCCGCGGCCGAAGTTGTCGTCCTTCCAGCCCAGGCCGAGGCCGGTGGCCTCGACGGCGGCCACCCGGCGCGCCAGGGCCTGGGGGCTCACCGTGCGCCAGGAGACGCAGCCGACGCCCGGGGCCCGGGCCTCGGTGAGCTTCAGCGTGCTCGTGGCGTAGTCGCCGTAGCCGCGCAGGTAGGCGGACTGGCCCTCCTGGTGCACCACCTCCATGCCCAGCAGTTCGCGGAAATACCAGAGGCTCTGCTCGGGTTTCGGCGTCAGCAGTTCGACGTTGCCGAGGTGGGCGATGTCGAGGATGGGTTCCTTGGCTTGGCTCATTCGCTGCTCCTCCTGGGATGGTCGTTGGCCGGCCGCGGACCCGCGACCGGCATGGGCGACAGTTTCAACCCGATCTTTCAAAAAATAAACGAATGGGAAATAATGATATTCATGAACGAAATCGATTATTTGTCCCTGGACGGGAAGACCCTGCGCCTCTTCCTGGCCGTCCTGGAGGAAGGCTCGGTGACGGCGGCGGCCCACCGGCTGGGGTTGACCCAGTCGGCCGTGAGCCACGGCCTGGAGCGCCTGCGCGCCGTGGCCGGCGATCCGCTGTTCGTCAAGTCGGGGCGCGGCATCGTGGCCACCACCCATGCGGAACTGCTCGCCGAACAGGCCCGCCAGCTCCTCGACGGCATGAAGGCCTTCAGCAGCGGGGCGAGCTTCGCGCCGGCCAGCGCCCGCTTCCGCCTCACGGTGGCGGCCAACGACTTCCAGCGCGACCTGCTGCTGCCGGGCTTCTTCGCCCGGGTGCGGGCCGAAGCCCCGGGCATCCTGCTCCGCGTCATCCCCTCCGGCGCCCCGACGGCCGAGATGCTGCGCGAGGAACGCTGCGACCTGCTGGTGACGCCGCGTCCGCCCGAAGGCGCCGACATCCTGCAGAAGCGCCTGCTGGCCGACCGCTTCCTGTGCTTCTATGACGCCGCCTGCCGGTCCGCGCCGCGCAGCCTGGAGGCCTATCTGGCCGCCGGCCACGTGACCGTCGAACACGAGAACCGGGGGCCCCTGGAATTCGACACCGCCCTGGCCGCCCAGGGGATAGATAGGCGCATCGTGGTCACCGTGCAGAACTTTTCCGGCGTGCCGCCCTTCCTGCGCGGCAGCGACATGGTCGCCACCCTGCCGGGCCTGCTGGGCCAGGAATTGATGCGCGAATTCCGCACCTGTCCGCCGCCGGTGGATTACCCCGAACTGCCCATGTACGCGGTCTGGCACCGGCGCAACCACCTGGACCCGGCCCATCGCTGGCTGCGCGGGGTGCTCGAGGAGAGCACCCGGGAGACCCTGCGCACCCGGCGCAAGGGAGGCTGAGGCCCCGTTGCAATGCCCCCGGTTCGCGGAGCGGCGCGGGCGGACGGCACGCCGTCCGCGCTGATGGGGCCATCAAATACTTTTCGCTCCCGGTCGGGGAACTGCGGCAGCATGGGCGCCTCGAAGCACTGCCCCGTGCGATCCCGCGCGCCCCCCGCATGTTGCCGCCGATGCCCCGCCTGTTCCGTCCCTGGCTCTTCCCGCTGATCCCCTTCCTGTTCGGCCTGCTCGCAGGGTCCGCCGCCGCCGCCCCCGACATCGGCGAACCCGTGCCCGCCTTCGAGGCGAAGCTCCTCTCCGGGCAGGTGGTCCGTTCCGCCCAGTACCGGCAGCGCCCCCTGCTGGTCGTCTTCTGGGCCAGCTGGTGCCCGCCCTGCAAGGGGGAGATGGCGGAGCTGCAGAAGCTCTACGAGCGCCACCGGGGCCGCGGCCTGGAAATCCTCGCCATCTCCATGGACGACGACCGCAAGGACATCGACGACTTCCTGCGCGCCCAGCCGGTGAGCTTCCCGGTGGCCCGGGAGAACGACCGCCACGGCGAGATCTTCGGCCCCTTCCTGATGCCGCCGCGCCTCTTCCTGATCGGCCGCGACGGCCGGCTGCGCCTGGCCCAGTGGGGCGCCATGAAGGCCGATGCCCTGGAGGCGGCCATCCGGGCGGCATTCTGACGGCCGGCCGCGTCCGCCCCCCCGGGCCGGGCACGGCATGCGAAAATCCGGGCTCCGCAGCACCCCCTTCCTTTCCAGGAGCCCCGCCCATGCGCACCCTGCCCGCCCTGTTCGCCGCCGCCATGCTCGCCATCGCCTCGACGGCCCAAGCCCTCTCCCTCGGCGACCTGACCAACAAGGACGCCACGGGCGGCCTCAAGGAAGCCCTCACCCAGGGCGCCGGCAAGGCGGTGGACCTGCTCGGGAAGAACGACGGTTTCCTCGCCAACCCGAAGGTGAAGATCCCGCTGCCGGAGGGCCTGCGCGACGTGGAGGGCCTGATGCGCGGCATGGGCATGGGCAAGTATGCCGACGAGCTGGTCACCGCCATGAACCGCGCCGCCGAGGCGGCAGTGCCGGAAGCCAAGGCCCTGCTGGTCAATTCCATCAAGCAGATGTCGGTGCAGGATGCCAAGGGCATCCTCACCGGCGGTGACGACGCGGCCACCCAGTACTTCCGCCGCACCACGTCCAAGCCCCTGGGCGACAAGTTCAAGCCCATCGTCCAGAAGGCCATGGGCAAGGTGAAGCTGGCCGAGAAGTACGACAAGTTCGCCGGCAAGGCGGTGAAGCTGGGCCTGGTCAAGGAGGAGAACGCCCGCCTGGAGAACTACGTGACCCAGAAGGCCCTGGACGGCCTCTACCTGATGATCGCCGAGGAGGAGAAGGCCATCCGCAAGGACCCGGTCGGCGCCGCCGGCAGCCTGGCCAAGAAGGTCTTCGGCGCGCTGTCGAACTGAAGCCATTTCCTCACCACGGAGGTCGCAGAGGACACGGAGAAAATCCATTTCCCATGCGGCGCCTTTCCGGCTGGCGCCGCGCCTCCGGAAATGCTCTTCGGGGTTCTCCGCGTCCTCCCTGTCCTCTGTGGTGAGGGGCCTTTTCAGCGAATGTCCGACCACCTGAACCCTCCCCAGCGGGAGGCGATCCGCTATCTCGACGGGCCCCTGCTGGTGCTCGCCGGCGCCGGCAGCGGCAAGACTCGCGTCATCACCCGCAAGATCGCCTGGCTGGTCGAGGAATGCGGCGTGCTGCCCCAGCACATTGCCGCCATCACCTTCACCAACAAGGCGGCGAAGGAAATGCGGGAACGGGTCGGGCAGTTGCTCAGGGGCCGCCCCGTCGAGGGCCTGACGGTCTCCACCTTCCATGCCCTGGGCGCCCGCATGCTGCGCCAGGAAAGCCGCCACGCGGCCCTGAAACCCGGCTTCTCCATCCTCGACGCCTCCGACACCACGGCCCTCTTCCAGGAACTGATGAAGGAGGCGGACAAGTCGGTGCAGCGCATCGTCCAGTCCCGCATCTCCCTCTGGAAGAACGGCCTCGTCGAACCCGAGCAGGCCCTGGCGGCGGCGGAGAACGAGCTGGAGGCCCGCGCCGCGCGCCTCTACGCGGAATACGAACGGACCCTGCGCGCCTACCAGGCGGTGGATTTCGACGACCTGATCCGCCTGCCGGTGAAGCTGCTGGAGGCCCACCCCGAAGTGGCCGAGCGCTGGCGCACGCGCATCTGGCACCTGCTGGTGGACGAATACCAGGACACCAACCGCTGCCAGTACCGGCTGATGAAGCTGCTGGCCGGGCCCCGGGCGGCGCTCACCGCCGTCGGCGACGACGACCAGTCCATCTATGCCTGGCGCGGCGCCGACGTGGAGAACCTGCGCCTGCTGAAGGAGGACTACCCGCGCCTGAAGGTCATCAAGCTGGAGCAGAACTACCGCTCCACGGCCCGCATCCTCAAGGCCGCCAACGCCGTCATCTCGCACAATCCCAAGCTCTTCGAGAAGAAGCTCTGGTCCGAGCTGGGCCATGGCGACGTCATCCAGGTCATCAACTGCCGCGACGGCGAGCACGAGGCCGAATGGGTGACCGCGCGCCTGGCCGCCCACCGCTTCGAGCACCGCGGCAAGTGGTCCGACTACGCCGTGCTCTATCGCGGCAACCACATGGCCCGGGCCTTCGAGCAGCAGCTGCGGGCCCAGAAGATCCCCTACGTGCTTTCCGGCGGCCAGTCCTTCTTCGAACGCTCGGAGATCAAGGACCTGACGGCCTACCTGCGCCTGCTGGCCAACCAGGACGACGACCCGGCCTTCATCCGCGCCGTGACCACGCCGAAGCGCGGCATCGGCGGCGGCACCCTGGAGGCCCTGGGACGGGCCGCCGGCCGGCGCCACCAGGGCCTCTTCGCCGCCATCCATGCGCCGGGCATCGCGGAGGAACTGGGCGCCCGGCCCTACGCCCTGCTGAAGGAGTTCGCCGACTTCATCAATCGCATGGAATACCGCGCCGGCCGCGAGCCGGCCGGGCAGGTGCTCGGCGACCTGCTGCGCGCCATCGGCTACGAGGCCTGGCTGTTCGAGAGCCTGGAGCCGAAGGAGGCGGAGGCCAAATGGGGCAACGTGCGCGACTTCGCCGACTGGCTCTCCGTGAAGGGCGACGAGGAGAAGAAGAACCTGGTCGAACTGGCCCAGACCGTGGCGCTGCTGTCCATGCTGGACAAGAACGAGGCCGAGCAGGAGGCCGTCCAGCTCGCCACCCTGCATGCCGCCAAGGGCCTGGAGTTCCGCCACGTCTTCCTGGTCGGCGTCGAGGAGGGCATCCTGCCCCACCGGGAATCGGTGGAGAGCGGCCAGATCGAGGAGGAGCGGCGGCTCATGTACGTGGGCATCACCCGCGCCCGCATGAGCCTCCACGTCACCTACTGCGACCGCCGCCGGCAGGGCCGGGAACTGGTGCCGCGCGAACCCTCCCGCTTCATCGCCGAGATGGGCGAGGACGTCCGGCGGCCCGGCAAGGACAACGTCATCGACAAGGCCGAGGGCCGGCAGAAGCTGGCGCGCTTCAAGGAGATGCTGGCCGGGAAGTGAGCCCCGCCCGACCGCCCGAGGTCGGCCGAAGGGGGCCCGCCGCCTTCTGCGCGCCGTCAACGCAAACGGGGCGGACCTCAGCCCGCCCCGTTCCAGGAATTTCCGGCTGCTTACTTGATCTCGGCCCCGACCTGCTTGAACAGGTAGGCGATGGTGGCCTTGACTTCGCCGTCGGTCAGGTCGGCCAGGCCGCCCCGGGCGGGCATGTTGCCATGGCCGCGGATCACCGTCCTGGTGACGGCATCGAGGCCCTTGGAGACCCGCTGGGTCCAGGCTGCGGTGTCGCTGAGCTTGGGTGCGCCCTTCTCGCCGGTCTCGTGGCATTTCAGGCAGGCGGCCTGGGCGATGGATTCGCCGGAGCGCTCGCCGCCGGCCGGCTTGGCGCCACCCGCCGGTTCCTTGAAATTGGCGCCCGACTTGTTGGCCATGTAGACGATGGCCTTGGCGAGTTCTTCGTCCGAGCCATCGGATCCGCCCTTGGGCGGCATGGCGTTCTTGCCGGCGACGGCGGTCTTGGTCAGGACATCGAGGCCGACGCCGATGCGCGGCGCCCAGGCGGCCTTGTCGCCGGTCTTCGGCGCACCGGCAACGCCGGCCTCGTGGCAGGCGCCGCAGACGGCCTTGTACAGTTCCTCGCCGCTGCGCCCGCCCTTGGCGGCGGCGCCGGCGGCCGGGGCCAGGGACAGCTTGGCCACGGGCTGGATGCGGGCGGCGGCGCCCTCGTCGTTGGCCGTTGGGCGACCGCCCATGGCGAAAACACTCGGGACGGCCAGCAGCAGGGCGGCGAAAACGGCAGGACGGAAATGGGGCTTCGACATGGCTTCGACTCCGGAATTCGTTGAAAGCGCAGCGGAAAATAAGCGGGGGATTATACATTACCCAGCCCCGTCGGCGACCGGCCCGCATGGACGACGGGACTGAAAACGGCTATCCTTCGCGGTTCGCCGTCCGGACAAGCGGACGGGCCGGCACCGGAACCCCGGTCCCGGCGAGCAGTTCCCCGCGCGCCCGTAGCTCAGTTGGATAGAGTACTGCCCTCCGAAGGCAGGGGTCGCACGTTCGAATCGTGTCGGGCGCGCCAAACTTTCCCCTCGAAAACCCTCTCCCGGTCAGGTCGCGGCGTCGCCAGGACGTCCCGTGCCCGCGCACGCGGCCGCCTCCCGGCCATTGCCATTTGCATAATCGGCCGACTCGCCTCGCCGCATCGGCCATGCATCGGCGCGGGGCGGGCGGCGGCCGGGCCGCCGTCCGCCCCGGCGAAATTGAAGCGGGGTTCCAGGGGTTTCAGGGGTTCCGGCGGCCTCAGGTGCCGCGGCCCCAGAGCCCGCAGTAGCGGCGGGCGATGAAGGGCAGCCCGGCCGCATAGCCCGGCCAGCCCTCGTAGGCCGGCAGGCGGAATTCCTTCTCGGCGGGCTCCCAGCACTTGCCCTGCCGGGCCAGTTCCTTCATGGTCGTCGAGGCGGCCTGCAGCAGATCGAGCTGGTCCTGCACGTCCTTCTTGCTGCCCAGCCGGTCCCCGGGCGCCGGATGGCCCGGGATCAGGTGTTCCCAGTCCATCGCCAGCACCTCCTTCATGAAGGCCTCGGCTTCCAGGGGATGGAAATCGATCATGCCGCGGCCCGGCACCTGGCCGATCGGGATCGTATCCACGACGAACAGGATCTTCTCCCGCGGCAGGCGCATCACCAGGGTCGAGTCCGAGTGGTTGAGGCCGTGGTAGCTCAACACCAGCTCCGTGCTGCCCAATTGCAGCGTGGTGCCGGCATCGCCCACCACCACGTCGGGCAGCACGGTGTTGGGGTCGGCCAGCTGTTCGAGCCGCTGCCGGGCGCGGCGATGGGCGACGAAGGTGGCCCCCTCGTCCTTCAGGGCCTTGCCGCCGGCGATGTGGTCGAAGTGGTGGTGGCTGTAGACCACGTACTTGATCGGCCTGTCGGTGACCTTGCGGATCTCGTCCAGGTAGTCCTTGCCGCCGTTGGGTTTCCCGTAGGCGATCGGGTCGGTGGCGATCACGCCCTGTTCCGTGACCACGAACATGGACTGGTAGTTGCCGTTGCGGAAGACATAGACGTTGTCGGTGCCGGCCACCTTGGTGGTCTGGATCGGGGGCCGGGCCTGGGGTGCCTGGGCCTGGGTGGCGAGGGGGGCGGCGAGCAGCAGGGCGGCCGCGAGCGGGGCGAGGAATCGTTTCATGGCGTTCTCCTGTGGATGGGTCGGGGCACCGGCCCGCCCGCCGCCGGGGCGTCGGGTGCGCGCCCCGGTGATGGCCGCGGGCGGTGCCGGGGCCCATGAGACGCCCCCCCGCCGGGAAAGAAACGAAGGCCCGACGATGGTTTGACTATGAAACCAAAATACTTATACTTCAACGAATTACACGGATCGCGAAGGCAGGCATCGGCATGGCGGACGGCTCTTCCGGCACCCCGGGCGCGGCGGTTCGCCCCTTGCGCATCGGCGACTGGGTCCTCGATGCGGCGCTCAACGAGCTGCGGCGCGACGATGCCGCGATCCGCCTGGAACCCAAGGCGATCGAGCTGCTTGCCTTCCTCGCCGCCAGGCCGGCCGAGGTGGTCGGCCGCGAGGCCCTGCTGTCCGCCGTCTGGCCCGGCGTCGTGGTCGGCGACGACAGCCTCACCCAGGCCGTGATCAAGCTGCGCCGCGCCCTCGGCGACGACGCCCAGCATCCGCGTTACATCGAGACCATCCCGAAGCGCGGCTACCGGCTGATCGCCCCCGTCGGCCTGGCGGGCGGGGTGGGCACGGTGGGCGAGGTGGGAGAGGTCGGCGACCGGGGCCCGCCGGCGCCGGGCCCCGGTGTCGTGGAGGTCGCCCGGGAGGACCCTGAGCCGACCGCCGGAAGGGAACCCCCTGCCCCTGCCCCGGACGCGTCCACGGCCTCGCCCGCCGGCTCCGGCCCCGCCGCCCCCCGCGCCGCACCCGGCCGGCAGCGGGCGATCGCCGGCATCCTGTCCGCGCTGGCCCTCCTCGGCCTGGGCGCGGCCTGGCTCCTCCGGCCTTCCGCCGGCCCCGGACCGGAAAACCCGGGCGTCCGGGAACAGGCGGCGCCGCCGTCCGTCGCCGTCCTGCCCCTGGAGAACCTGAGCGGCGATCCCCGGCGCGACTACTTCAGCGACGGGGTGACCCAGGACATCATCGCCGCCCTCGGCCGCTTCTCCACCCTGCGCGTGATGTCCCTGAACGCCGTGGCCCCGTTCAAGGCCGGCCGCGCCACGCCGGCGGCGGTGCGCGCCGCCCTGGGCGCCCGCTACGTGGTCAGCGGCAGCCTGCGGGAGTCGGAAGGGCGCTACCGGGTCGCCGTGGAGCTGAGCGATGCCGAGCAGGGCCTCATGCTGTGGTCGGACCGTTTCGACGGAACGGGACGGGAAATCTTCGAGATCCAGGACCGCATCGTGTTCCAGGTGGCCGGCGCCCTGGCCGGCAAGGTGGCCCGGCTGGAACAGGAACGGGCCCTCGCCAAGCCGCCCCGGGACATCGTCGCCTACGACCAGGTGCTGCATGCCCGGGCCCTGCTGCAGAACGCCGATCGCGCCGCCAACCGGCAGGCGCGGACGCTGCTGGAGCAGGCCGTGCGGCTGGCGCCCAACTACGCCGAAGCCCACGTGGGGCTCGGCCAGGCGGAACACCAGCGGGCCGTCAATGGCTGGGTCGAGGATCCGGCCGCCTCCCTGCGGCAGGCCCAGGACCACCTCTACCGCGCCATCGCCCTCGACGATCCCGGGGCCAAGGCCCGTGCCCACGGCGAACTCAGCATGATCCATTCCGCCCTGGGCCAGTTCGAGCAGGCCCTGGCCGAGGCCGATGCCGCCCTCGACCTGAACCCCAACGATGCCTACGTCCGCGACCGGCGGGGCATCACCCTCATGTACCTCGGCAGGCTGGACGAGGCCCTCGCCTCCATGCAGCTGGCCGCCCGCTTCGATCCCTCCGTGCGCGGCCTGGGCAGCGAATTCAGCCTCGCCCTGGCGACCTACTCGGTGCGCCGCTACGAGGAAGCGCTGCGGATCGCCGACCGGGCCCTGGAGCGTTATCCCGGCGCGCCGGACCTGCATGCGATCCGGGCGGCCACCCTGGCGCGAATGGAGCGGCTGCCGGAGGCCAGGCTCGCGGCAGCCGAACTGCGCCGGGTGGCGCCCTTCTTCGAGGCCGGCGCCTTCGGCAGCCGCTTCGTGGACCCGGCGCTGCGGGCCCACGCCCGGGACGGCCTGGCGAAGGCCGGCGCCTGACGGACCGCCGGCGCCGCTACTTCAGCGACGGCCAGGCCGCGTGGGAACGGACGAGGGCCGCCGGATCGTCCACCCAGGGCCCCGCCTTGCCGAAGACGTAGAGCTTGCCGCCGACGATCTTCCACACCTGGGGGTCGCCCTCGTTCCGCCGGCCGTGCCCCACCGAAGAGGAGCAGTAGCCCGAGAACTGGGGCGCATAGCGGTCCGGGTCGGCGGCGAAGAGGTCCCGGTTCCGCGCCGAGGCGAAGTAATAGCGCGTCCCGTCGAAATCCCGCTGGAATTCCGGCGCCCCCTGCACGGGACGGTTCTCGGTGAAGTAGGCCACCGGGTCGTAGCCCTGCAGGGCGACCCGCGGCACCGACATGCCGCCCTGGGCGCGGGCGGGAACGCCCATCCACGGAAACGCCAGCACCGCGAGCCAAACCGCGAGCGCAAGCAAGGACATCGGAAACCTGGGTCGGAACACGGCGGACACCTCGTCGGCAATGAGCCCCGAAGGCTAACCAAAGCGCCCGGACCGCGCAACCGGTGGCCTCGGCCGGCAGAAACGGCCCGCCCGCTGCGCCGGCGCACGCGAGGCTCCCGCTTCGTTCGCCCCGGGCCGACGCCGGCGGGGGATCGGGTCCCCATGCCATCGTCGCTGCCGGGACGTCAGCGCGCGCTTCCATGCAAACCGGGTCGCCGGAGGCGCCGAATCGGAGCGATAATATTTTCGCCCGCACGTTCTCTGGCTTGCCATTTGCAGAATGGGACGGGACGCGGGGGTCGGGGCGGGTCTTCGCATCGGACCGTGCCACGCGAAGTGCGATTTCGCCGGGGATGTCCTTCTTCATGAACGGCTTTCAGATACTTCCTCTGGTATTCAATGCCCCGGACGACAGCCTGCTGTACGTGGGCAGGTACGACCCGGTGCTCGTCGCCCTGTCCATCCTCGCGGCGACCTTTGCCGCATACACGGCCCTCCTCGTCTCCCGCCGGGTGCTCCTGGCCGCAACCGCCCACGCCCGCCACCTGTGGACGGCGGCCGGCGGCCTGGCCATGGGCGCCGGGATCTGGGCGATGCATTTCGTCGGCATGCTGGCCTTCAGCCTGCCCTGCACGACGACCTACGATCCCCTCGTCACCCTCCTGTCGATGGTTCCGGGCATCCTGGCCAGCGCCATCGCCATTGCCATCATCGGGCGCCCCACCCTGGTTCGTCGCGACATTGCCGTTGGCGGCCTCCTGCTGGGCGTCGGCATCGGGACGATGCACTACATGGGAATGGCCGCCTACCGGCTCGACGGCCTGATCCGGTACGACGCCGTCCTCTTTTTCGTCTCCATCGTGGTCGCGGTCGTGCTGGCCTGGTTTTCCCTCTGGATCCAGTTCGGATTGCGCGCCAGCCGGTGGAGCAGCAGTCCGTCCCGGCTCGTCCTGAGCGCAGGCGTGATGGGGCTCGCCGTATCGGGAATGCACTACACGGCCATGGCGGCCGCCTACTTCGTTCGCGGCGACTCGACGGCCGCCGTGGTCGCCTCCCTGTCGCCGGGTTTCCTCGCCGGCCTCGTCCTGACCGCCACCGGGACGATCATCATCGTCACCCTGTCGGCCACCTACTTCACCCCCACCCTGGGCGCCTCGTTCTGGACCCGGGCCTGGCCGACGGGGGCGTTGATGGTCGCCTGGTCGGGTGTGGCCTGGGTATCGGCGACTTACTACACGGAAAGCGCCCAGGCGCGCGTCTTCGCCGAGGAGGTCGCCGGTGCGAGCCGACGGCTCGAGGCTCTCACCGCGACCATAGACGAAGCGCTCCGGGTACTCGAGGGAATACCGGCATTGCTTGCCGAGGATCCGGCCGTCCGCCAGGGCGTGGAGCATGCCGCGGCAGACGCGACAACGCGCGGGCTTGAAACCGATACCCGCCGGCGGCAATGGACGGAAGACCCCCGCCTTTCCGCCACCAACCGCTTGTTGGCCGCGGCCACCAGGACCTTGCAGGCCGACGTCGTCTGGGTACTGGATGCCGAGGGCAACTGCATTGCCTCCAGCAATGCGGGAACGCCGAAGAGTTTCGTGGGCATCAACTTCGCCGACCGCGTTTACTACCGTCAGGCATTCATCGGCCATCCGGGCCGGCAGTATGCCGTCGGCCGGGCCACGTCGATACCCGGCCTGTATTTTTCCGCCCCCATCCTGACCAGCCGCGGATTCCTCGGTGCCGTCGTGGCGAAGCGGGACATCACCGATTTTGCCCAATGGACGCGGCACGACGATGCGCTGATCGTCGATGGCAACGGCGTCATCGTGCTGGCCGGGGAAACGGGGCTCGAGTTCGCCACCGTGCCGAAGGCGGCGGTCTACGAACTGCCGGAAAGGGATCGCCAGCTGCAATACCGGCGGACGGAATTCCGGCCCATCGACCTGCGTCCCTGGGACGAGGCAAGGTTCCCCGGGCTTTACCGGATGGCGGGGTCCGATGTGCCGTTGCTGTTCCCCGGCAGGGCCCTGTTCCAGGGCGCGATCACCCTCCACCTGCCCTACCGCGTCCCCGAGATTGCCCGCCTGCAGGACCAGCGGATCGCCATGTTCCTGCTCATTGCCCTCTCGGGCAACATGCTGGTCCTGGCCGTCAGCGCCCTGGTCCTCTACCTCCTCTCCCTGCATCGCGAGCGGCTGGCGTCGGCGAGGATGGGCCGGGAACTCGAGGACCTGGTACGCACGCGGACGGTCGAACTGAGCGACGCGCGCGACCAGGCGGAGCGGGCCAATGCCGCGAAGAGCTCCTTCCTGGCCGGCATGAGCCACGAGTTGCGAACGCCCATCAACGCCATCATGGGCATGGCCGAGCTGGCCCTGCGGCGGGCCACGGATCCGCGCCAGCAGGACCAGATACGCAAGGTCAAGCAGGCCTCGTCCCACCTGCTCGGGGTCATCAACGACGTCCTCGACCTGTCCAAGATCGAGGCCGGGCGGGTGGCCCTCGAATCCATCCGCTTCCGGCTCGGCGCCGTGCTGGAGAACCTGGCGAGCCTGATGGCGGAACGGGCGGCCGAAAAGGGCGTCGCCTTCACGGTGGACGTCCCCGCCGCGCTCCGTGACCGGGAATTCACCGGCGATCCGGGTCGACTGGGGCAGGTGCTGCTCAATCTGGCCGCCAATGCGGTCAAGTTCACCGCCGAAGGCTCGGTCGCCGTCTCCGCGGACGCGAGCCCGGAAGACGGGCCCCGGATCACGGTTCGATTCCAGGTGCGCGATACCGGGATCGGCATCTCCCGGGACGACCAGGGGCGTTTGTTTTCCGCTTTCGAACAGCTCGACAACTCGATGACCCGGCGCTACGGCGGCACGGGCCTGGGACTCGCCATCAGCAAGAAGCTCGTGGAGATGATGGGCGGCACCATCGGCGTCGACAGCGCGCCGGGGGCCGGCAGCACCTTCTGGTTCACCGTGCGCCTGGAAGCGTCGGAAGCCGTTCCGGAGCCCCGGCCCCCGGGCCCGTCGTCGAGCGGCGAGGAGCGGCTGCGCGATCGCTATCGGGGAACCCGGGTGCTGCTGGTGGAGGACGAGCCCATCAACCAGGAGGTGTCCCGAGGTCTGCTCGAGGAGGCCGGGCTCGACGTCGCCCTGGCCGAGGATGGCGCGGAAGCGGTGGCCATGGCCCGCGGCGGCCGCTATGCCCTGATCCTGATGGACCTGCAGATGCCGCGCATGAACGGCATCGACGCCGCCAGGGAGATTCGGCGCATTCCCGGACTGGCCGACACCCCGATCCTCGCCATGACCGCCAACGCGTTCGAGGAGGACAAGAAGCGCTGCCTCGATGCGGGAATGAACGACCACATCCCCAAGCCGGTGGACCCGGATCACCTGTTCGAGACGGTGTTGAAGTGGCTGGACGCCGCCCCGGGGACCGGCCGCGTTTAGGGGGCCGGACGCGCGCAGAAGGCGGCGGCCCTGCCCTTCCTCCATGCCGTGCCGCAGATGCTGGCCGCCGGCTGGGGCGGGATGGGATCCATCGACATCGCAGAGCAGGCCGGGAAGCAGCCAAGCCTGGCACGGCTCCAAGCATGGGGCGCCGATCCCGGCGTACTGGCGACCCTCTCGGCGCTCCTCCAGGACGGGGGCGGCGGACGCCGCCGGCGGCTGAGGGGCCGGCGCGGGGACCCGACCTGAGGAGGGGGTGGCAGTCGCCGCCCTACTTCACCGCAATGCCGTACTTGCGCAGCCGGTAGGCCAGCTTGGGCCTCGTGATGCCGAGCAGGCGGGCGGCCTTCGACAGGTTGCCGTTGGCATCGGTGATGGCCGCCCGCAGGATGGCCGATTCGGTCTCCTCCAGCCCGGGCATGGTCGTCGGGGTGGGCAGCGACGCGTACTGGTCCGCCCCCAGGTCGGCGGCCAGGGCGATGCCGCCGCTGCGGTTGAGGGTGAAGGAGGAGGAGTCGATCTCCTCGCCGGTGGTGAAGAGGTGGCAGAGGTCGAGGGCGCCGCCTTCCTCGGCCAGGATGACGGCCCGCTCGATCATGTTCTCCAGTTCGCGCACGTTGCCCGGCCATTCGTAATTCACCAGGGCGTCCACGGCCCGCTCGCGGAAGCCGGTGATCGGCTTGTTGTGCTTGGTGACGAAGCGCTGCAGGAACCAGTTCATCATCAGCGGGATGTCGTCGCGCCGCTCGCGCAGCGGCGGCACCTTGATGGGAAAGACGTTGAGGCGGAAGAACAGGTCCTCGCGGAAGGTGCCCGCCTTGACCTCCTCCCGCAGGTTGATGTTGGTGGCGGCGATGAGGCGCACATCCACCTTGCGCATGCGCGAGTCGCCCACCCGCTCGATCTCGTTCTGCTGGATGGCCCGCAGCAGCTTGCCCTGGGCGGTGAAGCTGAGGGTGCCGATCTCGTCCAGGAAGAGGGTGCCGCCGTCGGCCCGCTCGAAGCGCCCGGGGCGGGAGGTGGTGGCGCCGGTGAAGCCGCCCTTCTCGACGCCGAAGAGTTCCGACTCCATCAGGTGCTCGGGGATGGCGGCGCAGTTGACGGCGATGAACGGTCCGGCGCTGCGGGAGCTCAGCTGGTGCAGGTTGTTGGCGAAGATCTCCTTGCCGACGCCGCTCTCGCCGAGGAAGAGCACGGTCGCCTCGGTGGGCGCCACCTTCTTCACCATGTGGCAGACGGTATTGAAGCCGCTGGAGATGCCGACCATGCCGAAGGCATTGGCCTGGGCGGAGGAGAGCCTGGCCGCCACGCGGGGGGTGACCGGCGCCGTCTTGGCGGTGTTGGTGCTCCACTTGACGAAGTCGCCGATCTGCAGGAAGCGCAGGTCGTCCTCGGCATCCTCCCATTCCTCGACCGGCTTGCCGACGACGCGGCATTTCTGGTGGCCCATGCTGCAGCACTCGAACTCCCGCCAGAGGATGGGGCGGCCCATGAAGGCGCTGGTGAAGCCGCAGGCATAGCCGACGAGCATCCAGCAGACGCCCTCGTTGCCGATGCCGTAGGTGGCGATGTGGGCCTCCGCCTCGGCGCAGTCCACCAGGTAGAAGTCGCCGAAGTATTCGCCGCGCTCGACGTCGATGTGCAGGCCGGCGGCCTCGCAATGGACGATGCCCTCCAGGGACACCAGTTGCGGCCCGGCCAGGAAGTCGTCGTAGATGCTGCGGTTGGCCCGCACCTTGCGCGTCATCTCGGCGTCGCGGGCGCCGGCCTGGTAACCGATGCGGGTGATCAGGCCCCGGGCGCGCTCCTTGCCCAGGCTTTCGATGAGCTCCTGGCGCAGGGAACCCAGGTTGCTGATGTGCATCAGCATCATGCGCTGGTCGTCCAGCCAGATGCGGCCCTGCTGGGGGGCGAAGCGCAGGCGCTTGGCCAGGTCCTGGATGTCCGGAACCCGGATGCCCGCGGCGCTCCAGTTCTGGCTGTCGTCGGTCCTGCGCGGCCGGGTCGCGCCCGGCCCTTCCGAGTCATGTCTCTTCACGATTTCTCCGCCTCCTGGCCTGCCCGGACCGCCCCGACTGCCGCGGCGCTTCGCCCGTTTCCCCGCCTTGCCTGGATCAGCTTAATACCAAAACCCCGCCGCAGAGGCACGGCGGCGCATCGAAGACCAAAAACAGGCGGCGAATCGCGTCGCCTCCCCGTCGGGCGGGCGCCGCGGGGAGCGCGCGCGGGCGCCGATTCCCGCCTGGCCTTGCGCCGCGGGCGCCGGGTTGCCGCCCGGCGCAATCGGCCCCTTCGCCGTCGCCGCGCGGGCGGCGGTCAGACGAAGCGGTCGAAATGGATGCGATCGAAAGCCACCCGGTGTTGCACCATCAGCAGGTTCTGGACGGCCTCGATCATGGGCGGCGGGCCGGCGAAATAGATCTCCCGCTCGGTCAGGCGGTCGCCCAGGCGGCGCTCGACCTCGTCGTGGACGAAGCCCCGGGCGCCCTGCCAGGCTTCGTCCGGCGCCTCGGACAGCACCTCGTGCAGCCGCAGGCGGTCGCCGTACCCGGGCAGGCCGGCGAGCAGCTCCCCGGCGCAGAGGTCGGCGGCGGTCCGCGCCCCGAAGAAGAAATCCACCTCGCTGTCCGGGCGGGCGGCGGCGGCCCGGGCGACGGACAGCATGGGCGCCAGCCCCGAGCCGCCGGCGATGCAGACGATGGGCCGGCCGGCCTCCGCCCGGAACCAGGCGCCGCCATAGGGCCCGTCCAGGGACAGCTCGGCGCCCAGGGGGATGCCGTCCACCAGGGCGTGGCTGCCGCGGCCGCCGGCGGTGCGGCGGACGATGAACTGCCAGGTCCCCGCCTCGTTGGGCAGGTTGCTCATGGAATAGGCGCGCGGCCCGGTGACGCCGGGCAGGTCGAAGAGGGCGTACTGGCCGGGCAGGAAGTCGGCCGGGCCGGCGGCCCTGAACTCGATCTCCGCCATGTCGTGGGTCAGCATGCGGCGGCCGGTGAGCCGGGCGATCCGGCGCGCGGGGGCGATCTGCGGCAGGCAGGCGGCGTCGCAGCGGACGCGGATGGTGCAGTCCGTCAGGGGCCGGCTCTGGCAGGCCAGGCGCTTGCCGCGCCGGCGGTCCCGCTCGCCCAGCCCGGGGGCGGCGTCCCAGAGGGTTTCCATCTCCCCTTCGAGCAGGTCGAAGCGGCAGGCGCCGCAACCGCCGACGCTGCATTCGTGGGGAAAGGCGATGCCGGCCCGCAGGGCCGCGCGGAGCAGGTTGTCGGCCCCGTCGGCCTGGGTGAATTCGGCGCCGCCTTCGATGCGTATGGTATGTGTCATGCGGTGTGCTCCGGCATGGGGAGGCAGGCGCCTCCCCATGCCCCGGCGGCCGGGCCTTACAGGCCCAGCCCGGCGCGGAACTCGCGCGTCGCGGCCCGGGCCGCCGCGCCGGCACCCGGGGAATCGGGCAGCACCGCGCAGTAGGCGTCGATGGCGGCATCCGCCAGGGGCTCCCACTTGGCCACCCAGTTCTTCAGCACCTCCCGGTTGCCTTCCGTCTCCAGGCACATCTTCACCAGGGCGGCTGCCCAGCGCCGGTGCCGCTGGGCGTCCAGGAGCTGGGCGTCGGTGAGCATGCCGAGCAGGGTGTCGCCGTTGTGGCGGCCCGCCTGGCCGAGGGCCCGCAGCACGGTCTCCTCGACCGCCGGCCGGACCACGAGGC
Source organism: Pseudomonadota bacterium (assembly GCA_052035955.1). GTDB lineage: Bacteria > Pseudomonadota > Gammaproteobacteria > Burkholderiales > Rhodocyclaceae > JAEUNJ01. The sequence continues at coordinate 25,238 of JBPOHD010000078.1, forward strand.
TGAAGGCGACGAAGCACTCGCCCCAGTCGAAGGCCACCAGGGCCTTCTCGACCAGTTCCCGGAAGCCCTGCCAGGCGGCGTCCTGTTCCCAGTAGGCGCGCTCGTCCGTGCCCAGGCCGATGTCGCCGAAGGTCTTGGAGAGCTCCCTGGTGCGGTAGGCCGTGTGGGTCAGCCAGCGCAGGGAGTCGGCGGTCTGGTAGGCGGCGCAGTTGGAGATGGTGGAGGCCGGGGCGATCTGCGTCAGGTAGGCGGAGGCCATCTGCATGGCATGGAACACGTAGCGGGAGGGCGCGTAGAGGCGGGCCAGGGTGCCGGCCCAGGTGCGCTCCAGCATGCTGTCGTGGCCGCGCTCGGAGAGCTGGTCGAAGAGGCCGTGGAGGTAGGTCTCCTGGCCGTCCTGCATCATGTTGTAGGTGCGATAGACGATCTCGTCCGGATCGCGGAAGGCGTTCCAGTCGGCGTGCTTCAGGGGGCAGGCGTTGCGGTACTGCTTGAACCAGAGCGCCATGGCGAAGTTGGGGTCCAGCTCGAAGGGCGCCTCCGGATTGTCGGTCGTGTAGTGCAGGTTGGTGGAGACGATCTCGTATTCGCTGGGCTTGCGGCGGCGGGCCGCCAGGTGGCTCCAGGTCTTCAGGGGCTTGAGGATTTCGGGTTGGTTCATCGCTGCATCTCCCTCAAAGGGTTTTCTCGTAGTAGAAGCGGACGTAGTCGTCCGTGGTCTCGATGCGGCCGGCGAAGGAGCCGAGGTTGACCTCCAGCTCCGACATGCGGAAGGGCCGGCCGAGGGTGCGCTCCAGGGTCTCCCGGCGCAGGATCAGCTCGCCCTCCGTGTCGATGCGGACATAGGCGGTCTTGTCGTCCACCCGGATGGTCTTGCCCGGGTTGTCCTCCTGGGCCGCCTCGATGACGCCTTCGGTGATCTCGCTGGTCCGCAGGACCGGGCCGACCCGGTTGTTGCGGTAGGCATCGGCGGTTTTCTGAATGCTCACTATGTGTTCCTCCTTGGTTCAGGCGTGGGCGAAGAGCGGTTGCACGCCTTCGGTATCCACCAGGATTGCGTCGCCCTCGAGCTTGACCGGGTAGCGGGCCAGCTTGCAGTTGCCGGGATTGATGCCTTCGCCCGAGCTGCCGTCGAAGGTCCATTGATGGGCGCGGCACATCACGACGCGTCCGTCGAACTTGCCTTCGGCCAGCGGGATGTCCTGGTGCGGACAGACCGCCTGGAAGGCTTGTACCTCGCCGCCTTCCGGCCATACGAGCAGGACGTCGTGGCCGTCGGCCTCGACCTCCAGCATGTCGCCCTCCCAGAGTTCGTCGAGGGTGCTGACTTTGCGGAATGCCATGGTGCCCCTCACGCAGGGTCCGTGAAGATGAACTCGAGGCACTCCATCGGCTTGATGTCGGTCTCGCACAGCTTGCTCTGCCGCGGGAAGAAGTCCGCGGCACCCTGGCGGCGCACGCGGACGACCTTCCCCGGCTGCGCCTTGACGCGCCGGCCGACGGAATGGTGCGCGGCGGCGGCGGCCACCTCGTCCATGGTGTTGTCGGTATCGACCGGCAGCAGTTGCAGGACGAAGTCGTACTGGAAGTTGGAAATCAACGGAAACAGGGCCATGGAAGTTTCTCCTTTCGCGCGCCGACTCAGGCGGCCTTCTTCTGGTAGGGGTTGTTGCGATAGGCCTCGGCCCAGGCGTAGTTGTGGGCGTCGTCGCCGATCTCGCCGGGGGCCAGGTTCATGTACTGCAGGGCGCCCATCAGGTTCGGCGGCTGGATCTGTCCGGCCAGGAAGCGGTCCACCAGGGTCAGGTGGTCGCGGTAGCGGACGGGGTCCTGCTCGAAGATCCAGCGGTCGATCTCGGAGTTGAAGTGGTAGAGGCGGCCCTGGTATTCGAGGGGGTAGTCGCGCACGTTCCAGCCGTCGCCCGGGATGGCGCAGATGGGGATCTGGCTCATGTTGCAGACGATGGGCAGGGTCTCCGGGAAGGTCAGCTCCGGCTTGCCTGAGAGCAGGTTGTCGATGATGACGTCCCAGGCCTTGCCGAAGGTGTCGTTCCAGCCGGGATACTTCTCCTCCAGCCAGTCGCGGCACTCGGGCGTCATGCCGGCGGCCTGGTTCCACCACAGGGTCGGGCGCCAGAACCAGAGGCCCATCTGGTAGGCGTGGTGCTGGTAGTCGAACTCGGCGATCATCTTCTCCCAGTACCAGGGCAGGTCCAGGCCGAGGTCGATCAGGGTGCGCTCGAACTGGCCGACGATCCACTCCTGCATGAACTCCTTGAAGGACTGCTTGCGGTGGGAGAGCGGCGTGTTGTAGTCCATCGAGGTGCCGGTGAGCAGGCTGAAGAGCCGCCAGGCGCGGGCGATGGCGATGTCCACCAGCTTCTGCGCCTCGGCCTTCTGGCCGTTGGCGATCATCACCTGCAGGGCCGGGCCGCCGATCTGGGCATGGCGCGACTCGTCGGTCTGGATGCTGGAGATCAGGCTGGAGAAGGTGTAGTCGCCGGCCTCGGCCGCATCCGCCGCCAGGCCCAGGAACTGCATGTTGGTGAAGCCGGTCTCGAAGGCGAAGGTGAGCATGACGGCGATGTCGGTGGCGCTGCGGGCCATGAACAGGTCGTCGAAGGTGTGGCGGGCGGCGATGGCGCCCCACTCGTTGGTGTGGTAGGCCTTGTGGGCCCAGTCGAACTGGCGGTCCTTCTTGCAGTGCTCGTGGGGGAAGTAGAGCTGCAACTGGCCGTGGCGGTTCTCGTCCATCATGCCGAAGGTGGCCATGTTGCGCATGCCGGGGGCGCGGCCGAAGCGCACCATGCGGGCCTCGGCGCTCATGGCGGCGTATTCGCCCAGCGCGATGGCGCCGTAGTGGGCCTTGAGGATGGACAGCCAGCCCGGATCGGCGTTCTCGAACATCTCGCTGCGCTCCAGGGCGGCCTTCACCGAATAGGCGCCGGCGTCCTTCTCGCGCTGGATGCGCACGTATTCGGGATACGAGGTCTTGTAGGGCTCGTCGTAGACCTCCCACTTCTCCATCGGGACGCCCTTGGCGCCGGTCATGACATCTGGGAACAGTTCCGCGTCGGTGACGTACTTGGCCGTCCAGTTGGTGGCCCGCGCGATGTCGTACCACTCGCTGCGTTCGAGAATTGCCATTTCTTCCTCCTTGGTTTCCTCGTTGGTCGAAGACCGCTGCCTGGGGGCAGCCGGTTCGGACCCTTAAGGCAAGGCCTGTGCCTGTCGATCGGCGGGCGGGATTTGTTGCAATGCGCAAGGCCCCGCCGGGCACTGGCGGCGCGGGATGCGGCGGCATCGGCGGCCGGCGGCTTGTGCGATGGCACAAACCCTTGCGACCTCATATGTTGATGCTTTGCTTAATTTTCGATCCGGCGCCGCCGGATCGAAATTTGACTATTTGGTGAAAATCTCGAGAACGAGGGGCAGACGTCCGCGCCGTCGGGAGGAATGCCGGACTCCGGCGACCTCCGGGCCGCGGGTTGCGCGCGGCCATGGCGCCATCCGCCGGCCGCCGATGCGCGTGTTCCGGCCGAGGACCGGGCCGGCCTGTCGCGGCGGTCCGGCGGCCCCGGAACGGTGAGGGGAACCGGGGCCGGCCTGGCCGGGGGGCGAGCGGAGTGCGCCGGGCACCGGCGCGGGCATTGGGCGCCTCCCGTTTCCCGTCGTTACGTTTCGATCACATTTGCCCGTATCGGCGCTAAGCTACATGGGGACCGGGCTGCGTGACGCCGGGGCAGCGATATCCGGTGCACCTTCCGTTTCCGGCCGAGCTCATGAACACCAATCGAACCGCCGCCTGGAATCTCGTCTGGAGCCTGATCATCGTCGGCACCACGGCGGTCGGCTGCGCCTACTACTGGTTCTCGCTGACCGCCGCCCAGGACGCCGAGGCGTCCGCCGCGCGCCTGCGGGTCGAGCAGCGGGCGGCCCAGCTCGAGGAAGCCGTGGCGCAGCAACTGGACGCGGTGCTGCGCAGCGCCGACACGGCCCTGCAGCACCTGCGGGCGACCTATGTCCACGACCGGCGGGGCTTCGACCGGGCGGCCCAGGACGTGCTCGCCACCTACCCGAAGGGAATGCTCCAGTTCATCACCGTCTTCGGCCCGGACGGCTACCTGGCCTACTCCTCGACCCCGAGCGGCGGACGCCTGTATTTCGGCGACCGGGAGCATTTCCGGGTACACGCCGACGGCGACAAGGACGGGGTCTTCATCAGCAAGCCCATCGTCGGCCGCATCGCCGGCGTTCCCCTGGTCCAGCTGACCCGACCCATCCGGGAGGACGGGAAATTCCGCGGCGTGGTCGGCATCCCCCTGCGGCCCGACTACCTGTCCGACAAGCTGGGCCTGCTGCGGGTCGCTGAGGCCGACACCCTGACCGTCTTGCGCCTGGACGGGTCCATCATCGCCCGCAGCCACCGCCTGGAGGAGGCATTGACGATGCGGGTGCCGGCGGACCGGCCGTTCATGTCGGCCAAGCCGGGCGAACGCGGGCAGTTCCGCAGCGTCTCGACGGTGGACAAGGTGCCGCTGCTGTTCTCGTGGCGGCGCCTGGAGGCCTGGCCGCTGGTTGCCGTCGCGGCGATCAACGAGGAGGCGGAACTGGCGCCCCTGGCCCGGGGCCAGGTCGTGGCGCGGGAAAGGACGGCCCTCGTCCTGGCGCTGGTGCTGGCCTTCGCCCTCGGCCTGACGGCCCTGGTGGTGCGCATCAACGGCAAGAACGCCGAACTCGCCGAGAGCGAGCGCCGTTTCCGCGCCGCCATCGAGGCCTCCCCGGTACCGATGGCGCTCAACGACGATGCGCAGAAGATCGTCTATCTGAATTCCGCCTTCAAACGGGCCTTCGGGTACGGCCTGACGGAGATTCCGACCGTCGCCGAGTGGTGGTCCAGGGCCTGCCCCGATCCCGACTACCGGCGCCAGGTGATGGACCGGTGGGAGGAGCACCTGGACAGGGCCCGGGCCTCGAACATGCCCGCGGAGCCCCTGGAAGTGCGGATCCGCGGCATGGGCGGCGACCAGAGGACGGCACTGGTCTCCGCCGCCCCCCTGGGGGCGTTCTCGGCCGGTTTGCACCTGGTCACCCTGTTCGACATCACCGCCCGCATCGAGGCGGAGGAATCCGCCGGCAAGGCCGACCGGCTGCTGCAGGAAGCCATCGAGAGCGTCGCCATCGGATTCACGATCTACGACGAGCAGGATCGCCTCGTCACCTGCAACGAGGCCTACCGGAACTTCTACGGGACCAGCCGCGACCTCATCGTGCCGGGCAGGACCTTCGAGGAGATCGTCCGCAAGGGGGCGGAGCGTGGGCAATACCGGGAGGCCATCGGCCACGTCGACGACTGGGTGCGCAAGCGTGTCGCGAAGCACCAGTCGGCCGACGGCAGCCTCGTCGAGCAGCAACTCGACGACGGCCGCTGGCTGCTGATCGTCGAATACCGCACCCCCAGCGGCTACATCGTCGGCAACCGGATCGACATCACGCAGCGCAAGCAGGCCGAGGCGGAGCTGGACAAGTTCCGCCACCACCTGGAGACCCTGGTCGCCGAACGGACCTCCGCCCTGTCGATCGCCAAGGAGGCGGCCGAGGCGGCCAATCGCGCCAAGACCGCCTTCCTGGCCAACATGAGCCACGAATTGCGCACGCCCATGAACGCCATCATGGGCATGACCTCCCTCGCCCTGCGCCGCGCCACGGACCCGAGGCAGACGGAACAGCTGAACACCGTCGTCCGCGCCTCCCAGAACCTGCTGGGCATCATCAGCGACGTCCTCGACGTCTCCAGGATCGAGGCCGAGAAACTCACGCTGGAAAGCATCGAATTCCGCCTGGGAAGCATCCTGGAGAACCTGAACAGCCTGATCGGGCCGAAAGTGGCGGAACAGGGCCTGGTGCTGGAGATCGCCCTGCCCCCCGAACTGGCGGCCCTGCCGGTGCGCGGCGATCCCCTGCGGCTCGGCCAGGTCCTGCTGAACCTGGCCGGCAATGCGGTCAAGTTCACGGCCGAGGGAAGGATCGTGGTCCGCGTGTCGGTCGCCGAGGAAGGCAGCGAGGACATCCTGGTCCGCTTCGACGTCACCGACACGGGGATCGGGATCGCGGCCGAGGACCTGCCCCGCCTGTTCCGGATGTTCAGCCAGGCCGACGGCTCCACGACGCGGAAATACGGCGGCACGGGCCTGGGACTGGCGATCAGCAAACGCCTCGCCGAGATGATGGGCGGCCGGATGGCGGTCGAGAGCGAGCCGGGCAAGGGCAGCAATTTCTGGTTCACGGTCCGGCTCGGGAAGCTCCGCGGCGCCCCGGCGCGGGGGGCGGACCGGACGGAGGACGGGGCGGCCCGGATACGGGAACGGCATGCCGGCGCGCTCGTCCTGCTGGTGGAGGACGAGCCGGTGAACCAGGAGGTTTCCCGCGAACTGCTGGAGGAGGCGGGCCTGCGCGTGGACGTGGCGGGGAACGGCCGGGAGGCGGTGGACCGGGTGATGACGACGTCCTACCGCCTGATCCTCATGGACCTGCGGATGCCGGTCATGGACGGCATCGCGGCGACCCGGGCGATCCGCCGCCTGCCCCTCGGGGCGACGGTGCCCATCCTGGCGACGACCGCCAATGCCTTTGCCGAGGACAGGGAACAGTGCTTCGCGGCGGGCATGGACGGCTTCGTGGCGAAGCCCTTCATTCCCGAGGCCCTCTACTCGGCAGTCCTGGAACTGCTGTCGTCCCGGCCGGCCGCCTGAGCGGCCGCCGGGCGCCGCGGGCGCCGCTCGCCCTAGGGTGACCGCGGCAGGCGCCGGGGCGTCGCATCGCGCAGGGCCGGCCCGGGCAGGTTGCGTCCCTCCGAGGCGGCCAGCCGGAACCCGCCCATGGCCTGCACGAGGGCCTGGGCCTGCTCCTCGAGGCTCTCGGCGGCGGCGGCGGCCTGCTCGACGAGGGCGGCGTTCTGCTGGGTCACCTCGTCCATGTGGCCGACGGCCTGGGCGATCTGGTCGATGCCGCTGCCCTGCTCGCGGCTCGCCCCGCTGATCTCCGTGACGAGTTGCGCCACCTGGCGGAAGGTCGCCTCGACCTCGTCCATGGCCGTGCCGGCCGGGTGCACCAGGCCGACGCCGCCATCCACCTTGGATACGGATTCGGCGATCAGGGTCTTGATCTCCTTGGCCGCCGTGGCGCTGCGCTGGGCCAGGCTGCGGACTTCCGTCGCGACGACGGCGAAGCCGCGTCCCTGCTCGCCGGCGCGGGCGGCCTCGACGGCGGCGTTCAGCGCCAGGATGTTGGTCTGGAAGGCGATCCCGTCGATGACGCCGATGATGTCGGCGATCTTCTTCGAGCTATGCTGGATGTCCGACATGGTGTCCACCACCTTGCGGACGGCCGCGCCGCCCTTGCCGACGGCTTCGTTGGACTTCCTGGCCAGCCCGGCCGCCTGGACCGCATTCTCGGTGTTCTGCTTGACGGTCGAATTGAGCTCCTCCATCGAACTGGCGGTCTGCTCCAGGCTGCTCGCCTGCTCCTCCGTCCGCTTGGACAGGTCCTGGTTGCCGACGGCGATCTCCTGGGCCGCGGTGTTGATCGCGTCGGCGGCCTCCTTGATCCGCCCCACCACCTCCCGCAGGCGCGCCACGGTGGCGTTGGAGTCGTCCCGCAGCTTGCCGAAGGTGCCCCGGTAGTCGCCGGCGATGTTCTGGGTCAGGTCGCCGCGGGCCAGGGCCTCCAGGATGCGGGAGACCTCGCCCAGGCCCTGGTCGCTGATCTCCATCAGGCGGTTCAGACCCTCCACCATGGCGTGGAACTCGTTCTGGAAGGCGGCCGCGTTGCCGCGGGCCTTGAAGTCGCCGTTCACGGCGGCCTCCACCAGCTCGCGGATCTGCCGGTTCACCGCCTGCAGGCTGGACTTGACGCCGGCGATGGCGGCGGTGATCTCGGCCTTGCGGCCCGGCAGGGACTCCATGTCGGCCGACAGGTCGCCGACCGCATAGCCCTTGACCACCTCCACCACCCGCAGGGTGACGGCCACGTGGGAGGCGACGAGGAGGTTGATCGACTCGGCCATGCGGCCGTAGATGCCGGGGAAGCCTGCCGCCGGTATGACGGCGTCGATCATGCCGGCCTCGTGCTGGCGCGCCATCTCAGCCTGGGCGACGGCGAAGGCCTTGAAGGTTTCCACCATGTTCCTCATGGCGGCGAGGAGGCTGCCCTTGTCCCCCGGCTCCAGGTCGATCTCCGTCAGTTCGCCGGCCGCCATGCGGCTGGCGATCTCGGCCGCGTAGGCCGGCTCGCCGCCCAGTTGCCCGACCACGGTGCGGATGGTGCGCCAGGCGAAGAAGAGGCCGGCGGCCAGCAGCAGGGCGACCAGCGCCACCGACAGGACGGTCTTCGACTGGATGGCGGCCGCCGCGTCCTGCTCCTGCCGTGCCGCGTTGGCGGTCGCCACCTGGACCAGTTCGTCGACCGCCGACCGGTGCCGGCCGTAGGCCTGGGCCAGGGGGCCGCGCAGGGCCTCGACGGTCGCCGCGTCGCCGGCCTGCAGGGCAGGGATGAACTTCTTCTGCTGCAGTTCCAGGAATTCGCGGCCGGGCTGGTAGGCCTTCTCCACCAGCAGGGTCTTCGCCTCGCCCTCCGGCAGTTCCTTGGCCCAGAAGGCGCGGCGATCCTCGAAATCCTTCTGCAGGGCCCGCGATTTCTCGACCAGGGCCGGCAGGGCCGCCTTGTCGGCCTCCCGCATCATCAGGGTCAGCAGGTAGGACTCCACCAGGTATTCCGGCGGCGGCAGGATGTCGGCCAGCAGGTCCTTCTGCTGCACGATGCCCGCGTAGATGGGGCCGTTGACCTTCACCTGGTTGAGGGTGGCGAAGGAGAACAATCCGGAAACCAGAAAGCCGAACGCGAATATGGCGCTCAGCAGCATGAGCCTGGTCTTGAGTTTCATGCCAACTCCTGTCTAGGAAATCCCGGGGTCTCGGGGAAGGTCATTATCGGCCGAAAACGCGGAATCGGATTCCACTTCCGGAGCCCGTTTTCGTTCCCGGATCGAGGCAGGTCCGGGTGTGCGCGGAGAACTCCGCTGCGCCGGGCATCCCGGCCTGCCCGGCGCCCGGCGACATGCCCTCCACGCGCCTTCAGGCCTCGGCCAGGGCGGCGCTGAGGACGACGTTCAGTTCGCCGTTGAGGTCCCGGCTGGCCGCATACAGGTCGGCCAGGCGGGCGCGGGCCGCCGCCAGGTCCGTGCGCGCCAGTTCCAGGAGTTCCCGGGCCACGGCGTGCACCCGCTCGTGGGCCACCGCGAACTCCGCGAACCCCGTCTTGTCGCCGTGGCGGGCGGCGCCGGGGCCGCGCAGCCATCGGCCGACGAAGCACTGGCTGTCGTCCACGGCGTAGCCCTCGTTGGAGGCATGGCCGAGTTCGATCCGCTCGGCGATCCGCTCCAGCCACAGCCGGTGCTCCGACTCCATGATCAGCAGCGGCAGGTCCTCCCGGGCGCAGGAGACCAGGCAGGCCAGCTCCCATTCCTTGGGCGGCTTCCAGTTGCGGGCCCAGGCCACCATCTGGTCGGCCGGCATGGGCCGCGAGATGCCGTAGCCCTGGGCCAGGTCGCAACCGAGCTGGATCAGGACCACGCCGTGGCTGGTCCGCTCGACGCCCTCGGCGATGGTCTTGCGGCGGAAGGCCGTGCTGAGGCCGATGACGCCCTCGACGATGGCCATGTCCTCCGGATCGTCGAGCATGTCGCGGACGAAGGACTGGTCGATCTTCAGCACGTCGGCCGGCAGGTTGCGCAGGTAGGTCAGCGAGGAGTAGCCGGTGCCGAAGTCGTCGAGGGCGAAGCGCACCCCCATGCGCTGGCAGGCCTGGATGACGCGGGCCACGTCGCCCAGGTTGCGCAGGGTGGCGGTCTCCAGGATCTCCAGCTCCAGGCGGTGGGCGGGCACGGAGGGGTAGGCCGCCAGGAGGGCGCGCAGGCGCTCGACGAATTCCGGGGCCTGGAGCTGGGTGGCCGAGATGTTGACGCTGACCGGCAGCACGAAGCCGTCGGCGCTCCAGGCCGCCATCTGGGCCAGGGCCGTGCCGAGCACCCACTCGCCGACCTTCGCCGCCATGTCGCTGGCATCGACGACGGGCATGTAGCGGGCCGGCGGCAGCAGGCCGTCCTGGGGATGCTGCCAGCGGATCAGGGCCTCGGCGCCGATGACGCAGCCGCGGCGCATGTCCACCTTCGGCTGGTAGTAGAGCCGGAACTCCCCCGCCGCCAGGCCCTCCTCCACGTTGGCGATGATCTCCTGGTGGGCCCGGGCACGGCGGTCGAACTCCGAGTCGAAGAGCTTGTAGCGGCTGCGCGCGTCCTGCTTGGCCGCGTACATGGCCTGGTCGGCGTGGCGGATCAGGGCCTCGGCCTCCACATGGTCGTTCGGATAGACCGTGATGCCCATGCTCGCCGCCAGGGGGACGGGATTGCCCTCCACCTCGAAGGGCTTGTCGAAGACCTGGAGCACGCGCTCGGCCACCCGCACGCAGTCCTCCAGGCCCTGGGTGCGCAGCACCAGCAGGCCGAATTCGTCGCCGCCGAGCCGGGCCAGGGTATCGCCCTCGCGGACCTGGGTGCGCAGGCGCTCGGCCACCTGGCGCAACAGGTGGTCGCCGCCGGGCCGGCCGTAGCGGTCGTTCACCGGCTTGAAGCCGTCCAGGTCGAGGACGCAGACGGCCATCGCGCTGCCTTCGCGGACGGCCTGGCTCATGGCGATCTGCAGGCGGTCGGCGAGCAGCACCCGGTTGGGCAGTTCGGTCAGTTCGTCGAAGAAGGTCAGCCGGCGCAGGCGGTCCTCCGCCCGCTTGCGTTCATAGATCTCCAGGGCCGTCTGCATCAGCTCGCCGATCAGGACGGCCTCCTGGGCCTCGTAGTCCCTCGCCTTGTTGCCGACGCTGGCCAGGGCCCAGACCACGCCTTCCCGCATCAGGGGAACGGTCAGGATGCGCCGCAGGGACGCATGGCCGTCGGGCAGGGCGGCGCTTTCGGCACCGTAGGCATTGCGGATCACCGGCTGGCGGCTGGCGACGCATTCGGCCCAGACACCGCCGGGGGGCACGGGATGGGGGCCCGAAACGTCGGTCATGCGGCACTCGCCGCGCAGGGTGTTCGAGGACCACACCGTGAATTCGACGGTATTCGGCTCCGCCCCGACGAAATGGAAGAAGCCCACCGTGCTGTCCGTCAGCCGTTCGGCCGCATCGACGGCCTCGCGCAGGATGTCGCCCAGGGCACCGTGCAGGGCCGTCTCGGAAAGGTCCACCCGGGCGTTGAGGAGCTTCTCCGCCGCCACCCGCTCGCTGGCATCGCGGAAGATCAGCACCGCACCCGTCGTCCGCCCCCGCTCCCGCAGTGCCGTGCAGACGAAATCGGCGTTGAAGGTGCTGCCGTCCCGGCGATGGAACAGCTGCTGGCCCTTGAGGTTGCCGCCCCCGGGCAACCCGGCGGCGAGCACCGGGCAGTCGGGACCGCAGGCGCCCCCGGCCCGACCGTGCAGCCAGAGGGCATGGCCCTCGTCGCCCAGGAGCTCGTCCCGGGGCAGGCCCAGCAGCCGGCGGGCCGCTTCGTTGGCGTAGGTCGGGCGGCCTTGCGCATCCATGCCCAGGATGCCGTCGCCGGCCGCGTCGAGGATCAGCTGGTGGCGCCGCTCCGACTGCTCGAGCTGCATGTAGCTCTGCTTCAGGCTGGCCCGCGCCGTGTGCTGGAACTGGGACTGCAGGTCGATGAACCGGCGCCGCTCGCGCAGCATGGCCAGCACGTCGGGACGGCCGACCAGCAGGGATTCCCCGTCGGAGACGATGACATCCACGTAGATCTCGAAGGGCAGGCCCTCCTGGGTCGCCGCATGCATCATGCGGCCGCGGGCCGGATGGCGCAGGCTGGCTTCGAGGGAGCCCGGCTCGCCGAAGTGGACGAAGATCTCGGCGATGGGCAGGCCGGCCAGGGGGCGCCCGGCCAGGCCTTCGGCAAAGGGACTGGCCTCCCGGATCAGTCCGTCGCTGCCTGTGCGTACTACGAAAACCGGTGCGCCTTCGCGCAGTGCTGCCAGCAGATGCCCGGTCAGGTCGGATTCCGCCATCGCGGGCTTTCGATGTAGGCCTCCAGGACATCGATGCTGGACACGTAGGTGGCCTGGGGATACCGGCGCGCCAGGGCCTCGGGGGAGAACTCGCCCTGGCCGAAGGTCAGGGCCCGGCCGCCGAACAGGATGGCCGTCCCGGGATGGTGGGTGGCCACCGCCTCGGCCATGTCGGCCAGCACGGGCAGGTTGTAGGCCAGGCTGGCCGAGAGGCCGACCACGTCGGGCCGCATCTCGCCGATGGCCTCCAGCAGGCCGTCGATCGGCGTGTTGGCCCCCAGGCAATGGCCGTTCCAGCCGTGCAGCTCGAAGAAGTCGGCGATGATGTGCACGCCGATCTGGTGGTACTCGGAGGGCACGCAGGCGATCAGCGCGCTGCGGTCCACGTGGCGGCGGCCGAACAGCCTGCCGTAGACCAGGGGCAACAGGGATTCCGTGATGCCCGTGGCCATGTGCTCGACGGCGACCGAGATCACGTTGCGCTCCCACAGTTCGCCGATGCGGTACATGGAGACCTGGAAGAGATCCACGTAGATCGACTTGAGGTCCGTGTCGGCGTCGAGCAACTGCTGGACGATGCGCTGGCAGCCCGCCCGGTCGCCGGCCACCAGGGCCTTGAGGTAGTCGTCGAAGACGTCGGCGACGCTCACCGGATCACCTCGGCCGCCAGTTCGTCCGCCGTCTCGCGGACCGCCCGGGACCACTCGCCGGGAAAGCGCGCCGGATCGGCCAGCCAGCCGAGCAGGGCGTCGACCGAGCCGGCGCTCCCCGCCGCCTCGTCGCAGAGGGCGGAGGCCAGCAGGGTGCCGGCCTCGGGCAGGGCCTCGCGCTGGGACGCGGGGACGCGGCCGGCCAGCCGCCCGGCGGCGTCGAGGAAGGATTCATCCGCCATATGCCGGCGGCGCAGGCGGGCCAGGTCGGCCTCCGCGGTCAGCAAGCCGTCATAGCGCTGCCCGGCTTGCGGCAACTCCCGTTCCAGGCAGGCATGGAGCACGCTCAGGTGGCGCTCCAGCAGCCAGCCCGGCATGCCGCGGGAACTGCGCACGCGCACCAGCCAGCGCACCTGGTCGAGGAAGCCCGCATCGGGATAGCGGCAGGTGACGATCAGGAAACCGCCGCCGCTGCGGCAGAACAGGCGCCCGCGCTCGCCGTAGCGCCGGTCGAGGTAGGGAAACTTGCCGAAGAGGAAATCGCAGGAAGCGATGGCCGCGGCGATCTCCTGCCGATTCGTCGGCAGGGGATAGTCGCCCATTTCGGCATGCCAGAGGTCGTTGTCGGAACTGCCCATGGAGAACCCGAGATCCTCGCGTGGTCCCGCCCACAAGTGCATCCACCGCTGGGGGCGGCGGCGGCCGGGGCGGGGGTTCGGCCTTGACCGCGGGGCTACTTTACTACGATCGGCACCGGCGGCGGTGCATCGGCAGACCCTTCCGGCGCCGGCCTGCGCCCCCTCCTGCCGACCGGGCCAGGGGGCCCGGCGAGGCACTGGCAGAGCCCCGCCATGGCCAGCAGGTCGGCCCGGTTGTGGGCGGCCACGTCGGGCACCCGGCCAGGCCTCCCCCCGCGCAACCAGGAAAGCCAGGCCCGGGGCGCCTCGGCGCCGGGCAGGTCGTGGGACCGCCGATGTCCCAGCAGCGCCTCCTCCATGGTCTTCAGCCGGCCGTCCGGCAGGCCCGCCCCGTGCCGGCGCTTGAGCGGATACCTCAGGTCCAGGTGGGACCGGCCCTCCCAGGGATCGTCCAGGCCATGCAGGCGATGGCGGACGGCCAGCAGCGGCAGGTCGTAGCACTTGCCGTTGAAACTCACCAGCACGTCGTCGGCACGCAGCTCGGCGGCCACCGCCCGCAACATCTCCGCCTCGCCGGCGAAGCCCGCGATGACCCACTGGCGCACGCGGAAGTCGCCGGCGCCCAGGCGCCCGACGCCGATCATCCAGGCCACCGTCCCCGTACCGCCGGCCAGGCCCGTCGTTTCCGTATCCACGAACAGGCAGGAAGCCCTGTCCGCCGGCAGTCCCTCGCCGACGGCGCTCCGCAGGCCGCCCAGGGGCAAGCGGCCGATCCGTTGCCACAGGGGATAGCTGCGCTCCACGAGGACCACCCCCGGTGCCACCTCCCTCCCCCCCAGGGCGGCCGCCAGGACCTGCGGCGCGGCAGGGGCGCGGCCATCCGCCCTGCCGCGCAGGCGCGCGATGCGGGCCGCCAGTTCGCCGAGGCCTGCCGTTCCCGCCGATGCGGTCGACGGAGCCCGGTTGCCGAGGCGATCCAGGCGCGCCCGCAGCTCAGCCTGGCCGGTCATGGCGGGGACCCCCCGGCCGGACATCGAGGCGCAACGGACGGCCAGGCCCAAGCGAGGAAGCCGGCGGTCTCGGCAGGGCCGGCATCCCAACCGGGCACGGCCCCGATGGTTTTCGCGCGGGCGACGTCCGAACCGGGCACGGCGTCGATGGTTTTCGCGCTGGCGGCGTCCCCACCGGGCGCGGCGCCGACGGCTTTCGCGGGGGCGACGTCCGCACGGGGCGCGGCGCCAAGGAATTTTGTAGGAGCGGCGGCCACGCCGCGATGGACCGGGACCGCCCCAATCGCGCCGCAAGCGACGCTCCTACAGGGGACGATGCCCTCGGTTTGCGCGGGGGCGACATCCCCACGGGGAACGATGCCCACCGTTTGCGCCGGGGCGGCGTCCGCACCGGGCGCGGCGCCGACGATTTTCGCGCGGGCGACGTCCGAACCGGGCACGGCGCCAAGGAATTCTGTAGGAGCGGCGGCCACGCCGCGATGGACCGGGACCGCCGCAATCGTGCCGCAGGCGGCGCTCCTACAGGGGACGATGCCCACGGATTTCGCGGCAGCGACATCCCCACGGGGAACGATGCCCACGGTTTGCGCCGGGGCGACATCCCCAGAGGGCGCGGCGCCGATGGTTTTCGCGCGGGCGGCATCCCCACAGGGGACGATGCCCACGGTTTGCGCGGGAGCGGCATCCCCACGGGGGACGATGCCCACGGTTTGCGCCGGGGCGCCATCCCCACGGGGCACGGCGCCGATGGTTTTCGCGGGGGCGGCGTCCGCACCGGGCACGGCGCCAAGGAATTTTGTAGGAGCGGCGGCCACGCCGCGATGGACCGGGACCGCCGCAATCGCGCCGCAGGCGGCGCTCCTACAGGGAACGATGCCCACCGTTTGCGCCGGGGCGTCATCCCCACCGGGGACGATGCCCACGGTTTGCGCGGGAGCGACATCCCCACAGGGGACGGAGCCCACGGTTTGCGCCGGGGCGGCATCCCCGCCGGGCGCGGCGCCGACGGTTTTCGCGCGGGCGGCGTCCGCAGCGGGCACGGCGCCAAGGCATTCTGTAGGAGCGGCGGCCACGCCGCGATGGACCGGGACCGCCGCAATCGCGCCGCAAGCGACGCTCCCACAGGGGACGATGCCCACGGTTTGCGCGGGAGCGACATCCCCACGGGCGACGATGCCCACGGTTTGCGCGCGAATCGGGCCGTCGCGCGCCACCCGCCGTCCGGGCAATCCCCGCAAACACGACGACGGCCGACCATTTCCTCCCGGTCTTCCGCTCCCTCCGTATCGAAGCGACGCCCTGTCATTCCGTCCCCTTCATCAGTTCCAGCACCGCCAGCGCCGCTTCCCGGGCGGACAGGCCGCCCCGCGCCGCCGCCGGCAGCACCGGGCCGACGCAGGCCGGGCAACCTTCGCGGCAGTCGCAGTCGCGCACCAGGGCCAGGCTGCGGTCCAGCAGTTCGTCGCGCAGGTCGAAGAGGGGCGCCGCCAGGCCGATGCCGCCGGGCTGGTTGTCGTAGAGGAAGACCGTCGGCCGGAAACGCGGCGCTGCCAGGGCCTCGCCCAGGTCCTGCCCGCCCAGGCCGCGCAGGCCGCCGCGGCCGTCCGGTCCGGTCACCGCCGACCAGGTGCCGCTGCCGTCGCCGACGGCGCGGCCGAAGTCGCGCAGGTCGGCCATGGAGATCAGGGCCGCCATGTGGTGCAGGGCGTAGGCGGCGCCGAGGAAGCCGTCGAGGGCCTGCTGCCGGTCGGCGAAACGCCGGTCCAGCAGGCCCTCGGTGAGCTGCCACCAGGCCGCCGTCGTGTGCATTTCCTGGTCGGGCAGGCTCACCGGCCCGTAGCCGATGTTCTCGTGGCTGCCGAAGCGGATCTTCTTGTAGCCGGCGACGCGGCGGACCACGTGCACCTCCCCGTGGGCGCAGGCCGCCTCCGCCGTGCCGCCGCGCTCGAAATCGTCGAGGATCTTCAGCTTCGTGTAGTCGATGGCGTCGGTGTAGTAGTCCGCCCGGGTGGCCGTGACGAAGGCCTTGCGGCCCGTCCAGTCCAGGCGCTCCACCTGGTAGGGCGCCGCCTGCAGCAGGTAGATGGCGCCCTCGTAGAGGGTCAGGGCGGCGCTCGCGAGGTCCGTCTCGGCAATCACCTCCCGCCTGCCGTCCGTCGTGTCGATGACGGTGAAATTGCCGTCGGCGCCGCCCCGCAGGTTCACCGCGTTGGCCGGGTAGCTGTCGGCGATCCAGTGCCAGGAAGCCCCCTCCCGGTGCAGCACCCCCTGTTCCTCCAGGTAGGCGAGCAGGGTCGGCAGGTCCTCGCCGCCGAACTTCTCGCCGACCACGAAGGGCAGCTCGAAGGCGGCGCAGCGCAGGTGCTCCATCAGGATCAGCAGCTGGTCCGGGGCGATGCGGGCCCGCTCCGGCGAGGCCTCCAGGAAGAACTCCGGATGGCGGGCGATGTACTGGTCGAGGAGCTGGCTGGAGGCCACCATGACGCCCAGGGCCGGCCGCTTGCGCCGTCCGGCGCGGCCCAGCCGCTGCCAGGCCCCGGCCACCGTGCCCGGATAGCCGTTGAGGATGCAGACGTCCAGGGCCCCGATGTCCACCCCCAGCTCCAGGGCCGAGGTGGAGACCACGCAGTCCAGCGCCCCGTCGCGCAGCTTCCGCTCCTTGTCGCGGCGCTCCGTCGGCAGGTAGCCGCCCCGGTAGCCGGCCACCCGGGCCGGCCGCCGCGGATCGGCGTCGAAGACGTCCTTCAGGTACTTGGTGATGACCTCGGTCTCCAGCCGTGAATTGGCGAAGACGATGGTCTTCAGGCCCCGCTTCACCGCCTGCCGGGCCACGCGCAGCGTCTGGGAGCGGGCGGAGGCGCGCAGGCCCAGGTCGGCATTGACGACCGGCGGGTTCCAGAGCAGCAGTTCCCGCGCGCCCTGGGGCGCACCCGATTCCCGCACCGCCTCCACCGGGGCGCCGATCAGGCCCGCCGCCAGTTCCTCGGGATTGGCGATGGTCGCCGAGCAGAGGATGTAGGTGGGATCGGCGCCGTAGAAGCGCAGGATGCGGTTCAGGCGGCGCAGCACGTTGGCCAGGTGGGAGCCGAAGACGCCCCGGTAGGTGTGCAGCTCGTCGATGACCACGGTGCCCAGGTTCTCGAAGAAGCGCGCCCACCTGGTGTGGTGGGGCAGGATGCCCTGGTGCAGCATGTCCGGGTTGGTCACCACCAGGTCGCCGTGCTTGCGGATGGCCTGGCGGGCGTCCCCCGGGGTGTCGCCGTCGAAGGTGTAGGTGCGCAGGCCCAGCGCCCCGGCCCGGTTGATCTCCAGCAGGTCCGCCACCTGGTCCTGGGCCAGGGCCTTGGTCGGGAACAGGTAGAGGGCCTTCTTCCCCTCGGCGCGGAAGCGCTGCAGGGCCGGCAGGTGGTAGCAGAGGGACTTGCCGGAGGCGGTCGGCGTGGCGATGACCACGTGGCGGCCGGCCAGGGCATGGTCCACCGCCTGCCGCTGGTGGCTGTACAGGCGATCCAGCCCGCGGGCCCCGAGGGCCGCCACCAGGCCGGGGTCCAGGCCCTCCGGGAAATCGGCCCAGCGGGCTTCCCGGGCCGGCAGGCGGGCATGGGCGACGATCCGTCCGGCATAGCTGCCGGCGAGGGCCGCGGCCAGGTCGGCGGCGTCGGCGGGGGGAAATTCCGGCGCTTCTGCCTGCGGCGGGTAGGACGGGGACGATCCGCCGGCCAGCAGGCCGTCGGCTTCAGGTGATTCGATGGACATGGCGCTCCTCCGTGGCGGGACGGCAGCAGCTTGGGCCCCAACTGGCTCATGGGATGAGCCATGGCTGGATCGCCAGGTTCGGACACGGGGAAGTCAAGATCGCTTCCCTGGCCGCCAGGATGGCATCGGGCCGCGGAAGGTCGAAAACCTCACCGCAAAGACGCAAAGGCGCAGAGGGGCGCAAAGGAAGGCGAGGGAGAGGGCTTTGCGGGAGGGTTCCGGCCCGGCGTTATTGCCCTCCCCCGGTAAATGCCTTTGTCGTTCCTTGGTGCCCCTTGGTGCCCTTGGTGTCTTGGTGGTTTGCCTTTCCGGACGGCGGACGGCGAACAACCCCATCGCGCCGCATGCGGCGCTCCTACAGGGCCGTGCCGTCCGGGTTTGAATGCCGCGTTCCAACGGCCGCCATCGCGCCGCATGCGGCGCTCCTACAACATCGTGCGGATGGTCCCTTGTAGGAGCGGCGGTCACGCCGCGATGCCTTTCCTGGTCGCCACGATGGCATCGGGCTGCGGAAAATCGAAAACCTCACCGCAAAGACGCAAAGGCGCAGAGGGGCGCAAAGAAAGGCGAAGGCTTTGCGGGCGTTTCCCGCTCGGCGGAAATACCGCCCCGGGGACAATGTCATTGTCGTGCCTTGGTGCCCCTTGGTGTCCTTGGTGTCTTGGTGGTTTGCCTTTCCGGACGGCGGACGGCGAACAACCCCATCGCGCCGCATGCGGCGCTCCTACAACACCGTGCGGATGGTCCCTTGTAGGAGCGGCGGTCACGCCGCGATGCTTGCGCTCAGCCGCCCTGGCGCAGCCGGCGCAGGAGTTCGTGGGCGGCGGGATAGTCGAAGCGGGCGACCAGGCGGTCGAGCTCGGCCACCTTGTCGCCGTAGGCCTGCCGGAGGACAGGCGCACCGACACGGAAGGCCTCGGCGGCGGAGGCGTCGTCCTCGGCCAGCAGGGCCAGCAACCGGTCGACGGCGGCGGCCAGGGCCGCCGGGTCCGGGCCGCCGGGCGCGGCGGCGGCGGCCGGCTCGGAAATCTTCGCGAAGCTCCCGGCAAGGCGCTCCAGCTCGATTTCCAGCCCGCTGCCGATGCGCTCCACGTCGGTGGAAGGCAGGTCGTCGCGGATGGCGTACTCCATTTCCCGGGCCCGCTCCTGGATCGCCAGGGCGCCCAGGGTGCCCGAGGCGCCCTTCAGGGAATGGGCGGTGCGGCGGGCGTCCTCCCGCTGGCCGGCGGCCAGCATTTCGCCGATCCGCGCCACGTCGTCCCGATGGCTGTCGGCGAGCTTGCGCAGCAGGCGCAGGTAGCTGGCCGGCCGGCCGCGCACGGAATGCAGGCCCGCATCCACGTCCAGGCCCGGCTGGCGCCGCAGGAGTTCCAGGGCGGCCGCCTCGTCGGCGGTGGCCTCCGTGGTCGCGACCGGCGTGGGGACGGGAGGCACTGCGGGCGACGCGGCGGGAGGCGGCATGGGCGGCGCGGCGGAAAGGTCGGCCGGCCCGGCGGCCGGCACGACGCCCGGCTGCGCGGGCACCGGGGGCACCGCCGCCGGCGGCGTTTCGTCCTCGGGAAGGTCGAAGCGCGGCAGGCGCAGCTCGAGCCAGAACAGGCTGCCTTCGCCGGGACTGCTCTCGACGCCGATCCTGCCGCCCATGGCGTCGGCGAAGCGCCGGCAGATGGCCAGGCCCAGGCCGGTGCCGCCATATTGCCGCGTCATGGAACCGTCGGCCTGTTCGAAGGGCCGGAAGAGGCGGTCCCGGAACTCCGGGGCGATGCCGATGCCGGTGTCCCGGACGGCGAAACGGAGCAGGTCGCCGTCCGGCCGGCGCTCGACCAGCCGGACCTCCAGGTCCACCCGGCCGGCTTCGGTGAACTTGACCGCATTGCCGAGGAAGTTCTCCAGGATGCGGCCCAGCCGGTCCGCATCGCCCAGGTAGAGCACATGCAGGCCGGGATCCACCGCCGAGCCCAGGACGATGCCCTTTTCGGTGGCCGACTCGCCGGTCCGGTGCAGGCTGCGGGTCGCCAGGTCGTCGATGCCGAAGGGGGCCGCCTGGAGGACCACCGGCCCGGAATCCATGCGGGTCATCTCCAGGATGTCCTCGATCATGCGCAGCAGGTGCTCCGCCGCCCGCGTCACCCGGTTCATCCGGTCCACCTGTTCCGGCTCCCGGGCGTCGCGCCGCACCAGGGCGGTCAGGCCGACGATGGCATTCATCGGCGTGCGGATCTCGTGGCTCATGTTGGCCAGCAGCTGGGTCTTGGCCCGGCTGCCCGCCTCGGCCGCGTTCTTGGCGGCCTCCAGTTCCCGGGTCCGCTCGGCCACCAGCGCCTCCAGGTGGTCCCGGTGGCCCTGCAGTTCCTCCAGCATCCGCCGCTGCTCGGTCACGTCCTGGACGGTGCCGATCACCTCCGGGGCCCGGCCCGGCGCGGCGGCATGGGGGGCCGCGATGACGTGCACCCAGCGCGTGGCGCCGCCGACCACGAGCCGGTGCTCCAGTTCCATCGGCTCGCCGGCCGCCGCCCGCGCCATGGCGCCGACCACTGCCGCCCTGTCTTCCCCGGGGACATGGGCCAGGATCGAGTCGCGGGTCACCGGCAGGCCCGGCTCCAGGTCCATGAGCCGGTAGATCTCCCGCGACCAGCGCATGCGCCCTTCCGGTCCGGGTTCCAGGGTCCAGCTGCCGATGCCGGCCACCTGCTGGGCCTGGTTCAAGGCCTCCTCGCTCTCCCGCAGCGACTCGGCCAGGGCCGCCACCACCGCCTGCTGCCGGCGGCTGCGCACGAAGGCCCAGACCGTGCCGGCGATCAGCAGCCCGAGGGTGGCGGCGGCCAGGAAGGCGACCCAGGGCGGATCGATGCGGGCGGCGGCGGCGAATTCCGGCAGGGCGGTGAAGCGCAGGGTCCAGGTGCGGCCCTCCAGCACGGCCTGGCCAAGGACGCCGAGGCCGCCCTCGCCACCCTCGCCACCCACGCCGCCCTCGCGACGGCCGGGGTGGCTGTCGAAGAGCAGGGACTCGGGGGTCGTCCCCTCGCCGTCGAAGATCTCCAGGCGCATCGTCGCCAGATCGGCGCGCAGCATCGCATCCATCAGGTCCTTCATGCGGAAGGGGCTGTAGGTCCATCCCACCAGCCGCTCGCGCCGCCCAGCGACGGTGTCCGGGACCTCGCCTCCCGCATAGACGGGCTGGTAGACCAGCATGCCGGCCTGGACGTCCGTACTCGTCTCCTGCACCAGCTGCACCTTGGCCGAATAGGCGATCTCGCCCGTGTCGCGGGCCCGCTCCATGGCCGCCCGCCGCACCGGCTCGGAGTACATGTCGTAGCCGAAGGCGCGCAGGTTGCGGTCGCGGAAGGGCTCCAGGTAGATGATGCTGGAATAGACCTCGCGCTCGCCGGGCGGCCGGATCGCGTAATCGGGAAAGCCCTCGCGGCGTATCGCCTCCTCGTGGGCCCGCAGTCCGGAGGGCGGCACCAGCACGGAAAAGCCGACGCCCTGGATGCCCCGGTAGTCATCGTGCATCTCCAGGCGCTCGACGTAGCGATGCCACTCGGCGCGGGACACGTCGTCGGAGGCGGCGATGAGCCCGGCAGCCCCCCGCAGCACCTGGTTGTAGGCCCGCATGCGTTCCTGGATCTTGGTCACCAGGCGGCGGCTCTCGAACTCGAAGCTCTCCCGCAGCAGACCCTCGTGGCGGGCCGCCAGCTCGCGCCACACCAGGCCGAGCGCCAGCACCGCCACCGCCACCACGGCCAGGGCCTGGACCAGCAGGGCGCGGCGCGGCGGACGATGCACTGACGCCGCCCCGGCCGGCCCCCCGTCGCCCTTCGCACCTGCGTCCTGCCGACCGTAGCCCAAGATTGCCCCGTCCTTCATCGCATGGCGGCCATCGATGCCGCGGACCCAGATTATCCCGGACGCGCCGGGCGGCCTCTGAGGAAAATCAAATGCCCGCCAGCGAGGTTCCTGCGGACGCCGGACCGCCGCCGCCCGCAAGGCCGCCGGCCCGGTTTGAAAGGGCCGTGGCGGAGTGGTAGATTCGACCCCGGGAATCCCGTGCGGCGCACCACGGCCGTCGACACGACCCCCACCCGAAGGGACCACCCAATGCCCACCCTCCTCTGGATGCAGACGGGCGCCTGCAGCGGCGACACCATGGCCCTGCTTTGCGCCGACCGCCCCGCCCTGGAGTCCCTGCTCGACGATTATGCCATCGAATTGCTGTGGCATCCGTCCCTGTCCTCCGGCCGTGGCTTCGCCGCCGTCCTCGGCGACGTGCTCTCCGGGTCGCGGCCCCTCGACATCCTCTGCGTCGAGGGCAGCCTGGTCACCGGCCCGGACGGCAGCGGCCTCTATGACACATGGAAGGGCCGGGCGAAGGTCGGCATCGTCCGCGAGCTGGCCGCCCGGGCCCGCCACGTGGTCGCCATGGGCACCTGCGCGGCCTTCGGCGGCGTCCACGCGGCGCCCCCCAATCCCACCGACTGCACCGGCCTGCAGTTCGACCGCGGGCGGGTCGGCGGCCTGCTCGGCGCCGCCTGGCGCGGCGGCGCCGGCCAGCCGGTCATCAACGTGGCCGGCTGTCCCGCCCACCCGGAGACCATGGCCAAGGTGCTGGCCATGCTGGCCTCCGGCATGGCCGTCGAACTCGATGCCCTGAACCGCCCCGCCGCCTTCTTCGGCAGCCTCGTGCACCAGGGCTGCACGCGCAACGAGTACCACGAATACGACATGGAGGACCGGGCCCCCGGCGGCCGCGGCTGCCTGTTCTTCAACCTGGGCTGCCAGGGACCCGTGACCCTGGCCCCCTGCAACCTCGACCTCTGGAACGGCCGCAGCAGCAAGACCCGCGCCGGCGTGCCCTGCTTCGGCTGCACCTCGCCCAATTTCCCGCGCGACGGCGACCTCTTCGCCACGCCGCGCCTCGGCGCCACGCCGCGCGTCCTGCCCCTGGGCGTCGCCCGGGCCGGCTACCTGGCGTACAAGAACCTGGCCAAGGCCGCCGCCCCGGAACGGGTGGTCGAGCGGAAGATGGAG
The DNA here is from genome assembly GCA_052035955.1 of Pseudomonadota bacterium. GTDB lineage: Bacteria > Pseudomonadota > Gammaproteobacteria > Burkholderiales > Rhodocyclaceae > JAEUNJ01. The sequence goes on from JBPOHD010000078.1 coordinate 48,433, forward strand.
CCCTGATGGTCCGCCGGACGGTCGATGTCGACCTGAACCGGGTCGAGGGCGACCTGGAGTTCCAGCTCGAGATGGAGGGCGACACCGTCGTCGACGCCCGCTGCATCGGCACGCTCTACCGGGGCTTCGAGCAGATCCTGGTCGGGCGCGCCCCGCGCGACTCGCTGGTCATCACGCCGCGGGTCTGCGGCATCTGCGGCACGGCCCACCTCTACGCCGCCACCCTGGCCCTGGAGCACCTGGCCGGCCTCCGCCCGCCGGCCCATGCCGTGCTGGTCCGCAACCTCTGCCTGACGGCGGAGACGGTGCAGAGCGACCTGCGGCAGAGCTTCCTCTTCTTCATGCCCGACCTCTGCCACCCGCGCTACGCCGGCGGCGCCCTCGCCCCGGCCCTGCACGAGGCCTTCGCACCGCTCAAGGGCCGGGTCGTCCGCGAATGCCTGCGCGCCACCCGGGACCTGCTGGGCATCGTCGCCGTCTTCGGCGGCCAATGGCCCCACTCCTCCCACATCCTGCCCGGCGGCGTCACCGCCCCGGCGACGCCGCGCCGCCTGCTGGACTGCCGAAACATCCTCGACGGCACCCGGCGCTGGTTCGAGGCCAGCCTGCTCGGCGGGCCCCTCGACGACTGGCTGGCCCTGGACGGCGCCGAGGCCTTCCTGGCCTGGCTGGCCTCGCCGGCCGCCGCCAACGGCGCCATCGGCCTGTTCTCCCGGGCCTGCCGGGACCTGGGCCTGCACCGGCAGGGCGCCGGCACGCCGCACATGCTGAGCTACGGCCACTGGTGCGAGGCGGACGCCGCCCCCGGCCCCTCCGGCGCGCCGTCCATGCGGGTCCCGGGCGGCTTCCTGGAGGGCGGACCGGGCGGCGGTCTCCGGCCCCTGGACCAGTCCCTGATCAACGAGCACGTGCGGCATTCCTGGTACCTGGATTACCCCGTCGGCCGCCATCCCTGGCAGGGCGAGACGATTCCCAACCACCGTCCCGGCGGCGACCGCTATACCTGGGCCAAGGCCCCGCGCTACGGCGACCGGGTGGTCCAGACCGGCCCCCTGGCCCAACTGGCCGTCGCCGGCGAACCCCTCGTGCGCTCGCTGCTCGACGCCGAGGGCGACAGCACCTGGCTGCGCCAGTTCGCCCGCCTGCGCCGGGCCGGCCACGCCCTGGGGCTGATGCGCCAGGGCCTCGACGAACTGGCCCGCCGCCTGGACGAGCCCCACTACCGGGATCCGGGCCTCGACGCCTGGCCCGACGGCGAGAGCTTCGGCATGATCGAGGCGGCGCGGGGCGGCCTCGGCCACTGGCTGCGGGTCCGCGACGGCCGCATCGACGGCTACCAGATCGTCACCCCGACGGCCTGGAACGCCTCGCCGCGGGACAGCACCGGCCGCCGCGGCCACTGGGAGGAGAGCGTCATCGGCCTGCGCGTCGCCGACGACGCCGATCCCGTCGAGGTCGGCCACGTGGTGCGCTCCCACGACCCCTGCCTCGTATGCACCGTGCATCACGTCGGCAGCGGCCGCAGGACCTCCTATGGCGTCTGAAGCCCTGCGCGTCCTCTGCTTCGGCAACCCCCTGCACGGCGACGACGGCTTCGGCCACGCCGTCTGGCGCCACCTGGCCGCGGGTCCCCTGCCGGAGGGCGTCGAGGTGTTCGAGGCGGGCATCCGCGGCTTCGACGCGGCGCCCCTGTTCGACGGCTGCGCGCGGGTGGTCGTCGTGGACGCCCTGGCCCCCGGCCCGCAGCCGGGACGCCTGCACCGCCTGGCGGCGGCCGAGGTGCCCGCCGAACCGGTGGCCGGCCACGGCGCCGGCCTCGGCTGCCTGCTGGCGGCCCTCGGCGAGTTGCTGGAGGCGCCGCCGGAGGTCACCGTCCTGGCCGTCGAGACGGCGGCCATCCGGCCCTTCTCCCCCGGCCTGTCGCCGGCCGTCGGCGCCGCCGTCGCGGCGACGGCCGACGCCGTCCTCGCCCTGGCCGGCACGCCGGCGCCGGAGGCCCGCCACCATGGCTGAACCCCGGCCCATCGGCGGCGGCCGGCCGGCCGAGGCACCGGTGCCGCCCCCCGGCAGCGAGCGGGAGAACCTGGAATCCCTGCGCAAGGCCAACGTCGCCCTGGAAGGGGAGCTGCGGGCCCTGGCCGCCAACCTGGAGGAGATCCTGGCCCGGGCCGAGGCGGACCAGGAGGCCCTGCACCGCCGCAACCGGGAACTCGAGTCGGCCAACGCCTTCTTCCAGCGCACCATCGAGACCATGGGCGAACTCTTCGTCCTCCTGCATCCGGACGGCCGCATCCGCCAGGTCAACGCGCGGGCCGAACGGGAACTCGCCTGCCCGGCGACGGAACTGGCGGGCGGCTGGCTGGAGGACTTCCTGGCCGCGGACGACCGGCGGACCCTGGCCGCCCGCTTCGACGGCGGCAAGGCCCTGCTGCTGGCCGCCATCAAGGCCAGCCAGGGACGCTACGAGGCCGAGCACGCCCTGGCCTGCCCCCTGTCCGACGACGATGGCAGGGCGCGCATCTACCAGGTCCGCGGCACCCTGCTCCACGGCCGTTCCGGCAAGCTCGAAGGCGCCGTCGTCCTGGCCAGCGACATCGGCCACCTGAAGGAGGTGGAAGCCGAACTGCGCGCCCACCGGGACCACCTGGCCGAGCTGGTGGCCGAGCAGACCCGGGACCTGCGGGCCGCCAAGGAGGCGGCCGAGGAGGCCAACCGGGCGAAGAGCGAGTTCCTGGCCAACATCTCCCACGAGCTGCGCACCCCCATGCACGCCATCCTCAGCTTTTCCGAGATGGGCCGCAGCCGGACCGGCAGCGCCCCGCCGGAAAAGATCGTCACCTATTTCGAGCGCATCCGGCAGAGCGGCGGCCGCCTGATCGGGCTGATCGACGAGCTGCTGGATTTTTCCAAGCTGTCCGCCGGGCGCGCCGAAATCGAGGCCGCCGAGGCCGACGTGGCCGTGATCCTGGCCGACGTGACGGCCGAGATCCAGCCCCTGCTGGCCGCCAGGGGACTGGTCCTGGACATCGCCCGCGAAGGCGACACCCGGGCCCGGGTGGACCTGCGGCGCATCCGCCAGGTGCTGCTCAACGTGCTCTCCAATGCGATCCGCTTCTCGCCGGACGGGGGCCGGATCGGCGTCGAATTCTCCGCCGCCCTGCTGCCCGCCGGCCGCCGCGCCACCGACGAGGGCAGCCAGGCGGCCCTGCGCCTGCGGGTCACCGACCAGGGGCCCGGCATCCCGGACGGCGAGCTGGAAAGCATCTTCGACCAGTTCGCCCAGAGTTCGCGCACCCGCACCGGCGCCGGCGGCACCGGCCTCGGCCTGGCCATCTGCCACGAGATCATGGCCCTGCACCAGGGCCGCATCAGCGCCGGCCACGCGCCGGGCGGCGGCGCCGCCATCGAGATCCTGATTCCCCGGCGCTGACCGCCGCCCCCCACGCCGACGACCCGCGCCCCATGCCCATCCCGCACCTCATCGCCGCCGCCGACTTCGACCGCTTCCCGGGGCTGCTCGCCGAATGGCGGGCCGCGACGCCGGGGACCGGCCTCCTGATGCTGCTGCCCGAGGCCGAGCGGGCACGCCTCCCTGCCCTCCAGGCGGCCTGCCGCGGGGCCGGCGTGCCCCTGGTCGGCGCCGTCTTCCCGGCCATCGTCACCGACGCCGGCTTCGCCACCGGGGGCGCCTGGGCATTCCGCTTCGACGCCATGCCGCCCCGTTTCCTGCTGGACGGGCTGGATGCCGGCACGGGCGCCGCGGCGGAACGGATCGCCGGAGCCGCCCGCCGGGCCCTGGGCGACCCGGCCGGGGCAGGCGGCTCGGGCGGGGCGCCGACCCTCTTCCTGGTCTTCGACGGCATGCTGCCGGACATCGCCAGCCAGTTGCTGGGCGTCTACGAGCAGCTGAGGGATGCCGTGCGCTATGGCGGCGTGAACGCCGGCAGCGAGACCTTCCAGCCCATGCCCTGCCTGTTCGACGAGGAAAGGACCATCGGCAACGGCGTCCTCGGCCTCCTGCTGCCGCCGGCCACCCGCCTGATCGCCCGCCACGACTATCCGGTCTCCCGGGGCCTGATGAAGGCCACCTCGACCGAGGGCAACCGCATCGACCGCATCGACGGGCGGCCGGCCTTCGCGGTTTACCAGGAGGTCATAGGCAAGGAATACGGCGTCGAGCTGACGCGGGAGAACTTCTACGACTACGCGGTGCATTTCCCCTTCGGCGTGGTCACCGCCCTCGACGTCCTCGTGCGCATTCCGGTCGCCCTGTCGGACGACGGCGCCCTGTTCTGCGTCGGCGAGGTGCCGCCGAACTGCCTGCTGCGGCTGTTGCGCGCGCCGTCACTGGAGGACAGCGCCTGCGTGGACGGGATCGCCGGCGCCCTGGGCCCCGCCGCCGCCCATCGGCCGCTGATGACCTTCTACTGCGCCGGCCGGCGCATGCATTTCGGCGCCGCCGCCGTCAGCGAGATGGAGCGGCTGGCGGAAATGACGGGGGCAACCGGCGTGGCCGGCGCCCTGACCCTGGGCGAGATCGACAGCGAGGAGGCCCTGGGAATGCCACGCTTCCATAACGCGACGGTCGTCTGCCTGGCCTGACGGACCCCCATCGCGCCGCATGCGGCGCTCCTACAAGACCGCACCGTCGGGAATTTGTAGGAGCGGCGGCTACGCCGCGATGCCTTTCCTGCCCGCCCCGATGGCATCGGGCCGCGGAAAGTCGACAACCTCACCGCAAAGACGCAAAGGCGCAGAGGGCCGCAAAGGAAGGCGAGGGCGGGGGCTTTGCGGGAGCTTCCCTCTCCCGGGGGGATCATGCTGTCCGGGAATGCCCTTGTCGTTCCTTGGTGCCCCTTGGTGCCCTTGGTGTCTTGGTGGTTTGCCTTTCCGGACCGCGGACGGCGGGCGCCGAACCGACCCCATCGCGCCGCATGCGGCGCTCCTACAACACCGCGCCGTCGGGAATTTGTAGGAGCGGCGGCCACGCCGCGATGCCTTTCCTGCCCGCCCCGATGGCATCGGGCCGCGGAATGTCGAAAACCTCACCGCAAAGACGCAAAGGCGCAGAGGGCCGCAAAGGAAGGCGAGGGCGGGGGCTTTGCGGGAGCTTCCCGCTCCCCGGGGGGATCATGCTGTCCGGGAATGCCGTTGTCGTCCCTTGGTGCCCCTTGGTGCCCTTGGTGTCTTGGTGGTTTGCCTTTCCGGACCGCGGACGGCGAGCGCCGAACCGACCCCATCGCGCCGCATGCGGCGCTCCTACAGGGCCGTGCCGTCCGGGTTTCGCGTGCCGACGGTCCAACGGCCCCATCGCGCCGCATGCGGCGCTCCTACAACGGCGTGCGGAGGTCTCTTGTAGGAGCGGCGGTCACGCCGCGATGGAAGCCTCGATCGACCCCATCGCGCCGGGGGCGGCCTTCCGGTGCGATCAGGTCGCCGGCGGTTCTTCCGCCGGCTGGCGGCTGGCCAGGACCTTGTCCACCCGCTTGCCGTCCAGGTCGACGATCTCCAGGCGCCAGTCCTCCCACTGGGCCACGTCGCCGGTGCGGGGCAGGCGGCCGAGCAGCCACATCATCAGGCCGCTCAGGGTGTGGTAGCGGCCCTTGTCCTCCTCGGGCACCGCCTTCAGTTCCAGCCGGTCCTTGAGCTCCGGCACCGGGATCAGGCCGTCCAGCAGCCAGGAGCCGTCCTCCCGCCGCACCGCCCAGGCGTCCTCCTGGTTGCGCGGCTTGAACTCGCCGGTCACCGCCTCCAGCACGTCCTGGAGGGTCACCAGGCCCTGCACCTCGCCGTATTCGTCCACCACCAGCACCATCTGGGTACCGGAGGCCCGGAAGTGCTCCAGCAGGTCCATGCCGGTCAGGCTTTCGGGGACGAAGACCGCCGGCTGCACCAGGGCCGCCAGGTCCGGCCGGCCGCCCTTCAGGGTCTGGCGCAACAGCTGTTTCGCGTTGACGATGCCGACCACCTCGTGCAGGCCGCCGCGGCAGACCGGGAAGCGCGAGTGCTCGGAATCGGTGACCCAGCGCAGGTTCTCCTCCAGGGGCACTTCCATGTCCAGGTAGGTGATGTCGGCGCGGGGGATCATCAGGGAGCCGATCTGCCGGTCGTCCAGCCGGAAGACGTTGCGCACCATCTCCCTTTCCTGCTGCTCGATCACCCCGGCCTCCGAGCCTTCCTCCAGCATGGCGTGGATCTCCTCCTCGGTGACGCTCGGTCCGGTCTGGGCGTGCTTGCCGAGCAGGCGCAGCAGGGTGTCGGTGGAGATCGCCAGCAGGCGGACGAAGGGCCGCGTCACCGTGGCCAGGATCTGCATGGGCCGCGCCACCAGGCGGGCGACGCCCTCCGGGTTGCCCTGGCCGATGCGCTTGGGCACCAGCTCGCCGATGACGATGGAAACGTAGGTGATGACCACCACCACGAGGGCGGTGGCGGCGATCTCGCTGCCTTCCCGCTCCATTCCCAGGCCCTGCAGGTGCAGCGCCAGCGGATCGGCCAGCACCGCCTGGCCGACGATGCCGTTCAGGACGCCGATGGAGGTGATGCCGATCTGGATGCTGGAGAGGAAACGGGTCGGCTCGTCGTGCAGTTCCAGGGCCACGGCGGCGGCCCCGTCGCCGTCCTCGGCCAGGCGGGCGAGGCGGGCCCGCCGGGCGGTGACCAGGGCGATCTCCGACATGGCGAAGGCGCCGTTGAGCAGGATGAGGACGATCAGCAGCAGCGTTTCCATGGCATGACCTGTGGCGTGGTGCGTTCCGGAAGGGGCGGGCCGCGGCGGCGGCGTTCCGGCGCGGCGCCGGGGCACCCCTGTGCGCGGCAGAGGATAGCACCGGGGCCGGGCCGCCGCCGAGCCGGGCAAGCGGCCCCATGGTCCGAACGGACTATTGCCCGGTCGGGACTACTCCCTGTCTAATCGGGCGGTTCCCATCCCACCGGAGTATCCCCAATGCACCCCCGACTTCGCCTCCTCCTGGCCGGTGGCCTCGCCGCCGCCGGCCTGGCCCACGCCGGACCGAACCTCAACACCGGCCTCGCCACCGGCGGCAGCGTGCTCGCCGCCGGCAGCATCGACCCCTACTGGACCATCTCGACCGACGGCAGCCATTTCACCGCCGCCCGGGTCGCCTATCCCGGGGCCTACCCGGACTACGGCAGCGGCCAGATCTGCTGCGGCATGGAATCGGTGGACGGCAGCGCCGCCTGGATCACCACCCCCTCGGTGGTGGCGACCAGCCCGACCACCGGCTGGGGCACCTTCCGGAACGTCTTCGCCCGTCGCGCCTTCGACCTCTCCGGCTACGACCTGGCCAGCGTCGGCTTCAGCGGCCGCTGGCGCGTCGCCGACCTGGCCTTCGGCATCTACGTCAATGGCCACCTGGTGGCCGGGACCAACACCGGCAGCTATGCCTTCGGCGGCGACCAGGCCTTCTCCGTCGCTGCCGGGAGCGGCGTCTTCCTGCCCGGCATGAACGTCGTCGAACTGCGCGGGCAGTCGGTGAATGACGTCTGGGATGCCTTCTACCTCACCGGCGCCGTCAGCGGAACCCTGGCCCCGGTGCCCGAACCCGAGACCTATGCCCTGATGCTGGCCGGCCTCGGCCTGCTGGGGACGGTCGCCCGCCGCCGCCGCTGATCCGGCCGCCATCGAACGCCGGCGGGGCTGCGGCCCCGCTTTTTCGTTCACCCCGCGGTGCCTTTCGGAACCGCCCCATCGCGCCGCATGCGGCGCTCCTACAACTCCGCGCGGACGGGCCCTTGTAGGAGCGGCGGTCACGCCGCGATGGGTTTGGGCCTGGGAAAGTCAAGGCTTCACCGCAAAGACGCAAAGGCGCAGAGGGGCGCAAAGGAAGGCGAAGGCTTTGCGGGAACTTCCCGCTCGGCGTTATTGCCGTCCCCCGGCAAATGCCTTTGTCGTTCCTTGGTGTCTTGGTGGTTTGCCTTTCCGGACGGCGGGCAAGCCCATCGCGCCGCATGCGGCGCTCCTACAAGGGGAGCGGGCGACCGGGTTTTGTAGGAGCGGCGGTCACGCCGCGATGGGTTTGGGCCTGGGAAAGTCAAGGCTTCACCGCAAAGGCGCGAAGGCGCAGAGGGACGCAAAGGAAGGCAAGGGCTTTGCGGGAGTTTCCCGCCCGGCGGAATTACCGCCCTGGGGGAAATGCCATTGTCGTTTCTTCGTGCCCCTTGGTGTCCTTGGTGTCCTTGGTGGTTTGCCTTTCCGGACGGCGGACAAGCCCATCGCGCCGCATGCGGCGCTCCTACAGGGGGGGCGGGTATTTGTAGGAGCGGCGGTCACGCCGCGATGCCTTTCGGGACCGCCCCGTCGCGCCGCGGGCGGCGCCCTTACGCCCCCTCGCGCAGCCAGCGCAGCAGGGTGGCGAAAAACTGCTCCGGGTCCACGGGCTTGGCCACGTGGTCGTTCATCCCCGCCTTCAGGCAGCGCTCCCGGTCCTCCTCGAAGGCGTTCGCCGTCATGGCGACGATGGGCAGGCGCTCCCCGTAATGCATCTTGCGGATCAGCCGCGTCGCCTCCAGGCCGTCCATCCTCGGCATCTGCATGTCCATCAGGATCAGGTCGTAGGCCTTCGCCTCCACCATGGCCAGGGCCTCGATGCCGTCTTCCGCCGTGTCCGCCGTCAGCCCGGCATCCTCCAGCAGGCCCAGGGTCACCTCCCGGTTGATCGGGTCGTCCTCGACGAGCAGGATGGACCGGCCGGCGAAATCGCGCCCGAGGACGGCCTCGGCCGATTCCGCCGGGGCCGCGGCCGGCGCCGTCGCCGGCGTTTCGGACCTATCGAGCCGGGCGGTGAACCAGAACGTGCTGCCGGCGCCCGGGGTGCTCTCCACCCCCGCCTCGCCGCCCATCAGCCCGGCCATACGGCGGGTGATGGCCAGTCCCAGGCCGGTGCCCCCGTAGTGCCGGGTGGTCGAGTTGTCGGCCTGCTCGAAGGTGGAGAAGAGGCGCGGGATCACCTCCGGCGCGATGCCGATGCCCGTGTCCCGGACCTCGAAGCGCAGGTGCATGCCCTCGCCCTCCGCCGCCAGCAGGCGGGCGCCCAGGGTCACGGCGCCGGCCTCGGTGAACTTGATGGCGTTGCCCAGGTAGTTGAGCAGGGCCTGCTGCAGGCGGGTCGGGTCGCCGAGCAGGGGGCCGGTGGCCGGCGGCGGTTCCAGGCGCAGCGCCAGGCCCTTGGCCTGCGCCCGCTCGGCCACCATGGAGGCGGCGCCGGCCAGCAGGGCCTCCAGCGACAGCTCTGTCCGTTCCAGGGTGAATTTGCCGGCCTCGATCTTGGAAAAATCCAGGATGTCGTTGAGGATGGACAGCAGGTGCTCGGCGGCGACGGCCACCTTGTCCAGGCGCTCGGCCTGGTCGGCCGGCGGCTGGCTGCGCCGCATCAGGTGGGTGAGGCCGATGATGGCGTTCATCGGCGTCCGGATCTCGTGGCTCATGTTGGCCAGGAAGGCGCTCTTGGCCTGGTTGGCGGCCTCCGCCGCATCCCGCGCCTGGGCCAGTTCCAGGGTCCGGTTGCGCACCGTCTCCTCGAGCTGGTCCCGGTGCCGGCGCAGCTCCTCCTCCCGCGCCGCCAGGTCGGTGGCGACCCGCTGCGCCTGCACCACCTGGGCCAGGTAGCCGCGGCGGGAGAGCAGGGTGGCGGCCGTGGTCATCAGCGTCACCGCCGTCAGGAAGACGAAATAGGCCATCCGGTTCTCGAAATCCGGCGGCGGGATGATGCCGTAGGCATCGCCGGCCAGGAAGGCCACCAGCACCGCCTCGGTGAGCACCGCCAGCACCAGGGTCTGGCGCAGGCCGAGCAGCCAGGCCGCGCAGACCAGGGTCAGCGGGTAGTTGAGCAGGTTCGGGCCGCGCAGGCCGCCGTTGATGGCCGCCACCGCCGTCGCCCCCAGCCAGTAGCCCCAGACCAGCACGCTGGCCGCCAAGTGCCGGCGGCCGGTGCGCAGGAAGAGCAGGGCGAGGCCGCCAGTACCGCCGATCAGCAGGTGCAGGACCACCCGCGGCGAGGCCAGCGGGTAATCGGCGGCGAGCAGGAGGGCGAGCAGGAAACCGGCGATGCAGAGGACGCCGGCGGCGGCGTGCAGGATGCGCACGGCCATCGAATCGATGGCCAGGTCCGAGGAATCCGCCGCCCGCTCCGCCCGTGAAATGTCCGCCATGTTTGCCGCGCCGGATGGCGCGAGACCCCGTTGTGCCCGCGGGGAATACTAAACCGGAAGCGGCGGGCCCTCCCGGCGCTTTTTGGCGTTTTGCCGCCGGATGCCTTGGGCGGACGGTCGAAGGCGCAGAGGAAGGCAGGACGCCCGGAGGTTCGTGCAGGAGCGGAGGTGACGCCGCGATGGGTTTCGGACCGCCCCATCGCGCCGCATGCGGCGCTCCTACGACACCGCGCGGACGGTCCCTTGTAGGAGCGGCGTTTACGCCGCGATGCCTTTCCTGGCCGCCCCGATGGCATCGGGCCGCGGAAAGTCGACAACCCCACCGCAAAGACGCAAAGGCGCAAAGGGACGCAAAGGACGGCGAGCGAGAGGGCTTTGCGGGCGTTTCCCGCTCCCCGGGGGGGCATGCTGTCCAGGGAATGCCTTTGTCGTTCCTTGGTGCCCCTTGGTGCCCTTGGTGTCTTGGTGGTTTGCCTTT
>JBPOHD010000028.1:0-26085 GCA_052035955.1 Pseudomonadota bacterium
CGTCCGGCGGGCTGGAATGTCGTTTCGTTCAACTGGAGGAAGGCCGACTGAACGATTCGTTCAATTCCCCTTCCCCGATGGGCAACGCGGCCGGCGTGGGAGGTATCGGCAGGGGGCGGTCGAGGTCGACGAGGCCCCCTGGGCCCCGTACCGGTGACGCCGGTCCATGGGTGCTCCGGGCAGACCCGAGGCAACCCGGTGCGTCGCCGTCGTTTCCTGCCAGGCCGTCGGAACGGGAGGACCCAGGGGCCAGGCCAATGGCGCCGAGCTTACCAGCGCAACAAACGCGGCCCCAGGTAGGCGCCCAGCGGAACGGGCATGAGTATGCCCAGCACGTACCACGTGCCGACGAAGGGATACGCCATCTCGGGGCAATGGAGCGAGTACGCGACGGCCCCCGTGGCGCCGGAGAACAGTCCGGCCGCGGCGCCGGCCAGGCGTAACCGCGTCGGTGCCAGGTCACGCACCGCCCAGAAGGTGGCGACGAACATCGGGATGGAAAGGAAGGCGATCAGGAAGGGACACACGGCCCAGGTCTCGCCCAGCAGGAGCGTCGGCCAGCGTGCCGGATCGGCGCCCATCAAGCCCCCCGCGGCCAGCGCCCAGATGGCGAGAACGGGGGTGGCAGCCACGCCAGGCAGGCGTCCCAGCGCCGCGCCGGGACTGGAAAGGCGGAGGACGAGGGCCAGCGCGGCGGCCATCAGGGCGCCGGCAAACCCGAGCTTGATCCAGAAATCCAGTTGGGCCAGGGCGTCGCCGAGGTCGGACCGGATGCCGATCACGACCGTCATCTGCAACAGGGCCAAACCGCTGCCCGCCGCCAGGGCAATCCCGAATCGCCGCCCGAAGGGATTGGTGTCGACGGCGCCGGCACCGGTCGCCAGCATCAACGCGAAGTCGTCGGTTTTCATGTCTCGCCCCTGATCCGTGCGGCAAGCTTCTTGAGGCCGCGATGCACCCCCACCTTCACTGCCGATTCGGTCATCCCGGTCCGCTGCGCCGCCTCCCGGACCGACAGCCCCTGCAACTTCACATACAGGATGGGCAGCCGAAACCGGTCGGGCAGCTGTGCAAGCAAGCCCTCGACGTCGATACGCGCATCGGCCGCCTCCCGCTCCTGGACGGAGAGCATCTCCTCCGCGGCGTCCTCGATGGGATCGGTCAGCGCGTCGCGACCCGTCCTGGCCCGGTGAAGGTCCACCAGCTTGTGCTTGGCGATCGCGTGTATCCAGGCCGTGAGGGGCTGGCGCGCGTCGTAGGTGTGTCGCTGGTTGTGCACGGCCAACAAGGTCTCCTGGACCAGATCCTCCGCCTCCGCTGGAATCCATGTCACCCGTCGGCGGAAGAACGCGCGCAGGTGGTTGGACAATTCCCTCAGAAAGGAAAGGTAAGCCTGTTCGTCGCCCCCTCGGCCGGCGATCAGCAAACCGCGCAGCCGGGCTTCGCTGGAATTCCAGAGGGCCTGCCGGTTACTTCGGTCCATGGGGCGTCCCCGTTACAGTTCCCGAGAAAGAAAATCGGGAAAGGGCCCCTGATTATTTTCTTTGCCCTGTAACCGCCGTGGTCTTTTTTCCGAATTCATTGGCAAATGTTACCGAAAGGGAGCCCGACTCTGGCATCCCTTTCCAACACCGGAATTCACCGTGACCCGCATCGCCTCCAGCCAATGGGGAATCCCCGTCGAACGCCCGCTCCCTGGGAGCCGGCGGTCGATCCGGCACTTCTCAGCCTTTCCTTTCAAGGAGTTCACATCATGAGCAAGATCGCAGCAGCCCTCTTGTCCGTCTATCTGGCGATTGCCGGCGGCAATGCGCTGGCCCAGCAGGCCCCGATGCCGGCGCCCGTGGATCGGGCCAAGATCCTCACGGCGGCGGGCGTCTACGGAAACTTCTCCACTTACAAGGTGCGTCCGGACTATTACCGCAGCGCCCTCGCCGAACGCAAGGGGGCGGCCGCCGAGGTGCTGGCGGTGGTCGAGAAGCACAAGGACAAGGTGATCGTGGATGCCTACCTCACCCGCGGATTCGAGGCCGGCAGCGACCTCTTCCTGCGCGTCCATTCCTACGACATGGCGGCCACCCAGGCCTTCCTGGTGGACTTCCGCGCCACGCGGTTCGGCATGGCCCTGGAGGTGACGGAGAACCTGGTCGGCGTGACCAAGGCGCTGAACTACATCACCAAGGACAAGTCGCCCGATCTCAATGCCGGCCTCACCAGCGCCAGTTACAGCGGCGATGCGCCCCGCTACGCCTTCATGGTACCGGTCAAGAAGAGCGCCGACTGGTGGAACCTGAGCGACGCCCAGCGACTGAAGGAAATCGAAACCCACACCCTGCCGACCCTGGCCAACCTGGTCAATGTGAAGCGCAAGCTCTACCACTCCACCGGCCTCGACGACACCGACTTCATCACCTACTTCGAAACCGCGGACCTGGTCGCCTTCAACAACCTGATGCTGGCCCTGGCCAAGGTGCCGGAGAACAAGTATCACGTGCGCTGGGGCAGCCCCACCGTCCTGGGGACGATACAGACGGTCGAGAACGTCGTCAAAGTGCTGTCCGTGGGCAACTGAGTCCCACCGTGGCCGGGCCGCCGGGCAGCGATGTCCGGCGGTTCGAAAGCGCGCCCATGCGGGCCTGAAAAGTTTTCCGGGGAATGACCATGACCATCAACCGCCGCCAGTTCATCAAAGGCAGCCTGTCCCTCGCCGCAGCGGGGGGCCTGCCCTTCACCCTCGGCCGTCCCGCGCTCGCCGCCCTCGTCGAACGCAAGGACCGTCCCTGGGAGGATGGCTACCGCAACCTGTTCCAGGGAGAGCGCGTGGTGCGCAGCATCAACATGCCCAATTGCACCGGCTCCTGCGCCTGGAACGTGTTCATCAAGGACGGCATCGTCCAGCGCGTCGAACAGCCCCTGGACTATCCCGACGACGAGTACAACCCGCGGGGCTGCATGAAAGGCGCCACCTATCACCGGCGCGTGTATTCGCCGAACCGCATCAAGTTCCCGATGAAGCGCGTCGGACCGAGGGGCTCCGGTCAATGGAAGCGGATCACCTGGGACGAGGCCCTGGATTTCATCGCCGGCGAACTGAAACGCATCGCCGCCAAGTACGGGCAGAACACCGTGTGGATCTATCCGCCGGTGCCCGCCACGGGAATCGCCAAGCAGGGCGCGGGCTTCCGCTTCGCTTCCGTGAACGCGTTCGGGATCGGCACTTTCTACAACTGGTACGGCGACCTCCCGCTGGCCCATCCGATCACCTGGAACGTGCAGACCGAGGAGCACGAGTTCAAGGATGTCCTCAACACGAAGTACGCCATCATCTGGGGTTCGGACATCCTGCAGACCCGGATGCCCGACGCGCACTTCTTCACCGACGCCCGCGCCAAGGGGGTCAAGCTGGTTTACATCGCCCCCTATTTCGATCCGACGGCGAGCGCCGTCGATGAGTGGGTACGTGTGCGCCCCGGCACGGATGGCGCCCTGGCCCTGGGCTTTTGCCATGTGGTCGTCAAGCGCGGCCTGGCCGACGAGGCCTACCTGCGCCGCACGACCAGCGGGCCCTTGCTCGTCCGCAACGACAATGGCAAGTACCTGAAGGCGGCGGACCTGGCCGCCGACGGCGATGCCAAGACCTTCATGGTCTACGATCCGTCGACCGGGAAACCGGTCCCCGATGCCTACTTCAGCGACAAGCCCGCCCTCACCGGCACCTGGGAGTTGGCCCTCAAGGACGGCAAGAAGGTCAGCTGCTCCACCGCCCACACCCTGTTGCTCAGGAAGCTCGAGGATTACGACCCGAAGACCGTGTCCGAGATCACCGGCGTGCCGGCGAAGGACATCGAGCGGATTGCCGTCGAATACGCCACGGCCAAGCCGGCCAGCATCTGGGCCGGTACCGGGATCAACCACTGGTACCACGGCGACCTGATCGGCCGGTCGGTGATCGAGCTCGGGCTGCTGACGGGCAACGTGGGCCGCAACGGCGGCGGCGTCAGCCCCTGGGCGGGCCAGTACCTGATGCGGCTGAATCCGACCGACTACTTCTTCCCGAAGAAGGAGGGCGGAAAGCCCGACGAGCGCCATCGCGCCGTGCCGCTGGACACCGCCTACGTGGTGAACGGACCCACGGAGACGATGTTCAACAAGGCCGGCCTGTGGCGGCAGATCCGTGCCATCTGGGCGGCAGGCGGCAACCTCCTCGGCGAGGCCTCCGACCAGAGCAACCTGATGCGCAATGTGCTGCCGAAGATCGAACTGATCGTCTCGCCGGAAATCGAGATGAGCACCACGGCCCAGTTGGCCGACATCATCCTCCCGGTGGTCAGCTGGTTCGAGCTTCCCTACGACGTCTGCACCACCCCGGCCCATCCCTACATCCAGTTGCACGAGGGCGGCCTGAAGCCGATGTTCGAGGCCAAGACCGACATCGAGATCTACCACGAGGTCTGCAAGCGCCTGGGCACGGGCGACATCTTCAAGTTCAACCAGCCGGAACAGGCCATCGAGCTGTTGCTGCAGACCGGAGGACCGCTGGTCAAGGGGATCACCCTGGACCGCCTGAAGAAGGAGCGCTGCATCAGGGTCAACCTGCCGAGCTCGCCCTATGCTTCATTCACCGAGGAGGTGGAGGGCAAGAAGAAGTTCAAGACGGCCTCGGGTCGCCAGGAACTCTACAAGGACGAAGACAGGTTCATCCAGTTCGGCGAGCAGTTGCCGGTCCACAAGGAGCCCCGCCAGGCCACGCCTTACGGGCCCTCGAAGGTCTGGGCCGAGGCGAAGAAGGAGCGCAACCCCCTGTTCGAGAAGTACCCGCTGGTGTACCACGCCCGGCACACCCGGTGGAGCGTGCATTCGTCCTGGCGGACGACGGAAGACGTGCTCAAGCTCGATGACATCGGCCAGCCGCTGCTGGAACTGAATCCGGTGGACGCCGCCCGGCGGGGACTGGTGGCGGGCGACTGGGCCACGGCCTACAACCCGCACGGCTACGTCAAGGCCAAGGTCAAGCTGCGCGAGTCCGTGCCGCCCGGCGCCGTCCTGATCTATTTCGGCTGGCAACGGGAGCAGATCCGCGAAGGCCATTGGAACGCGCTGACCCACAACGCCATCAACCCCATCCACGAGATCTACTTCATTCCCAACGTCTGGGGTCCGGTGTCGGGCCACTTCGACCAGGTCTGCGAAGTGAAGAAGTCGTAAGCAAGGAGAGCCGCCATGTCGGAAGCGCTTTGGAAGAGATACTACGGCCAGCCCAACACCATCTACGGCAACCGCGTCCAGTACGGCATGCTGCTGGACATCAACAAATGCATCGGCTGCCACACCTGCTCGATGTCCTGCAAGCAGACCTGGACCAGCGGTCCCGGGCAGGAGAACATGTACTGGAACAGCGTCGCCACGCAACCCTTCGGCAAGTACCCGCGCAAGAACGGGAGCAAGAACCCGGCGGACTGGGACTATCGCTTTTCCAACCTCTACCAGGACACCCCCAAGGGCAGGTTCCCCAAGCTCTGGCAGTTCTACCTGGCGAGGCCCTGCAATCACTGCGCCAATCCGGCCTGCCTGCCCGCCTGCCCGACCCGCTCCATCTACAAGAACGAGGACGGCATCGTCCTCATCGACCAGGACAAGTGCGAGGGCTTCCAGTACTGCGTCAAGGCCTGTCCCTATGACAAGATCTACTACAACCCGGTGACCAAGAAATCGCAGAAATGCATCTTCTGCTTCCCGCTGCTCGAGAAGGGGCAGGAGCCCCAATGCGTCAAGACCTGCGTCGGCAAGATCCGGGTGTTCGGCAACCTGATGGATCCGGAAAGCGCGATCTCGAAACTGATCCGCGACCCGTCCCTGGGGGCACGCCCCTACGATCCCGAGGTCGGGCTGAAGGCGACCCACCGGGTCATCAGCACCACCGGGCCGCGCCAGTACCGGCCGGACTTCGGCACCATTCCGTCGGTCTGGTACGTGCCGCCGAAGAACGTCCCGCCCGAGGAGGTGGAGAAGTACTTCGGCTTCGCGATGCGCGGCCTCCTCGACGAGCCCTACCATGTCGAGGCACCTGTGAAGATGAAGGACATCTAGGAGGCGATGGAGACCATGAACGCCATCACCACGATGGAAGTGTCGGCCGCCGATGCGGCGGGACGAGCCGCCCTGTCCCCCACGGCGGCGCGGGCCGGCCTCTACCACTTCTTTGAACTGGCCCTCGCCCATCCGGGCGAGGAGGGCATCGAGTACTTCCGGCAGCCGCAAACGGAGGCTGCCTTCCTCGACGCTCTGGGCCGCCAGCCAGCCGGCGATGCCGCCCTGATTGAGCGCTGCCGCGCCGAAGCGCAGGCCTTCTTCACTGCCCTGCGCGAGATGGGCGACGGGGATGTCGAGTCGGAACACATCGCCATGTTCTCGGCCAACTTTCCGCACCTGCCTTGTCCGCCCTACGGCTCCCTTTTCACGGCCCCGGATGCCGAAAAGCGGCTCGACGAGATGCTGGCGATCAAGCGCTTCTACCAGGACAATGGCGTCGACATCGCGGAATCGTTCGACGATCTCCCCGATCACCTCTGCGTCGAACTGGAATTCGCGCAGTTGCTTGCCTTCCGCGAGAACGAGGCCGGCGCGGGCGACGATGCGCAGGTCCTGGCCGGCATCCGGCTGGCCGAGAAGACCTTCCTCGAACGCTTCCTGTTCCCCCTTGCCGACAGGCTTGCCGACCTTGCCGTCGCGGCGAGGCCCGCGAGCCCCTACACCCGCATGCTCGAGGCCCTGCGCTGCCATCTGTCATTGCACCGCCGGGAGTTGGGCGGAACGTCCCACACCACACCCATGGACGGGGAGAACCAGCCATGAAATCCACTCTGCTGCTCGTGGCCGCTGCGGTGGCCGGGTTGTCGTCCGCGGCCCTGGCCGTGCCGGAGATGAAGGAAGCCGGCAAGGCGACGGCGGCGCGAGGCGCCCCCGCGGAAAATGCCAAACCCCATTTCCGGCCGACCGGCAAACCTGCGTCGGCGGCCCGCGGCGAGGCGGTCTTCCTCGACCACTGCGCCATCTGCCACGGCCTCCACGGCAAGGGCGACGGGCCCCGCTCGGCCTTCTTCCAGCCCGGCGTCCAGTACATCCCCGACCTGACCGCGGCCGGTTTCCTCAAAGGTCGCGACGACGTCCTGCTGGCCAGCATCCGCGAGGGCCTGCGGCGCCTTCCGGAGCCGGCCTACGTGATGCCCCAGTTCAAGTACATCCTCTCCGACGAGGAGATCCGCAGCGTGCTGGCCTACGTGAAGTCCCTGCCGGCAACGACGGCGCGGAAATAGGCGGGGGTCCGCGCGGGGCCCGTTCAGGCCTCGCCGCCGGCCTGGCAGGTCCTGTTGCGGCCCAGGCGCTTGGCCTCGTAGAGGGCCCGATCAGCCCGGCGCAGCAGCGTGTCGACCCACTGGTCGACCTCGACGTAGGTGGCAACGCCCAGGGAGGCGGTGACGCGCAGGGGCCGTTCCGCGCCGATATCGACGGACGCCAGCGCAATGGCCTCCCGCAGGCGCTCCGCCACCTCGAAGGCATCCGCGCCCGCCGTCTCGGGGAGCAGGATGGCGAACTCCTCGCCACCCATGCGGCCGACGACGTCGATCTCCCGCAGGATGCGCCGGCAGGTGGCCGCCAGCGTCTCCAGCACCCGGTCGCCGATCTCGTGGCCGTGGGTGTCGTTTACCTCCTTGAAGTGGTCCAGGTCGAGCATGATCAGCGACAGGGGCTTCCGGTAGCGCTGCACTCGCGCCAGTTCCTGCTCGGCCAGCGCGAAGAAATGGCCGCGGTTGGCGACGCCAGTCAGGAAATCGGTGTGGGCCTGCCGCTCGAGCTCCTGCTCCAGGGCCTTGCGGTCGGTGATGTCCTGGACGGCGCCATGGAGCAGGTGGCGGCCGCTGTTGTCGGGGTCCGCCTCGACCTGGGCGAAGCTGCGCAGGTAGCGTACCGAGCCGTCCCGACGGCGGACGCGCATGACCGCGTCGCTGGACTGGCCCGGGGCCAGACCGGTGACGTGCCGCTCGAACAGGGGGCGGTCCTCCGGCAGGACGAAACCGCGCCAGCACCCCATGCCGAGCATTTCCTCGGTACTCACGCCGAACAGGCGATCCGCATTGCCCCCCATCCACTCGACCCGGAAATAGCCGTCGTCCCCGCGACGGCAGGAATAGACCAGGTCGCTGGTCATGGCGGTCACCCGGCGGAGACGGTTCTCGCTCTCGGCGAGCGCCGCCTCGGCGAGCTTGCGGTCCGTGACATCGATGAGGATGCCGCTCCAGATCACGCCGCCGTCGGGCTGCCTTTCCGGGACCGCCTGGCCGCGTACCCACTTGAGCTTGCCGCTGCGGGTCCGGATGCGGTGCTCGTGGGCCCAGCGGGTCAGGCTGCCGATGGCGGCCTCGACGGACCGCCGGTGGCTCTCCCGGTCTTCCGGCAGCAGGCACCCGGTGACCGCATTGTGGTCCGCGTAGGCTTCTTCCGGCGAGACCTCGTAGAGTTCCTGGATGCCGGGGCTGAGATAGAGAAAGGCCCAACCGCCGTCGGGGTCGGTCCGGAACTGGTAGACCACGCCGGGAATGGCTGCCGTCAGCCTGTTCAACAGCTCTTGCGTCGATTCTCTCATGCAGGACCCCGCAAGTCGGGCTCGGATTCGACGGCCTCGACCGCCCCGGTCGCAGCCCTCTCGGCCGGCAGCGCCCATGGTACCGGCGTTCTCCCGTCGGCGGGATGCGCCGGACGCCTACCGGCGCGCCAACGTCACCGAAACCGCGTGTTCGCGCCTGTCGTCGACCAGGGGTATTCCCCCGGGGCCGCACTCGGTGCCGTCCGCGACCACCTGCCCGGCACGCCCGCCGCCACCTTCGCCGGCACCCTCCCGGCGAATGCTGATGTGATAGGTCGTGTCCCGGAAGCGGTAGCGGATCCTGGCCTCCGGCCAGGCTTCGGGCAGGCAGGGCGCCAGCCGCAGCCTGTCGCCTTCCCGCCGCAGCCCGAGGAGGGACTCGACGACCAGCCGGTACATCCAGCCGGCCGATCCGGTGTACCAGCTCCAACCGCCGCGTCCCACGTGGGGTGGGGCCCCATAGACGTCGGCGGCGACCACGTAGGGTTCCACCTTGTAGGTGGCCGCCGCCCCGGCCGACAAGGCGTGGTTCGCGGGATTGATCATCGCCAGCAGTTCCCAGGCCCGTTCGCCCTGGCCGAGGGCCGCCCAGGCCATCGCCACCCAGACCGCCCCGTGCGTGTATTGGCCACCGTTCTCGCGTACCCCGGGCAGGTAGCCGCGGATGTAGCCGGGATCCGTTCCGGCGGTGTCGAAGGGCGGGTCGAGGAGCCGGACGAGCGCGTCTTCGCGGCGCACCAGCCGCTCGTCCACCGCCTGCATGGCCAGGCGCGCCCGCGTCTCGTCGCCGGCCCCCGAGAGGACCGACCAGCTCTGCGCGATGGAATCTATCTGGCATTCCTCGCCGGCCGCCGAACCGAGGGGGGTGCCGTCGTCGAAATAGGCCCGCCGGTACCAGCCGCCGTCCCAGCCGTGGCGCTCGAGATTGCCGCCCAGGCGCTCGCCTTCCGTCGCGCAGAATCGAGCGAAATCCGCATCGCCCCGGCCCGCGGCGACGGCGGCAAAGCGGCGCAGCACCTCGCAGAGGAAGAAGCCGAGCCAGACGCTCTCGCCCTTGCCGCCGATGCCCACCAGGTTCATGCCGTCGTTCCAGTCGCCGGAGCCGGCCAGCGGCAGCCCGTGCGCGCCGAAACGCAGTCCGTGCCGGATGGCCCGGGTGCAGTGCTCGTAGAGGCTGGCCGCGTCGGAGGATCTTCCCGGCAGGTCGTAGTAGGAATCGTCGTCCGGGTTGACGGGGCGCCCCTCGAGGAAGGACACGGTTTCGTCGAGCACGCCGACGTCGCCGGTGCTTTCCACGTAGCGGCAGGCGGCCAGGGGCAGCCAAAGGTAGTCGTCCGAACATCGGGTCCGCACGCCACGGCCCGAAGGCGGATGCCACCAATGCTGGACGTCACCCTCGCGGAACTGCCGGCTGGCGCACAACAGCAGGTGCTGGCGGACCAGGGCCGGCTCGGCGTGCACCAGGGCCATCGCGTCCTGCAACTGGTCGCGGAACCCGAAGGCGCCGCCCGACTGGTAGTAGCCGCTGCGCGCCCACATTCGGCAGGCCAGGGTCTGGTAGACCAGCCAGCCGTTGGCCATCACATCGACCGCCGGGTCCGGGGTGTCGACCTGCACGGCCCCCAGGGCGTGGTTCCAGTATTGCCATACGGACTCCAGGGCGGCGCGTGCGGCAAGGCTTCCCCGGAAGCGCCGGACGAGGAGCCCGGCCTCGTCCGCGCTGCCGCCGACGCCGAGGCGGAAGACGACCTCCCTTTCTTCGCCGTCGGCCAGGTCGACGCTCACCTGGATCGCGGCGCAGGGATCGAGGCCTGCCCCCACCCGACCGGACAGGCGCGCACGGCGCAGGGCCGCGGGCTCGGCCAGGCTGCCGTTGCGACCGATGAATTCGGTCCGGTCCCCGCTGACGCCGCGCGTCGGCGCGTCGGTGTCGAAGAAGGCCACCCGGTCGGCGAATTCGCCGTTGTAGGGGTTGCGGGCGAAGAGGGCACCGCTGGCCTGATCCACCTCGGTGCTCACGTGCATGGCCGACTTTTCCGGCAGGTCGCCGAGCACCCATTGCACATAGGCCGTCGCCGACAGGCGCCGCGGCCGGCCGGAGGCGTTGGCGAGCTTGAGCACGGAGAACTTGACGGCGGCATCGGTGGCCACGTAGACCCAGAGTTCGCATCGTATTCCGCCCACCCGGGTCTCGAAGACGCTGTAGCCGAATCCGTGCCTGACCAGGCACGCGGCGGGCAGGAGCCCCGGCAGGCGCGTCGGCGACCAGACCTGCCCCGTGTCCTCGTCGCGCAGGTAGATGGCCTCGCCGCCGGCATCGCTCACCGGGTCGTTATGCCAGGGTGTGAGGCGGAATTCGTGGGCGTTCTCGCTCCAGGTGTAGGCACTGCCGCTTTCCGAAACGATGGTCCCGAAATGGGGGTTTGCCAGCACGTTCGCCCAGGGTGCCGGCGTGGTCCTGTCCTGGTCGAGGGCGATCACGTATTCGCGGCCATCGGCGGTGAAGCCGCCCAGCCCGTTTTCCAGGATCAGGTCGGCGCGCCTCGGCAGGGGGGCGGCGGCTTCGGGACGGTGGGCACGGACGGGAACGAACTGCGGCACCCGCGGCTCCGCCAGGAGCCGGTGGTCGAGTTGCTCGGCCAGGCTTCCCCGGGCGTCGGTGATCACGGCACGGGCGACGGCCAGGAGGAGGATCCGGTCCTCGCCGGAAATCTGTTCCGCCGGCCGGACGAAGATGCCCCCGGGCCGGTCGATCACGCTCGCCTCCAGGCCGGAGGAGATCAATCCCATGATCTCGTCCTGCAGGCGCTGCCGATAGCCGGCGTGATCCTCGTTCCAGATCACCAGGTCCACGGCGAGCCCCTTGAGCCGCCAGTAGGCGTGGGCCTGCACGAGCTGGCGCACGAGGTCGATGTTGCCGGCATCGCCGATCTGCAGCAGGATGATGGGGAGATCGCCCGAAATGGCATGGCCCCAGAGGCCGGACTGGCCCCGCCGGTTGCGGACCAGGACGCTGGATTCGGCGCGCAGTCCGGCGCCGGCATGGATGACGGGACCGGCCAGGCGGGCATAGAGCTGTGCGTCGGCCTCGTCGGCGTTGAGCTGGCGCAGCACCACCTGGCTGTGGGTCCAGGCCAGGTCGAAGACCCGGTCGGACAGATGCCGGTCCTGGTACTTCTCCAGCAGCCCGAGAGCCCCGTCGCGGGTCTCGGCCATGCCGGTCACCAGGTCGAGAGTGGCCGTCTGCTCCGGGTCGAGGATCAGCACGTGGCGAATGGCGACGATGGGGTCGAGTACCGGACCCTCGGTCCCGGAGAGGGCTCCGGCCCCGCTCATCGCCAACGGATGGGCGGCATCCCGCGTGCGCCCGATGAAGCGGAGGCGGTCCGTCTCGTAGGACACCGCGGCCACCTCGGCATCGTGGGCCACCATCAGGTGCAGCATCCAGGGGGCCGCCTCGCCGGCCGAACGGGAACGGCGGGTGCACAGGATCGCCCGCCGCTCGCGCAATATCTCGGTTTGCACGAACAGCTTGCCGAAGGCCGGATGCAGCGCGTCCGCGGCGGCCGGCGCGATGACCACCTCGGCGTAGCTGGTGACTTCCATCCGGCGGCGCTGCCGCGACCGGTTGGTGATCCGGATGCGGCGCAGCTCGATATCGTCCTCGGGCGACACGACGATCTCGGTATGGGTGTCGAAATCCCCCCCTCCGGAGGCGACGGCATCGCGCCGCCGGAATTCGGCCCGGCCTTCGGTGAAGATCGCCTCGTAGCTGCGCGGTTGCCGCCGGCTCGGCTGGAAGGCGGTGGACCAGAAAGGGGCCGCCGCCCCGTCCTCCGCCGCCACTTCGCGCAGGTAGCAGAAACTGCCGCGGTCGTCGCAGGTGCCGTCCTCCCGCCAGCGGGTGACGGCCAGGTCCTTCCAGCGGCTGTAGCCGCCGCCAGCGTTGGTGACCATCACGTGGTAGCGGCCGTTGGAGAGCAGTTGCACCTCCGGCAACGGGGTGTCGGGCGTCGCGAAGAGTCGCACCGGCGTCTCCGCGACGACCGGCGTGGCGCGCACTTCGGAGAGCCGGGCGGTGTGGGAGAAGAGCGCCGTGGCGCGCGGAATCCGTTCCTGCAGCAGCAGCATGACGGCCTGGAACAGTCGGTCGGATTCGAACCGCCGCTGCATCGGCCGGCCCAGGAGAAGATGGGACAGGGCGAGCAGGCTCATGCCCTGGTGATGGGCCATGAAGGAACGCACCACCACCTTGGCCTGGCCGCGCCGCTGCCGCGCGGGCGTGTAGTCGATCGCCTCGTAGAACCCGAGGCTGCCGAGGAAGCCCTCGTCGGCCAGGCGCTGCAGGTTGCGGCAGGCCTCCTCGGGGGCCACCATCAGGGCCAGGGCCGAGGCATAGGGGGCCACCACCAGGTCCTCGGCCAGGCCGCGCTTGAGCCCCAGGCCGGGAACGCCGAAGGCCCGGTACTGGTAGTTCAACTGGCCGTCCACGGTGTTGTAGGCGGACTCGGACATTCCCCAGGGGACTCCCCGCTGCCGCCCGTACTCGATTTGCCGCGCCACGGCCGCCCGGCAGGTCTGGTCGAGGAGGGTGTTGTCGTAGGTCGGCATCACCAGCATCGGCATGAGGTACTCGAACATGGAGCCGCTCCAGGAGAGGAGGACGGGGTCGCCGCCGGTTCCCGTGAGCAGCCGGCCCAGGGCGAACCAGCTCTCCTGCGGCAACTGTCCCTGGGCGATGGCGACGAAGCAGCACAGGCGCGCCTCGGAGGCGAGCAGGTCGTAGGAGCTGGTGTCCACCCGGCGTTCGTCCACGTTGTACCCGATGGCCAGCAGATGGCGGGGCCGGTCGTAGAGAAAATCGAACTCCATGGTAGCCAGCGCCTGCGCCTGCAGGGCCAGGCCTTCGATCGCCGCGACGCGTTCCCGCGCGCGGGCGCTGCCGTCCGCCGCCAGGCGCCGCAGGTTGCCGAGCCAATGCCGCTGGCCCGGTGTCGCGTCGGCCCCCAGGCAGTGGTCGATGCGCGGCGACAGCCGGGCGTCCAGTCCGGCCAGGGCACGCAGGTCCGGATTGCCGGCGACGTCGGCGAACTCCTCCAGCCCGATCGGTGGCGCCGGCAAGGACAGCCAGGGCGCCATGAAGACGAGGTCGTCCCGCGCCTGCCGGCATTGCCCGGCCAGGGCCCGCGCCCAGGACGCCGGAGACGCGTCGTCCTCCCCCTCCGCCGCGGCGTCCTCCCCGGGAATCGCGACGTGGGAGAGGCGCGCCGCCAGGGCGTCGGCGGCGGCCGACAGGCGTTCCAGATGCAGGCAGGCCCGGGCGAGGTCGTCCGGCGGCGCCGTCGACGCCGCCTCGAGCTGCCGGGCGAACGCGGCCACCAGGCCCCCCGCCGCCTTCCCGGCCGGCAAGGTCCCGGACGGCTCGCCGACCGCCTCGAGGTCATCGCAGAGGATCCCGAACGCATCCTCGAGACCGGCAAACAGGCGCGGTGACCAGACGGGGGCGTCGACCAGCGCCGACAATCCGGCGCGCAAGGTCAGCAGATGGCCGGCCAGGTTGCCGCTATCCACGGTGGATACGTAGAGCGGTGGCAGGGGCTGCAGGCTGCGGGTGTCGTACCAGTTGTAGAAGTGGCCCCGGTGGCGCTCCAGCGAGGCCATGGTGCCGAGGGTCCGCGCCGTGCGCTCCAGCAGCGGACCCGCCGCCAGGTAGCCGAAATCGTAGGCGGACAGGTCGGCCAGCAAGGCCAGGCCCATGTTGGTCGGCGAAGTGCGGTGGGCGACGGCTGCCACCCGGTATTTCTGGAAGTTGTCCGGGGGCAACCAGTGGTCCTCCGGGCCGACCAGCCGGTCGAAGAAGGCCCAGGTGCGGCGCGAAAGCCGGCGAAGGAAGCCGACCTGGGCGGTCGTCAGGGCCGGCCGGCGGACGACCAGCGGCAGGCTGATCCACCAGGCGATCGCCGGCGCGAGGAACCACAGGAGCAGGACCGGCGCCGCCGCCCAGGCCGTCGATGCGGAAACGCCCGGATGCAGGGTAGTGGCGCCGGCCAGAAGGGCCACGGCCGGCGCCGCCGACATCGCCCGGTAGCCGCCGGCGAGGCTGTCGCGGCCGGCGCTGGCCGACTGGCGCTCGGCCTCGCCGGACGGATTCCATTCGAGCAGCCGACGGCCCGATACGCCGGTGCGCCAGAGGGTGCGGACGATGGCGTCGAGGCTGTAATAGGTCTCGTACGGAAGACAGGCGAATTCGAATGCCACCTGACCGAGGCGGCGGCCGGTCGAGCGGACGACGGCCTCCAGGTGCTGGACCGGCAGGACCTCGCCGGGTTTGCGCAGGAGGTCGAGAACGGCCGGGCCGAGGGATGGCAACAGAAGCATGCCGAGGACCGCTGCGGTCCACGCCCAGGGGCAGGACAGGAGCGTCCATCCGGCCAGCAGCGTCAGGGTCAGCGAAGCAGGAACCAGGCTGCGCCTCAGGTTGTCGATCAGTTTCCATTGCGACAGGGCGGACAGGGGATTCCCCTGCCGGCGCGCACCTGCGGCGTCGGCGCCGGGAGGCTCTCCATTCCACGGCACGCGGCGGGCCAACCAGGCCGCCAGCTGCCAGTCGCCCCGCATCCAACGATGGCGGCGGCTCACGTCGGCGGCATAGCGCGAGGGAACGTCCTCGTAGAGGTGCACGTCGCTGAGCAGGCCGGAGCGGGCGTGGCAACCCTCCAGCAGGTCGTGGCTGAGGATGCGGTTGGTCGGAAAGCGTCCGCCCAGGGCCTGCTCGAAGGCATCGACGTCGTAGATGCCCTTGCCGACGAAGGAACCCTCGCCGAAGACGTCCTGATAGACGTCGGACACCGCGCGGGTATAGGGATCGATGCCCGGCTCGCCGCCATGGAGCCGGGCATAGCGCGAACGGTTCGTTCCCGGCAGGCTGATCGCCACACGCGGTTGCAGGATGCCGTAACCGCGCTCCACCAGGCCGCTCGCCGGGCCGAAGACCGGCCGGTTGAGCGGATGCGCCATGGCACCGACGAATTGCCGGGCCGCATCGCGCGGCAATGCAGTGTCCGTATCCAGCGTGACGACGTAGCGGACCCCGGCGAGGATGGTCACGTCGCCGACGAGAAGGGAGAAGGCATCCCGGCCGCGGCCGGGACCGGCGCCGCGCAGCAGGGCATTCAGGTCGGCGAGCTTGCCTCGCTTGCGCTCCTCGCCCATCCAGACCCCCTCCCGCGGGTTCCAGCGCCGGGGCCGGTGGAAGAGGAAGAAGACCTCACCCGCGGCGCCGGGGTGCCTGGCGTTCAGTTCGTCGATCCGTGCCCGGACCTGGCGCAACAGGTCCGCGTCCTCGGGCAGCGTCTCCACGGGTGCGTCGCAGAAGTCGGTCAGCAGGCCGAAATGCAGGCAGGCATCGCGATTGGCCAGGAACCTGACTTCCAGCGCCTCGGCCAGGTCGTCGATCGCGGCGGCGCGGGTCAGCATGGTCGGTACCACGACGAGGGTGCGCGATGCCGCTGGGATTCCCGCCGAGAAGTCCATCCGGGGCAGCGGATGGGGCGCCACGAGGAGGGTGGCCAGCCAATTGACGAGGGTCACCGCCAACTGGCTGGTGGCGGGCAGCGAGACGACCGCCAGCAGGGGCAGTACCCAGTCGAAGGAAGCCGGTCGGACAGCGACATCGAGCCCCCCGGCCGCGGCCAACGCCAACAGGCCGCCGGTGGCCGCCGTGGCGACGACGGCCATGCTCCCCAGGTAGAGGGGCAGGCGAAAGCGCTTCGCCGCACGGCGCCGCGCCTGGGCACCGCCGACGCGCACCGACGCGGCACGCTCCAGTTCCGGCAGCCCGTCGTCGATCAGGTAATAGCCGACGTGGGCCGCGTGGCCGCCTCCGGCCGCTCCGCCGGCCCCGGCCAGCGCCAGTTCCACCGCCTTTCCGGCGACGGCTTCCTCGCTCAGGGCGCCATGGCGGGCGATCGATTCCACGGCGTGGCGGTAACGGTCGCGGGTGGCGAACTCCATCCGGCCGTAGACGCCACCGGGGTCTTGCCGCAGGGCCTGCTCGACGAGGCTCAGGGTCTCGACGAAACCGCGCCAGTCCACTGCACCGAGCACGCGCAGGCTGCCGATGCTGTTGCTGATGGAAACCTGGTCGGCCGCCTGCTGCTGGTTCTCCGCGCGGACCAGCTGTTCTATGGTCAGGACGGATTCGGAGAGCCTCTGCTCGATCCAGGTCAGGGGCAGGGCCAGGGCCGGGCCCCGCCCCTGCAGGCGACGCGCCAGTTCGGCCACGAAGGCGCTGCCCATGGGCGGATCGGAGCGGGCCATGTCGGCGATCACCAGGATCAGGCCCTTCGGATCCCGTTCGGCCGTCTGCGTCATCTGGTCCGCCCAGGTGCCCGCGAGGTCGCGCTCGGCCAGGCCGGCGGCGATCCGCACGCCGACCCGGCGAAGGTTCTCGATGACCGCCAGGCGCAGCATGATCGGTATCGCCCACAGCTCGCCCAGCTTCAGCGGCGTGACGACCTGGTAGGCGGCGACGAAACGGCCGAGGCTGACGGTGTCGACCCGGCCGTCCCCGTGGGCCACGGTCTCCAGGGCGATGTCGTAGACGCGGGGGCGTCCGGCCGAGGGGCCGACGGCCAGGCGCGGCAACTCCCGGCTATAGCCCTTGGGCAGATGCCGTTTGGCCGTCCGGATCTGTTCCTCGACCAGGTAGAGGTTGTCGAGCAGCCATTCGGCCGCCGGCGTGATCCGCCGACCGCCGGCCACCGCCGCCGCCAGCAGGCCGCATACGCCGGCCAGGCTGCGCTCGTTGGCCGCCAGGCGGGAGAGCAGTTGGTCCGCTGCCGGCCCCGTGGCCAGCCGATGGGCCGCCGCCAGTATCCGGCCATGCTGCTCCATCTGGTCGGCACTGAACAGCTCCGCACGCAGAGGCGCCTCCAGGTCGGCGGGGCGCGGCGGCCGGGCGACGCCCCGCAGGCGGGCGGCCCACTGCCGCATAACAGCGGAGATCGGTTTGCCGGTCGTCGAAATCGGGGAGGTCCTTCCGGTGAGTAGGCGCACGCCGGGCTTGTGCGAATCGGGCCCGCCGGGCGGCGCGGGGCGCCGTGGGTGCGGCCGAGGGGCCCCTAACGGAAAATCCGGCTGAAGGCCCGGAATACGACCATCAGCAGGGTCGCCCCGGTGGTCGCCACGAGCAGGCTGTAGATGTTGAGGCCGTCGAAGCCGGGCAGGCCGAAGGCGCTGAAAATCCAGCCGCCGACCAGGGCGCCGCCAATGCCGATGCCGACGTTCGCCAGCGGGCCCCGGCCCGCCCCATAGACGACGGTGCCGGCGACGAGGCCGGCGACGAGGCCCAGGACCAGCCAGGCGAGGATCAGCGCGGTCATGGGATCTTCATTCCTTTGCACCGGGGCAGGGGCGGACGCGCCGACAGGCCGGCCGGCGCGAGTCCGGCCAATGCCAGCCGCCCCGGCGGCCCCGTGGGAGGAACGCCATCAGGCGGGACGCTCGGTGAGATCACGCCGGTGCCGGGCCTCGAAGCTCCGGATTTCCAGTTCCGCCTGCAGCTTGGTGATGCCATAGGCCTCCTGGATCCGCCCGGACAACTCGACGCGGCTGCCGGCGATGCGATCGAGATGATCGTCGGTGAGATTCAGCCAGCGCGCCTTGACCTTGCCCTTGAAGTGCATCCATTCGCCTTGCGCGATATTCCAGTCCATGTTCGTTCCCTTCTGGTTTGGCGGGCCGGAAAGTCGCGGCCGCTGCCCTTCGTGCGCCACGACCGGCGTCCTCGTGCGGACCGGACCCGAGTATCGGCGGGATGACAGAAGTCGTCCGAAGACCGCCGTCGCAATGGTCGAACATAGCCGTGCCGGCGCCGTGCTGTCGGTACGGTGTCGCACACAAGGCCCGGAGGGCCCTGTTCGAGTCGCAACTTCCCGGATTCAAGGGGATTCCCGCGTCGTTGCCGGGACATGCGGCACCGGCTTGGCGGCGGTCCGGCGCCCATGGGCCGCATTGTCGAGGGCGGACTCGTTTGCCGCCGCCGTTTTCAGGGCCGCCCGGGCATCGTCCAGGGCGGCGGCTTCCGATGCCTTTGCCGCGTCCCCGCATCGGGGCCTCTCGGCCCGGTCGATCTGGTCGCAGCGTTCCCGGGCGACGGCGAATTCCGCCTCCGCCCTGGCCACCATGACGTTGTAACGTGTTCTCCGGGTCGGGGTGCGGCCCGCATCGAGTTCGGCCCGGGCAACGTTGTCCCGGCCGGCGAGTTCGACCAGACAAATGTAGCTGGCATTTCTTTCCAATGTCCAGCACCGGGCCTTGTTCGACGCATACTCGGCGGAAATCCGTGCCTTTCCAGCCTCGTAATCTTCCTGGGAAATGCCCTGCGCGGCGACCGCAACGGCGGTCGCCAGGCCCACTGCGAGCGCGACGGCGCCCATTCCGTGCTTGTTCATCGTCCATCCTTCCCGAAAAGCCTTCCCGGAGCGCCTGGCGATGGCCATGACGCGGGGCCGGGGAGACCATCGTCCCCCGGGAGGACCCATTCCGTCTGTGCGGTACCGCCCACACCCTGGGCCCGGCCGGCGCGGCGACGGGTGGACGACCCCGGGTCGACGGGCGCGCGGACGGCGGAGTACCAGAGGCATCGCGGATTGGTGCGTTGGAGCCCATAATCCGGTGAATGGCCGGGCGCGGCCGCGACGGGCCAGCGAATTCCCCGGGGCGGCCGGGGGTGCCCGGCGCATCGACCCCGAGGAAACGATCCATGCCGACTCTCGACGCAGCACCCCGGAACCATCTGCTTGCGGGCCTCCCCGGCGAGGACTGGGCGCGCCTGCGCTCTTTCCTGGAGCCCGTTCCGATGCCGCTGGGGCATGTGCTCCACGAGTCGGGCAAGCGGATGCGCCATGTCTATTTCCCGACCGACTGCATCGTGTCCCTCCTGTATGTCATGGAGGACGGGGCATCGACCGAGATCGCCATCGTCGGCAACGAGGGGGTCGTCGGCGTCGCCCTCTTCATGGGCGGCGAGACCACGACAAGCCGGGCCGTGGTGCAGAGTTCCGGCCATGCCTATCGGCTGAAGGGCCAGGTGCTGAAGGACGAGTTCTTTCGCGCCGGTCCCATGCAGAGGCTGTTGCTGCGCTATACCCAGGCGCTGCTGACCCAGATGGCGCAGACCGCGGTCTGCAATCGCCACCACTCCCTCGACCAGCAGTTCTGCCGTTGGCTGCTGCTGAGCCTGGACCGCCTGCCGACCCGCGAGCTGCACATGACTCAGGAGTTGATCGCCAACATGCTGGGCGTGCGCCGCGAGGGTGTCACGGCGGCGGCGGGCAGCGTCCAAAGGGCCGGGCTCATCGAGTATCGGCGGGGCCACATCACCGTGCTCGACCGGCCGGGGCTCGAGGCCCGTGTCTGCGAATGCTACGAGGTGGTCAAGCGCGAGTACGACCGGCTGTTGCCGGGCTCCGGGCCGCCCTGAGCCGGCCTCCCCCGCCCGACCGACAGCCGGCCCCGCCGCCGGCGACAGCGGGGGCTGTGTGCGTTACCGCCCGGACCGGCGCTCGTCGAACGGGCATGCTGGGACGGACTGCCCGACGCCGGGCCGCTCCGCCCGGGCCCGCGTCGCGCACCGACGATGCCGCGGGCACGCCACGGATGGCCCGTCGCCCACCCCCGACCCCGGAGGTTCCATTGCCGATGACCGCCTCCGCGCCTGCCCGGAACAAGCTGCTGGCCCTGCTGCCGCCAACCGACCGCCGGCGACTGGCCGAGCGCTGCGTGGTCGCCGAGCTCGCGGCCGGGCAGACCCTGGCCGAACCCGGCGAGCCACTGCGGCATGTCTATTTCCCGACCTCGACCGCCATCTCGCTGACCATGCCGATGTCGGGGGGCCGGCCGGGCGTGGAAGTCGGTCTGGTCGGCGACGAGGGAATGCTGGGCGCCTCGGTGATCCTCGGCGTCGAACTGCTGCCGTTCCGGGCACGAACGACGGCGGCCAGGTGCTGCGGCTGGACGTCCCGACCCTCCGCAGCCTCCTGGCCCTGGGGCCAGCCCTGCCGCAGCTGTTGCGGCGCTACCTGTACGTCCTGTTCGGGCAGTTTGCCCAGGCCGCGACCTGCGCCCGGTTCCACAGGCTCGAAGAACGCCTGGGGCGCAGGCTGTTGATGGCCCATGACCGGGCCCGTCACGGCGATTTCCGCGCCACTCACGAGGTCCTGGCGTCGATGCTGGGGGTGCGCCGCGTCGGCGTCACCCAAGCCGCCATCGCGCTGCAGGCGCGCGGATTGATCCATTACCGGCGCGGCCGCCTGACGGTGGTGGACCGGGGTGGCCTCGAGGCGGCCGCCTGCCC
Source organism: Pseudomonadota bacterium (assembly GCA_052035955.1). Classification (GTDB taxonomy): domain Bacteria; phylum Pseudomonadota; class Gammaproteobacteria; order Burkholderiales; family Rhodocyclaceae; genus JAEUNJ01. The sequence goes on from JBPOHD010000028.1 coordinate 21,000, forward strand.
CTGCTACGCCGCCGACCGGGCGCTCTACGCCCGGACGATGAACTGAACACCCGGCCGCCGGGCGCGCCTCAGAACGGGTAATGCCGGTGGCCGCTCTGCAGCGTGATCCAGCGCAGGTCGGTGAAGGCATCGATGGCGGCGCGACCGCCGAAGCGCCCGTAGCCGGAATCCTTGACGCCGCCGAAGGGCATCTGGGCCTCGTCATGCACCGTCGGGCCGTTTACGTGGCAGATGCCGGAGCGGATGCGGCGGGCCACGTCCATGGCCCGCGGCACGTCGCGGCCGAAGACGGCGGCCGAAAGGCCGTACTCGGTGTCGTTGGCGATCTTGACGGCCTCGTCGGCATCCCGGACCCGGACGACGGCGACGATGGGGCCGAAGGATTCCTCGCCGTAGATGCGCATGCCGGGCTGCACGTGGTCCAGGATGTGGGCGTTCATGACCGTGCCATGGACCTGCCCGCCGGCCACCAGCGTCGCCCCCTTGGCGGTGGCGTCGGCGATCATCGCCTGAACCCGTTCGACCGTGGCCAGGTCGACCACGGAACCGAGCACGACGTTGGGCGTGCGCGGATCGCCGGCCGGCAGCGAGGCGGCCTTCTTCGCGAAGCGGGCGACGAACTCGTCGGCCACCTTCTCGTCCACCACGATGCGTTCGGTGGACATGCAGATCTGGCCCTGGTTCATGAAGGCGCCGAAGGCCGCCGCATGGACGGCCTCGTCGAGGTCGGCGTCGTCGAGGATCACCATCGGCGCCTTGCCGCCCAGTTCCAGGAGCACGGGCTTCAGGCGCTCGGCCGCCAGCACGGCGATGCGCCGTCCGACCCGGGTGGAGCCCGTGAAGTTGATCCGCCGCACGCCCGGGTGATCGATCAGCGCCTCCACCACCGAGGCGGCATCGGCGGGGGCGTTGGTGACCACGTTCACCACGCCCGGCGGCATGCCGGCCTCGACCAGGCAGTCGCCGATCAGCCGGTGGGTGGCGGGGCAGAGTTCAGACGCCTTGAGGACCACGGTGTTGCCGCAGGCCAGTGGCATCGCGACGGCGCGTACGCCGAGGATGACCGGCGCGTTCCAGGGGGCGATGCCGAGCACCACGCCGGCCGGCTGGCGCACGGCCATGGCCAGGCTGCCGGGAACGTCCGAGGGAATCACCTCGCCGGCGACCTGGGTGGTCATGGCCGCCGCCTCGCGCAGCATGTTGGCGGCCAGGAAGCAGTTGAAGCCGGCCCAGCCCGGCGTGCCGCCGGTCTCCGCCTGCACGCGGGCGATGAAGTCCGGGGTCTTCGAGGCCAGGACGTCGGCGGCCTTGAGCAGCAGCGCCCGGCGAGCGCCGGGGCCGGTGGCCGACCATTCGGGGAACGCCGCGGCGGCGGCCTCGCCGGCCGCATAGGCCTCCGCCGCGTTGGCCGCGGCGGCACGGGTGGCGATGGCCCCGGTCACCGGGTCCCGGCGGTCGAAATGGGCGGCGGCCTTGACGTTCTGGTTGCCGATCAGAAGATCGATTTCGTGCACGGTGGTCTCCTCATGGTGGGGGCTCTCGGGGCCCGTGAGGCGACAAATCTACGCGAAACCGACCGGCGACAGTGGATGCGGTGATGCCAGGGTACGCCGGCGCGGACCTATTGCCGCAAACCGGGCCGCGCAGCCCTCAGCCAGCCATCCCCAGGTCCCGCGCGTAGGGGTCGCCGGCCATGTGGAAGGGGATCGGCCCCTCGGGCTGGGCGTGGAGGAACTGCACCACGTAGGGAGCCTTCGAGTTCCACAGGGCCTCGGCGGTGCCTTCGGCCTCGACCCTGCCGTGGTGGATCAGGTAGGCGTAGTCCACCACCTTGAGGGATTCGGAGACATCGTAGGTGACGACGATGGAGGTGACGCCCAGGGAATCGTTGAGCTGGCGGATCAGTTGGGCGATCACGTTGAGGGAGATCGGGTCCAGGCCGGCGAAGGGCTCGTCGTACATGGCCAGCATGGGGTCCAGGGCAATGGCCCGGGCCAGGGCCACCCGCCGCGCCATGCCGCCGGAAAGCTCCGAGGGCATCAGGCCGATGGTGCCGCGCAGGCCCACGGCATGGAGCTTCATCAGCACCAGGTCGTGGATCATTTCCTCCGGCAGGTCCGTCAGCTCGCGCATGGGAAAGGCGATGTTGTCGAACACCGAAAGGTCGCTGAACAGGCCGCCGGCCTGGAACATCAGGCCCATGTTCCGCCGCATCTCGTAGAGGCCGTTCTGGTCCAGCTCGTGGATCACCTTGCCGTCGACCCGCACACAGCCCCGGTCGGGCCGCAACTGGCCGCCGATCAGGCGCAGCAGGGTGCTCTTGCCGGAGCCGCCGACGCCGAGGATGGACACCACCTTGCCGCGCGGCACGCGCAGGTTGATGCCGTCGAAGACCTTGTTGTCCCCGTAGGAGAAATGCAGGTCCTCGATTTCGATGAGGATGTCGGCGACGTCGTTCATGGGGGAGACTCGGATATTGCTCGGGAACCGCGGTTCGGACATGCCGGGAAGGCAATGTTCTCACGGATCGGCGTCGTGTCGCGGCGCCACGGAGCAGCCCGGCCGGGACCGCTCACTGCATCATGGGCACGTCGTGGATGCGGATGTGGTGGTCCAGCCACTCCAGCACGAGGGCCGACAGGTCGGCGATGCGGCCGACCGTCATTTCCGGCGCACCCGGAAGGGTCAGGTCGCTCAGGTGCCCGGCCAGGCGCGCGTGGTCCTCCACGTGCTCCTCGAACATCAACCGGCGCCGCGCCGCCAGGCCCAGATCCTTCATGAGCCGCTCCTCGGACCCGAAGTGCTCGACCATGTAGTCCATGAGTTCGGAGATGCAGGCGAAGACCCGGTCCTCGCAGGCGGCGACCTTGTCCGCCGCGCACCCGCTGCAGGACTCCTTGCGGTCGAAGGTGCGGCAGATGGCGCGCAGCCCGAATATCATTTCCAGCAGGCGGGCATGCTCGTCGTCGACGATGCGGTTGCCGGTGAGCCAGCGGGGATCGAAAACGCAGGGTTCGGTGGTGGCGGACATGGGGACGAGGGGCGGCTTCAATCCAGGGTTCGCTGTCGTGGCCTGCGGCGGGCTCCCTCGGGGGGGCACCGCCGAATGTCGAGATTATGCGGCGAAGCGGCAATCCCATGGTCATTATTCGGACGCTGCCGTGGGCCGGCGAAAGTCCCACGCCGATACTCAGGAATAGGCCCCCGGCGCGCCGGCCCATGGCCGCACCGTTGCCGAAAGCCGTGCGACGGGGCGACGGAAGCCGCCCGGCGCGCGCAGCTCAGCCCTGCTTGGGTTGGGGCGGACCCTTGGGCTTGTGGAAGGGCTTGCCGCCGTGCTTGTGCTTGCTCTTGGGCTTCTTGCCTTCGCCCCTGGGCTTCTGGGGCATGCCGCCCGGATCGGCCTTGCGGGGCGGCAGGGGATCGCCATTGCGCACCGGCGGCACGCCGGGCGCCCGGTTCACGTGGGCCAACTGGATCTCGAGTTCGTTCAACTCGTCCCACTGGGCATCCGTGCGCTGTCCCTCCGGAATGGCCAGCAATTCCCGCATGCGTCGGCGGGGATCTGCCGCCGGTTTCGGCTCTTCGACCGGGTCGGGTGTCTGTTCAGGTTCGTTCATCGGTACGGGGAAGGTTCGTCTCGGACCCCCTATTATCGTTGGATTACCCCCTGCGCGGAGCAGGTCGCACGCTTCCGGCACCATTTTTGCCGCTGCGGACGCAACAGATTGCGAGCCGGGGCTCCCGCCAGGTCCCGTTCCGGGCGGGTCGCGAGAAGGTGAGTCGCCGCCCGACGCCCGGCCCGCCACGGCGAAATCAGTCCTTCGGCTCATTCCTTGGGCCCCGGGAAACATTTCGCCGAAGTCGCCGAAGGACATTTTTTCACCTGATCTCCGCGACTTCGGGAGATCGGGACTCTCAGGCCGGTGGGTGACGGGTCGGCGAAAACTTCGGCGTTTTCGGTATTATCCGGACTCCTCCTTTCTGCCCGGTCCGGGTGAAAGCATGAATACAGACCTCTCAAGACTTCCGTCCGTCGACCGCCTGCTCGCCGAGCCCGGCCTCGCTTCCCTCATCGACAGCCACGGCCGCAGCTTGGCCGCCCGCGCCATCCGCGACGAACTGGCGACCGTGCGCGCCGCCGTCAAGGCCGGCGAGGCCGTGCCGCAGGAGGACGGCCTCGTGGCCGCCATCGCCCGGCGCATCGAGGCCCTGGCGCGACCGCGCCTGACGGCCGTGTTCAATCTCACCGGCACCGTGCTGCACACCAACCTGGGCCGGGCGCCCTTGCCCGAGGAGGCCATCGAGGCCCTGGTGCGCGCGGCGCGTTCGCCGGTCGCCCTGGAATACGACGTGGACAGCGGCGGCCGCGGCGACCGGGACGACGTGGTGACGGACCTGCTGCGGGAACTCACCGGCGCCGAGGCCGCGACGGTGGTGAACAACAACGCCGCGGCCGTCTTCCTGCTCCTCAACACCCTCGCCCAGCGCAAGGAGGTGGTCGTCTCCCGCGGCGAACTGATCGAGATCGGCGGCGCCTTCCGCATCCCGGACATCATGAAGCGGGCAGGGGCGAGGCTGGTCGAGGTGGGCACCACCAACCGCACCCACCTGAAGGATTTTGCCGAAGCCGTGGCAGCCGGCGGCCCACGCACGGGTCTGGTCATGAAGGTGCACACCAGCAACTATGCGATCCAGGGTTTCACCAGCGCCGTGCCGGAGGCGGAACTGGCGGCCCTGGCCCGCGAGCGGGGCCTGCCCTTCGTGGTGGACCTGGGCAGCGGCACCCTGGCCGACCTGTCCCGCTGGGGCCTGCCCCACGAGCCGACGCCCCGCGAGGCCATCGCCGCCGGCGCCGACCTGGTGAGCTTTTCCGGCGACAAGCTGCTGGGCGGCCCCCAGGCCGGCATCCTGGTCGGTCGCAAGGACCTGATCGCGAAGATCAAGAAGAACCCCCTCAAGCGGGCCCTGCGGGTCGGCAAGATCACCCTGGCCGCCCTGGAGGCCGTGCTGGCCCTCTACCGGGACCCGGATCGCCTGGCCGAGCGCCTGACCACCCTCCGGCTGCTGACGCGGCCGGAAGCCG
>JBPOHD010000021.1:0-24516 GCA_052035955.1 Pseudomonadota bacterium
CTACGTGGCGGAGGTCCTGCGGCGGGCAGCGGACCGCACCGCTCCACCGCAACAACTCCGTAACCGGGGCGCAATTCCACGGTAACCGGCCGTCGCGAGAATCACGGCCGTCATCGAGTGAGACAAAGGAGACAGCCATGCTGCAACTGGAGCAGACAAGGACGCGCGGGGAACGCCCGTCCCAACATTACTGGGTGGGCCTGGCCCGGAACCAGGACGACATCATGGAAGCGCAGAGGTTGCGCCACCGCGTCTTTGCGGAAGAGATGGGCGCCCGCCTGCCGACGCGGGTACCCGGACTGGACATCGACTTCTACGACGCCCATTGCGAGCACCTGATCGTCCGCGACGAGACCCTCGAAAAGGTTGTCGGCACCTATCGGATCCTGCAGCCCAAGTCGGCGCAGCGGATCGGCGGCTACTACTCCGAGTCGGAATTCGACCTCACCCGCCTGAAGGGCCTGCGCACTTCCCTGGTGGAGGTCGGCCGATCCTGCATCGACGCCGACTATCGCAACGGCGCGGTGATCGCCCTGCTCTGGGCCAAGCTGGCCGAGTACATGGTCGAGGCCGGCCATGAATACCTGATGGGCTGCGCCTCGATCGGCATGGCCGACGGCGGCCACAATGCGGCCAACATCTTCGTCCAGGTGATCGAATCCCGGCTGGCGCCTGCCGAATACCGTGCATTCCCGCGTCATCGCCTGCCCTTCGAGCGGCTGGTGACGGGCCACAAGGCGGAGATCCCGCCGCTGCTGAAGGGCTACCTGCGCGCCGGTGCCCATGTTTGCGGCGAACCGGCCTGGGATCCGGACTTCAATACCGCCGACCTGCTCCTGCTGCTGCCGATGTCCCGCGTCAGCCAGCGCTACGCACGCCATTTCATGGATCGCCGCCCCGCCTGACCGGGACCCGCCCGGCAGCCTTCGCTGCGCCCGGCGGGAAACCCGGTCAGCGGGCCGCCTCCCGCACCACGGCAGCGATCGCCTCGGCGCTGGACTGCACCAGCGATCGGTCTTCGCCCTCCACCATCACCCGCAGCAGGGGCTCGGTTCCGGAAGGCCGCAGAAGGACCCGGCCCAGGCCGCCCAGCTTCGCTTCGGCGGCCGTCACCGCCTCCCGGATCGCCGGCGCGGCCTTCCAGTCGAATCCGGCGGCGATCCTCACGTTCACCAGCTTCTGGGGATACATGGCCAGGTCGGCGCAGGCGGCATCCAGGGTCTCGTCCCGATGGCGCAGGGCGGCCAGGACCTGCAGGGCGGAGATGATTCCGTCGCCGGTGGTGTGCTTGTCCAGGCAGATGACGTGGCCGGAGTTCTCGCCGCCGAGGAGCCAATCCTTCTCCTGGAGCATCTCGAGCACATAGCGATCGCCCACCTTGGCGCGCCCGAAGGCGATGCCCAGGCGGCCGAGGGCATGTTCGAAACCCAGATTGCTCATCAGGGTGCCGGCGACCCCGGGGACGGCTCCCTGGGAAAGTCGATGGCGGGCGATGACGTAGAGGAGCTGGTCGCCGTCGTAGAGGTTGCCATGGCTGTCCGCCATGGCAACCCGGTCGCCGTCGCCGTCCAGCGCGATGCCCAGGTCCGCCCGGTGCTGGAGGACAGTGCGCTGGAGGCATTCCGTAGCCGTCGCGCCGACGCCTTCGTTGATGTTCAGGCCATTTGGGGAGGTGCCCACCGTCACCACTTCGGCGCCCAGTTCGTGGAATACGGCCGGTGCCACGTGGTAGGCGGCGCCATGGGCACAGTCGACCGCGATGCGCAGGCCGCGGAGGTCCAGTTCGTTGGGGAAGGTGCTCTTGCAGAATTCGATGTAGCGGCCGCCGGCGTCTTCGATTCGCCGGGCCTTGCCGAGCTTCTCCGAGTCCATGCAGCCCATCGGCTGTTCGAGGCGCTGCTCGATCTCCAGCTCCACGGCATCGGGAAGCTTGGCACCCTGGGCCGAGAAGAACTTGATGCCATTGTCGTCATAGGGATTGTGGGAGGCGGAGATCACCACCCCGGCCTGGAGGCGGAGCGCCCGGGTCAGGTAGGCGACGGCCGGCGTCGGCATGGGCCCGCACAGCATCACGTCCACTCCAGCGGCGGCGAACCCGGCTTCCAGGGACGCTTCAAGCATGTAGCCGGAGATCCGCGTGTCCTTGCCGACCAGCACCGCCGGACGCTCACCGGGTGGCAACTGCTCCCGGGCCACCAGGGTCGTCCCCGCCGCATAGCCCAGGCGCATGACGAAATCGGGCGTGATCGGCGACTTCCCGACGCGGCCCCGCACACCATCCGTTCCGAAGTACTTTCTCGACATTTTCATTCCCCTTGTTGATCTTGAACCGCCGCCAGGACCGCCAGCGCATCCCGGGTTGCCGCCACGTCATGCACCCGGACGATGCGGGCACCCCGCTGGACCGCCAGCAGGGCCGCCGCAGCGCTGGCCGTCTGCCGTTCGCCGGGATCCCTTCCCGTCACCGACCCGAGCATCGATTTCCGGGACAGGCCCACCAGCAGCGGCAGGCCCAGATGACCGAACTCATCCAATCGACGCAGGATTTCCCAATTGTGGGCCGCCGTCTTGCCGAAACCGAAGCCCGGGTCGACAACGATCCGGTCCCGCGCGATGCCGGCATTCTCGGCCACCGCCGCCCGGGCGGCGAGGAAGGTTTTCACGTCCTGCACGACGTCGCCGTAGGTCGGGGCCTCCTGCATTGACCGTGGCTGGCCCTGCATGTGCATCAGGCATACCGCCGCAGCAGAGCCCGCCACGGCCTCGATGGCCCCCGGAACTCGCAGGGCGGCAATGTCGTTGACCAGGTCGACGCCGGCCTTCAGCGCGGCCTGCATGACCTCGGGACGCACGGTATCGACGGACAGCGGAATGCCACGACCCCGCAGGGCCTCGACCGCGGCGACGACCCGTGCCAGTTCCTGGTCGGGCGGCACGGGCAGGGCCCCCGGACGGGAGGATTCGGCACCGAGGTCGAGAATATCGGCCCCTTCCGCGATCATCCGGTCCGCCTGCGCGACCGCTGCCGACAGATCGCCGGACAGTCCGTCACCCGAAAAGGAATCGTCGGTCAGGTTGACGATGCCCATCACGAGGGGCTTCGAGAGGTCGAGGAGGAAGCGTCCGCAGCGCAACCGGTGGCTCATAAACAAAAGGGCCGCGTCGCCGCGGCCCCGGTCCGGAATTCCCTTTTCAGGCAGGCGCCGTGGCGTTGGGCGCGGCACCGGGCGAATTGTCCGCCGGCGTTCGCGGTGTGCTTCCCGTCGCCTTCGGCGGCCGCGGCGGCTTGCCTTCCATGATGTCGTTGAGCTGGTCTGCATCGAGGGTCTCCCACTCGAGCAGGGCCGCGGTCATCGCTTCCACCTTGTCGCGGTTCTCCTCGATCAGGCGGCGGGCCAGACCATACTGCTCGTCGAGGATGCGGCGGATCTCGGCATCGACCTTTTGCAGGGAGGCTTCCGACATGTTCTTGTGCGTGGTCACGGACCGGCCGAGGAAGATCTCGCCCTCCTCCTCCCCATAGACCATCGGCCCCATGCTGTCGGACATGCCCCATTGGGTGACCATGCGGCGGGCGAGGTCGGTGGCGCGCTGGAAGTCGTTGGAGGCTCCGGTGGTCATCTGGTCCATGAAGATCTCCTCCGCGATCCGGCCGCCGAAAAGGACGGCGATCGTATTGAGGAGTCGATTGCGGTCCTGGCTGTAGCGGTCCTCGGTGGGCAACTGCATGGTAACGCCCAGGGCTCGCCCGCGCGGAATGATGGTGACCTTGTGCACCGGGTCGGTCTTCGGCAGCAGTTTGGCAACGACGGCGTGACCTGACTCGTGGTAGGCGGTATTGCGGCGCTCCTCCTCCGGCATGACCATCGACCGGCGCTCGGCGCCCATCATGATCTTGTCCTTGGCGCGCTCGAAGTCGTCCATGTCCACCAGCCGCTTGTTGCCCCGGGCGGCAAACAGGGCTGCCTCGTTCACGAGATTGGCGAGATCCGCTCCGGCGAAACCGGGACAGCCCCGCGCCAGCACCGAGGGGTCCACGTCCGGCGCCAGGGGCACCTTGCGCATATGCACCTTGAGAATCTGTTCGCGACCCCGGATGTCCGGCAGGGGGACGACCACCTGGCGGTCGAAGCGGCCGGGGCGCAGCAGCGCCGGGTCGAGGACATCCGGGCGGTTGGTGGCGGCGATGACGATGACGCCGGCCGAACCCTCGAAGCCGTCCATTTCCACCAGCAACTGGTTCAGGGTCTGTTCCCGTTCGTCGTTACCGCCGCCGAGGCCGGCGCCCCGCTGGCGGCCCACCGCATCGATCTCGTCGATGAAGATGATGCAGGGCGCCGACTTCTTGGCCTGTTCGAACATGTCCCGCACCCGGGCGGCGCCGACACCGACGAACATTTCCACGAAATCGGAACCGGAGATGCTGAAGAAAGGCACCTTCGCCTCGCCGGCGATGGCCTTCGCCAGCAGTGTCTTGCCGGTCCCGGGACTGCCCACCATCAGGACGCCGCGCGGGATGCGGCCACCCAGCTTCTGGAATTTGGACGGATCGCGCAGGAAGTCCACCAGTTCCGAGACTTCCTCCTTCGCTTCCTCGCAACCTGCCACGTCGGCGAAGGTGACGGTGTTGTTGGATTCATCCAGCATGCGCGCGCGGCTCTTTCCGAAGGAGAAAGCCCCTCCCCTGCCACCGCCCTGCATCTGGCGCATGAAGAAGATCCAGACACCGATGAGCAGCAGCATCGGGAACCAGGACACGAAGATGTTCATAAGGAAGGACTGCTCCTCCTCCGGCTTCGCCACGACCTTGACATTGTTCTTCAGGAGGTCGGACACCATCCAGAGGTCCGGCGGCGCGTAGGAGGTGATCTTCTTGCCCTCCATGGTCGTGGCTTCCAGGGTGCGCCCCTGGATGACGACCTTGGCGATGTGCCCCTGCCGAACCTCCTCGAGGAACTGGGAGTATTCCATCGACGACTGGGCGGTCTGCCGGGCATTGAACTGGTTGAACACCGTCATCAGGACGATGCCGATGACCAGCCAGATCGCTAGATTCTTGAAGAGATTATTCAAAGCCTTACCTCGCTTGTCCCGCACGGATTGGGGGAAAAATCATTCTAGAGCCCTTGAGCATTGCCTGCAAAGCGGAATTTTCACACCCCGCCGCCTTTCCAGCCCCGCGCCAAGAGGAAATTCTCCGGACTACGGTCCCGGGAGGCGGCCGGCTTTCGAATCGCGACGGACGCAAATCCCGCCTGGAACTCGCGGCGCAATTCCTCGAAGCCGTGGCCCTGGAATACCTTGACGAGGAGATCACCACCCTTCCGGAGCTTACGACGGCAGAAGTCCAAGGTCAGTTCCCCGAGATGGCTGGCGCGTGCCTGGTCCGAAACGGCGATGCCTGACATATTGGGCGCCATGTCCGACAAAACAAGGTCTACCGCCCGCCCCGACAGCACCGATTCCAGTTGCCGCAGGATGTCGTCTTCGCGGAAGTCCCCACGAATGAACTCCACGCCGTGGATCGGGGCCATCTCCAGCAGGTCGAGGGCCACGAGACGTCCGCCGGGCTGGATGCGGGTCACGGCGTACTGGCTCCAACTGCCCGGGGCAGCACCCAGATCCACGACAACCTGGCCTGGCCGCAGCAACCTGTCGCGCTCGTCGATCTCCTGCAACTTGAAGACGGCGCGGGAACGCCAGCCTTCGGCCTTGGCGCGCTGCACGTAGGTGTCGTTGACGTGCTCATGCATCCAGGCCTTGCTTTTCTTGTGCTGTCGGGTCGGGCGCGTCACGTTAGAATCCCGCCATGATTGCCCTGAATCCAGCCCAGCGGCGCGCCTTGCGCGCAGCCGCCCACCATCTCAATCCCGTCGTGACCATTGCCCAGAAGGGCTTGACCGAGGGAGTCCTGGCCGAGATCGACCGGTCGCTGAATGCCCATGAACTGATCAAGGTGAAGCTCCAGGGCGTGGAACGGGAGGAGCGGGAGGCCGCCCTTGACCAGATCTGCCGGGAATTGGCCTGCCTGGCTGTACAGCACATCGGCAACATTCTGGTCCTGTGGCGCAAGAAACCCGACGCGGTCGCGGCACCTGCGCCGGCGCCGGCGAAGGCGACACCCCGGCCACGCACCAAGAAGGAGGCTGCCGCAGCCGGCGAGCGACGTAGGCGGCGCACGCCCTGACAGTTGGCTTTCTTCCCCACTGATCTGAGGCCGACGTCTTGCCGGGTCCGGGATCGGGGTCGTATCCACGGCGAGATCAACCGCGGAGCGCAGCTGCCGGGGAGTGGACGCTGGGCGCCGCGCCAGGCGGCGAAGCCGTCCCGGACCGAGACCACGCCTTTCGTCACCCGTCGGTCTAGCCTGGGCCGTGGATCCGACGACCACGGGATGGAAGCAGCGATGGCCGGCGGCATTGACGAACGCTGCCGCCGACCCGACCGGAAGGCGGCCGAATGGAGGAAGCGGCCTGCCCGGCTCCGGGCCCGGTGGGGCCATCGCAGGGAGTGAGAAAGACAGGCCTGCAATCGGGTGCGGCAGGAGTATCGCGGACCCTCAGGCCCGTCGCCGGCCGAGTGCCGGGCGCGCGCCCATGATCTCTCCGGAGACACGCCGCGGCGCGACGTCGCCCCCCTCACTCGTAGCGGACATCGAGGATTTCGTATTCCCTCACGCCGCCGGGGGCCTGGACCTCGGCCACGTCGCCCGCGTATTTGCCGATCAACGCTCTGGCGACAGGTGAATTGAGGGAGATCTTGCCCTGCTTGAGGTCGGCCTCGTCGTCGCCGACGATCTGGTAGGTGACCTCCTGGCCGGAATCCATGTCCTCCAGGGCGACGGTCGCGCCGAAGACCACCCGCCCATCGGCATCGAGCAGCTTGGGATCGATGATCTGGGCGTTGCCGAGCTTGCCCTCGACCTCGGCGATCCGCCCCTCGAGGAAGCCCTGACGCTCCTTGGCGGCATCGTATTCGGCGTTCTCGGAGAGGTCGCCGTGGGACCGCGCCTCGGCAATGGCGGCGATGACCTTGGGCCGCTCGACGGTCTTCAGGCGGTGCAGTTCGGTCTTCAGCAACTCCGCCCCGCGCAGGGTGATGGGCACCTTGCTCATGCCGGCAGTTCCCCGTGGAGGGCTTGCAGGCTGTAGGTCTCCAGACCGGCGTGGCGCATGCCGGCACAGGCGGCGCGCGCCCCTTCGACGGTGGTGAACAGCGTCACCTTCTGCGCCAGCGCAGAAGTCCGGATGGAACGCGAATCGACGATGGCGACGCGCTTTTCCTCCACGGTGTTGACGATCAGGGTGATTTCGTTGTTCTTGATCATGTCGACGACGTGGGGGCGTCCCTCCGTCACCTTGTTCACCTGCGTCACGGGGATGCCCGCCGCCTGGATGGCGACGGCCGTGCCCTTGGTGGCCAGCAGGGTGAAGCCCAGATCGTGCAGTTCGCGCGCCACCTCGACGGCTTTCGGCTTGTCCGCCGGCTTCACGCTGACGAAGGCCCGGCCGGTCTTCGGCAGTCGGGTACCGGCCGCCAGTTGCGATTTCACGAAGGCCTCGCCGAAGCTGCGGCCCACCCCCATGACCTCGCCCGTGGATTTCATCTCCGGCCCGAGGATGGTATCGACCCCCGGGAACTTGATGAAGGGGAAGACGGCTTCCTTGACCGAGAAATAGGGAGGAATGACCTCGCCGGCAATGCCCTGGTCGGCGAGGCTGCGGCCGGCCATGCAGCGGGCGGCGATCTTGGCCAGGGGCAGGCCGGTCGCCTTGGATACGAAGGGAACCGTCCGCGAGGCCCGCGGGTTCACCTCCAGCACATAGACCGTCTCGCCCTGGATGGCGAACTGGACGTTCATCAGGCCGCAGACGTCGAGGGCCCGCGCCATCATCTCCGACTGGCGGCGCAACTCCTCCTGAACCTCGCGGTTGAGGCTGAAGGGCGGCAGGCAGCAGGCGGAATCGCCCGAATGGACACCGGCCTGCTCGATGTGCTCCATGATCCCGCCGATCACCACCGCCTTGCCGTCGGACAGGGCGTCCACGTCCACCTCGGTGGCATCGTTCAGGAATCGGTCCAGGAGCACCGGCGAATCGTTGGATACCTTGATCGCCTCGCGCATGTAGCGCTCCAGGTCCTTCTGCTCGTGGACGATCTCCATGGCCCGTCCACCGAGGACGTAGGACGGCCGCACGACGAGCGGATAACCGATCTCGTTGGCCATGCTGATGGCCTCCGGCTCCGTCCGCGCCGTGCGATTGGGCGGTTGCTTGAGCCCGAGTTCGTGCAGCAGTTTCTGGAACCGCTCCCGGTCCTCGGCCGCATCGATCATGTCGGGGCTGGTACCGATGATGGGCACCCCGTTGGCCTCCAGGTCCCGGGCGCGCTTCAGCGGGGTCTGCCCGCCGAACTGGACAATGACGCCGGCCGGCTTCTCCACATGGACGATCTCCAGGATGTCCTCGAGCGTCAGGGGTTCGAAATAGAGGCGATCGGAGGTGTCGTAGTCGGTGGACACGGTCTCCGGATTGCAATTGACCATGATGGTCTCGAAGCCGTCCTCGCGCATGGCGAGGGCCGCATGGACGCAGCAATAGTCGAACTCGATGCCCTGGCCGATGCGATTCGGGCCTCCCCCGAGGACCATGATCTTCTTCCTGTCCGTGGGCCTGGCCTCGCATTCGTCCTCGTAGGTGGAATACATGTAGGCCGTGGAGGTGGCGAATTCGGCGGCGCAGGTGTCCACCCGCTTGAACACCGGACGCACGCCGAGGGCCTGGCGGCGTTCCCGTACCACGGTTTCGCTGGTCGCCAGCAGCGTGGCCAGGCGCCGGTCGGAAAAGCCCTTGCGCTTCAGATCGCGCAAGGCCTCGGCATCGAGGTCTTCCAGCACCTGTCCCGATACCCAGGCCTCCGTCTCGATGATGTCCTCGATCTGGACCAGGAACCAGGGATCGATCTTCGTCAGCGCGAAGACCTCATCGCGGCTCATGCCCGAGCGGAAGGCCTGGCCCAGGTACCAGATTCGCTGGGCGCCGGGATTGGCCAGCTCGTGGGCGATCTCCTCCCGGTCGGAATCCACTTCGTCCAACCCATAGACGCTGACCTCGAGCCCCCGCAACGCCTTCTGGAGGGATTCCTGGAAGCTTCGGCCCATGGCCATCACTTCGCCCACGGACTTCATCTGCGTCGTCAGGCGGTCGTTGGCGAGGGGAAACTTCTCGAAGGCGAAACGCGGGACCTTCGTGACCACGTAGTCGATGGAAGGCTCGAAGGAAGCCGGCGTCGCGCCGCCGGTGATGTCGTTCTTCAGTTCGTCCAGGGTGTAACCCACGGCCAGCTTCGCCGCCACCTTGGCGATGGGGAAGCCGGTCGCCTTGGAGGCGAGTGCCGAGGAACGCGAGACGCGGGGATTCATCTCGATCACGATCATCCGGCCATCCTTGGGATTGATCGCGAACTGGACGTTGGAACCGCCGGTGTCGACGCCGATCTCGCGCAGCACCGCGATGCTGGCGTTGCGCATGATCTGGTATTCCTTGTCGGTCAGCGTCTGGGACGGTGCGACGGTGATCGAATCCCCGGTATGGACGCCCATCGGGTCGAGGTTCTCGATCGAGCAGACGATGATGCAGTTGTCCTTGCGGTCGCGCACGACCTCCATCTCGAATTCCTTCCAGCCGAGCAGGGACTCCTCGATCAGGAGTTCCCGGGTCGGGCTGGCCTCGAGTCCCCGCTTGCAGATCTCGCTGAATTCTTCCATGTTGTAGGCGATGCCGCCGCCCGTACCGCCCAGGGTGAAGGAGGGGCGGATGATGGCCGGAAAACCAATGGCCCCCTGGACCTGGAGGGCCTCCTCCATGCTGTGGGCAATCCCGGAACGGGCCGAGCCGAGGCCGATGCGGGTCATGGCCTGCTTGAACTTCTCGCGGTCCTCGGCCTTGTCGATGGCTTCCTTGGAGGCGCCGATCATCTCGACGCCGTACTTGTCCAGGACACCGTGCTTGGCCAGGTCGAGGGCACAGTTCAGGGCCGTCTGGCCGCCCATGGTCGGCAGCACGGCATCGGGACGCTCCTTGGCGATGATGTTCTCGATGACCTGCCAGGTGATCGGCTCGATGTAGGTCACGTCGGCCATTTCCGGGTCGGTCATGATCGTCGCCGGGTTCGAATTTACCAGGATGACCTTGTAACCTTCGTCGCGCAGGGCCTTGCAGGCCTGGGCGCCCGAATAGTCGAACTCGCAGGCCTGCCCGATGATGATGGGACCGGCGCCGATGATCAGGACGGAATGGATGTCAGTGCGCTTGGGCATAGGAGTTCTTCACCGCGAATTTGCGCCGGCTGGCCGGGGACGGACACCCCGGCCGGACGCGCCATCAGTTCTTGCCTTTCTCCATCATCCCGATGAACCGGTCGAAGAGGTAAGCCACGTCGTGGGGCCCGGGGCTTGCCTCGGGATGCCCCTGAAAACAAAAGGCCGGGCGGTCGGTCCATTGCAGGCCTTGCAGGCTGCCGTCGAAGAGGGAGACATGGGTCACCCGGACATTGCCGGGCAGGGTCGCCGGATCGACGGCAAATCCATGATTCTGGCTCGTGATCAACACCTGGCCGCTGTCCAGGTCCTTGACCGGATGGTTGGCACCATGATGGCCGAATTTCATCTTCAGGGTCTTTCCGCCGGCGGCGAGGCCCATGAGCTGGTGTCCAAGGCATATCCCGAAGGTCGGCAGCCGCCTGTCCAGGAACTCCCGGATGGCCGCGATCGCGTAGTCACAAGGCTCTGGATCACCGGGCCCGTTCGACAGGAAGACCCCGTCCGGGTTCATGGCCAGGACCTCCGCCGCCGGCGTCATGGCGGGCACGACGGTCAGCCGGCATCCGCGCGCCGCCAGCATGCGCAGGATGTTTCGCTTGACGCCGAAATCGTAGGCGACGACGTGGAAGCGCTCTGCCGCACCGGGCTGGTAACCCTTGCCCAGCTTCCACTCGCCCTCCGTCCAGCTAAAGGCCCGGTCGATGCTGACCACACGGGCCAAATCCATGCCCGCCAGCCCCGGGAAGGCCTTTGCCTTGCCGACAGCCGCCTCCGCGTCGAGCTTGTGGCCGGTGACCAGGCAACCGGCCTGGGCCCCGTTTTCACGCAGGATTCGGGTCAATTTTCGCGTGTCGAGGTCGGCAATTGCCACCACGCCTTCCGCCAGGAGATAGGCGTCCAGCGATTGTTCGCTGCGGAAATTCGAGGCAAGCAGGGGCAGATCGCGGATCACGAGACCTGCGGCATGGATCCGCTGCGACTCTCGATCTTCCTGGTTAACCCCGTAGTTGCCAATGTGGGGATAGGTCAAGGTGACGATCTGGCGGCAATAGGAGGGATCGGTCAGGATCTCCTGATAACCGCTCATGGCGGTATTGAACACCACCTCGCCGACGGACTCGCCCACTGCACCGATTCCCCGCCCGCGGAACACTGTCCCATCGGCCAAGGCTAGGAGGGCAGGCGGGAACTGGGACACGATGAAACTCCTGGAAATCGGCTGGTCGGCAGTGCAATGCGGGAACTGCCGTGAGCAGCGATTCCGCAATGCACAAACTTTTCGATTATACCGCCAGGAGCACCCGCCCGGCAAACCCGGCGCTCCGTTCGAGACCGTGAAGGGGTGAACCGCCCGGCCTTCCGGTGTCCTCAGGTCCCGAGTCCGCGTAGGTGGTGGACCAGGCGTTCGACTTCGACGATCAGGTCCCTGATGTCCCTGGTGGCGCCCTGCAGATCGCCACGGCGGGCGGCGAGTTCCACCCGAACCGCGGCATCGGTGGCCGGCAGGGCATGGAAGATGGACGCCGAGCCTTTCAGCGTGTGGGCGATTCGCTGCAACTCCTTCGCGTCCTGATTGACGAGCGCCTCGTTGAGGCTTCGCAACTGGCCGTCCGCATCCGCCATGAAGGCTTTGACCAGTGCTGCGAGGGCGCCCTCGTCCCCTTCCAGCAACTGCCTCGTCTGGCCGATGTCTGCCACGTCGCTTCCGCCCCCCGTGGCGCCGCCGGAATCATCGTCGGTCGACCCGGACTCGTCCGCACAGACCCGCTCGAGGACGGCCAGCAGTTCCGCCGAGCGCAACGGCTTGGCGAGATAGTCGTCCATGCCGGCGGAAAGGCAGCGATCGCGGTCGCCTTCCATCGCGTGGGCGGTCAGGGCGATGATGGGTGTCGACCGCCAGGCATCGGACATCACGAAACTTCGCCGCTGCTCCCGGGCCCGAATGGCCTGGGTCGCCTCGAACCCCCCCAGGACGGGCATCTGTACATCCATCAGGATCGCGTCGAATCGCTCCTTCTCGAATCGTTCGACCGCTTCCCGGCCGTTGTTCGCCACCGTCACCGCATGGCCTGCCTTTTCCAGAATTCTCACGGCAAGCAACTGATTGACGGGATTGTCCTCCGCGAGCAGGATCTTCAGGCGGCCCGCACCCTGGCGTTCCGCCTCGGCCAGGGTCCTCTCGACCTCGAAGGGCGCCAACTCGACAGCTTCGGCTGCCTGCAACGTGAAGGCTTCCAGCAGGTCCCTGCCGAGGCACGGCTTCAGGAGGCGGGTTGCGATGCCGATCTCCTCGCAGGCGAGGGCATCGGCCCGTTGCCGCGGCGTCGTGGTCATGACCGCGATCCTGCGCCGATCGAAACCGTCGGCGATGAGGCGGCGGGTCGTCGACAAACCATCCGTACCGGGCATGTCGGCGTCGACGACGACCACATCGAAATCCTCCCCCGATGCCCGCGATTCGGTCACCCTCCGCACACCGTCGTCCGCCGAGAAAGCCAGGGAAGGCTTCATGCCATAGGCCTGCATCTGCAATCCGAGCTGGCGGGCATTCGCCCGGGAGTCGTCGATGATGAGCACCTTGCTGCCATGCAGGCGCGATGCCTCGGGTGGCGAACGCCCATCGGCAAAGGCGGATGCGCGCAACGCCACGGTGAATTGGAAGGTGCTGCCTTTGCCCTCTTCGCTTTCCAGGCGAAGGCGTCCGCCCATCATTTCCACGATGCGCCGGCAAATCGCGAGGCCGAGGCCCGTGCCGCCGAACCGGCGCGTCGTGGAGGCATCCGCTTGCGCGAAGGCTTCGAATATCTGGGCATGCTTTGCCGGCGGAATCCCGATCCCGGTATCGCGCACCCCAAGACGCACGACGATCCGGTCGTCATCCCGGCCTTCCAGGGTCGCCCGCACCTCCACCTCGCCGCGTTCGGTGAACTTGATTGCATTGCCGACCAGATTCAACAGGACCTGCCTCAAGCGACCTGGATCGCCGTGCACCACGGACGGCAACTTCGGATCCAGGGCCAGGATGAGTTCCAGGCCCTTTTGTTGTGCCGACAGGGCCAGCGTCTTGACCGTGTCACCGATCGTATCCGCCAACACGAATTCGGCGTCCTCGAATACCAGCCTGCCCGCTTCGATCTTGGAAAAATCGAGGATGTCGTTGATGATCTCCAGCAGAGCGTCGGCGGAGTTTTTGATCGTCCGCAGGTATTCGCGCTGTTCGTTGTCCAACCCGGTGTCGAGAGTCAGTTCCGTCATCCCGATGATGCCGTTCATCGGGGTCCGGATTTCGTGGCTCATGTTGGCGAGGAACTCGCTCTTGGCCCGACTGGCGGCCTCGGCCTCGTTTTTGGCCTGCTGCAACGCCCGGAACGCGGCATCCGGTTCCAAGGCCCCCGTTTCCGCCAGGACCGCATCGATGGCGGAAAGGAATCTTGCGAAGCGGCCCCCGAAACCAGGCGGGACGACGCCCGCGACCAAGCCCTCGACAAGCGCCTTCAGGTCGCCTTCATCGGAGACGAAAAGAATCTGGCGGGACAGTTCGGCCAGTTTGGACGATCGGAAAGCTCCTTCCACGACCGATCCTCCGAAGTTCCCCAAAATACCGATCAACGCAGGCTGAGGACGTCCTGCATGTCGAACAGCCCCTTCGACTTGCCGCGCAGGAACCGCGCAGCCCTGAGCGCCCCCAGGGCATAGGGCATGCGACTGGCCGCCTTGTGGGTGATCTCCACCCGCTCGCCGGTGCCGGCGAAGAGGACGGTATGGTCTCCGACGATGTCGCCACCGCGTACGGTGGCAAAGCCGATCTGCGGTCCCGGCCGCTCTCCAGTATGGCCCTCGCGGCCGTAAACCGCGCATTGCGCAAGGTCACGTCCGAGCGCCCGGGCGACGACTTCCCCCATGCGCAAGGCCGTACCCGAGGGCGCATCCACCTTGTGCCGGTGATGGGCCTCGATCACTTCCACGTCGTAGCCCTCCGAGAGAGCGCGCGCGGCGACATCGAGCAGACGGAACACCAGGTTCACCCCGACGGCCATGTTCGGAGCGAAGACAATGGGAATGTCGCGCGAAGCATCCTGGATCGCCAGCTTCTGTTCGATGCTGAAACCCGTGGTGCCGATGACGAGGTGCGTACCGAGGCGCCGGCAGGCCTCCAGATGCGCCATCGTTCCCTCGGGACGGGTGAAATCGATCAGGCAATCCGAGGCACCCAGGCATAGCCCGATATCGTCCGAGATGTATACCCCCGTGGCAGTACCTAGGAATTCACCGGCATCATGTCCGAGGAGACGGCACTGGGAGACATCGAGGGCCGCGGCAAGGCGGGAGTCGGAAGCCTGGAGCACGGCCTCGATCAAGGTCCGGCCCATGCGGCCGCCGGCCCCGGCGATGGCAAAACGAATGGTATCCATGGGGTCTGTAGTTCCGGAACGGAAGCTTACTTCGCGGGATCGACGGGCTTTGCGGAATCCGGCGCACCGGCTGCATCACCGCCCGCTGCCGGAATCTCGATGACGCGCGCCGCCGGTTTGGGCTCGCCGGCCGGCGTGGCGGCATCCTCGGCCGTCACGTCTCCGCCGACACGGGCAAGCTTGCCGTCTTCGAAAAAAACGACGAGGCGTCTTTGCTGGGCATCGCCGCGTCCGGGTTGGAACCGATACACATAGTCCCATCGATCGCCGTGAAAGATGTCCACGACCAACGGCGTACCGAGGATGAAGCGGACCTGGTCCTTGCTGAGTCCCGGGCGCAACTGCGCGACCATTCCCTGGTCGACGTAATTGCCCTGCCGCACGTCGACCCGATAGGGTGTCAGGTAGGACGCCACATCCGGCGTACTCGAACAACCAGCAAGGCAGAACAGGGCGAAAGCGGAAATCAGACTGACACGGGACATTGGAGAACCACCGGGCGGATCGTTTCCTTGGAAGGCCGAAAAATATATCATACGCGGCCAAACTCACCGCCCGGCGTTTCCATGTCCAACACCACGGACCTGAAAAGCATAGGCCTCAAGGCCACCTTCCCCCGCCTGAAGATCCTGGACCTGTTCAGGAAGTCGGAGGCCCGACACCTGTCGGCTGAGGACGTTTACCGGCAGTTGATCGGGGAAAGCATGGACATCGGGCTCGCCACGGTCTACCGGGTACTCACCCAATTCGAGCAGGCGGGCCTGCTCGAACGCCACTATTTCGAGTCCGGCAAAGCCGTCTTCGAACTCAACGAAGGCAGGCATCACGACCACCTGGTTTGCCTTGCCTGCGGCCGCGTCGAGGAATTCTACGACCCGGAGATCGAGAAGCGGCAGGCCAAGGTCGCCCGCGACAGGGGCTTCGCGGTGAGCGCCCACGCACTCCACCTTTACTGTAATTGCATAAAGGCGGATTGCCCGAACCGCAAGAACCCGCCGGCCTGACCACCTGCTTCTCCGCGCCGCCGCCGAGAGCCGGGCAGGCCGAAACATGGACGCATTCCTTACCTCCACGCTGCTCGTTGCCCTCGCCGAGATCGGCGACAAGACGCAACTGCTTTCCTTCGTCCTGGCCGCAAGACTGCGCAAGCCGGGAGCGATCGTCGCCGGCATCCTGGTGGCGACGATTGCCAACCATGCACTCGCCGGTTCCGTCGGCGTGTGGATGGCCAGCTGGATTCCCGCCCATTGGCTGCCCTGGGTCACCGGCCTGACCTTCGTGGCCTTCGGCCTGTGGACCTTGCATCCAGACTCCCTCGATGACGACCCGAAACTGCATCGCGCCGGTGCCTTCGCGACGACGACCATCGCCTTTTTCGTCGCCGAAATGGGCGACAAGACCCAGTTGGCCACGGTCGCCCTCGGTGCCCGTTTCGATGCCCTGGTGCCGGTGGTCCTGGGTACCACCTTGGGCATGATGGCCGCCAACGTGCCGGCGGTCCTGATTGGCGATGCCCTGGCGCACCGTCTTCCCTTGACCGCAATACGGTGGGCGGCCGCTGCCGTCTTCGTGCTGACGGGCCTCGTCACCGTCATCGCCGGTTAGGCAGCGAGGTCCTAGGTCGGAGGCTCAAATTCCTAGCATTTCGCGTGCGTGCGCCCGCGTCTTGTCGGTGATCCGGACGCCGCCCAGCATGCGGGCCACCTCCTCGATTCGCGCCTCCCGGTCGAGCTTGCACACCTTGCTGTAGGTGGCACCCCCGCGATTTTCCTTGGCAATGGACCAATGGCTGTCGGCCCGGGCCGCTACCTGCGGCAGGTGGGTGACGCAGAGGACCTGCCTTTCCCGGCCCAGTTCCCAAAGCATCCGCCCGACGATCTCCGCAACCCGCCCGCCAATGCCCACATCCACTTCGTCGAAGACGAGGGTCATGGCGTCGCCGGCCTGGCTCGCGATGACCTGGAGCGCCAACCCGATGCGTGAAAGCTCGCCGCCCGACGCAACCTTGGCCAGGGTCCGCAAGGGCTGCCCCGGATTCGCGGACACCAGGAACTCCACGCTCTCAAGGCCGTAGCCGGCGCCACCGGCGACCGGGTCCAGGCGAACCGCGAAGCGGCCTCCTGCCATGGCCAATTCGCCCATTGCGGCCGTGACGGCTGTTTCGAGAAGCGATGCCGTCCTGCGCCGGGCTTCCGACAAGCCTTCGGCCAGGACGCGGAACTCCCGTCCAGCCTGTTCTTCCCTCGCTGCCAGAGCCTCCGGGTCGTGCATCAGGGCAAGCTCCGCAAGGCGCCCCTCGAGGGCCAAAAGAGTCTCTGGCAGCCCCTCGGCCTGAACCCGATGTTTCCGTGTCAACGCGACGACCGCATCGATGCGCGTTTCCAGTTCAGCCAGCCGCGACGGATCCGGATCCGCTTGGTCCCGGTACCGGCGCAGCCCATGTACGGCCTCGCGCAATTGCAGTTCCGCCGCCTCCACCAGACTTTTGGTCTCGGCCAATGCCGGGTCCAGTCCGATCGCCTCGGAAAGCCTGCCCAATGCCCGTCCGGTCAGGCTGCCGGCCGCCGACTCCCCCTCGTCCAGCAATGCGAGAGTCTCCTCCACCGCTTGCACCAGTCCTACGGCATTGGACAATCGGCGATGGTCTGCCTCGGTTTGCCGCCATTCGGCTTCGTCGAAGGCCAGATCCCGGAGTTCGCGAACCTGCCACTCCAGGAGCTCGCGCTCACGCGTCGCAGCCGCGGCGCCACTCTCCGCCGCCGCCCTCGCTTCATGCAGGCGTCGCCACTCGCGGAAGGCCTCGGACACCCGAGCCGCGAGCTCGGTCACCCCGGCATGGGCATCGAGAAGGCTCCGCTGGGCCTCCGGTCTCAGCAGCGCGTGGTGGGCATGTTGGCCATGAATGTCCGCCAGGAGATCGCCTGCCTCGGCCAATTGCTGGACCGTCGCAGGCGTGCCATTGATGTACGCTCTCGAGCGACCGGCCGCCTCCACGACTCGACGCAGGAGTACGCGCCCGTCACCATGGTCCAGGTCGTTCGCTCCCAACCACGCCGCGAGCGTTCCGTCTCCAGGGACATCGAACTCCGCGGAAACCTCGGCGCGCTCGGCACCCGCCCTGACCGTTCCCGTTTCGGCGCGCCCCCCCAGGGCAAGCCCGAGAGCATCGACCAGAATCGACTTGCCCGCCCCGGTCTCTCCGGTCAACGCGCTGAAACCGGCCCCGAACTCCAGTTCGAGTTGATCGGCGATCACGAAGTCCCGGATGTACAACCGCCTCAGCATTGCCCTCAACCGCGCTTCGGAATTGCGCTCCAGTGGAGCTTCTCGCGCAACATCGCGAAATAACTGTAGGCCGGGGGATGCAGAAACGCGATCGTCTCCGGCGCCCGACGGACGACAAGCCGGTCGCCCGCACGGGCATCGCACCTGACCTGACCGTCGAAATGGATCATGGCATCGTGGGGATTGAGCAGGACCAGTTCGATCACCGAGCCGTCGCTGACGGTGATCGGACGATAGGACAGCCCATGGGGGCAAAGAGGAACGATGGCGATCGCCCCCATCGCCGGATGCAGGATGGGACCATTTGCAGACAATGCATACGCGGTCGAACCGGTGGGGGTCGCCATGATCATGCCATCGGCCCGCAGGACGTAGATGAACTCACCGTCGATGTGCAGTTCGAACTCGATCATCCGCCCCATCTCGCCCTTGGACATCACGACATCGTTGAGCGCAAGGGTACGATTGACGCGATCGCCGGATCGTATGACCTCGGCCTCCAGAAGAATCCTCTCCTCGCGGCTGAAACGGCCCTCAAGGAGGTCGTCCATCCCGGCCAGCATCTGGTCTCGGGCGACGTCGGTCATGAATCCCAGCCGCCCCTGATTCACCCCGACCAGGGGAACCTGATAGGGCGTGAGTCGCCGGGCGGCACTGAGAAAGGTACCGTCCCCCCCCAGGATGATCGCCACGTCGGCGTCGTTGCCTATCCGCTCGAAAGACGCGGGGGGAAATCCCGGAGCCCCGACCGAGGCTGCGGTATCCTCCTCCACGAGAACGGTCAAACCCCTACTGCGAAGGTAATCCGCAAGCATCCGCAGGGACTCGGCCACGTCCGGACTCTGGAATTTGCCGATGAGCGCGGCGACACGGGGTGGGGAATACTCCATGGCCCGATTTAACCACAAATGACCGAGCCTTTTCCCGGGCGGAAAATTCAATAGAATTGGGCACATGCTGGACAAACGCGCACAAACGCTGTTGAAGACGCTGATCGAGCGCTACATCGCCGAGGGGCAACCCGTCGGCTCGCGAACCCTGTCACGGTTCTCGGGACTCGAACTCTCGCCCGCGACTATCCGCAACGTGATGTCGGATCTGGAAGAGATGGGGTTCATCGCCAGCCCCCATACCTCGGCCGGACGAATTCCGACACCCCGCGGGTATCGTTTGTTCGTCGATTCCCTGCTTACGGTACGCCCGCTTGCAATGGAGGAATTGTCCGAGATCAAGGGTGCCATACAACCCGACCAGCCCAAGAGGGTGCTGACCCACGCCTCGAACCTCCTTTCCGAGTTGACCCATTTTGCCGGAGTCGTCGTCGCGCCGCGGCGTCAGACGCCACGCATCCGGCAGATCGAGTTCATCAGCCTTTCCGAAAGGCGGATCCTCCTGATCATCGTGACCGACGCCGGCGACGTGCAGAACAGGATCCTGTTTACCCAAAGGAGCTATTCACCGTCGGAACTCGTTTCAGCGGCGAACTACCTGAACCAGCATTTTGCGGGTCATGACTTCACCCAGATCCGGTCACGATTGCATGACGAACTGAAGCAACTGAGGCAGGACATGATCGAATTGATGAGCGCCGCGGTCGAGGCGGGGACCGAGGCCGTCGCGGACACATCCGCCCAATACATGATTTCCGGGGAGCGCAACCTCCTTGGCATCGACGACCTCTCCTCGAACATGGACCGGTTGCGCCGCCTGTTCGACATGTTCGAGCAGAAGACCAGCCTGGCCCAACTGTTGGAGGCTTCCTCGAACGCCGAGGGAGTTCAGGTCTTCATCGGCGGCGAGTCCGGAATCGCCTCCCTGGACGAATGCAGCGTCGTCGCAGCGCCCTACGAGGTCGATGGGCAGGTGGTTGGCACCATCGGGGTCATCGGCCCCACGCGAATGGCATACGAACGGGTAATCCCCATCGTGGACATCACGGCCAAGCTCCTGTCGAACGCCCTTTCGGCGCCCTGAGACGTGTCTCGCTTTGCTCCCGAACCCGCCCATCGGCATGGCAGCCCGTCCCGAACGGGCATCGTCCTGGTGAATCTAGGCACACCCGCCGCGCCCACACCGAAGGCCCTGCGCCCCTATCTGAGGGAATTCCTCTCCGATCCGCGAGTCGTGGAAATCCCTCCCGCCCTGTGGTGGCCAATACTGAACGGGGTCATCCTGACCCTGCGCCCGCGCAAGTCGGCCCAAAAATACGCCAAGATATGGATGCCGGAGGGCTCACCCCTGGCCGTTCATACCCAGCGACAAGCAAAACTCCTCCAGGGATTCCTCGGTGAACGGGGTCGTCGGGACCTGAGGGTGGCCTGGGCGATGCGCTACGGCGAGCCGTCCGTCGCCGGTGTGCTCGACAGGCTGATGGAAGAAGGGGTCCGCCGAGTTCTCGTGGTGCCGATGTATCCGCAGTACTCGGCCTCGACGACGGCGAGCGTGACCGATGCGGTTGCGTCCTGGGTGGGACGACGACGGAATCTGCCCGAACTCCGCCTCGTACGCGCCTTCCCGGACGACCCCGGGTACCTTCATGCATTGCGGGATTCGATCGAGCGGTATTGGGCCTCCCATGGGCGACCGGACAGGTTGCTGATGAGTTTCCATGGTTTGCCGCGTCGATCCCTCGATCTCGGCGACCCCTATTATTGCGAATGCCAGAAATCGGGACGCCTGCTGGGCGAGGCCCTGGGTCTGCCGCAGGAGAAGATCCTCGTCACCTTCCAGTCGAGGTTCGGCCGGGCCGAATGGCTCCAGCCCTACACGCAACCGACGCTGGAATCCCTGGCCCACCAAGGCGTCGGACGGGTCGATGTGGTCTGCCCGGGGTTCGTGGCCGACTGCCTCGAGACGCTCGAGGAAATCGCCATGGAGTGCAAGGCAGCGTTCTTGGCAGGCGGAGGCCGGGAATTCCACTACATTCCGTGCCTGAACGAGGACACCGCATGGATAAGCGCCCTGGCTGACCTCGTCGAGTCGCAGCTGCAGGGCTGGCCGGATTCGACACCGGCCGATCCGGCAGAGGCGATGCGCGCCAAGAACCTTGGCGCCCCCATGTAGGCGATCATCCCTCCACGCTTGAAACCCCGTTTGCGGCCCCAACATCAGTAGACACTGATATGAGGACCCGCCATGCAACACCCCGATGCGCTGATCGTCGTCTGCCCCGCCTGCAACTCGCCCAACAGGGTCCCGCGGAACCGCCTGCACGAAGGCGGCAATTGCGGCAGGTGTGGAAATAGGCTGTTCACCGACGCCCCCGTCGAACTGGACGAGGAATCCCTGTCGGCACAGGCCAACAGATCTGAACTACCTGTCCTGGTCGATTTCTGGGCCCCATGGTGCGGGCCCTGCAGGGTCATGGGCCCAGCCTTCGCCGCGGCGGCGAAACGGCTGGCACCGACGGCTCGACTGGCCAAGATCGATACCCAGACCCACCCGGAGGCGGCCGCCCGGCATGCCGTGCGCGCCATTCCCACCCTGATCCTCTTCCAGGGTGGGAGCGAGGTCGCGCGTCGGTCGGGAGCCCTGGATACAGAGGGAATCGTCCGCTGGGTCCGCGAACTGGTTTGACGGCCCAGCGGTAGCCGGTCGCCTGAGGAAAGGCGATCTCAAGTCGGCCCAGGCAGCGCCGTAACCCGATCCAGGAGGTTCGCCGACATGAGGATCGTCTCGTCGCAACTCGTATTCGAATCCACCCATCACCTCGCCCGCCAGGATCGGGTCACGGAATGGCTTCGCGTACGTACCGTTCGGTTGCCCGAAGGCGAAGCAACTCTGGCGGCGATGCCGAAATCGCAGCCGGGTTCCCAGGGCCAGAAACCGACCGCCCAAGACGACCCGCTGGCCGGTGACCCGGCCCTGCGCCTCCTGCGGTCTTTGGTCGAGTCGTTCACCGGCCGGCCGGTGCGGGTTCTTACGGCCGCTGACATGGCGACCGTGCGGCCCGCAAGTCATCAGTCCTTGGCGCCGGACATATCCGCGCCGGCAGCGACGGGAGCCGCCGCCACCGTCGAGTTCGAGCGATCGGAAAGTCGAATCGAGTCCGAAAGGACGGGGATTGCGGCCCACGGATCAGTGACGACGGCGGACGGCCGGGAGATCGACGTCCATGTCGCCCTGGCCATGGAGCGGACACACCGCGAGGAAACACGGATTCTCGCAAGCGTCGGCGCCCCGCCCAGAAAGGATCCTTTGGTCGTCAACCTTGGGGACTCCCCGATCGGGCTTTCCGACGAGCGCGTTTCCTTCGATCTCGATGCCGACGGCCGTCCCGAGCGCGTACCCACGATTTCTGGAGCGGCCGCTTACCTGACGCTGGATCGGAACCGTAATGGTCGCATCGACGACGGTGGGGAAATGTTTGGTCCGTCGACCGGGGACGGTCTGGCGGAATTGACGACCCAGGACCTTGACCGCAACGGATGGATAGACGAGAACGACCCGGTATTCTCCCGGCTGACCCTGTGGATCCCACTGGGAACGGGCGACGGCGGCTTGAGAAGCCTCGCCGGGGCGGGCATCGGTGCCGTCGCCCTGACGGCAGTTGCATCGCCGTTCGAGTTGCGAGGGGTCGATGATTCGGATCTGGGGGCGGTGAAATTGACCGGGATCTATCTGCGGGAGGACGGCCGCGCCGGAAGTCTGCAGGAGATCGATCTGACCGTCTGAAAAACCCCTGTTCCTCGATTCCTTCGTGCGGGGGGTCTGCTACACTTTCCTTACAGTGCGCCTGCAGCGAAAGGGGACGCCATGCGCGTGGCGGATATGAAGATTTGGGTGCGGCTTACGGCCGCGATCTGGTTGATGCTGATTCTGGCCTGGACGGGAGTGATCCTCTGGGAAAGTCAGGTCAATCGACAGACGGCCATCGACCAGGCCCGGGACTTCTCGCTCTCGATGCACGAGGCGACGATGGCCGGACTGACCGGAATGATGATCACCGGCACCATCGGGCAGCGGGAGGTCTTTCTAGACCAGATCAAGCAGTTGTCAGTGATCCGGGACCTCAGGGTGATCCGCGGCGAGGCCGTCTCGAAGTTGTTCGGTCCCGGAAATGCCAAGGACGACAAGTCCATGGATGCCGTGGAGCAGAGGGTCATGGACACGGGCAAGGAATACGTGGAGGTCCAGTCCGATGCCAAGGGTGAGTTCCTGAGGGTTGTCCGGCCTGCGCTGGCCTCCAAGAACTATCTGGGCAAGGATTGCATCATGTGCCACCAAGTCCCGGAGAGCACGCCCCTCGGACTGGTCAGCATGAAGATCACCCTCGACCAGGTCAATTCGGCGGTGGCCACCCAGAGGATGAAATCCTTCCTCGCAGCCCTCGTGGTCAGCCTCCCCCTGCTCGGATTCATCTACCTGTTCGTCCGGCGCGCGGTCACCCTTCCGCTGGAGAACATGGTCAAGGGGCTGAAGGACATTGCCAGCGGCGAGGGTGACCTTACCCTGCGGCTCGATGTGCGCGGAAATGACGAGGTCGGCGAAGCAGCGACGGCCTTCAATGAAATGATGGGCAAGTTTGCCGCGTTGGTACGCCATGTCAGCGAATCGGCGAGCCAGGTGTCGGCGGCGGCGCGCAACCTTGCCGCAAGCGCCGGTCAGGTGGCGTCCGGATCGCAGCAACAGAACGATAAATCGACCCTGGCCGCAGATGCCGTCGAGCAGATGGTTTCAAGTATCGCCTCCATCGCCCAGAGTACGGACCAGGTTCATGTCCAGTCCCAGGAGAGCCTGCGCCGGTCCGAGGATGGGAGCCGCAGCCTGGCGCAACTGGTTCGGGAAGTCGAGATGGTCGAAAGCACGGTCCGCCAGATCGCGGACTCGGTCAACCAATTCGTTCGAAGCGCCGAATCGATCACCAACATCACCCGCGAAGTCAAGGACATCGCCGACCAGACCAACCTCCTGGCCCTCAATGCCGCAATCGAGGCGGCACGGGCCGGCGAACAGGGACGCGGTTTTGCGGTCGTCGCGGACGAGGTGCGCAAACTGGCCGAGAAGTCATCGGCTTCGGCAAGCGAGATCGATGCGATCACCCGAACCCTGGCCGACCAGTCCGAAGCTGTCCAGCGATCCATCGACGATGGCTTGGCCCATATCGCCTCCAGCCAGCGGTCCGTGGAAACGGTTTCCGGCGTCCTCGCAGCAGCCGGAAGTTCGGTGACCCAAGTAGGTCATGGCCTGGACGCCATCGCCCAGGCGACCGATGCCCAGCGCCAGGTAAGTGCGCAGGTGGCGGGGAACATAGAAGCGATTGCGGCCATGGCGAGGGAGAACAACAGTGTCGTCGAACAGACGGCAACCTCGGCCCAAAGGTTGGAGAACCTGGCAGACAACCTGCAAAACACGGTTGGCCGTTTCCGGACCTAGGAGTCTGCGCGGCAGAAGCAGGTCTGGGTCAACAAGATATGGATAAGAGCGTTTGAGGGAAATGGCTACGAGTTACCTACCCTACGATCCGACCCAGACGCTGTTGCTGCCGCCCGCGTTGCA
>JBPOHD010000088.1:0-2203 GCA_052035955.1 Pseudomonadota bacterium
CGGCGCCGGCGCTGCGGGATGCGACGCCGAAGCGGCTGGCCAGCGGCAGCGGCGGGAAGGCTTCCGGCAAGGCGCCGGCGAAGAAGCTGCCGCCCGCCCACCTGGCCGACTCGGAAGACGAGTGGGAAGAATTCTGAAATGCCCGGAGGCATTGCCGGGTTATCCGGGCCGATGACCAATAAAAGCTAGATCGAGGAAGTCCGACAAGGGAATGGCATGAGAACCAACTTACCAGTGACGCAGAACGAGGTCCAACTCAAGGACGACACCCTGATCGTGTCCAAGACGGACCTGAAGGGCCGGATCACCTACATCAATCGCGATTTCATCGAGGTCAGCGGCTTCACCGAGGCTGAACTCCTCGGCGAACCACACAATCTGGTGCGTCATCCGGACATGCCGCCAGAGGCATTCGAGGATCTCTGGCGTACCCTGAAGGAAGGACGGCCCTGGCGGGGACTGGTCAAGAACAGGTGCAAGAACGGTGACTACTACTGGGTCGACGCCAATGCCAGCCCGATCTGGGAAAACGGGCAAACGATCGGCTACATGTCGGTCCGGTACAGGGCCGACAAGGAGGCGGTCGCCGCCGCCGAGAAACTCTACAAGGACATGCGGGAAGGCCGCGCAAAGGGCCTGAAGATCCAGCACGGCGCGGTAGTCTCCCGGTCGCCGACGGCGCGCGTCATGGGGGCCATGCGCCAGATCAAGGTCAAGACGCGGCTGACTGCCATGCTCGCCCTGACAGTGATCATTGCAGCGCTGATCGGCTGGCTGGGGCTGGACGCGTTGGCCAGGGCTGACCAGGCCTTGGAGACGACCTACAAGACCCGCGTGGTGCGCTCGATCATCATTGGGCAGATCATGAAGCTCATGGCCGAAAACCGGGGCGAACTAGCGGCCGGCATGCTGCACGACCCGTCTGGGACGAGCGCCCAGTTTCACGATCATCCGATGGCGAGGCACACTGACAAGATCGAGAAGAATATCGCGGCCATTACGGAACTCTGGCAGCAATACAACGAGACACCGATCCGGGCGGCAAAGCACAAGGTCATGGCGGAGGAGTACATGACCTTGAGAAAGCGCTTCGTGGAGGATGCCATCAAGCCGATCATCGCGCTCATGGGCGAAGGCAAGTGGAAAGACGCCGGGCAGTTGTACGCCCAGACGGCCCGCGTGCGTTATGAGGAATCGGCCGCGAAGGCGGCGGAAATCCTCAAGTTTCTGGACGACAGCGCCAGGAAGGAGAACGAGGAGGCAGAGGCGCGTTACCAGGCCACCCGGACGATGATCGGTGGCGTCATCGCCTTTGCCATCGTTTTCAGCCTGGTCTTCGGCGTCTTGCTGATTCGTCGCATCATCGGCCCTCTGGATCAAACGGGGGCGATCTCCCAGGGAATCGCCGGCGGCAACTACCGGAACCAGATCGACCTGACCGACGACACCGAGGTCGGCAAGGTGTTGCAAGGGCTCCAGATGATGCAACTGCGCCTCGGCTTCGACATCAACGAGGCGCGTCGCGTTGCGGACGAGACGACCCGCATCAAGATCGCCCTCGACAACGTCAGCACGGGAGTGATGATCGCCGACACCGATCGGACGATCATTTACACCAATAAATCGGTACAGCGCATCCTCAAGGGAGCCGAAGCGGATATCCGCAAGCAGTTGCCGACGTTCGATGCCGATCGACTCGTGGGCACCAACATCGACGGTTTCCACAGGAATCCGGCCCACCAGGCGAATCTCCTGTCGACCTTCAGCGAAACCCACACGGCGAACCTGCAGATCGGCGGCCGCTACATGGTCGTATCGGCGAACCCGGTCATCAACGATCGCGGCGAACGCCTGGGCTCGGTGGCCGAATGGAAGGACCGGACGGCCGAAGTCCACGTGGAGCAGGAGGTGGAGAGCATCGTGCGCGCCGCGGCCCAGGGCGACTTTACCCGCCGCCTCGGCGAAGAGGGCAAGGACGGCTTCTTCAAGGCCCTGGCCACCGGCATGAACGAGTTGCTCGAGACCAGCGCCCAGGGTCTCAACGACGTGGCCCAGGTACTCGATGCCCTCGCCAAAGGCGACCTGACGAAGAAGATAGATGCGGAGTACGAGGGCACCTTCGGTCAATTGAAGGACGACACGAACACCACGGTAGAGCGCTTGCGGGAGGTAGTGGGGCGGATCAAGGAAGCGTCGGACGCCA
>JBPOHD010000069.1:0-33696 GCA_052035955.1 Pseudomonadota bacterium
CGGTCGCCACCCTCGGCAAGCTCGCCGGCCGATTCGACGACCCGAATGCCGGCCAGCCATTCGTCGAGCACCGCAGACCAGCGCGGATCGTCGCAGCGTACCTTCGCGCGCAGGCTATCCGGAAAGGCCGCCTGCCCTTCCGCCCCGTCGGGCAAAGCGAAGCTGAAGATGGTCGGTGGCGGCTCGGCGATGGCGTTGCGGGCCAGGGCGCTGTCCGCCATCAGGGCCGACAGCCGCTCACGCAGCACGGACTCCACCGCCGTCTCCCAGCCCGCCTCGACCTGTATCACCTGCCACAGGGCCTTGGCGTCCTGCAGGCCGCGGGCCTTCAGCCAGTCGCCGATCTCGCCGCTCTGCCGGACCCGGGCCTGCAGCTGTTCCAGGGCCTGGCGCCGTGCCTGGCTTTCCGTGAGCTGGCGGTGGGCGGCCTGCAGGCGGTCGCGGGCGCCGCGGACGCCGCTTTCCGCCTCGGGCAAACGCCCCTGGATGTCGGCCACCTGGTCCTGCAACAGGGCCAGCTGCTCCTCGGCCCGCGCCTCGGTTTCCTGGGCGGCGGCCAGCAGGGCGGCGTCGGGGGCCTCCAGGCCGGACTTCTCCTGCTCCAGGCGCTGCCGCCGCAGGCCCAGGTTCTCCAGGGCGCGCAATGCATGCCCCCGGTCCGCCTCGGCCAGGCGCAGGTTCTGCTCGGCCCCGTTCATGGTCGCCCTGGCCTCGGACACCTGCGCGGAAGCGGCCTCGACGGCCTCCTCGGCGCCCGGCATGCGGGCCATCGCCTCCTCGTGCCGGGCAGCCGCCGTCAGGGCCCTTTCCTTCGAGTTCTCGAGCAGGGATTTCCAGCGGAATTCCTCCTCCTCGACACGCTGCATCTCGCCGTGCCAGTGCTTCTCCTCCACGTCGAGCTGGGCCAGGCGATTCTCCAGGCGCTGGCGCGAGCCCAGGACGTGCCCAATCTCGGATTCCAGGCGCTTGACCTCGGCATTGGCCGCGTACATCTCGGCCTGGGCCGCGTGCAGCGCGTCGGAAGCCGCGAAATGGGCTTCCCGGGCCTGCTCGACGCGGGCCTCCACCTCGCGCAGTTCGGCGGTTTCCGAATCGACCCGCAGGATGGCCTTCTCCACCTCGCGCCCCATGCGTTCGGCATCGGCGCGGGCGTCGTTGCGCTTCTTCAGCCAGAGCAGGTTCTGGGAATGGTTCAGCCTGCCCTGTAGTTCCCGGTACTGGCGGGCGACTTCGGCCTGGGTTTCCAGGTGGCCGATCTGCCGCTCCAGCTCGCCGCGGATGTCGTCCACCCGGGCCAGGTTCTCCTTGGCGTCCTCCAGGCGGTTTTCCGTTTCCCGGCGGCGTTCCTTGTACTTCGTGACGCCGGCCGCCTCCTCCAGGAACATGCGCAATTCGTCCGGTTTCGCCTCGACGATGCGGGAGATCATGCCCTGGCCGATGATGGCGTAGGCCCGGGGACCCAGGCCGGTGCCCAGGAAGAGGTCGATCACGTCCCGGCGCCGGACGTGGAGGTTGTTGATGTAGTAGCTGGAGGTGCCTTCCCGGTCGAGGACCCGCTTGACGGTGACCTCGGCATACTGGGACCACTGGCCGGCGGCCCGCCCCAGGCTATTGTCGAAGAAGAGCTCGACGCTGGCCCGGCCCACTTCCTTGCGCGTGTCGGAACCCTTGAAGATGACGTCCTGGATGGACTCGCCGCGCAGTTCGGACGCCTTGGATTCGCCGAGCACCCAGCGCACGGCGTCGATGATGTTGGACTTGCCGCAGCCGTTCGGGCCGACGACGCCGGCCAGGCGGCCGGGGAACAATACGGTCGTCGGCTCGACGAAGGATTTGAAGCCGGCGAGCTTGAGTTTGGTGAGGCGCACGCTTGGAGAACCGGGGGGTCAGTATTCGGGCGGGTGCGCCGGCAATGGAAGCCGCCGGGACCCATGGAGGGCTGAATTATAATCGCAAGGCAGTTCCCCGCCCCGCCCTTACACATCCCGCCGGGAGGCTCCCGGCGCCGCCTCCGTACAATGCCGAGCAAACCATCCAAGTCACTGGAAACATTCGACAATCCAGCACCGCACCGGGATTACCAGATCCACATGGAAATTCCCGAGTTCACCTGCCTCTGCCCGAAGACCGGGCAGCCGGACTTTGCGGTGCTGACCCTGGATTACGTTCCCGACCGCCGCTGCGTCGAACTGAAGAGCCTCAAGCTCTACGTCTGGAGCTTTCGCGACGAAGGGCATTTCCACGAGGACGTCACCAACCGCATCCTCGACGACCTGGTCCGGGCGGTGAAACCGCGCTTCATGCGCCTCACCGCCCGCTTCTACGTCCGCGGCGGCATCTTCACCAACGTGGTCGCCGAACATCGCAAGAAAGGCTGGAAGCCCGCGCCGGCCGTCGATCTCCAGGCCTTTCCCGGCCAGCCCAACGTGCGCGGATGAGCGTCGCGGCCGCCCAGGAAAGGCTGCACCCGGACGCCTTGACCATGGCCGACATCGCCGGCGCCCTGGATGACGGCTGGCGGACCTTTTCGTCTGCCCGCGGAATCAGCCTGGGCTACGGCGCCCTGTTCGCACTGATCGGGCTGGTCATCCTCTATGCCATCGAGACGGCCTTGGTGACCCCCATGGCCTTGCCCGCCGCCGGGGGCTTCATGCTCGTCGGCCCCGCCCTGCTGGCCGGATTCTTCCGCATCGCCGAGCGGCTGGAGGACGGCGCCATGCCGGGCCCCGCCGACGTGCTCGAGGGTTTCCGCCGCTGCCCGCGCGGCGTCTGGGTGATCGCCGTCTTCTGCACCTTCATCTTCTTGGTCTGGATCACCGACGCCGCCACCCTCTATGCCTTCATGGTCGGCCGCCTGCCCGTCCCCCTCGCCGCGATCCTGCCGCCGCCCGACTCCGTCTGGGCCTTCGCAGCCTGGAGTTCCCTGATGGGCTCGGCCATGGCCCTCATCATCTTCGCCGTCTCGGCCTTCTCCGTGCCCCTGCTCTACGAGGGCCGGGCGAGCCTCATCCCGGCCGTCGTGGCCAGCGTCCGGACGGTGTTCCGCAGCCCCCTGGCGACCGTCGCCTGGGCGCTGCTGTTGTCCGCCTCCGTGATGGGCGCCATCCTGCTGCTGCCGCTGTTCCCGGTCGTCTTTCCCGTCCTCGCATTCGCCAGTCGCGCGCTCTACCGGCGGGCCTTTCCGACCGGAGCCACGGCGGCCTGATGGGCCCCAGCGGGGCGCAACCGGCGCCGCATCGACTCCTCGCCGTCCTCGCCCTGGTCACCCTGGCCGGCGCCGGCTTGGCCGGCCTGCCCCATCCCCTTCCGGCGGCCGCCGCCTGGCATCTGCTGTTCGCCGTCGGCGCCCTGCCGATGATCCTCGCCGCGATGGCCTATTTCATTCCCGTCCTCACCCGCACCGGGCCGGCCCCCGCTTCCGTCGCCCTGGCGCCCCTGGCAGCCCTGGCGGCCGGCGGTGCCATGGTCGGCCAATTCGGCGGCCTCCTGCCCTCGGCGAGATCCTGGGCGCCCTGGCTGGGCCTGGCCGCCCTGGCGGGCTTCCTTGGCTGGTGCCGACGCCGCCGGCGGGCCTGCCTCGGCCGGCCCAACCCCTGTTTCGCGTGGTACGTGACCGCCCTGGCCTTCCTGGCCCTCGGGCTTGCCGCCGTGGCGGTTTCCGCGCTGCGGCCCGAATGGGCGGCGCCCCTGCGCCGCTTCCACCTGCACGCCAACCTGCTCGGCTTCATGGGCATCACCGCCCTCGGCACCCTGCAGGTCCTGCTGCCGACCGTCGTCCACCTGCCGGACCCGGAGGCGGCGGTCCGCCTGCGCCGCCACCTCTGGCCGGTGGCGGGCGGCGCCATGGCCATGGCCGCCGGCGCCGCCCTCTGGCCTCCGCTGGCAGTGGCCGGCGCCCTCCTCTATGCCTGGCCCTGGGCCGTCCTGCTGCGGGCCGCCAGCCGCCTCCTGCGTGCCCATGGCGGCCGCAATGTCCTGCCGCTCCTGGCAGGCGCCCTGGCCGGCCTGGGGCTGGTCCTCGGGCAGGGGGTGGTGCATGGCGCCGGCTTCGCCGCCGCCCGCGACTCCCTGCCCCTGTTTGCCATCGCCTTCCTGCTGCCCCTGGTCAGTGGCGCCCTCGGGCAGCTGCTGCCGGTCTGGCTGCGTCCCGGCCTCCAGGCACCCTGGCATGCCAGGGCGCGTCGACGCCTGGCCCGGGGCGCCGCCTTGCGCGGCCTCGCGCTGCCCGTGGCCGGGATGGCCGCCGCCCTCGACTACCCGGCCGGCCCGGCGGTCGCCCTGCTGGCGGCCGGCTGGCTGGCCGCACTGGCCATGGCGACCCTGGCCGACCGGTCACCATGACCGACGGGGCGCCGGCACCGTCGTCCCCCGTCGATGCCCGCCGGGTGCTCAAGCGGGTCTTCGGCTTCGATGCCTTCCGCGGCGCCCAGGAGGAGATCGTCGGCCACCTGGCCGGCGGCGGCGATGCCCTCGTCCTGATGCCCACGGGAGGCGGCAAGAGCCTCTGCTACCAGATTCCGGCCCTGCTGCGGACCGGTACCGCCGTGGTCGTCTCGCCCCTGATCGCCCTCATGCAGGACCAGGTGGAGTGCCTCAACCAGCTCGGGGTGGCCGCCGCCTTCCTCAATTCGTCCCTCGATTGGCCGACGGTGCGCGCCGTCGAGGGGCAGGTTCTGGCCGGGGAACTCGACCTGCTCTACATGGCGCCGGAACGCCTGCTCACGGAGCGCGGCCTGGACCTGCTCGACCGCCTGGAGGCCCGGGGCCGCCTGGCCCTGTTCGCCATCGACGAGGCCCACTGTGTGTCCCAGTGGGGGCATGATTTCCGGCCCGAGTACCTGCAGCTCTCGGCCCTCCACGAGCGCTATCCCCGGGTGCCGCGCATCGCCCTGACGGCCACCGCCGACACGGCGACCCGGCGCGAGATCCTCGACCGTCTCGGGCTGGCCGGGGCGCGGATATTCGTCTCCAGCTTCGACCGCCCGAACATCCGCTACACCGTCGTCGAGAAGCACAATGCCCGGCGGCAGCTGGAGGACTTCCTCGCCGACCGGAAGGGCGAGGCCGGAATCGTCTACTGCCTGTCCCGCCGCAAGGTCGAGGAGACCGCCGCCTGGCTGGCCGGCCGCGGCTGGACGGCCCTGCCCTACCACGCCGGCCTCGATGCCGAGACCCGGGCCGGCAACCAGCGGCGCTTCCTCCGGGAGGATGGCGTCGTCATGGTGGCGACCATCGCCTTCGGCATGGGCATCGACAAGCCCGACGTGCGCTTCGTCGCCCATCTGGACCTGCCCAAGAGCATCGAGGCCTACTACCAGGAGACGGGGCGTGCAGGCCGCGACGGCGAGCCGGCCGAGGCCTGGATGGCCTACGGGCTGCAGGACCTGGCCCTGCAGCGGGCCCGCATCGAGGAATCCGAAGCCGACCCGCGCCAGAAGCTGCTCGAATCCCAGCGCCTCAACGCGCTGCTCGCCTACTGCGAGGCACCGCGCTGCCGCCGCCAGGTGCTCCTCGACTACTTCGGCGAACGGCACCAGCCCTGCGGCAATTGCGACGTCTGCCTCGAACCGCCGGAGCTCTGGGACGGTACCGTGGCGGCCCAGAAGGCCTTGTCCGCCATCTACCGGACCGGCATGCGCTTCGGCGTCGGCCACCTGACCGACGTGCTGCTGGGCAAGGCCACCGACAAGGTCCGTTCCTGGAACCACGACGCACTGCCCACCTTCGGCGTCGGCGCCGACCTGGACGAAGCGGCCTGGCGCGGCGTCTTCCGCCAGCTCGCCGCCGCCGGCCTGGTGCAGGTGGCCCTGTCCGAGCATGGCGCCCTGAAGCTCACCGAGGCCGCCCGGCCCGTGTTGAAGGGCGACCAACGGGTGGAGCTGCGGCGGGTGACTGCGGGGCGCGGCCGGCGGTCCAGGGTGTCATCGGCGGCCGACCTCCCCCCAGGGGACGCCGACCTGTTCGAACGGCTGCGGGGCTGGCGGTCGGCCGCCGCGAAACGGCAGGGCGTGCCGGCCTACGTGATCCTCCACGACAGGACGCTGAAGGCCCTCGCCGCCCTGAAGCCGGGCGGCCCCGACGAACTGGCCGCCGTGCCCGGCATGGGGGAGGCGAAGATCGCGCGCTACGGGGACGAACTCCTTTCAATGCTGAACGGATAACCCCGGAGGACGCCGCCTCTTTCCTTCCTCTGCGGTCCTTTGCGCCTTCGCGGCTTCGCGTCGAGGCGTTGTTCTCTTCCCGAAGCGGAACCGGCACCCGGAAGGCAAAAAAAACCCCGCTCTGGGCGGGGTTCGGTTGGGACCGATCGGAAAGGCCTGATCCGTGGCGCGGTCGTCGGCGGAAGACTGGCTCCGTGGGTCCGACGGCGCCTTGATCAGGATGGAAGAAGACTAGTCCCCATGGCGTTGCGCCGCAATAGTCCGTTCGGACTAACGCCCGAAAACCCTGGGCCTCAGGCCGCCTGCCGGCGACGGCGCGCCACGGCGCCGAGTACGCCGAGCCCCGCCAGCATCATGGCATAGGTCTCCGGCTCGGGCACCGGATGCAGGATGGCCTTGGTGACGAAGATGCCGTCCTCGGGCTGGGCCGGGAACCCGGAAATGACACTGGTCTCGAACGCCGTGCCGTTCCAGTGCACGCGGTAAACACTGCCGGGCGAAGTCTCTGACGTGACGACGGCATCCCCCTTGTAGGCAGCGAACTCGCTGGCCGGGGCGCGCACGATGTTGTTGGGATAGGAGGCGGCATAGAAGCCCTCGAGGCTGCTGCCGCTGTCGCCCAGCGTCAGGGGTACGAAACTCAGCATCTCGGCGACGGGCACGGTGACGCCGATGTCGGTGACCACGCCGGTCGGGCTGATGGCCCGGATGCGGCCGCTGCCCTCGGAGGCGACGAAAAGTGTCCCCTTCTCGAAGGTGCCGAACTTCTGCGGCGCGAAGTCCAGTCCCTCCGTGTCCTGGCCGATGTCTGCCAGCAGGGATGCGGTGCCGGCGCTGTTCACCGTGTAGATCTTGCCGTTCTGGGTGGCCACGACCATGTTCAGGCCGTAATTGCCGTAGGGATCGAAGGCGATGCTGCGCACGTCGCCGCCGAGGCCGCTGGTGAACAGCGAGACCGAGGACCCGTCGTTCTTCACCCGATAGATGGAGCCCGCGCTCTCATGGCCCACGTAGACGTCCCGGTTACCGAAGCCGCCGACACCGAGGGAACTGGAGACGTACATCTCGCCGCTGGCGCCGGGGATCGGCGTGCCGAACTTGCGCACGTTCGTGCCGTCCAGGTCGGTGGCATAGAGTTGGCCGTTGTTGCCGCCGAAGTAGACCGAGCCGACGAACTTGTCGCCGGCGTAGGCGAAGCCGATGGTGTTGTGCTGGCCAAGGACCGAATTGATGGAGTCCGTCCCGGTGCCCTTGACGAATTCGCTGAAGGTGATGGCGGAGGCAGGCAGGGCCGTGCCGAGCAGGGTGGCGCAGGCGGATGCCAGGATGGCTTTTTTCATGGGAATTCTCTCCGGTCGACGAGGGTTGGGTCAGGGGTTTCCGGACTGGGCGACGATCGGCTGACAATCGCTTTTGCGGAAATTTTTCACACTGGAACATTTTCCACCTCGGTCATCAATAGTCCATTCGGACTAACGGGGCGAATTTCCTTGACAGATCAGTGGAAATCCCGGCTCGCCGTGGGCAGCCGGCCGAGCAGTTCCGTGTGGTCCAGAAGCCGGCGGGCGATGAGGTGCACCACCTCCCCCTCCCGCTGCAGGATGCCCATCACCCCCAGCAGCCGGGCGCCCAGCAGTTCCCGGCGCTGGCGCTCGGCCAGGCGCGGATGGACGATCACGTTGGCCAGCCCCGTCTCGTCCTCCAGGGTGAGGAAGACGACGCCGCTGGCCGTGCCCGGCCGCTGCCGGCAGGTGACGATGCCGGCAGCCCGGGCCGGCCGGTCGTGCTCCCCCGCCGCCAGCCCGGCCGCCCGGGTGTAGCGCCAGCGGTCCAGGAAGCGGCGCAGCAGGCTCAGGGGGTGGCGGCCCAGGGTCAGGCCGAGGGCGCCGTAGTCGGCCACCAGGTCCTCCCCCTCCGTGGGCGCCGCCAGGGCCGGCACCGCCTCCGTGGGCGCCGCCGCATCCAGCAGATCCCCCTGCACCGCCGCGCCGGTGGCGGCCCAGGCCGCCTCCCGCCGGTGGCCCGAAAGGCGCTGCAGGGCTCCCGCCACCGAGAGGGCGTGCAGGTCCCCCCGGTCCAGCCGGGCCCGCCGGGCCAGGTCCGCCACGCCTGAAAAGGGCGCCTCCCGCCGGGCGGCGACGATGCGCTCCCCCGGCCCCCGGCCGAAGCCGCGGATCAGGTGCAGGCCCAGGCGGACGGCGGCAGGGCCCTGCTGCCCGCCTTCCCCGCCCCCCTGCCCCATCCCGGGCCCCGTGAGCTCCGTTTCCCAGCCGCTGGCGGCCACGTCCGGCGGCAGCACCTCGACGCCGTGGCGGCGGGCATCCTGGACCAGTTGCGAGGGGGAATAGAAGCCCATGGGCTGGGCGTTCAGGATGCCGGCCAGGAAGGCCGCCGGCTCGTGGCGCTTCAGCCAGGCCGAGACATAGACCAGAAGCGCGAAGCTGGCGGCGTGGGACTCGGGAAAGCCGTATTCGCCGAAGCCCTCGATCTGGTGGAACAGGTTCTCGGCGAACTCCGCCGGGTAGCCCCGCTCGGCCATGCCGGCCAACAGCTTCTCCCGGAAGGGGGCCAGCCCGCCCTTGCGCCGCCAGGCCGCCATGGCCCGCCGGAGCTGGTCCGCCTCGCCGGGGGTGAAGCCGGCGGCGACGATGGCGAGCTGCATGGCCTGCTCCTGGAAGATGGGCACGCCCAGGGTCCGCTCCAGCACGCCGCGCACGGCCGGCGAGGGATAGGTGACGGCCTCCCTGCCCTGGCGCCGGCGCAGGTAGGGATGGACCATGTTGCCCTGGATGGGGCCGGGCCGCACGATGGCCACCTCGATGACCAGGTCGTAGAAGCGGCGCGGCTTCAGGCGCGGCAGCATGGCCATCTGGGCCCGCGACTCGACCTGGAAGACGCCCACGCTGTCGGCGGCGCCGAGCATGGCGTAGACGGCCGGGTCCTCGGCCGGCACGTCTTCCATGCGGAAGGCATGGCCGCGCCGCCGGCCCGCCCAATCCAGGGCCCGGCGGATGGCCGAGAGCATCCCCAGGGCCAGCACGTCCACCTTCATCAGGCCCAGGGCGTCGATGTCGTCCTTGTCCCACTGGATGACGCTGCGCTCGGCCATGCGGGCGTTCTCGATGGGCACCAGCCGGTCCAGGCGGCCGCGGCTGATGACGAAGCCGCCCACGTGCTGGGACAGGTGGCGGGGGAAGCCGGCGAGCCGCCGGGCCAGGGCCAGCCATTTCGCCACCCGGGGCGAGGCGGCATCCAGCCCCACGGCGGCGAAGCGCTCGGGCCAGGTCTCCGGCTTGTCCCACCAGGCCATGGAGGCGGCCAGGGCGTCGATGGCGGCGAGGGGAAAGCCCAGGGCCCGGCCCGTGTCGCGCAGGGCCGAGCGGCTGCGGTAGGAGATGACCGTGGCCGCCAGGGCCGCCCGCTCCCGGCCGTACTTGCCGTAGAGGTACTGGATCACCTCCTCCCGGCGCTGGTGCTCGAAATCCACGTCGATGTCCGGCGGCTCGTTGCGCTCCCTCGAGATGAAGCGCTCGAAGAGCATGGCGGCCCGGGCCGGGTCCACCTCCGTGATCCCCAAGGCATAGCAGACCGCCGAGTTGGCCGCCGAGCCGCGGCCCTGGCAGAGGATGCCCCGGCCGCGGGCGAAGACGACGATGTCGTAGACGGTGAGGAAATAGGCCTCGTAGCGCAGTTCCCCGATCAGGGCCAGCTCGTGTGCCACCTGGGCCGCCACCTTCTCCGGCACGCCGCCCGGGTAGCGGCGCGCCAGCCCGGAATTCACCTCGGCCCGCAGGTGGGCGGCCGGCGTCAGTCCCGGCGGGACCACCTCCTCCGGGTATTCGTAGCGCAGTTCGTCCAGGGAGAAGTCGCAGAGGGCCGCCGCCCGCAGGGTCTCGGCCAGCAGGTCCGGCGGGTAGAGGCGGGAGAGGGCCAGCCGGGAGCGCAGGTGGCGCTCGCCGTTGGGGAACAGGGCATGGCCGGCCGCATCCACCGTGGTCTTGAGCCGCAGGGCCGTCATCACGTCCTGCAGCGGGCGGCGCTCCCGGACGTGCATGTGCGCGTCGCCGGCCGCCAGCAGCGGCAGGCCAGCGGCAGCGCCCACGGCCCGCAGGCGCGCCAGCCGGTCACCGTCGTCCGGGGCCAGGAAGCGCCCGCAGGCAATCCAGGCCCGGCCGGGAAAGCGTTCCGCCAGCCAGGCCGCTTCCGCGGCCAGGGCGCCGTCGTCCGCCTCCGGCCCCGGCACCCAGAGGCAGAGGCAGTCCGGCACCCCCTCCCCGTTCCAGCCGGCCAGGTCTCCCCGGCGAAGCTCGTAGCCCCCCTTCTCCGACCGCCGCCGGCCCAGGGTGACCAGGGCCGACAGGTTGCCGTAGCCGGCCCGGTTGCGGGCCAGCAGCACCAGCTTCGTTCCCTC
Source organism: Pseudomonadota bacterium (assembly GCA_052035955.1). Taxonomy (GTDB): domain Bacteria; phylum Pseudomonadota; class Gammaproteobacteria; order Burkholderiales; family Rhodocyclaceae; genus JAEUNJ01. Next base: position 10,573 of record JBPOHD010000069.1, read on the forward strand.
GGCGAGGCGGATCTCGGTGCCGATCAGCAGGCGGAAGGAAGACGGGGCAGCCCTATCTCCCTCGCCATCCTCCTTCGCCGCATTCCCCTGGCTGGCCTCCTTCGCCGCCAGGTGGGCCCGCACCGCCCCGGCGAAGGAGCACTCGTCGGTGATGGCCAGCGCCCCGTAGCCCAGTTCCCGCGCCCGGGCCACCAGTTCCTCCGGCTGGGAGGCGCCGCGCAGGAAGCTGAAGCAGGACAGGCAATGGAGTTCGGCGTAGGCGGGGAGCACGGCGCGGCAATATACTATAATTTTTTACAGTATATTGATCAAAAGGGCAAGTCAACCCATCCATGCGAACCGTTGCTCGCCGCCGACGACATCGACGGTCGAAATGGCCTCCTTTTAACGACGGTTGGAGAAACAGGTCAGGGCGAGCCGAAAGCCAGGCCCCACGTTCGGATACCCGGTGCATCGGCCGGCTGCCGGCGAAATCCAATAGACTTCGGGCAGGAATTGCGCCGCACGGAGGCATGGTGGACACCGCGCCGTTCAAGCCGGGATTTCGTATCGACGGGAAGGACACCCTGGTCCTCGCGTGTGGTTTCGTCCTTGCCCTCCTGGCCGGCCGGCAGGTCTGGTGGATGGGACTGATCGTGGGATTTTCCATCGGGCATTTCTTCCTGTTCTGCAATGTCTTCCGGGTCGACCGCCCCCTGGAGTTGGCATGGGCCGCCCTGTTCATCGCCATGGCCGGCGGCACGATCCTGCTGGACTGGCCCGGGTGGCTTTCCACCGTGGTCCTTTCCCTCGCCTCCACCTTTGCCGTCATCGTCCTGCAGATGCGCAAACCCTCCTATCACGGGATCGCATGGCAACGGCTCAATCCGGACCTGCCGTCCTGGTGGGCGGCGGGGGCCGGGGTGCCGCCCGGCGCAGGTTCCCCGATTCGCCCCGGGGAAGGCCCCGGTTGAGGAGCCCGTTCCGGTCGATGGCGTCCCGTCTCACCCCGCTTCCGCCCGCCGGCGGGGCGGGTCTTCGTGCTCAGTACGGAGGAAAGAGGCGGCGGAAACCATGCGCGAGCACCAGGAGGAAGAACCCCAGGTTCCGGACGGCCAGGCCCGTGATCGACAGGGGATGGGCCGCGCCTCCCCGTCCCCCGGAGGCTGCCCTGGCCGCCTTGCGGGCCAGGCCCTCCATCCAGCCCACGGTACGGGGCCATTCCACGAGCTCGTCGAGCCAGGCCTGCGGGATGCCCTGCCGCCCGATGCCCGCACCGAGGATCGCACCCAGCATCGCGGCGGTCGTGTCGGTATCGCCGCCGCAGCGGACGATGGTCCGCAGGGCGGCGGCGAAATCGCGAGGATGAGACTGCCAGGCGTGGAGGACGGCCGGCACGCTGTGGTACATGTAGCCGGAGATCCCGGTCGCGCAGCCCAGCGTCCTGACGAAGGCCGCGGTGGATTCCCCGCGGCCGGCGCTGCTGCCCGCGCCGACGGCCAGGGCGACCAGTTCCTGGCCGGCCGGCCCGTATCCCGAAGTCAGGCGTCCGAGGTCGGCGATAAAGGCGTCGAAGCCCTGCCGGCGCATGGCGCTGCGGGCCGCCAGGGCGATCGCCAGGGCGCCGCATTCGGCCTTGGGATCGGTGTGCGTCAACCGCGTGCTGGCGCGGACGAGTCGCGCCAACCGGGCTTCGTCGTCGGCAAGGCAGACGCCGAGGATGGCGCTGCGCATGGCCGGACCGTTGCCGGCCAAACGGACGTCCTGGAGGTGCCGAGGCAGGAAGCACCAGAGCTCGAGGATGGCGCGCAGGGTCGCGAAGCCGATCCCCGCCGGCAATCCGGCCAGCCACCAGCGCTGGCGCCAGGCGAAATCCTTCCGGAACGCGGACTCGTCGCCCCCGGAAACGAGGATCGCCTGGGCGACCAGGCAGGCATGCTCGGTATCGTCCGAGCAAAGGCCTTTCCCGAACAGCAGGTGGTAGCCGTCCAGGGAGGGAAACCATCGCTGCTGGCGACGCGCCGACAGCCCCTCGCAGGCCAGCCCGAAGGCGTCGCCGACGGCCGTTCCGAGGAGGCAGCCCACGGCGGCGTCTTCGGCAGTCATCGGCTCGTGCCGCCGGGCATGCCGGAAGGATGGCGAGACGCCGCGACGCTCCGGCACATGAAAAAGGCATCGACGTGCCCTGTCCGGTCGGCGGCGAAAGACAAGGCGGGAAGGCTCGCCGGGCGCAGGAACCGGAGGCTCGCGATCACGGCTCAATCCTTCCCATCCGCCTCCAGCGCCAGCCTCACCCCCACCAGCGTGTACCGGGTCTCCGGCGAGTTCCAGTTGCGATAGGCGCAGCGGGCGTAGAAGGCCCAGGTGTGCCAGGAGCCGCCGCGGCGCACGCGGACGGTTCCCGAATCCGGCCCTTGCGGATCGTCCGCCGGCGAGCGGGCGTAATAGCGGTCGTCGTGGTAGTCGGACACCCATTCCCAGACGTTGCCGTGCATGTCGTGGAGGCCGAAGGCATTGGGCGGAAAGCTGCCGACGGGGGCCGTGAAAGGGAAGCCGTCCCGGCCCTTGAGGGCGAAGCTTTCCCACCTGGGCCAGCGGGACATGCTGTCGACATCGAACAGGTTGCCGGCGGCGAGCAGGGACTGGGGATCGTCTCCCGAGTGGTAGCGGCCTGCCGTGCCGGCCCGGCAGGCGTATTCCCACTCGGCCTCGGTGGGGAGCCGGTAGCGGCGGCCCTCCTTTCGGCTCAGCCAGCGGGCCAGGGCGACGGCGTCGTTCCAGGTGACGTTGACGACGGGATGGCCCTCGCCCTGGGGGAAGCCGGAATCCCGCCAGGAGTATTTCGGGTCCCGCCCCTCGAAAGCGTCGCCCCGGGCGGACTTGTCCGGGTCGTAGGCCGGGTTCCAGCCGTAGCCGCCGGTGCCGTCGGCCACCGACTCGGGCACGTGGCCCGACTCGGCCAGGAAACGGCGGAACTGGCCGACGGTGACCTCGTGCCGGCCCAGGTAGAAGGGCCGCGTGATGCGCACCCGGTGGCGCGGCGCCTCGTCGGCCAGTTGCCGGAAGCGGGCGGGGTCGTACTGGGGAAAGGCGCCGGCCAGGGACTCGGGCGTCTCGTCGCTGCCCATCATGAACTCACCGGCCGGGATGCGCACGAAACGCATGCCGATGGAATTCTCGAACATCGGCGGGTCGGCGGGCCCCGTGGGTTCGGCCGACTCCCCGGCCCCGGCGGCGGGGATCGCGGCGCAGAGGGCCAGCAGGCATGCGGCCAGCATCGTCTTCGCGGACATTCGCGGCTCCTCCGTCGCCGGTTGTCGTGACGGGTGATTGTAGGTGGGAATCGCGGCGAGGGTGCCGCTCCTGCAAGAGCCGAGCGGCACGTCCCCTGTAGGAGCGCCGCACGCGGCGCGATGGCGGCGGTTCCGAAAGGCATCGCGGCGTGACCGCCGCTCCTACAAAAGCCAGATGGCGCGACCCTGTGGGAGCGCCGCACGCGGCGCGATGGCGGCCGTCCCGAAACCCATCGCGGCGTGGCCGCCGCTCCTACAAAAGCCAGATGGCACGGCCCTGTGGGAGCGCCGCACGCGGCGCGATCGGGGTGGTTCCGAAAGACATCGCGGCGTGGCCGCCGCTCCTACAAAAGCCAGATGGCGCGACCCTGTGGGAGCGCCGCACGCGGCGCGATGGCGGCCGTCCCGAAACCCATCGCGGCGTGGCCGCCGCTCCTACAAAAGCCAGATGGCACGACCCTGTGGGAGCGCCGCACGCGGCGCGATGGCGGCCCTTCGCGCCTTTGCGGTGATCCCTTCGCCGGGCGTCCGGCTCAGGCGAACCAGCCGTGGATGAACCACCCTCCCGGCGGCCGCAGTTCCCGGAAGACCCAGGCCCAGCGGGCATCGACGGTCAGGGCGACGAAGTAGTCGCGGCGCAGGTCGCCGGCCGCCGGACCCCGGGCATCCGCCTCGCCGCCGTCCCACCAGCCGGACTCCAGGCGCTCGGGGCCGGCCAGCAGGTGCAGGGGGCCCCGGTACCAGGGCCGGCCCCGAACCTCGGCCAGGGCCCGGGGGCGGGCCAGGAGCCAGAAGGGCCGGGCGACGGCCGGCGCCTGGGCCGGCGGTCCGCCGCCCTCGGGAACCCGGCGCGTGGCGCACTCGGGCCGGTGCTCGGCGACGACGGCGATGCCATGGATGCGTTCCTCGCCCAGCCGGGCCCGCAGGCGCTCCACCAGGGCGGCCATGGCCTCCCGGGCTTGGGGATCGTCGCCGCCGCTGCCGGGGCCGAAGAGGCCGCCGCTGCGGCCCGGCAGGGCGGCGACGCGGGTCGCCGCCAGGACGATGCGCTCGGCGGCGGCCGGCAGGGCCAGGCGCTCCAGGCGCTCCCGCAGCACCCGCTCCAGGCGGGCCGGATCCCGGGTGGCGGAGGCGAAGCGCAGGGGCAGTTCGGTGGCCGGCCGGCCCCGGTGGGCGAGGCTCAGCCGGCACTCGGCGATGCCCATCTGGCCGGCCTCCAGCCAGCCGGCCAGGGCGGCGGTGAGCCGCCGGCCGGCGAAGACCAGGGTGGCGGCCTGGTCGGTGGGGGCCGGCAGGTCCAGGCCCCTCTCGAAGCGGGGAGGAAAGATGAAATCCGGGCGGGGATCGGGCAGTTCGCCGTAGGCCCGGGCCATCCGGGCCAGGGCGGCGGCGCCCACCCGCCGGCCGAGGGCGGCCCGGGGCAGGCGGCGGGCCTCGCCAAGGCGACGGGCGCCGAAGCTCTCCAGCTGGTCGGCCACCCCCGGCGGCAGGTCCAGGGCCGCCACCGGCAGGGCGTCCAGGGCGGCATGGAGCATGGCCAGGTCCGGGCACAGGGCATCCCGCCCCGCCCCGGCCAGCCAGAAGGCGCCCTGGGGCGTCGGGGCGACGGCGAGGGCGGCGGCCAGGTCCTGGCCCGCCAGGTCGGAAGCGACGGCAGCGACCAGGCCCTCCAGCCCACCGAAGAGGCGCAGGCAGGCGCCGATGTCCAGCAGCAGGCCCCCGGCAGCGGCATCCGCCCCCCTCCCCGGCCGGCCCTTCCCCGCCGGAGCCGGCTGCACCAGGCTCACCCGCGGGGTGAAGCGCCCGGCCCAGCAGGCCAGGGTTTCCAGGGCGGGGGGCGGTTCAGGTGACGGGGTGGAGGCCGGCAGGGCGAAGGGATCGGGTGGCGGCGGGGACGGAAGGCGCAGCGCCAGCCAGAGGCTGTCCATGGGCGTGCCGGCGGACGGGCCGCGGCAGGTCGAGGCACAGGGGGGCGGCCGGCGGCGGGCCGCGGCGCTTGAGGATGTCCACGGCCAGGTCCCCCGTTTCGCCGGCGGCCAGGCGCAGGCGCAGGGGGGCGGCCGAGGCCTCGGCGGCGGCCCGGGCCGGACGGAACAGGAAGGCCAGGGCGCGCCCCGCGGCGGCGGCTACCTGCAGGCGCCGCACCGCCCGGGCATCCGCCGTGGCCGACCAGGCCACCACGGCGGCCGGGGCGCCGCTGGCCAGGGCCTGCTCCAGGGCCCAGAGGGCATCGGCTTCGGCGGCCGGCCCCCGGCGGGCGGGGGCGCGCGGGCCCTCCCCGTCCGGGCGGCGCGGCCATCCGCCCGCCGTCTTCCCGGGCACGGCGGCGGCCGCCGGGGAGACGACCACCAGCCGCGCCAGGTCGATGCCGGCGGCGGCCCAGGCGGGAGCGTGCAGCGGGTGGGGCGGCGCCACCAGCAGGGTCCAGCCCCCCTCCTCCCGCAGGCGGACCAGGGCCGGCAGCAGCAGGGTCAGCTCCCCCTGACCGGGGCCGTCCATCAGGATCTCGGTCAGCGCCCCCCGGGGCCAGCCGCCGCCGGGCAGTTCCCGGTCCAGGGCCTCGTGGCCGCTGGCCACCGCCGGCAGGGCCGCGCCGGCGAAGCGGTCGCCGCGCCAGACGTCCGGGCGCCGGTCGAGGAAGGCGGAGAGCTGGGGGTTCATGGGGTGGGCCTGAAGAACTCGACCATCAGGGGAAGGCCTTTCCTTTCATCCTGAAAAAAGCGTTTCAACGCAGAGGACGCAGAGGACACGGAGGAAAATCGGAGACCTGCAGCGATTCGCGCGCTCACCCGTTGGGCGATGGCCACGCGATGCACAAGTCCTCGCTGCTTCGCCTTTCCCTGTGTCTCCGTGTCTCCGTGGTGAGGTCTTCAGGTTCATGGCCTTCCCGCCTTACAAGGCCTTCCCGTTGCGGATCAGCCCCACGGCGATGCCCTCGATGGCCAGGTCGTGGCCCTCGACGGGGATGGGTTCGTAGTCCGGGTTCTCGGGCAGCAGTTCGACCCGGCCGCCCCGGTGGCGCTTCAGGCGCTTGACCGTCACCTCGTCGTCCAGGCGGGCGACGACGATCTGGCCGGAACGGGCCTCCCCGGTGCGGTGCACGGCCAGCAGGTCGCCGTCGAGGATGCCGGCGTCGACCATGCTGTTGCCGCGCACCCGCAGCAGGTAGTCGGCCCGGGGCGAGAACAGGCCGGGGTCGAGCTGCACCTTGCCGAGCTGGTTCTCGACGGCCAGCAGGGGACTGCCGGCGGCCACCGAGCCCACCAGCGGCAGGCCCAGCTGCTCGACCAGGCGGATGCCCCGGGCCGAGCCGGGCTCCAGGATGATGACCCCCTTTTTGGCCAGGGCCCGCAGGTGGTCTTCGGCGGCGTTGGGGGAAGCGAAGCCGAAGGCCTCGCAGATCTCCATCCGGGTGGGCGGCGCCCCGAGGATCTCCAGGGTGCTGCGGATGAAGTCGAGGATTTCCTGCTGGCGGGGGGTGAGCTTGGCGTCCATGGGTGTCTCCGGCGGCGGATGACTGTATTGTTTTACAGTATCCGGAAAAATGCAAGGGGAAGCTCCCCTTGCCCGCCGCATCCCTCACGGGCCCTCCGATGCCGTCCGCCTCACCGGCCCCGCCTCTTCGGATACAATCGGACCCGATTCCGCCATTCCGGCCACCCTTGCCGGCAATGCGGCGGGCCCCCGGAGACCCGTTGATGCTGTTCATCCTCTACTACATCGTCGCCATCACCGTCCTGATCCTCCACTTCACGGGCTTCCTGGCCCGCAACAACCTGGAGTGGCTGGTATTGGTGCTGGCCGTCACCGTCTTCCCGGCGGTGATCTACCTGTAGGAATCCGCCGTTCCCGGGCCCGGCAAGTGCCGGCATCCCCGGGGGCTCAGTCCGGCCGCCGGGCGACCAGATCGATGAGGGCGGAATGGCCCTTGTGGCCGGCGCCTTCCTCGATGTGTTCCTCGTAGGCGCGCAGTTCGAGGATCTCCAGGCCGGCGAAGGCCTCCCGCAGCAGTTCCTCGGTGTAGAGGTTCTCGACGGCCGAGGGGCCGCCGGTGCGGTATTCCACCTGCTTCGGGGTGTAGCCCTGGAGCAGCAGCAGGCCACCGGGCTTCAGGGCGCCGGCCATGTGCGCGAAGAAGGCCGGCCGCCCGGCCGGCGCGACGAACTGGACGAAGATGGCCGCCACCACGTCGAAGGCGGCCACGGGCCAATCCCAGGCCATCAGGTCGGCCTGGACGAAATCCACCGTCACACGGCGGGATTCGGCCAGGCGCCGGGCCTTGTGCAGGCCCACGGGGGAAAGCTCGACGGCGGTGACGGCGAGGCCCTCCTCGGCCAGCCAGACGCTGTTGCGGCCCTCGCCGTCGGCCACGGAAAGGGCCGTCCGGCCGGGGCGCAGCCGATGGGCCTGGCGGGCCAGGAAGCGGTTCGGGGCGGTGCCGAAGAGGTAATCCTCGCCGGCATCCCGGTAGCGGCCGCTCCAGAAGGCTTCGGGATCGGGATGGGTCATGAAGGCTTTCTACCGTAAAGACGCAAAGGCGCGAAGGAACTCTTTCCGAGAAAATCTCGCCAGGGACGCGCGGAGATCGCGGAAGCCGGCATGAGCCCCATCCCATGGCTTTCCTTCGCGCCCTTTGCGCCTTGGGGCCTTTGCGGTAAAGCCGTTTCCTTCGGCCGGATCATCACACCCGGGCGACGATGAAGCGCTTGACCGCCTCCGCATCGGCGTCCATCACCTCCACCCGCTGGGGCAGGTCCTCGATGCCGTCGAAGTCCTTCGGCCGCAGCGGATCGCGGCCCAGGGCCTCGCGGATGGTCTCGGAGAACTTGACCGGCTGGGCGGTCTCCAGCACCACCATGGGCAGGCCCGGCTCCAGGTGTTCCCGGGCCACCTTGACGCCGTCGGCGGTGTGGGTGTCGATCATGGTGCCGTGGCGCTCCCAGACGTCGCGGATGGTGGCCAGGCGATCGGCATGGCTGCTGCGGCCGGAGGCGAAGCCGAAGCCGGCCATGCGCTCCCGCCAGGGCGTGCCGTTCAGGTCGAAGCTGCCGCCGGCATCCACTTTGGCCCACAGTTCCCGGACCACGGCCGGGTCGCGGCCCACCAGGTCGAAGACGAAGCGCTCGAAGTTGGAGGCCTTGGAGATGTCCATGGACGGGCTGGAGGTGACGAAGGTCTCGGCCGTGCGGCGGGGCCGGTAGACGCCGGTGCGGAAGAACTCGTCCAGCACGTCGTTCTCGTTGGTGGCCAGCACCAGCCGGGCGATGGGCAGGCCCATCATGCGGGCGATGTGGCCGGCGCAGATGTTGCCGAAGTTGCCGGAAGGAACGCAGAAGGCGACTTCCTCGTCGTCCCGCGTCGTGGCGGCGAACCAGCCCTTGAAGTAATAGACCACCTGGGCCAGCACCCGGGCCCAGTTGATGGAGTTGACGGCGCCGATGCTGTACTTGGCCTTGAAGGCGGCGTCGTTGGAGACGGCCTTGACGATGTCCTGGGCGTCGTCGAACATGCCGCGCACGGCGATGTTGAAGATGTTGTCGTCCTGCAGGGAGTACATCTGGGCGCGCTGGAAGGGGCTCATCCTGCCCTCGGGGGAGAGCATGAAGACCTTCACGTTGTGCTTGCCGCGCATGGCGTACTCGGCCGCCGAGCCCGTGTCGCCGGAGGTGGCGCCGAGGATGTTGATGCTCTGGCCCCGCTTGTCGAGCACGTACTCGAAGAGGTTGCCGAGCAGTTGCATGGCCATGTCCTTGAAGGCCAGGGTCGGCCCGTTGGACAGCTCCAGCAGGTGGAAACCCGGCTCCAGGGTGGTCAGCGGCGTGATGTCGGAAGCATCGCGGCCCGGCCGGCAGTGGCGGTAGGTGGCGGCGGTGTAGGTCCGGTCGGCCAGGGTCTTCAGGTCGCAGGCCGGGATGTCGTCCACGAACTTCTGCAGGATGCGCAGGGCCAGGGCGTGATAGGGCAGCTGGCGCCATTCGGCCAGCTCGGCCGACGTCACCCGGGGGTAGGACTCGGGCAGGTAGAGGCCGCCGTCCGGCGCCAGGCCGCCCAGCAGGATGTCGCAGAAGGCTTCGGACAGGCTGCCGCCGCGGGTGGAGAGGTATTTCATCTTCGTTTTATTCTTTCGAGATCGTTGTAGCGAGAGTCAGTAGAAAATTCCTGGGCGTCCGTCTTGGCATTTAGGGCACTTTCTCTGGAAAACATCGGACCCGTTCGCCCCGTACACATAGCCGCAAATATGACATTTCATACGGTACGCGAGTTGTCGATGATCCGTGCCCGGATTCCCTCTATGACCCTGACACTCTTGCTGGTTTCGATTCCTGTATCCGATTCGAGTCGTGCCACCATTCCCGTCTTGGAAAGGGCCCATAGCGGGAGGCGTTAACACCTTCTGGCGAATACGCGACATCACACCTCCTCTTCCAAAAAAACCGTCAGGACAGGGTTTCCAGGCGCAGGCGCTTGACCTTGCCCTTGACGGCGGAGAGGCCCTCGATCTTGGCGATGGCGGCGTCGGCGCGCTTCTCCTTCGTCACGTGGGTCAGGATGATGACGTCGGTCTGCTGCTCGCCCTCCTCCGGCTCCCGCTGCAGCAGGGCGTCGATGGAGATCTGCTCGTCGGCCAGGATGCGGGTGATGTCGGCCAGCACGCCGGGCTTGTCCTCGACGCGGATGCGGAAGTAGTAGCTGGTTTCCACCTCGGCCATGGGCAGGATGGGCAGGTCGGAGAGCTGGTCCGGCTGGAAGGCCAGGTGGGGCACCCGGTTCTCCGGGTCGGCCGTGTGCATGCGGGTCACGTCCACCAGGTCGGCGATGACGGAACTGGCGGTGGGCTCGGCCCCGGCCCCCTTGCCGTAGTAGAGGGTGGAGCCCACGGCATCGCCCTGGACCAGCACCGCGTTCATGGCGCCCTCGACGTTGGCGATCAGGCGCTTGGCCGGGATCAGGGTCGGATGCACGCGCAGCTCGATGCCGCCGTTCCGGTGTCGGGCGATGCCCAGCAGCTTGATCCTGTAGCCCAGCTGCTCGGCATAGCGGATGTCCTCCGCCTCCAGCCTGGTGATGCCCTCCACGTGAGCCTTGTCGAACTGGACCGGGATGCCGAAGGCCAGCGAGGAGAGGATGCTGATCTTGTGGGCGGCGTCCACGCCCTCCACGTCGAAGGTGGGGTCGGCCTCCGCATAGCCCAGGCGCTGGGCCTCCTTGAGCACGGTGTCGAAGGAGAGGCCCTTGTCCCGCATTTCGGACAGGATGAAGTTGGTGGTGCCGTTGATGATGCCGGCGATCCACTGGATGCGGTTGGCCGAAAGGCCCTCGCGGACGGCCTTGATGATGGGGATGCCGCCCGCCACGGCGGCCTCGAAGGCCACCATGACGCCCGACTTCTGGGCGGCGGCGAAGATCTCGTTGCCGTGGGTGGCGAGCAGCGCCTTGTTGGCCGTGACCACGTGCTTGCCGTTCTCCAGGGCCTTCATGACCAGTTCCCGGGCGATGCCGTAGCCGCCGATCAGCTCGACCACGATGTCGATCTCGGGGTCGTTCACCACCGAGAAGGCATCGTCCGTGAGGCGGCAGGCGCCGCCGGTGACCTGCCTGGCCAGTTCCAGGTTCTTGTCGGCGACGACGGTGATGCGGATCGGCCGGCCGGCCCGGCGGGTGATTTCCTGCTCGTTGCGGGTGAGGACGGTCCAGGTGCCGCCGCCGACGGTGCCGATGCCGAGCAGTCCAACGTTGATGGGTTTCATGGTCTCAAGTCTTTCCTGAAGCAAAAGGCCGGGATGTGGAAACCCTCCCGGAAGTAGAAACGGTGGGCGCCGGCCCGGTGGGTGCCGGAATCCAGGGCCAGGACGTCGCAGCCGAGGGCCCGCGCCTTGCCCTCCAGGTGGGCGAGCAGGGTGCGGCCGATGCCCCGGGAGCGCCGGGGTTCGTCGGTCACCAGGTCATCCACGTAGAGGCGGCGGCCCTCGTAGGTGTTCTCCACCAGCCGCCAGACGGCTACGCCGCAAACCGCCTCGCCCTCGGCGGCCAAGGCCATGCGGGCGCCGTTGGCGAACACCGCCGCCATCCGACCGGCATAATCCGCCGGCAGGCCGGGGCGCAGTTGCCGATGCACGGCCTCGGCCCGGGCGAGCCAGGCCGGCTCCGCCAGGCGGCCGGCGCCGTCGGTCACGTCGACGACGGCGAGCTCAGGTGCCATGCCGCTTGCGGTAGTTGCCGAGGAAGCGGGCGACGCGGCCGATGGCGTCGCGCAGGTCATCCTCGTGGGGCAGGAAGACGAGGCGGAAATGGTCGGTGTCCGGCCAGTTGAAGCCGGTGCCCTGGACCAGCAGCACCTTCTCCTCCTGCAGCAGCTCGAGCATGAACTCCTGGTCGTCCTGGATGGGATAGATCTTCGGGTCCAGGCGCGGGAACATGTAGAGCGTCGCCTTCGGCTTCACGCAGCTGACGCCGGGGATGGCCGTGATCAGGGCATGGGCCAGGTCCCGCTGGCGCGCCATGCGGCCGCCGGGCGCCACCAGGTCGGCGATGCTCTGGTAGCCGCCGAGGGCGGTCTGGATGCCGTACTGGCCGGGCACGTTGGCGCACAGGCGCATGGAGGCCAGGATGTCCAGGCCCTCGATGTAGTCCCTGGCCGGCTTGCGGTCGCCGGAGACGACCATCCAGCCGGCCCGGTAGCCGCAGGAGCGGTAGTTCTTCGAGAGACCGTTGAAGCTGATGGTCAGCACGTCCTCGGACAGGGAGCCGATGGCGGTGTGGGTCGCCCCGTCGTAGAGCACCTTGTCGTAGACCTCGTCGGCGTAGATGATCAGGCCGTGCTCCCGGGCCAGGTCGACGATGGCCTGCAGGATCTCCACCGGATAGAGGGCGCCGGTCGGGTTGTTGGGGTTGATGACGACGATGGCCCGGGTGTTCGGCGTGATCTTGCGCCGCATGTCGGCCAGGTCGGGCAGCCACTCGTTGGCCTCGTCGCAGAGGTAGTGGATGGGCGTGCCGCCGGAAAGGCTCACGGCGGCGGTCCACAGCGGATAGTCCGGCGCCGGCACCAGCACCTCGTCGCCCGTGTTGAGCAGCGCGTTCATGGCCATCACGATCAGCTCGGAGACGCCGTTGCCGATGTAGATGTCGTCCAGGCCGACGCCCTTGATGCGCTTCTCCTGGGTGTAGTGCATCACCGCCTTGCGCGCCGGGAAGATGCCCTTGGAATCGGAGTAGGCGGCGGCGTTGGGCAGGTTGCGGATCATGTCCTGCTGGATTTCCTCGGGCGAATCGAAGCCGAAGGCGGCCAGGTTGCCGATGTTCAGCTTGATGATCTTGTGCCCCTCTTCCTCCATCTGCTTGGCGCGGGCCTGGATGGGACCGCGGATGTCGTAGCAGACGTTGGCCAGCTTGGCGGACTTGAATACGGGTTGCATCAGTGGGATCCGTCCTTCCTGAACATGGTTTTGATGCCGCGGACCGCCTGCCGGATGCGTTCCTCGTTCTCGATGAGGGCGAAGCGCACGTGGTCGTCGCCGTACTCGCCGAAGCCGACTCCCGGCGACACGGCGACCTTGGCCTCGGCCAGCAGCTTCTTGGAAAACTCCAGGGAGCCCATGGCCCGCCAGGGCTCGGGAATGCGGGCCCAGATGTACATCGAGGCCTTGGGCAGCTCCGTCGCCCAGCCGGCCTCGGCCAGCCCCTTGTGCAGCACGTCGCGGCGGGCCTGGTAGTTGGCGCGGATCGCCTCGACGCAGTCCTGCGGGCCTTCGAGGGCCAGGATGGAGGCGACCTGCAGGGGCGTGAAGGTGCCGTAGTCGTGGTAGCTCTTGATGCGCGCCAGGGCGTGCACCAGGTCCCGGTTGCCGACCATGAAGCCGATCCGCCAGCCGGCCATGTTGTAGCTCTTGGAGAGGGTGAAGAATTCGACGGCGACGTCCCGCGCCCCCGGGACCTGCATGATCGAAGGCGCCTTCCAGCCGTCGAAGACGATGTCGGCGTAGGCCAGATCGTGCACCACCAGGATGTCGTGCTGCCGGGCCAGGGCGACGACGCGCTCGAAGAACTCCAGTTCGACGCAGCGGGCCGTCGGGTTCGACGGGAAGCCGAGGATCATCATCTTCGGCTTCGGCGTGCATTCGCGGATCGCCCGCTCCAGTTCCTCGAAGAAATCCGCGTCCGGGGTCATGCGCACCGAGCGGATGTCGGCCCCGGCGATGATGGCGCCGTAGATGTGGATCGGGTAGGACGGGTTGGGCACCAGCACGGTGTCGCCCCGGTCCAGGGTGGCGAGCATCAGGTGGGCCAGGCCCTCCTTGGAGCCTATGGTGACGATGGCCTCCGCCTCGGGATCGAATTCGACGCCGTAGCGGCCCTGGTACCAGTTGCAGATGGCCCGGCGCAGGCGCGGGATGCCCTTGGAGACCGAGTAGCCGTGGGTGTCGCCGCGCTGCGCCACCTCCACCAGCTTGTCCACGATGTGGCGCGGCGTCTCGCCGTCCGGATTGCCCATGGACATGTCGATGATGTCCTCGCCGCGACGACGCGCCGCCATCTTCAACTCGCCGGTGATGTTGAAGACGTAGGGGGGGAGCCGCCGGATGCGGGGAAAATCCTTCATGGTCGGGAGCGTCGAAGCTGCGGGCGGGGCCCGTCGGGAAAAAGTTATAATGTTACTCAAGGCCTTGCTGCGCCGCAATTAAAGCCGCGGGCCCGGAAAAATCCCTCTCCGCGCTCCTTCCGCACGCCCTTCTCCAATCCATGAAACTCCACGCCGACAGCCGCGCCGGCAATGCCGTCACCGCCCACGGCGAGGGCTATGTGGTGGTCGGCGAGCGCCGTTTCGAGCGCAGCCTGGTGGTCACCCCGGCGCAGGTGATCGAGGACTGGGGACCGACGGACGTCGCCTCCCTGACCGCCGGCCACCTGGAAACGCTGCTCGCCACCGGCTGCGACGTGCTGCTCCTGGGCACCGGCAAGCGCCAGGTCTTCCCGCCCGCGGCCTTGCTGCGGGCCCTGGTCGAGCGGGGCCGCTCCCTCGAACCCATGGACACCGGGGCCGCCTGCCGCACCTTCAACATCCTGCTGGCGGAAGGCCGGGCCGTCGCCGTCGGCCTGATCGTCTAGGCCGTCCATGGCTGTCGCGTTCCGCCGCCGGGCGGTCTGGTTCCTGTTTGCCGTCTTCACCGTCCTCTGGTTCGGCACCCTCGACCACCGGGCGCTGATCAAGCCCGACGAGGGCCGTTATGCGGAGATCGCGCGCGAGATGGCCGTTTCCGGCGACTGGGTGACCCCGCGCCTGAACGGCATCAAGTACTTCGAGAAACCGCCCCTGCAGTACTGGGCCACCGCCGCCGCCTTCCGCGCCTTCGGCGAGGACGAATGGACGGCCCGCCTGTGGCCGGCCCTCACCGGCTACCTGGCCGTCCTGGCCGTCGGCTTCGTCGGCGGCCGGCTCTTCGGCCCCGGGGCCGGCCTGGGGGCCGGAGCCGTCCTCGGGTCCTCCCTGCTGGCTGCGGTCATCGGCCATTTCAACGTCCTCGACATGGGCCTCACCGCCTTCCTGACCCTGGCCCTGGCCGGCGTGCTGATGGCCAACGGCGGCGGCGCCTCGCCGCCCGCCGCGCGCCGGTGGATGCTGCTGACCTGGGCGGCCCTCGCCCTGGCGGTTCTGTCCAAGGGCCTCGTGGCCCTGGTGCTGGCCGGGGGCACCCTGGTCCTCTATTCCCTGGCAGCCCGGGACGCGGGTCCCTGGCGGCGGCTCCATCCCCTGCCCGGTGCCCTCCTCTTCCTGGCCATCGCCGCGCCCTGGTTCATCGCCGCCGCCGACGCCAATCCGGAATTCCTCCGCTTCTTCTTCATCCACGAGCATTTCGAGCGCTTCCTGACCACCAGCCACCGGCGCGCCCAGCCGGCCTGGTATTTCCTCCCCGTGCTCGTCGCCGGCGCCCTGCCCTGGACCTTCGCCGTCCTCCAGGCCTGGTGGCAGGAGGGGCGGCGGGATCCGCCCGGCGGCTTCCGGTCGCGCCTGCTGCTGGCGATCTGGGCCCTGGTGGTGATCGGCTTCTTCAGCCTGTCGGGCTCCAAGCTGCCCTCCTACATCCTGCCCATGTTCCCCGCCCTGGCCCTGCTCGCCGGCGCCTGGCTGGCGCGGGTCCCGGAAACCTTGCTGGCCCGGCACTTCCTGGCCATCGCCCTCGTCGCCGCCGTCGCCGCCGGCCTCGCCCCGCGGGTGGCCGACCGGGCCGACGACGAGACGCCGAGGGCCATGACATCCGCCTACGCCGCCTGGCTGACCGGCGGGGCTGCCACTGCCGCCGCCACCGCCTTCCTCGGGGCGGCCCTGGCCCGGCAGCGCCGGCGCGAGGCCGCAATCCTCGCCGTCGCCGCGGGCGGCGTCCTGGCGGCCCACGCCATCCTGCTCGGCCACGAGGAACTGGCGGCGGCCAATTCGGCCAAGGCCGTGGCGGCCCGGCTCGCCGCGACCATTCCCGCGACGGCACCCTTCTACAGCGTGCAGACCTACGACCAGACCCTGCCCTTCTACTTCCGCCGCACCCTGACCCTGGTCGATTACCGGGACGAGATGGATTTCGGACTGACCCGTGAACCGGCCCTGGGAATACCGACGGTCGCCGAGTTCGAGGACCGCTGGCGCCGGGGTCCGGCGGCCTTCGCCCTGTTCGCCCCGGGCACCTACGAAAGGCTGGCGGCCGCCGGGCTGCCCCTCCATGTCCTCGCCCGCGACGGCCGCCGCGTGATCGCCGCCAATCGGCCACAATGACGCCATGAACACCCTGAGCTTCGTCCTCGTCCTCACCGGCGTGCTGCTCAACGCCGCCGCCCAGCTCCTGCTCAAGGCCGGCACCAACGCCGTCGGCCACTTCGAGTTCCATGTGGACAACGTGCTGCCCGTGGGCTGGAAGCTCGCCACCCAGCCCCACATCCTGGGCGGCATGGCCTGCTATGCCGTGAGCCTGGTGGTCTGGATCATGGCCCTTTCCAGGACGCCGGTCAGCATCGCCTACCCGATGCTGTCCATCGGCTACGTGATCAATGCCTTCGTCGCCTATTCCTGGTTCGGCGAACCCCTGGCCTCCCAGAAGCTGCTCGGGATCGCCTTCATCGTCCTCGGCGTCTGGCTCGTGGCCCGCTCGTGACTTCCCCCGCCGCCCTCCCCTTCCTGCCCTTCACCCGGCCGACCATCGACGAGGAAACGATCGCCGAGGTGACGACGGTCCTCCGCTCGGGCTGGATCACCACCGGTCCGCGGGCGGCGGCCTTCGAGGCGGCCCTGTCGGAACTTTGCGGCGGCCGCCCCGTGCGGGCCTTCAGTTCGGGCACGGCCACCCTGGAGACTGCCCTGCGCCTGGCCGGCGTCGGCCCTGGCGACGAAGTGATCACGACGCCGCTGACCTGGGTGGCGACGGCCAACGTGATCCTCGCCGTCGGCGCCCGGCCGGTCTTCGTCGATGTGGATCGGGCGAGCCGCAACATCGACCTGGAGCGGATTCCCGCCGCCGTCACCGCCCGCACGCGGGCGCTGATCCCGGTGGACCTGGCGGGCCTGCCGGTGGATCGGGACCGCCTGTACCGGATCGCCGACGCCCACCGCCTGCGGGTGGTCGAGGACGCCGCCCAGTCCCTGGGCAGTTCCTGGGGCGGCAGGCCGATCGGCACGTCGTTCGGCGGCGGCCGCGACTTCGTCTCCTTCAGCTTCCACGCCAACAAGAACCTGACCACCGGCGAGGGCGGCGCCCTGGTGCTCCCCGACAACGTCGATCCCGCCCTTTGCGAGCGCCTGCGCCTGCAGGGCGTGCAACGCTTCCCCGACGGCGGCATGGACGTGGCCGTGGCCGGCGGCAAGGCCAACCTGACCGACATCGCCGCCGCCATCGGCCTCGGGCAGCTGAAGCGGCTGGCGGAATTCACCGCCCGCCGGCGCGCCCTGGCCGGGGCCTATTTGGCGCGTTTCGCGCTGCCCGACGGGCAGGCCCTGGTCGACCGCGGCCTGCAGTTGCCGCCGGCCGATGCCGGGCAAGGCAACTGGCATATGTTCCAGGTCCTCCTGCCGCCCGGCACGGACCGCGGCGCCGCGATTGCCGCCCTGCGCGAGCGGGGCATCGGCGCCGGCGTCCATTACCCGGCCCTGCACCTGTTCACCCTCTACCGGGGCCTGGGCTGGCGGGAAGGGGATTTCCCGGTGGCGGAGGACATCGGGCGCCGCATCCTGACCCTGCCGCTGTTTCCCGCCATGGCCGACGGCGACCCGGACCGGGTCGTCGCGGCGCTGGCCGCCATCCTCCCCTAGAATGCCGCCATGAGCCGTCCCGAAGTCTCCGTCGTCATCCCTGTCTACAACGAGCAGGAAGGCCTGGAAGCCCTCTTCTCCCGCCTCTATCCGGCCCTCGACGCCCTCGGACGGAGCTACGAGATCGTCTTCATCAACGACGGCAGCCGCGACGCCTCGCCGGCCATGCTGCGGGAGCAGTTCCAGCGCCGCCCCGACGTCACGCGGGTGATCCTCTTCAACGGCAACTTCGGCCAGCACAAGGCCATCATGGCCGGCTTCGAGCACGCCCGCGGCGAGAAGATCGTCACCCTGGACGCCGACCTGCAGAACCCCCCCGAGGAGATCGGCAAGCTCCTGGAGGCGATGGATGCCGGCCACGACTATGTCGGCTCCGTCCGCCGGCGACGCAACGATGCCCTCTGGCGGCACCTGGCCTCGCGGACCATGAACCGGGTCCGCGAACGCATCACCCGGGTCCGCATGACCGACCAGGGGTGCATGCTGCGCGCCTATTCCCGCGGCATCGTCGACGCGGTCAACAGTTGCCAGGAGGTCAACACCTTCCTGCCGGCCCTCGGCTACACCTTCGCCCGCAACCCCGTCGAGGTGGTGGTGGAGCATGCCGAGCGTGAGGCCGGCGAATCCAAGTACTCCCTCTACAGCCTGATCCGGCTCAACTTCGACCTGATGACCGGATTCTCCGTCGTGCCGCTGCAAATGGTCTCCTTCGCCGGCATCGTGCTGTCGCTGCTCGCCGCCTGCTTCGTCGTCTTCCTCTTCGTGCGCCGGATCGTCGTCGGGCCGGAGGCGGAAGGCCTCTTCACCCTCTTCGGCATCGCCTTCTTCCTGCTCGGCATCCTGCTCTTCGCCGTCGGCCTGCTCGGCGAGTACGTGGGCCGCATCTACCAGGAAGTGCGGCGGCGGCCCCGCTACCTGATCGACGCTGTCCTGGAGCGGAGGGAATGAGCGTGGGCCGCGCCCCGGCGAACCGGCGTCACCCCCTCCTGGAGGAGGGGGGCGGGGGGTGGGGAGTCCGCCCCGCCCGCCGGGCCGCCCCTAGGGCGGGGAAGCCAGTTGCCCGGAGCCGCGTAGCGGCGAACCGGCGTCACCCCCTCCTGGAGGAGGGGGGTGGGGGGTGGGGAGTGTCCTCGTGACCCGCTGCGTCGTCTTCGCCTACCACGACGTCGGCGTCCGCTGCCTGAAGGTGCTGCTCGCCCAGGGCCTGGACGTGGCCCTGGTGGCCACCCACCGGGACGATCCGGGGGAGAAGATCTGGTTCGCCAGCGTCGCCGCCGTGGCGGCGGACTACGACATCCCGGTGGCGACTCCGGACGACCCGAACACGGCGGAATTCACCGCCCGCGTCCGCGCCCTGGCGCCGGACTTCCTCTTCTCCTTCTACTACCGTCGCATGCTCGGGCCGGACCTGCTGGCGGCGGCCGTCCGCGGCGCCTACAACATGCACGGCTCCCTGCTGCCCCGGTACCGGGGCCGTGTGCCGATCAACTGGGCCGTGCTGCACGGGGAGAAGGAGACCGGCGCCACGCTTCACCGCATGGTCGCCAAGCCGGACGCCGGCGAGGTCGTCGCCCGCCAGGCCGTGCCCATCCTGCCCGACGACACGGCGGCGGAGGTCTTCGCCAAGGTGACCGTCGCCGCCGAAATGGCGCTCGCCGGAGCCCTGCCCGGACTGGTCGCCGGCACCGCGCCCCACCTGGCCCAGGATCTTTCGGCGGGAAGCTATTTCGGCGGGCGCCGGCCCGAGGACGGCCGCATCGACTGGAGCCGCCCTGCGGTGGCCATCCACGACCTGGTGCGCGCCGTCGCGCCGCCCTATCCGGGGGCCTTCTGCGACACCCGCCTGGGCCGCCTCGAGGTCCTCCGCACCCTGCCGAAACCCGGCCGCCGGGCGCGCTCCGCCGTGCCGGCGCTGTATGCCGAAGGCGGCCGCCTGTATGCCGACTGCGCCGATGGCGGCGTCGTCGGCATCCTCGACGCCCGCCTGGACGGCAGCCCCCTCACGGCGGCGGATTTTTCCGCCCGCATCGGCGACAACTTTCTGAACCTCCCTGCGCAACCATGAAAAAAATCCTCATCCTCGGCGTCAACGGCTTCATCGGCCACCATCTCTCCAAGCGCATCATCGAAACCACCGAATGGGACGTCTATGGGATGGACATGCAGTCGGAACGCCTGGGCGACCTGCTCGGCAATCCGCGCTTCCACTTCTTCGAGGGCGACATCACCATCAACAAGGAATGGATCGAATACCACGTGAAGAAGTGCGACACCGTGCTTCCCCTGGTCGCCATCGCCACGCCGGCCACCTACGTGAAGGAACCGCTGCGCGTCTTCGAGCTGGACTTCGAGGCCAACCTGCCCATCGTCCGGCAGGCCGTGCGCTACGGCAAGCACCTGATCTTCCCCTCCACGTCGGAGGTCTACGGCATGTGCCCGGACGGCGAATTCGATCCCGAGAACTCGCCGCTGGTCTACGGGCCGATCAACAAGCCGCGCTGGATCTACGCCTGCGCCAAGCAGCTGATGGACCGGGTGATCGCCGGCTACGGGCAGCAGGAGGGCCTCGACTACACCCTCTTCCGGCCCTTCAACTGGATCGGCGCCGGGCTGGATTCCATCCACACGCCCAAGGAGGGCTCGAGCCGGGTCATCACCCAGTTCCTCGGCCACATCGTGCGCGGCGAGAACATCAAGCTGGTGGACGGGGGCGCCCAGAAGCGGGCCTTCACCTATGTGGACGACGGCATCGACGCCCTGATGCGCATCATCGAGAATCGGGACGGCGTCGCCACCGGAAAGATCTACAACATCGGCAACCCGGACAACAATTTTTCGGTGCGCGAACTCGCCGGAATGATGCTCTCCATGGCCTCGGAATACCCCGAGTACCGGGAGAGCGCCTCCCAGGTGAAGATCGTCGAGACGACGGCCGCCGACTATTACGGCAAAGGCTACCAGGACGTGCAGAACCGGGTCCCCCACATCGCCAACACCCGGCGCGAACTGGACTGGGCGCCGCGCACCGACATGGCCACCGCCCTGCGTCACATCTTCGAGGCCTACCGGGGCCACGTGGGCGAGGCCCGGCGGCTGGTGGATTGAAGGCAGTCGCGAGCTTCGAGTCGGGAGTCGGGAGTGAAGGACGTCGCGGGCTGACCCGCTGAGGGAGGTAGGCCAACCTCCGCACTCACCACTCCCGACCCACCACTCCCAACTCACCACTCCCCACTCTCCACCGCCTCCCCCATGCACCTCGGCCTCAAGATCGACGTCGACACCTACCGCGGCACCCTGCAGGGAGTGCCGCGCCTGGTCGAGATCCTGCGCCGCTTCGACGCCGGCGCCACCTTCCTTTTCTCCCTCGGCCCGGACCACACGGGACGGGCAATCCGGCGCGTCTTCCGGCCGGGCTTCATGAACAAGGTGTCGCGGACATCCGTCGTCTCCCACTACGGGGTCAAGACCCTGCTCTACGGCACCCTGCTGCCGGGACCCGACATCGGACTGCGCTGCGCCGACATCCTGCGCGGCGTCCGCGATTCGGGCTACGAGACGGGCGTCCATTGCTGGGACCACGTGGAATGGCAGGACCGGGTGGCGAAGGCGGCGGCGCCCTGGGTGGAAAGGGAGATGCGGCGGGCCCGCGAGCGCTACGAGGAAATCCTCGGCGCCCCGCCGCTGGCCCACGGTGCCGCCGGCTGGCAGATGAACGCCCACGCCCTGCGCCTGACCCAGCGCCTGGGCTATGCCTGGTCCTCGGACTGCCGCGGCACCCACCCCTTCATCCCGGTCTGGGATGCGGAACTGGTCTTCTGCCCGCAGATCCCGACCACGCTGCCGACCCTGGACGAGATCATCGGCCTGGCGGGCGTCGACGAGCAGAACGCGCACGAAGCCCTGCTGGCGCGAACCGCTCCCCTGAAGGGTGACCAGGTCTTCACGCTGCATGCCGAACTGGAGGGCATGAAGCTGGCGCCGGTGTTCGAACGCCTGCTGGAAGGCTGGCGCCGTCAGGGCTACCGACTGGTGCCCCTGCACGACCTGTGGGAGAAGCTCGAATTGGCTAAACTACCCCGGCACGAAGTGGTCCCGGGCACCGTGCCCGGCCGCTCGGGCACCCTGATGCTGCAGGGCGAGGAATTCCTGTCATCCTGGAGGAGCGCCGCATGAGCAACAACATCATCGGACTGGAAGTGCCCGATTTCTCCCTGCCCGCCACCGGAGGCGAGGATTTCCGCCTCTCGGCCCAGCGCGGCAATGCCGTGGTCATCTACTTCTATCCGAAGGACAACACCCCGGGCTGCACCACCGAGGCCGGCCAGTTCCGCGACATGCACGGCGAATTCACCGCCGCGGGCGCCGTGCTGTTCGGCGTTTCCCGGGACAGCCTGCGGTCCCACGAGGGCTTCAAGGCGAAGCTGCGCCTTCCCTTCGATCTCATAGCGGACACCGAGGAACTGGCCTGCAACCTGTTCGGCGTGATGAAGATGAAGAAGATGTACGGCAAGGAAGTGCGCGGCGTCGAGCGCAGCACCTTCCTGATCGACCGGCACGGCATCCTGCGCCAGGAATGGCGGGCCGTGAAGGCCGACGGCCATGCGGCCGAGGTTCTCGCCGCCGTCAAGGCCCTCTGAGCGCGCCCCCCGCGCATCCCCACCCCCACCCCGCGACTCCGGATGAATTCCAAGCCCAAGCCCAAGCGCAGCGCCAGACCCGCCCGCAGTACCAAGCTCTTCGTCCTCGACACCAACGTGCTGATGCACGATCCCCTGAGCCTCTACCGCTTCGAGGAGCACGACCTCTTCGTGCCCATGATGACCCTCGAGGAACTGGACGCCAACAAGAAGGGCATGTCGGAAGTGGCGCGCAACGCGCGCCAGGCCAGCCGGCTGCTGGACGAAATCGTCTCCGGCAGCGAGGACGGCATCAAGCACGGCATCGCCCTCGAAACCGCCTCCCGGGGCCTGGCCTCGGGACGCCTGTTCCTGCAGACGGAAGCGATCAACGCCGTCATCCCCACCTCGCTGCCCACCGCCAAGTCCGACAACCAGATCATCGCGGTGGCCATGTCCCTGTCGGAGAAGTTCCCCAAGCGGCCGGTGATCCTGGTGTCCAAGGACATCAACATGCGGATCAAGGCCCGGGCCCTGGGCCTCGAGGCCCAGGACTACTTCAACGACAAGGTGCTCGAGGACACGGACATTCTCTACACCGGAACGCGCGCCCTGCCGGGCACTTTCTGGGAAGAGCATGGCCAGGGCATGGAATCCTGGAAGAAGGAGACAAGGACCTACTACCGGATCAATGGACCACTGTGCCCACAACTGCTGGTCAACGAGTTCGTCTGGCTGGAAAGCGACGGTTTCGCGGCAATCGTCAAGGAGACCTCCGGTACGGCGGCGGTTCTCGAAACGCTGGTCGATTACACGCACCCGAAGAATGCCGTCTGGGGCATCAGCGCGCGCAATCGCGAGCAGAATTTCGCGCTCAACCTCCTGCTCAACCCGGAAATCGACTTCGTCACCCTGCTCGGCCAGGCCGGGACCGGCAAGACCTTGC
>JBPOHD010000031.1:0-10169 GCA_052035955.1 Pseudomonadota bacterium
GCCAAGAACGTCTTTGCCGTACATGGGGTGGATGAGCATGGCAAGCCCGCCCTGGTCAGGCCCAGGGTGGCGCGGGAACGCCTTCTGGAACTGGTCGCCCAGCTGCCGCCCTGCGTCATCGGCATGGAAGCCTGCTCCGGGGCCCACCACTGGGCCCGCCAGTTCCGCGGCTTCGGCCATGCGGTGAAGCTCATGGCGCCCAAGTTCGTCACCCCCTACCGCCTGTCCGGCAAGCGCGGCAAGAACGATGCGGCCGACGCCGCCGCCATCTGCGAGGCGGTCACCCGCCCGCACATGCGCTTCGTGCCGGTCAAGGAGGAACACCAGCAGGTCATCCTGGCCCTGCACCGCACCCGTAACGGCTTCGTCGAGGAGCGCACGGCCACCTATAACCGGCTGCGCGGCCTGATCTCGGAATTCGGCATCGTCTGCCCGCAGAAGATCGCCAACCTGCGCCGCGACATCATCGAGCATCTGGAAGACCTGCCCGGCTATGTGAACCAGTGCGCCGGCGATCTGCTGGCCCACGCCGATGCGCTCGAGATCCGGATCGGAGACTACGACCGGATCATCGCCAAAGCGGCACGGGACGACGCCCGCAGCAAGCGCCTGATGAACTTGGCGGGGATCGGCCCCAACACCGCCAGTGCCCTGCTGGCCAGCATCGGCGGCGGACACGACTTCAGGAACGGGCGCCAGGTGGCGGCCTGGATCGGGCTCACGCCCGGGCAATACAGCAGCGGCGGGACGACCCGCCTGGGACGGATCACCAAGGCCGGGGACAAGTACTTGCGCAGCCTGCTGGTGATGGGGGCCAAGGCGATCCTTTCCGGCCTGGGGGAGAAGCAGGACCGCTTCAGCCGCTGGGCGCGAAGTCTGGTCGAGCGGCGGGGCTACTGGAAGGCGGTGGTGGCGATTGCCGCCAAGAATGCGCGGCTGGCCTGGGCGGTGCTGCGGTTCGGTGAGGAGTTCCGGCTGCGCCAGGCAGAGGCCTGAGCCGGTGATCGATCAAAACCTGTCAGCAGGAAGGAAAGGAACACAGGTGCCATCGCGGGCGCGATGGGCACGAATCACCGATGCACTGCATGCGTTGATGTGAAGCGGGTTGGACCCGCGCCGGGAGCGCCTGATCACTTCACGGGGAGCTCTAATTCCCGACTCACGATTGAGGCCCCGGCGCGCGTCTTTCATCAGGGTCCGGGCAGGATGCCCAACATGACCGGTTGTAGTTTCGCAGTCCGCCATCTTCTTCATCGATCCGCGCAGTGGCAATGCAACCTGATCAGGGAATCGAGATGAACTGAGAACCGAAAACCGCTTGCAAAGTTTGGGGAAGCCCTTGTAGTAAAGTGTGGTGCCTAACAATGACGGAAAACAAAGCGTCTTTCGGGGCGGAAAATGTGGCGGGGCGGGGAGAAATGGTCTAGCATTCAAAAGCCTGTATAAAAATATAGGAGCCTAAATCATGACGACAAACCCGTCTTCGGCCGCGGCGCCTCGCTTGCTGGATCAGGTGCGCGGGAAAATCCGCCTCAAGCATTACAGCTTGCGTACCGAGCAGGCATACCTCGATTGGATTAGACGATTTATCCGCCACTTTGGCAAGCGCCACCCCCGGGAGATGGGGGCGGCGGAGGTGGAGGCCTTCCTGACGTGCTTGGCCGTCGAGGGGCGGGTGGCGGCGTCGACGCAGAACCAGGCGAAGAGCGCGCTGTTGTTCCTGTACAGGGAGGTCCTGGAATGGGAGTTGCCGTGGCTCGATGGCGTCCAGCGGGCGGCCGCGCCGAAGCGACTGCCGGTCGTGCTGAGCCGGGAGGAAACGCAGGCGATCCTGGGCCGGCTTGCCGGCGTGCATTGGCTGATCGGGAACCTGCTGTACGGCGCGGGCTTGCGCATCATGGAGTGCCTTCGCCTGCGGGTGAAGGACGTGGATTTCTCCCGCCGGCAGATCCTGGTGCGGGATGGAAAGGGCTTCAAGGACCGGGTCACGGTCCTGCCGTCCGTCGTCCTGGATCCCTTGGCCGCCCACGTGGCGAAGGTCCGCGACCTGCACGGCAAGGACCTGGCGCGCGGCGGCGGGGACGTTCAACTGCCGTACGCGCTGGACCGCAAGTATCCGGGCGCGGCGAGGGAATGGGGCTGGCAGTTCGTCTTTCCTTCCGGCGGGTTATCGCGCGATCCGTTGTCCGGCGCCGTCCGGCGGCACCACCTTCAGGACCAGGCATTCCAGCGCGCCATGCGGCAGGCGGTTCTGGATGCGGGGGTTGCCAAGCCGGCGACGCCCCACACCCTGCGCCATTCCTTCGCCACCCACCTGCTGGAGTCCGGCTACGACATCCGCACGGTGCAGGAACTCCTCGGCCATTCGGACGTGTCCACCACCATGATCTACACCCACGTGCTGAACCGGGGCGGCCGGGGCGTGGTGAGCCCGGCGGATGCGCTGGCGGCGGGGCCCGCGGGCGGGCGGGAGCTGCGGGAGCCGGTGGCCGCCTACGCCTGAGGCGGCGGGCACGGGCGTTCTCCCCCGCAATGGGGCCCGGGGGAATGACCAACTGTTTCGATCAGCGAAATGCCTGGGGGCATTTGCGGAATTGAGGAGTTGTGGTAGCTTGCCGGAACAACAAGAACACGCTTCAACGCTCCCCGGCCCCGGCGGAGGGCGAATCCCTTGGAAACACCGCGGTGGCGGGCCTTCCCGCCGCGCCGCGCTACCGTCTTGAGGAGGACGACATGGAAAAGATCTGGCTGAAGAGCTATCCGGAAGGCGTGCCCGCCGACATCGACCACACCCGCTACGAATCCCTGGCCCACCTGCTGGAGGAGAGCTTCCGCAACTACGCGGACAAGCCGGCCTTCGCCTGCATGGGCAAGAGCATCACCTACGGCGAGCTGGACCGGATGTCCCGGGATTTCGCCGCCTGGCTGCAGGCGGACGGCCTCAAGCCGGGCAGCCGCGTGGCGGTGATGATGCCCAATGTCCTCCAGTATCCGGTCGCCGTGGCCGGCATCCTGCGCGCCGGCTGCATCCTGGTGAACGTGAATCCCCTCTACACCGCCCGGGAGCTGGAGCACCAGCTGAAGGACAGCGGCGCCGAGGCCATCGTCATCCTGGAGAACTTCGCCCACCTGCTGGAGAAGGTGCAGTCGGCCACCCAGGTCCGCCACGTGGTGGTGGCCGCCATGGGCGACCTGCTGGGCGGCCTGAAGGGGACGATCGTGAACTTCGTCGTCCGCCGGGTGAAGAAGATGGTGCCCCCCTTCCGCCTCGACAATGCCATCGGCTTCAAGCAGGCCCTGGCCGGGGGCCGGGCGGCGGCCTTCACCCAGCCCAGGATCGGCCAGGAGGACGTGGCGGTGCTCCAATACACGGGCGGCACCACCGGGGTCGCCAAGGGGGCGACGCTGGTCCACCGCAACCTGGTGTCCAACGTGCTGCAGTCCGAGGCCTGGATGCAGCCGGCCTTCCAGCGCGTGCCGGCCGGGGAGCAGATGATCACCATCACGGCCCTGCCCCTGTACCACATCTTCGCCTTCACGGTCTGCGGCATGCTGTCCATCCGCAACGGCGGCCTGTCGGTGCTGATCCCCAACCCGCGGGATTTCGACGGCTTCATCGAGGAGCTGTCGAAGTACAAGTTCCACACGCTGCCGGCGGTGAACACCCTCTACAACGCCCTGGCCAACCATCCGAACATCGGCAAGGTGGATTTCTCCAAGCTGATCATCTCCAACGGCGGCGGCATGGCCGTCCAGGAGGCGGTGGCCCAGAAGTGGCTGAAGATCACCGGCTGCCCGGTCGTCGAGGGCTACGGCCTCTCGGAGACATCGCCGTCGGCCACCTGCAACCCGGTGAACAGCGACAAGTATTCCGGCACCATCGGCCTGCCCCTGCCCTCCACCGAGGTCGCCATCCGCGACGACGACGGCAAGGACCTGCCCCTGGGCCAGCCGGGGGAGATCTGCATCCGCGGCCCGCAGGTGATGAAGGGCTACTGGAACCGGCCCGACGAGACGGCGAAGGTGATGACCCCGGACGGCTTCCTGCGCACGGGCGACGTGGGCGTCATGGAGCCCACCGGCCACGTCAAGGTGGTGGACCGCAAGAAGGACATGATCCTGGTCTCCGGCTTCAACGTCTATCCCAACGAGGTCGAGTCCGTGGTGGCCATGCATCCGGGTGTGCTGGAGTGCGCCGCCATCGGCGTGCCGGACGAGTATTCCGGCGAGGCCGTCAAGCTGATCGTGGTCAAGCGGGACCCGGCCCTCACCGCCGCGCAGGTGCAGGAATTCTGCAAGGAGCAGCTCACCGGCTACAAGCGGCCCAAGTACGTGGAGTTCCGCACCGAGCTGCCGAAGACGCCGGTGGGCAAGATCCTGCGCCGCGAACTGCGCGACGCGGCCTGAGCGGGAGGGCGGACAGGTGAAGTCGCTGAGCGGCCTGGACGGGAGCTTCCTGCACCTGGAGACGGAGGAGACGCCGATGCACGTCGGCTCCGTCCATCTGTTCGACAAGCCCCCCGGCTACCGGGGCGACTTCTACGAGGACGTGCGCCACCTGATCGCCCGCAACATGGACGAGTCGGTGATCTTCCGCCGCAAGCTGGCGCCCATGCCCTTCAACTTCTCCAACCCGGTCTGGGTGGAGGGGGATCCGGCGGACCTGGACTACCACATCCGGCGGGTCGTCCTGCCGGCCCCGGGAAGCCAGCAGCAACTGGAGCAGTGCGTCGCCGGCCTGCACGAGAAGCCCCTGGACCGCTCCCGGCCCCTGTGGGAGGTGCATGTCATCGACGGCCTGGCCAGCGGCCAGGCCGCCTACTACTGGAAGGTGCATCACGCCGTCCTGGACGGGGCGGCGGGCATACAGCTCGCCAAGACCCTCTACGACCTGGAGCCGATTCCGGAGAAGGGCCGCCGGGCGGACAAGGCGAAGCGGGTGCCCACCGAGCATCCGGGCCTGGTGCAGCTGGCCCGCACCTCCCTGGGCCACGACGCCGGGCAGGTCGTCCGCTTCCTGCGCCACCTGCCCGCCGCCGCCCGGCTGCTGGCCGGCGCCCTGCGCAGCGACGGCTCCCTCGGACTCCTGGGACAGTTGCGCAAGAACCTGTCCTTCGGGCCGAAGACGGTCCTCAATGTTCCGATCACCCAGGGCCGCACCTTCGCCGGCCTCTCCATTCCCCTGGCCGAGGTCAAGCGCATGGCGGCGGTGGAGGACGCCAAGGCCAACGACGTGATCCTGGCCCTGTGCAGCGGTGCCCTGCGCCGCTACCTGGCGAAACACGGCGGCATCCCGCGCAAGCCCCTGGTGGCGGCGATGCCGATCTCCGTCCGCGAGGCGGGGAATACCGACATGAACACCCAGGCCACCATGGTCCCGGTGAGCCTGATGACCCACATGGCCGACGCGGTGGAGCGCCTGCGCGCCATCCGCGACGCGGCCACCAAGGTCAAGGAGGCGGCCCGGCGCGCCAAGTCCGTCATCCCGACCGATTTCCCCGCCCTCGGCGTGCCCTGGGTGGTCGGCGGCCTGGCCTCCCTCTACGGCAGGATGGGCCTGTCGCGGGCCATCCCGCCGGTGGTGAACCTGGTCATCTCCAACGTGCCCGGACCGCCGGTGACCTTCCACGCCGCCGGCCTGCCCATGCGGGTGTACTGGCCCCTGTCCATCGTCGAGCACGGCGTCGGCCTCAACATCACCGTCATCAGCTACGGCCCCTCCCTGGGCTTCGGCATCATCGCCGCCACCGCGGCCGTGCCGGATGCCCGGCCCATCGCCCAGGCCCTCTCGGACGCCTACGAGGAGCTCCGGGCGCGGCTGCTGCCGGCGGCCGAAGTCCCGGACGGCGCCGGAACGCGGAAGGCGGCAGCCGGGCAAAAGGCGTCGGCGGATGCGACGAAGGCAGCGGCTCCCGTCAGGACCCCGGCCAGGGCGGCAAAGGGCACGGCGAAGGTCCCGGCGAAGGGCACGGCGAAGGGCACGGCGAAGGGCACGGCGAAACCGGCCAGGAGCGCCGCCCCCGCCGCCCGGTCGGCCGCCTCCGCGCGGGCCCCGACGCCACGCAAGGCGGCGGCGACGGGGAAGACGGGTACCGCCAAAGCCGCGCCGACCGCCGGCACGAAGGCCGCCGCGGGCGGCAGGAAGCCCGGCGCCGGCACCCGCCGCGCCCCCTGATCCACGCCGGAAGGACCCACCATGGCCCAGGCCAACGCCAACGGCATCCACATCGAATACGAGTCCCTGGGCGATCCGGCGGCGCCGGCCATCGTCCTCATCATGGGCCTCGGCATGCAGTCGATCTCCTGGCCCGACCCCTTCTGCGCCGCCCTCGTGGCGCGGGGCTTCCGGGTGGTCCGTTTCGACAATCGGGACGTGGGACACTCCACCAAGATGACCGGGGCCAAGGGCACGCGGCTGGGGCTGGCCTTCGCCAAGGCCTTCCTGGGCCTGAAGGTCCGCGCCCCCTACTCCCTGGAAGACATGGCCCGCGACACCGTCGGCCTGATGGATGCCCTGGGGCTGGCGCGGGCCCATGTGGTCGGCGCCTCCCTCGGCGGCATGATCGCCCAGGTGCTGGCGGCGAACCATCCGGCCCGCGTGCTGAGCCTCACCTCCATCATGTCCTCCAGCGGCAACCGCAAGGTCGGCCGCGGCAAGCCGGAGGCCATGAAGGCCCTGTTGAGCCGCCCCGACGATCCGGACGACATGAATGCGGTGGTGGACCACATGGTGCGCATCTTCGGCGTCATCGGCAGCCCCGCCTATCCCCAGGACAAGCAGGAGGTGAGGGCGCGGGTGGAACGCAGCGTCCGCCGTTCCTACTATCCGGCCGGCAAGGCGCGCCAGTTGCTGGCGGTGCTGGCCAGCGGCGACCGCCGGGCCCTGCTCCGACAGGTCAAGGCCCCGACCCTGGTCATCCACGGGGCGGAGGACCCGCTGGTGCCGGTGGCCGCGGGACGCGATACCGCCCACCACATTCCCGGCGCGAAGCTCCAGATCATCCCGGGCATGGGGCACGACCTGCCGCCGGCCCTTTTCGAGACCCTGGCCGAGTCGATCGCCGGGCACTGCCGCAGCGCCGCCTGAGTTGCGGCCGCGGCGTCGTCAATCGAGCTCGACGAGCCCGCGCGGCGTTTCCAGGTAGGCGACGAGCTGGGCGGGCTGTTCCGCGTTGGCGGGATGGATGTCCAGGCGGCGTTCCAGCCCCAGGTCCGCCAGGGCCGCCCGCAGGCGGGCCGGCTCGTCGGCGAAGGCTTCCAGCTTCATGAGCCGGCAGCCCGATTCGGGCAGCCGGTCGGCCGGATGGAAGGGCAGCTCCCACTGGATCAGGCTGGGCAGCAGGCCCCCGAGCGGCGGGGCGCCGTCGGCGGCGACGGTGATGCGCCAGCGGAAGTCGCCGCGGGCCATGGACAGGAGGTCCCCCAGGGGTTCGCGGCAGGCGGCTGCGGCGCCGGCCAGGTCGGGGGTTCGTGCCACCCAGTGGACGAGGCGCGGCCTTTCGGCCAGGGCGGCGGCCATGGCGGGCGAATCGAGGTCGAACCAGCGGCGGCGTCCCGGCGCCGGCGCCTCCGGGTCGATGGCGATCAGTTCCAGGTAGAGTCCCTCGCCGAGCCGCAGCAGCCGGTTGTGGGTGCCCATGGCGGCGTGCCTGCCGCCTCCGGCCAGTGACGCGCCGAGCCGCGATTCGAGCCAGGCCGAGCCGGACTCCAGGTCGGCGGCGGCCACCACCAGGTGATCGACGGCCGCCATTCAGTCCGCTATGCGGACGACCACCTTGCCATTGGCATGGCCGCCCTCGACCTCTGCGATGGCTTCGGCGATCCGTTCGAAGGGGAACACGCGTTCGATGACCGGACGCAGCTTTCCGGCGCCCACGAGGGCCGAGAGTTCCTCCAGCTGCTTCCCGTCCGGCTCCATGAACAGGTATTCGTGGCGGACGCCGCGGCGGCGGGCCAGGGCCGTCGATTTGCGGGTCATCCAGGCCAGGGCGAGGACGAGGACCGGGTTCAGCCCCCAGCGCCGGGCGAAGGCGGCGGTCGGCATGCCGGCCACGTCCACCAGGATGCCCCCCAGCTTGAGCACGCCGAAGGAGCGGTGCTGGACCTCGCCGGCCAGCGTGTCGAAGACCGCGTCGTAATCCCGGACGACGTCCTCGAAGCGCTCCTTCGCGTAGTCGATCGCCAGGTCGGCGCCCAGGGAGCGGACGAGGTCGAGGTTGCGGGCGCCGGCGGTGGTGGCGACGAAGGCCCCCCGGGCCTTGGCGATCTGGATGGCCAGGGAGCCGACACCGCCGGAACCGGCATGGATCAGGACCTTCTGGCCGGGTTGCAGGTCGGCCAGGTCCATCAGGGCCTGCCAGGCCGTCAGCCCGGCCAGGGGCAGGGAGGCGGCTTCGGAAAAATCCAGGCCGGGCGGCAATGCCGCGGCGTGCTCCTCCCGGACGAGGGCTTGCTCGGCGAAGGCGCCGATGCGCTGCTTGTCCAGGCGCGCGAAGATGGCATCGCCCGGCCTGAACTTCCCGACCCCGGCGCCGACCGCCACGACTTCGCCGGCCAGGTCGTTGCCGAGGACGAGGGGAAAGCGGTAGGGCAGCAGGGCCCGGGTCTTGCCCTGGCGGATCTTGAAATCGACGGGATTCACGCTGGCCGCCCGCACCTTCACCAGCAGGTCCCCGGGGCCGGGAACCGGCGTCGGCAGGTCCCGGAGTTCGAGAACCCCGGGACCTCCGTAGCGGGCGATGCAGGCGGCCTTCACCGCGGCGGCACGGGCCTCAGGCGAAGCCGATGATGGCCTGGTCCACGGCCAGGGATTCGCCCGGCGCGGCGAGCAGCTTGTCCACGACGCAGTCCCGCTCGGCCTTGAGGACGTTTTCCATCTTCATGGCCTCGATCTTCGCCAGCACCTCGCCTGCCTTGACCTCCTGGCCCGGATGCACGGCGATGTGGGTCAGCAGTCCCGGCATCGGCGAGAGCAGGAACCTGGAGGTGTCGGGGGGCGCCTTCTTCGGCATCAGGGCCTGGAGGTGGGCGGCCCGGGCCGACAGCACCATGATGTCGGCCTGGGTTCCCCAGTGGAAGATCCGGTACTTCAGGCCGCGCCGCTCCACCTGCATGCAGAAGGGGGCATTGTTGATGGTGCCGTGGTAGAGGGGTTGGCCGAATTGCCAGTCGGTGCGGATCTCGTACTTCTCGCCGGCGAAGATCACGTCCCAGCCGCCTTCGGACGGCACCACGTTCACCTCGTGGTCGCCGCCGTCCTCCAGGCGGACGACGAAGTCGGAACCGGGCTTGTACTCGTGGCCGGGCATCTGGCCGCTGATGGTGGCGTTGCGCGCCAGGTATTGCCGATGCATGGCGGCGGCGACGGTGATCAGCATGGCCGGGTCGTCGTGGGGCACGTCCACGGCGTTGAAGCCCTTCGGGTACTCCTCGCCGATCAGGCCGGTGTTGAAGTTGCCGGAGACGAAGCGCGGGTGCTGCATCAGGGCGGCCTGGAAGGCGATGTTGCTGGACACGCCGCGGATGACGAAGGCGTTGAGGGCGTCGCGCATGCGGCCGATGGCCTGGTCGCGGGTGGAGCCGTGCACGATCAGCTTGGCGATCATCGAATCGTAGAACATCGAGATCTCGCCGCCTTCGTAGACGCCCGTGTCGACGCGCACCTTGTGGGTCTCGCCGATGCTTTCCTCCTTCGGCGGCATGAACTTGACCATGCGGCCGGTGGAGGGCAGGAAGTTGCGGAAGGGGTCCTCGGCGTTGATCCGGCATTCCATGGCCCAGCCGATGCGCCTGATGTCCTGCTGCGCGAAGGGCAGTTTCTCGCCGGCGGCGACGCGGATCATCAGTTCCACCAGGTCCAGCCCGGTGATGCACTCGGTGACCGGATGCTCCACCTGCAGGCGGGTGTTCATCTCGAGGAAGTAGAAGGACTTGTCCTTGCCGCCGACGACGAACTCCACCGTGCCGGCCGACTGGTAGTTCACCGCCCGGGCCAGGGCCACGGCCTGCTCGCCCATGGCCTTGCGGGTGGCCTCGTCGAGGAAGGGGGAGGGCGCCTCCTCGATCACCTTCTGGTGCCGGCGCTGGATGGAGCACTCGCGCTCCCAGAGATAGACCGTGTTGCCGTGGGCGTCGCCGAGCACCTGGATCTCGATGTGGCGCGGCTCCTC
>JBPOHD010000005.1:0-100430 GCA_052035955.1 Pseudomonadota bacterium
GAATTGCCCGAGGGCGACGAGCTGTTCCAGCTGGCGGTGCTCGACGTCAGCAATCCGTCGAACACCTTCCAGGCCCTGCCCACCCTCACCGTCACCCTGAAGGACGACGACGGCGACGTGGCCGGCAGCTTCACCGACGTGGTGCCGACCCTTGACGTGAGCTCCGGGCCGGTCACCGTCTCCGGCAGCATCGCCGCCGGCGGCGACCAGGACTGGTACGCCGTGTCCATGGAGTCCGGCTTCACCTATGTCATCGGCATGGTCGATCCCCTCGCCTCCGCCCTGGCGCCGCAACTGCGCGTCCGCGACGCCTCCGGCATCGGCCTGGGCTTCCCGGGCAGCGGCACGGACCAGGCCTGGGTCACCTTCACCGCCCCCTCGGCCGGCGTCTATTACCTGGCCGCCTCGGACGTGGCGAGCAATGCCGGCGCCTTCTCCCTGACCGTCGCCGAGGCCGGCGCCCGGGTCCAGTTCGTCCCCGGCCAGTCGGTGGCCGTCACCGAGGGCAACGGCGGCGGCGTCGCCTTCGTCTATGACATCGAGCTGGGCGAGGGCGCCAGCTCGGCCTTCGACGTCGGCGTCTTCTGGCAGGTCCGGCCGGTCTTCCTGCAAGGCGCCAACTTCGCCGACTTCGGCGTCAGCGTCGCCCTGCCCAGCGGCGTCGCCACCATCAGCGCCGGCCAGACCTCGACGCGGATCACCGTCACGGCCTTCGGCGACCTGACCGGCGAACCGGACGAATACTTCACGGTCCAGCTCACCGGCGCCTTCGGCGCCGAGGACCTGGGCGGCGTCGTCGTCGGCGGCATCAAGGAGGCCAAGGGCACCATCCTCGACGACGATTCCCTCGGCCAGTTCACCGTCACTCCGGTGGTGCGCGAGAAGTTCGAGGGCAACGCCCGCGCCGTCGACGCGACCGCCCCGACCTCGGTGACGGCGACCCCGTTCGTCTTCACCGTCGCCCGCACCGGCAGCGTCGGCAGCGCCACCACCCTGTCCTGGGTGGTGGGCGGCGAGGTGGCCGGCCAGCACGCCACGGCTTCGGATTTTGTCCCCGGCCATACCGCCGGCACCCTGGGCTTCACCGCCGGCCAGACCGCCGGCAGCTTCACCGTGATGGTCCAGGGCGATTACGACAACTCGGAACGCGACGAAGGCTTCAGCGTCCAGTTGTACGCCGGCGCCACCGCCACCGGCACGCCCATCGCCTGGTCCTGGGCCGAGATCCTCAGCGACGACGACCGCATCCTGGGCACCAGCACCGCCACGTCGACCTTCGTCGCCGGCACCGTCACCAGCACCGCCACCTACTCGGCCGTGCCCATCGCCGTCGGCGCCGCCCTGGCCAGTTCCCGTACCCGCATCGAGTATGCGGGCGACAAGGACTGGTGGAAGGTGGACCTGGCCGCCGGCTATACCTACCAGTTCGTCGGCGTCAATGAACCGACCGGCCTCGATCCCGTGGTCAGCGTCTTCAGCAGCGCCGGCACCCTGATCGCCTCCGACGACAATGGCCTGGGCGGACCCTGGGCACGGCTCGGCTTCACCGCCCCCACCGCCGGCACCTACTACATCGAGGTCAAGGACAAGACCGGCACCCAGGTCGGCGACTACGCCCTCGTCTCGCGGCTGGCCAGCGGCGACGACTATGCCGGAAACATCGGCACGACCGGTCGCCTGGTCGCCTCCCACCTGGGCTTCGACCGGATGGGCAACATCGAGTCCGCCGGCGACCACGACTGGCTGCGCCTCGACCTGGAGGGCGGCGTCACCTATTCCTTCCGCATGGGCGCGGTCGGCGGCAGCGGCACGGCGCCCGGCCTGACCCTGCTGCAGAGCGACATGATCGGTTCCGTGACCGCCGTGCCCGGCGTCTCCGCGGTGCTGGTGGAAAGCACCACCCTCTTCCGCGAGTACCAGGTCACCTATGCCCCGGCCGAGCCGGGGACCTATTACCTGGACATCTCCGGCCCCGTCGGCATGTTCTGGGACGCCTACCTGGACGAGGCGACCGCCTTCAGCACCTTCACCGGGAACTACGACAACTACTTCGGTTCTCCCTACGGCGCCGACTACGGCATCGAGGCCGTCGCCCCCAACGTTTACGAAGGCGACGTCGGCGAGCAGCAGGCCTTCTTCCACATCTACCGTACCGGCATCAGCAGCGAGGCCGGCAGCGTCGAGTGGCAGATCAGCGGGCTGTTGCCGATGGTCATCGCCGGGACAGCGGGCAACAACCAGTTGAACGGCACGGCCGGCGACGATTTTCTGCGCGGAGATGGCGGCAACGACACGTTGAGTGGTGGCGCGGGAATCGACACCGCGATCTTCGCCGGAAACCGGTCGGACTATCTCGTCTCCGCAACCGAGGCGGGTGGCATCAACGTCATCGACACCAATCCAGTGGGTGGTGACGATGGTTCCGACGTGCTGCTGGGAATGGAAAACCTCGTCTTCGCCGATGGCGCGTATGCAGTGACTTACGGCGCGGGCGAATTCCGCGTCAATACGGTCACGGCAAACGATCAATCGAGGGCGTCGGTGATCGCCCTCGCGGATCGCGGCTTCCTGGTTGCGTGGGAGTCCAATCTTCAGGACGGCAGCCAATACGGCGTTTACGCCCAGCGTTACGATGCCGCCGGCAACAAGGCGGCGGCGCCGTTCCGGGTCAATACTTCGACCGCCAACAACCAGAATTTCGCTTCCGCCACGCCCTTGGCCGACGGCGGCTTCCTGATCGCCTGGCAGTCGATGCAGGACGGACTGACGTTCGATATCTATGCGCAGCGCTACGCCGCGGATGGTGCGACCGTCGGCAGTGAATTCCGTGTAAATGCGACCACGGCCAGTTCGCAGTTCAATCCGAGCATTGCCGGATTGTCCGGCGGAGGGTTTGCGGTCGCCTGGACTTCCTTTGGCCAGGATCCTGACGCGTCCGACGGCGTTTACGCCCGGCTGTACGACGCGGCCGGAAACCCGGCCACTGGCGAATTCCGCGTTCCGACGACCTACGCGGCAAGTCAGGGCGCTGCTTTCGTAACCGCCCTGGCGGGCGGCGGTTTTCTCGTGGCATGGAACTCGAATTTGGCCGACGGCAGCGGATACGGGATTTTCGCCCAGCGCTACAACGCTTCGGGATCCGTTGTCGGCAGCGAATTCAGGGTTAACGCCACGGTGGCCAACGACCAGTGGGAGCCGTCGGTCGCCCGCCTCGGCGATGGCGGGTTCCTCGTCACATGGTATTCCAACCTCCAGGACGGATCGGGTTTCGGCGTCTACGCACAGCGGTTCGACGCCGCCGGAGCGGTCGTCGGCGGCGAATTCCAGGTCAACACCACAACGGCGAATGACCAGAGCTCTTCAGCCGTGGCGGCCCTGGCCGATGGCGGCTTCCTGGTCACCTGGAATTCGAGCGGGCAGGATGGCAGTGGATACGGAATTTACGCCCGGCGATACGACGCCGCAGGAGTTGCGGTGGGGGGCGAATTCCAGGTCAATACCTACACGACCTCCGACCAGAGCGTTCCTTCGGCCGTTGGCCTGGCCGATGGGGGCTTCCTCGTCACGTGGCAATCCGCCGGACAGGACGGTGCCTTGGGTGGCATCTACGGGCAACGTTACGACGCCGACGGCCATGCCATGGGCGCCCCGACTCTCGGCGCGACCACGGTGTCGGTGCCGACGGGGGCGGGATTGAATGCGGCCGATTTCGCCTTTGGACAGGCGTTTTCCGGCACCGTCTCCTTCGCTGCCGGCGAGGCCAACCAGATCATCACCGTGCGGGTGGCCGGCGACACCGCGGCCGAGGGCACCGAGCGCTTCACGGTCGGCCTGACGACGGCCCATGCCAG
Organism: Pseudomonadota bacterium; assembly: GCA_052035955.1. Lineage (GTDB taxonomy): Bacteria > Pseudomonadota > Gammaproteobacteria > Burkholderiales > Rhodocyclaceae > JAEUNJ01. The sequence goes on from JBPOHD010000005.1 coordinate 3,852, forward strand.
CTCGCCCTTCGTCACCGCCGGCGTCCTGAGCGGCAACAGCTACGCCCTGTCCGACATCCGCGACGAGGACGTCGCCAGCTTCACCATCGCCGCCGTCGCGGCCGCCCAGGGCGAGGGCGGCACGCGCCCGTTCGAGACCAACACCGGCACCGTCACCGGCACGCCCTTCGTGTTCAACGTCACCCGCAACGGCGCCCTGGCCCAGACCGCCGCCGTGGACTGGAACCTGTTCTACGGCTCCGGCTATGGCCAGATGGCCAACGCCAGCGACTTCATGGCCGGCAGCGCCACGGCCGGCGCCATCACCTTCGCCGCCGGCCAGACCAGCCAGAGCCTCACCATCTTCGTTGCCGGCGACTACGACACCGCCCGCCAGGAACGCGACGAGTGGTTCGGCGTTCGCCTCACCACCGGCACCGGCACGGCCCTCGCCGCCGTTGCTGCCACCACCACCACCATCCGCCACGACGACGACAACTTCATCGGCCTGCCCACCGCCACCGTGGGCGGCACGGTGCTGACGGCCCAGTCCGTCGCCGTCGGCACCGGCTTCTCGGGCAACCGGGTGCGCATCGACATGGCCGGCGACAAGGACTGGTTCAAGGTCGAGCTGGTCTCCGGCGCCACCTACGAATTCATCGCCTACACCGAATCCACCGACAGCCTCGATCCGGTGATCTCCGTCTTCCCGGCCGCCGGCGGCGCCACCGCCCTGGCCACCGACGACAACGGCCTGGCCGGCAAGAACCCGCGCCTGCTGTTCACCGCCACCACCAGCGGCACCCATTACATCGAGGTGAAGGACAAGACCGGCACCGGCACCGGCAGCTATGCCTTCGTCAGCGGCGTCCGCGGCGGCGACGCCGTGCCCGGCGACGACGGCACGAACGTCGAGCTGACGCCGAGCAACTACGGCGTCGCCCGCTACGGCGCCATCGAGGCCGCCGGCGACCAGGACTGGGTCCGGCTGCCCCACCTCACGGCGGGCATCGGCTACAACTTCCGCCTCGGCGCCCTGCAGACCGGCGCCGGCAACGCCACCGTCAGCCTGATGCAGTGGGGCAGCGTCAGCGCCGGCACCGCGCTGACCACCGTGGCCACCCTCAGCACGCCCTCCGGTGGCGACACGGCCGGCAAGGAGTACCTGCTTTCGTACACGCCGGAGAGCGACGGCGAATATTACATCGGCATTAGCGGGCCACAGGGGATGACCTGGCGGCTGGCCGCCGACGCCATGACCACCGCGGGCCTGGCCTATTCCGGCAGCCCGGCCGGCGCCGACTACGGCGTCGAGGCCCTGGCGCCGGCCGTCTACGAAGGCAATGCCAACGACCAGATGGCCTTCTTCCACGTGTACCGCAGGGGCCGCACGGACGAGGCCGGCTCGGTGCAGTGGCGGGTCCTCGGCCTGCCCCAGGCGGGCAGCGCGGCGGCCGATCCGATGAGCGGCACGGCCGGCGACGATGCCTTCGCCGGCGGCGCCGGCAACGACACCCTCGACGGCGGCGCCGGCAACGACGTGGCCGTCTTCTCCGGCAACCGGGCCGGCTACGCCCTGTCCTACGCCAACGGCGCCGTCTATGTGACCGACACCCATTTGGTGGACGGCAACGACGGGACGGACCGCCTTGTCGGCATCGAACGCATCGCCTTCGCCGACGGCACCTTCGACATCCAGGTGCGGGCCGAAGCCCAGGTCAACGCGACCACCGCCGGCAACCAGGACTTTCCGCGGGTGGCCGGCCTGGCGGGTGGCGGCTACGTGGTGGCCTGGGGCTCCCAGGACCAGGACGGCGACGGCTACGGGGTCTATGCGCGTCGCTTCGACGCCCTCGGCAATCCGCTGGAAGAAGAAGTTCGCCTGAACGACAGCATCGCCGGCGATCAGAGTTCGGTGGCCGTCGCCGGCATGCCGGACGGAGGCTACGTGGCGGCATGGCAGTCGCCCGATTTCGAGTTCGAGGGCATCTTCGTCAAGCGCTACTACGGCTACGGCGGCTTCTCCAGCGAATTCCAGATCAATGCCTACGGTGCCGACAAGCAGATTCAGCCCGAGGTGGCCTCCCAGGCCGACGGCGGCTTCCTGGTGGTGTGGAGTTCCCGCAACCAGGATGGCAGCAGCTATGGGGTCTATGGCAGCCGGTTCGATCTCACAGGGAGTTCGACGGGAGAGTTCCAGGTCAATTCGACGACCACCAACGCCCAGATCTTTCCGTCGGCCGCCGCCCTGGCGGACGGCGGCTACGTCGTCGCCTGGGGCTCCTACGGCCAGGACGGCAGCGACTACGGTGTGTACGCCCGCCGGTATGATGCCGGCGGCAATCCCGTCACCGGCGAGTTCCAGATCAACCAGACCGCCGCCGGCCTCCAGGACGCACCCGCGGTGGCCGGCCTCTCCGCCGGCGGCTTCGTCATCGCCTGGGAGGCCCAGGACAGCGCGACGCAGCAATGGACGGTGTTCACCCGCGCCTACGACTCGGCCGGCGTCGCCCTCGGCAACGAGACGGCCCACGCCACCACGGTCACCTTCCCCGATCCCGACTACCTGCCCCTGCCGCGCCTCGCCGCCCTCCAGGACGGCGGCTACGTGATGGTGTGGACCAGCCTCGGCGCCGACGGCCTGGAATACGACATCGCCGGCCGCCGCTTCGACGCCGCCGGCAACGCCGTCGGCGACGAGTTCCGCATCAACGCCTACAGCAGCGGCTGGCAATTCACGCCCAGCGTCGCCGCCCTCGATGACGGCGGCTTTGTCGTGTCCTGGACCTCCGACGGCCAGGACGGCAATGCCTATGGCGCCTACGTCCAGCGTTTCGACGCCGCCGGCCGGGCCGTCGCCTCGGTCAGCCTGACGCCGAGCGCCGGCATCCTGACGGCCCAGGACTTCGGGGCCGGGCAGGCCCTGTCCGGCGTCATCAGCTTCGCCGCCGGCGAGGCCCACCAGACCATCGGCATCCGGGTGGCCGGCGACACCAGCCTCGAGGGCCTGGAAACCCTGGCCCTGCAGTTGTTCAACGCCGCCGGTTCCGGCACCCTGAGCGCCGGGCTCCTGATGGGCTACGACACGGCCGGCAGCCTCATCGTGGACGACGAGGACACCCGCTACAGCATCGCGCCCAAGGTCTATCCCGGGCCGGGAACGGACACCGTCATCACGGAGGGCAGTTCCGGTACCACGGCGGTCCGCTTCACGGTCACCCGCAGCGGCTTCGTGGCCCGGGCCGGCAGCGTCGTCTGGCAGGTGCCGGGCAACGACAGCAGCATGGACGGGGCCGACTTCGCCGGCGGCGTCCTGCCTTCCGCCACCCTCAGCTTCACGGCCGGCGAGACGGCCAGGGAGGTGACGGTCCTCGTGGTCGGCGACACCGTCGCCGAGGAGGGCGAACGCTTCGTCGCCCGCCTGACCAACCCGGTGGGCGGCGTCGTGGTTCCGGCCGCCGGCAGCGGCTCGGCCGGCACCGTGTCGGCCTACGTCACGGTGGTCGACGACGACCGCCGGCCCTACGACGTCTTCATCGATCCCCTGACCAGCGGCTACCTGACCGCCACCGAGGGCGCCCCCTACGTCGTCGTGCCCGTCGTGCGCACCGCCTACGGCGACGGCCCCCTCGCCTCGGCGACCGTGGTCACCTGGAGCGTCGAGTCCGACGCCGCCGCGGCCCTGGTCGGCGGCTTCCAGGATGCGGCGCGGCCGGAGGACTTCGGCGGCAGCAGCTTCCCGGCGGGCACGATCACCTTCGCCCCCGACGAGTCGGTGGTCGAGATCACCCTGCCCATCGCCGACGACGCCCTGGCCGAATGGTCCGAGTACTACCAGATCCGGCTGAACTCGGCGAGCAACGCCTACCTGAGCGCCTCCGGCAGTTACCGCCGCCAGATGCAGATCCTGGACGACGATCTCGCCGGTTACCTGACGGATACCAGCGACTTCTACGTCTTCTCCGCCACCGCCGTGCCCTCCAGCAGCATCGCCTACGAAGGCAGCACCGGCGGCGTCACCGCCAGCCGGGTGGCCTACATCAGCCGCAACGACACGGCGGCAGCTAGCGCGGCGACGGTCACCTGGACCGTCGATTTCGCCGCCACCCGCATGGGCACCACGGCCGCCAGCGCCGCCGATTTCCTCGGCGCCACCGCCGGCACCGTCAGCTTCAGCGCCGGCCAGACGGCCGCCGCCGTCACCCTGACCATCGCCCCGGACCTGGTCGCCGAACAGAACGAGTCCTTCCGATTCCGCCTCACCGGCGCCACCGGCGGCAACGTCGGGCCCCTGAACTATTTCAACGGCTTCATCGCCGACGACGACGTCCCCGGCTTCGGCTTCCGCTGGCTGGACTACTACGGCAAGGAGACCGCCGGCATCGTCTACATGCCGGAGGGAACCGGCGTCGGGGCCGGCCGGCAGATCGTCGGCAAGGTGCGCCGCCTGGACAGCCAGTCGGCCAATTCCATCGCCAATCCGTCCACCGTCGTCTGGAACGTGATCTCCAACTCCGGCGACGGCGGCATCAATTTCAGCATCGTGGACGGCCGTGATTTCGCCGGCGGTGCCGTGCCCTCCGGCACCCTCACCTTCGCGGCCGGGGCCACCGAGGCCACCTTCACCATCACCCTGGCCGGCGATGCCGCCGAGGAACTGATGGAGCAGTTCTCCGTCCGCATCTCGCCGACGTCCCAGGCCGTCACCAACCTGTCGACCCTGTTCACCACGCCGAGCATCATCCTGCTCGACGACGACGGCTTCGACGCCACCACCCTCGCCTTCGACCAGGACTTCTCCGCCGCCGCGCCCGAGGATGTCTTCTCCGGGACCCGCAAGGTGACCGTCCGCCGCTACGGACGGCTGGACAGCGTCAGCACCGTCGGCTGGACGACGGTGCTCACCGGCAGCGACCCGGACGACGCCTATGCCGAGGCCAGCGACTTCATCGCCGGCGTCGTGCCCTCCGGAACCCTGAGCTTCCAGGTCGGCGAAGCCACGGCCACCATCACCCTGGCCGTGCGGGCCGACAGTACGGCCGAACTGGACGAGCGTTTCAGCCTGCGCCTCACCGACACCACCGGCGGTACCCTGGCCGCCGACCGGCCGGAATTCAGCACCCGCGACCTGGTGATCACCGACGACGACGGCCCGCCGGTGTTCAGCCTCATTCCGACGGGTCCCGGCGGCGTCGGCCTCACCGGCCAGTTGTCCCCGGCCGCGGTGCAGGAAGGCGATGCCGGCACGGTGGCCAGGCTCTTCACCGTCGTCCGCTCGGGCAACACCACCGGTCCGTCCGGCATCCGCTGGGGCGTCTCCCTGGCCGAGGGCGGCGCCGGCCTGGCCGACTTCGCCGGCGGCGTGCTGCCCACCGGCAGCCTCGGCTTCGCGGCCGGCGAGTCGGTGAAGTCCTTCACCGTCGTCGTCGCCAACGACCTCCTGCCCGAGGGCCCGGAAAGCTTCCTGGTCCGCCTGTCGGCGCCGGACAACGGCGTCCTCGCCAGCGGCACCTGGGCTGCCGCCGGATCCGGAACCTCGGCCACCGTCGCCAGCGTCGCCTACGCCCAGGCCATCATCGTCGACAACGACACGGCGTCGGCCGAGTACTGGGTCGACCGCAGCATGGGCGCCTTCGCCTCCGAGGCCTCCGGCTCTGCCTCCTACGCCACCTTCACCGTCCGCCGCGAAGGCAACAACTACACCCAGTCCACGGTCACCTGGCGTGTCGATGCCGTCCATCCCTCCCTGGCCTTCGGCATCCCCAGCGGCGCCGCCGCCCTGCCGGCCGACTTCGGCACCACGGCCGCCCTCGCCGCCTACCCCTCGGGAACGGTCAGTTTCGCCTGGGGGCAGTCGGAAGCCCTGGTCACGGTGCCGGTCTTCGACGACGCCGTCTGGGAAGGCATGGTCGGCGAGCGCTTCGCCATCGTCCTGGCCAACGCCTCGGCGGGCACCCGGGTGCGCCCGGGCTACGAGGCGCCGCTGGACGACGCCATGACCGGCAACGTCTTCACGCTGCTCGACAACGACACCGCCTCCACCGCCGCCACCTACGCCTCCATCACCTCGGGCATGGAGACGAGGGAGAACGGCTTCTCCGGCGGCACCGTCAGCCGGGTCTACAGCGTGAGCCGCAGCGGTCCGCTGACCGCCGCCGCCAGCGTCCAGTGGAGCATCGACGCCGCCGCCCCGGCCCTGCTGCCGGCCGGCTACAACCGGGCCGACGCGGCCGATTTCCGCGGCCCGACGGCGGGCACCGTCTCCTTCGCCTCCGGATCCTTTTCCGCCAGCATCACCGTCGGCATCGCCGCCGACACGGCGGCGGAGACCCCGGAATTCTTCGTCGTCCGCCTGCAGTCGCCGACCGGCGGCATGGTCCTCGGCCCCAACGACCGCATCGTCGAGAGCATCGACGACGACGATTCGCCCAGCCTGTCGATGGCCTGGAACGACCGCTACGGCGAGCCGCGCTCGACCATGATGGGCAGCGTCACCTCCGACATCGAGGGGACCGGTCCGTCCGCCGCCAGCTTCGTCGGCACCGTTTACCGCAGCGGCAGCGCCGCCCAGGTGGCCGGCGCCGCCACCCTGCGCTGGCAGGTCGATTCCATGGCCTGGATGACGGCCGCCGACCGCCTGGCCGCCGGCGCCCAGTTCGCCGCCGGCGTCGTTCCCACCGGCACCGTCAGTTTCGCCGCCGGCGCCACGGCCGCCAGCTTCACCATCGCCATGGCCGGCGACAGCATCGCGGAGATGACGGAGAGCTATTCCGTCAGCTTCAAGCCCCTGACCGGGCTCTCCCCCACGTTCATGCCCCTGTCCGCCTCCTTCTCCGTCGAGGACGATGACGAGGTCATGCCCGGCGCGGACCTGCCGGCGCCCTATTTCGCCTTCGACCGGGACAGCAATGCCCGGGCCGCGGAAGGCGCCGGCAGCCGCGTCGTCACCGTCCGTCGCTACGGCGACCTGGGCGGCGCGGCGCGGGTTGCCTGGGAAGTCGGCGCCGGCGCGACCGGCGGCGTCACCGCCGCCGACTTTGCCGGCGCCCGCATGCCCTCGGGCACCCTTTCCTTCGCCCCCGGCCAGGCCACGGCCAACATCACCGTCGGCCTGGCGGACGACGCCCTGGCCGAGCCCTTCGAGTCCTTCACCGTCATGTTGACGGGGGCCGAGGGCGGGAGTCTCTTCGGCCTGCCCGAATACAACACGCGGACGCTCCGCATCGACGACAACGACGGTCCGGCCCTGCTCAAGGCGACGGTCTGGGGCCTGCCCGTCGCCGGTACCGACGTCACCTTCTCCGAAGGCAACACCGGCGTCGTCAGCCAGGTCATCGCGCTCTCCCGGGAGGGCAGCCTCGCGGCCCCGACAGTAGTGAACTGGCAGCTGGCGGCCGACAGCGCCGGCTTCTACGCCAATGCCTCGGCCGGCGATTTCATGGCGACGGCCGGCACCGTGAGCTTCGCGGCCGGCCAGACCCAGGCCTTCGTCACCGTGCAGGTGAAGGGCGACCTGATGCCCGAGCCCGACGAGTCCTTCCTCGTCTCCCTGACGGCGGCCAATGGCCTGTTCCAGGGCGATGTCATTTCCTCCATGACCTCGGCCACCTTCACCACCGGCCGCTTCGTCATCCGCAACGAGGACGGGGTGCCCGAACCGGGCAGCTTCACCCTGGGCTTCGAGAACACGGCCGGCGCCAAGCTGGAGGGCGGTGCCGTCGCCGCCGAGGCGGCCAAGCCGGCCGCCGGCACGACCCCCTTCGTGTTCACGGTCAGGCGCAGCACGGGCCTGGTCACGCCCTATTTCCTCAACTGGCGGGTGGACAATTCCGGCTGGGGCAACCATGCCGCGGCCGACGATTTCGCCGGCCCGACCAGCGGCGAGCTGGCCTTCAGCGCCGGCCAGACGGCGGCCCAGGTGACGGTGCTGGTCCGCGCCGACCACCAGTTCGAGGGCGACGAATGGTTCGGCCTCGCCCTGAGCGATCCCATCCACCCGGGCAACCCGGGGATCCCCGAGAACTTCTACGTCGGCATCGACAACGACGACGACTTCTTCATCGGCGCCGCCAGCGCCAGCGTCGGCGGCGGCATCGTCAGGGCCACCCCGGTGGCCGTCGGCACCGGCTTCGGCGGCGCCTACGGGCGGGCCAATTTCGCCGGTGACCAGGACTGGATGCAGATGGATCTGGTCCAGGGCCAGAACTACGAGTTCGTCGCCTACAACAACGGCGACGGCGTCGGCATCGTGCCCGGCATCCGGGTCTTCGGTGCAAACGGCAGCACCCAGGTGACGGCCGGCGTCTCCGGCAGCACCATCGCCGGCGTACTGAGCTATGTGGACCTGACGGCGCCCACCTCGGGCACCTATTACGTCGCCCTGCAGGGGGCGGCGGCCGGCGGCTACGGCTTCATGAGCACCGCCGACATGACCGTGGACGACTACGCCGACGGCAACGGCACCCACGGGGTGCTGGTGGCCGACTTCGCCGGCGCCGACCGCCACGGCCGCTTCCAGACGGCCGGCGATGCGGATTTCCTGCGGCTCTACCTGGAAGTCGGGCAGACCTACACCTTCGGCGCCGACCTGGTGGGCACCACCGGGGACCTGGTCCTCTACGACGAGTTCGACAGCCCCCTTGCCTTCGACGTGACGGGCATTGGCGTCGCCACGGGGGTCCGCGAGTACCGGGTGACCGCCACGGCGGAATACAGCGGCGTGCATTACCTGGCCGTCACCGGCGCCACCGCCGGCGGCCGCTGGGTCGCCTTCTACGACGGGCAATCGCCCGATCCCCTCTCCATCCCGCCGACCCGCTACGGCGTCGAGGCCGCCACCCCGAACATCTACGAGGCGGATACCGGCGAGCAGGTGGCCTGGTTCAACGTCTTCCGCACCGGCAGCACCGACGACGCCGGCAGCGTCGGCTGGCGGCTGGCCGTCGAGGGCGCGGATTTGACGGGCAACGCGGACAGCAACACGCTGACCGGCACCGTCGCCGACGACTATCTCGACGGCGGCGGGAGCGACGACCAGCTCGACGGTGGCGCCGGCGAGGACGTCGCCGTCTTCTTCGGTTATCGCGACGACTACCTGGTCGACTTCGGCACCGGCGGCACGCTGACGGTCACCGACACTTACACGGAAGATGGCGACGAGGGCACGGATACCCTGACCGGCATCGAATGGCTGTCCTTCTATGACGGCAGCTACCGCATCGAGCAGGGCGGCGAGTTCCAGGTCAATACGAATACCCTCGACAGCGAGGAGATGCCGACCATCGCCCGCCTGGCCGACGGTGGCTGGGTGACCGCCTGGGAAGATGACGTCGAGGGCAACGTCGACGTCTTCTTCCAGCGTTACGACGCCGACGGCGCACCGGTCGGCGGCGAGGTCCAGGCCAATACCTACGGCAGCAGCGACCAGATGGATGCCACCGTGGCCGGCCTGCAGACGGGCGGCTGGGTCGTGCTTTGGGAGTCCTGGAACCAGGATGGCGACCAGGACGGGGTGTACGGGCAGATCTACGACGAATTCGGATCGGTCGTCGGCAGCGAATTCCGGGTCAACCAGACGACCGCCGGCGACCAGGACGAGGCCTCCGTGGCCACCCTGGCCGACGGCCGCTTCCTGGTCACCTGGGAATCCTCCACCTCGGACTCGGGGGGCACTTCCCATGGCGTCCAGGCCCGGCTCTATGCGGCCGACGGCACCGCCCTCAGCGACGAGTTCGCCGCCAGTTCCGGCGACGACTGGAACCCCCATGTGGCCGACCTGGCCGGCGGCGGTTTCGCCATCGCCTGGGACTACTACAACGCCGGCAACGATTCCGACGAGGTCTACCTGCGGGTCTTCGATGCCGACGGCAATGCCCTCGGCGCCGCCTTCCGGGCCAACCAGTACATGGCGGATTACCAGGAGCAGGCGTCGATCGCCGGCCTGGCCGACGGCAGCTTCGTCCTCGCCTGGGAGACCTGGGAGCAGGACGGCAGCGGCGAGGCCGTCTACGCCCGCCGCTTCGATGCGGCCGGCGTGGCCCTGGGCAACGAGTTCCGCCTCAACCAGTACGCCATCGGGGACCAGGAGGACGTGGCCGTGGCCGCCCTGGCCGGCGGCGGCTTCGTCGCCGCCTGGGAATCCTACGGCCAGGACGGCAGCCTGGAAGGGGTCTATGCCCGCCGCTACGACGCCCTGGGCACCGCCCTGGGTGCCGAGTTCCGGGTCAATGTGGTGGATTTCGATGACCAGGACACCCCGACGGTGACCGGCCTGGCCGACGGCGGCTTCGTCGTCTCCTGGGAATCCTGGGGCCAGGACGGCGATTACTACGGCATCTACGGCCGCCGCTACGATGCCGACGGCCTGCCGGTCGGCGCCCCGCGCCTGGTCTACGATGTCCTCCCAGAGCTACCCGTGGTCGATATCGCGGACTTCGCGCCCGGCTCGGTCTTCTCCGGCGTCGCCAGCTTCTCGGCCGGCCAGGCCGCCACCCTGGTCAGCATCCGGGTGGCCGGCGACACCGCCACCGAGGGCGACGAGGCCCTCGGCCTGGTCCTCACCGGCCCCGGCCTGGCTTCCGGCCATGAAACGGCGACCGCCGTCATCCGCGACGACGACGCCTTGGGCGTCGTCACCATGGATGGCGTGCCGGGCAACGTCACGGAAGGCGGCGGCTTCACCGTCGTCCTGCGCCGGGACGGCGGCCTGCGCCAGACCTCCCTGGTGCGCTGGGGGGTGGATGCCCCCGCTCTTGCGGACGTCATGCCCCATAACGTGCCCGCTGCGGGTGACTTCGTCGGCGGCCTGCTGCCCGGCGGCACCGTCACCTTCGCTCCCGGCGCCACCACGGCGAGCTTCACCATCGCCACCGCCAACGACGTGTTCAGCGAAAGCCCGGAACTCTTCGACCTGACGTTCAGCGCCAGTCGCGCCTACTTCGGCTTCCCCGGCGAGTTCGTCGGCTCCGCCCCGGGCTTCGGCATCGACGACAACGATCCCTCCCTGACCGCCGTGCCGTCCTATGCCATCTCGGCCCCGGTGAGCGTCCTCTACGAGGGCGGCGCCATCGCCCGCGAGGCGACCCCGCCGGCCACCGCCTCGGCAACCCCGGTGGTATTCACCGTCACCCGCTCGGTCCACACCGCCCAGGCCACGACCGTGAACTGGAAGCTGGACCTGGCCGAGACCCGTCGCGGCCGCGGCAACCACATGACCGTCGCCGACCTGGCCGCCGGCCAGGCCCTCTGGGGCGAACTGGGCTTCACCGCCGGCCAGACCACGGCCACCCTGACCGTGCGGATCGCCGCCGATTATGCCAATGAGCTGAACGAGTACTTCGGCGTGGTCCTCGGGGAGGCGAATGGCTTCGAAATCGCCCGCGCCGGCGTCAGCGTGCTGAACGACGACGACCGCTTCATCGGCACGACCCTGGCCGTGGTCGGCTCCGCCACCCTGACCCCCGCCGCCCTGGTCATCGGCACCGACCGGGTGGGTTCCCGCACCCGCATCGACTTCGCCGCCGACCAGGACTGGTATGCCGTGCAGCTCAACGCCGGCGAGCAGTACGAGTTCTACGACGTCGGCCGCCCCGGCGCCATCGACCCCAGCCTGCGCCTGCTCGACGCTTCGGGCGTCCAGGTGGCCACCGGCGCCAACAGCTTCGCCGCCTTCGACCGCATCGTCTACACGGCCCCCGTGGCCGGCACCTATTACCTGGCCGCCGGCGCCAACGGCGGCTTCACGACGGCCGCCGTCGCCTACTCGAACCAGTACGCCATCGTTTCCCGCACCCCGGGCGAAACCGACGACTTCGAATCCGGCCTGGCGACCCTGGATCGCCTCGCCGCCTCCAACCACCTGCCGGGCATCTTCGGCCGCATCGACGGGGAAGGCGACGAGGATGCCTTCAGGACCTGGCTGGATGCCGGCACCACCTACACCTGGATCGTCGCCGGGATCGCCCCCGACACGGCCGCCGATGGCCTGAGTTTCTCCCTCTACGACGCTTCTTCCGGGACCGCCGTCGTCGCACCGGTGACGATGTCCGCCGCGTCGGCCGGCGCCTGGATGACGCCGGGCGCCATTACCTTCACGCCGACGACGACCGGCGACTACGTCCTCGCCGTCACGGGCAGCGACCAGGCCCTCTGGCACATCGGCCTGGACGGCGTCTCCGTTCCCGGGCCCCTGACCTCCGCCACCCCGACGGTCTACGGCCTGCAGATCCCCGGCACGGTGATCGAGGAGGGGGACGGCAACAAGTTCAGTGCCCTGCTCGGCGTGCACCAGGTCTTCGTCAACGTCTATCGCACCGGCCCGACCAACGAGGCCGGCTCGGTGGATTGGAGGATCGGCACCCCGTCTCCCGGGCTCGACAATGACGATTTCATCGGCGGTGCCGCCGGCACCGCCGGCACCGTCTTCTTCGGCGCCGGCGAGGCCTACCAGGGCCTGACCCTGCGCATCGTCGGCGACGACATCGACGAGGACGACGAAAGCTTCAGCCTCGAGCTGACGAACCCCACCTACGGCGGCAGCACCCTGACCGCCGAGCTTCACGAAGCCGACTGGCGGGACGACCTCCGCCTCGCCGACGACGACCACACCGTCTTCTCCGTCGCCGCCCTCGAATTGCGCAAATACGAAGGCAACAGCGGCGCCACGCCCTACGTCTTCCTGGTCTCGCGGGCCGGCAGTTCCGGCGCCGGGGCCAGCGTGAACTGGGTGATGTCCTTCGGCGGCACCGCCAACGAGGCCGATTTCGTCGGCTCCGCCATGCCCGGCGGCACCATCGTCTTCGCCGAGGGCGAAACCGCCCGCCTGGTCACCGTCACGGTCCAGGGCGACACGACGCCGGAAGCCGACGAGTTCATGCGCTTCGAGCTCTACGGCGTGCCCCCCGAAGCTCTCGGCACGAATATCGCCAACGCCACCCTCCGCAACGACGATCCGGACACCGGCGCCAACACTCTCGCCGGTGCCGCCGCCGGCGGCTCGGCGCTGGCCTTCGCGGGCGGCCTCGTGTCCAACGGCATCAACGGCATGGTCGGCGGTGCAGACCGCAACGACTTCTACAAGTTCACCCTGGGCAGCGCGGCCAACGTCCGCCTGCATCTCTACGGAATGGCCGGCGGCGACGCCAACCTGCGCCTCTACCGGGGTGGCACGCCGATCGCCTATTCCGGCAATGCCGGCAGCCAGGACGACTTCCTGCGCTACGGCGGCGCCGGCCTGGAGGCCGGCACCTACTTCGTGCAGGTGCTGCAGGGCGCCGGCGACACGCCCTACAACCTCTACCTGGAGGCCTCGGCGGCCTCCGCGGCGCCCTCGGACGTGCTGATCACGCCGGCCAACGCCGACCGCTACGAGGGCAACACCGGCGCCACGCCCTTCGTCTTCACCGTCCTGCGCGGCGGCAACCTGGCCACCGCATCGACGGTGGGCTGGGCCGTGGCGGGCACGGGGGGCGACCCGGCGACTTCGGCCGATTTCGTGGGCGGCACCCTGCCTTCGGGAACGCTCACCTTCGCCGCCGGCGCCACCGCCCTGCTGCTGACCATCAACGTCGCCGGCGACACGGTGGACACCTCCAGCGACACCTTCCGGGTGCAGCTGACGGCCATCGCCAATGCCTTCCTGCCCAACGGCGGCGCCGCCGACGCCATCATCCGCAACGACGACGGGCTGCCCGCCGACCGCGGGGCCAACACCATCGCCGGCATCGGCGCGGCCCCCTTCACCTCGGCCGACCTCGGCTACGTGGGCCTGGTGCCGACGGCCGTGGCCGGCGAGATCGTCGGCACCACCGACCCCAACGACTACTACCGCATCCGCCTGGCCGCCGACGCCGACCTGATCGTGGACCTGACCGGCATGCGGGCCGACGCCAACCTGGAACTGCTCAACGCCACCGGCGGCCTGCTCGCCGCCTCCTCGAATCCCCATGCCAGCGACGAGCGGATCGTCTATTCCGGCCTGGCCGCCGGCAGCTACCTGATTCGCGTCTATTCCCAGGGCGGCGCCGACACCCCCTACGACCTGCGCGCCCTGGCCGTGCCGCCCAAGGCGACCGTGCGCGTGGACGCCACCTCGGCGCCGGCTTCCGAGGGCGACAGTGTCTCGTACGATCACGTGTTCTCTGTCAGCCGCCAGGGCGACCTGTCCCAGGAAGGCCACGTCGAGTGGCGCCTGGCCCTGCCGTCGCCGGGCCTCGACGAGTTCGACTTCCCGGTCGGCTTCGCGCTGTCCGGCACGGTGAGCTTCTCCGCCGGCCAGACCACGCCGTCTACCATCACCATCCGGACCACGGGCGACGTGGACGTGGAAGCCGACGAGAGCTTCGTCGTCGAGCTGTTCAATCCCGTCGAACTGTCCCTGCATCCGACCGCGCGCACGGCCGGCGGCGTCATCCGCAACGACGACCGCATCGTCGCGCCACCTTCGGTGCTGATCCAGGCGCCGGGCCTCTCCGCCTTCCGCGACGAGGGCGCCGCCGGCACCGCCAGCACCTACGTGTTCACCGTCCTGCGCAACGGCGAGGCGGCGGCCCTGGACACGGGCTCCGTCGTCTCCTGGACCGTCGCCGGCCTGACGCCGGGCCTGACGGCCGAGGATTTCGACGGCGCCACGATGCCCGGGGGCAACGTCTTCTTCGCGGCTGGCCAGACCTCTGCCACCCTGACGGTGACGGTGGCCGGCGATGCCCTGGTGGAACCCGACGATCCCTTCCAGGTTCGCCTGACCGGCACCGACTGGGGCGTCGTGGTCGGCGGCGCCGACTCGGCCTTCGCCCTGATCCGCAACGACGACATCCCGCCCGCTGCGGCGGTGGTTGCCCTGCGCGCGGTGGCCGACTCCTCGGCCCGCGACGAGGGCGATGCCGGCAGCACGCCCTTCACCTTCGAGCTGCGGCGCAGCGGCGGCGACCCGAACGCGGTCGCCACCGTCGAATGGCGGGTGGACATCCCCGGCATCGGCGGCGCCTCGGCCGGCGACTTCGCCGGCGGCACCCTGGCCGCCGGCACCGCCACCCTGACGGCCGGCGCCGATTCGGTGCCGATCACCATCCTGGTGGCCGGCGACGCCAGTCCCGAGTTCGACGAGGGCTTCATCGTCCGCCTGACCGGCGCCAGCGGCGCCGTCATCGACCCCCTGGGGGCCAGCGTCGGCGGCCTGATCCGCAACGACGACCGGGTCACCCGCTTCGGCCTGCGCAGCGACGCCCCGGCCCTGGCCGAGGGCGATGCCGGCGACACCACCAGCTTCAGCTTCACGGTCACCCGCTCGGGCAGTTCGGCGGGCACCGATACCGTCCAGTGGAGCGCCCTCGGCCTCGGTGCCGTGGCCGCCGACTTCCTGAACGAGACCCTGCCGGCCGGCACCCTCACCTTCACCGCCGGCCAGGAAACGGCCACCATCAGCGTGCTGGTGACCGGCGACGCGACGGTGGAGGGCAACGAGCCCTTCGCCGTGCTGCTCTCCAATCCCAGCGCGGGTGTCGAGATCGATGCCCTGGCCAACGTGGCCGTGGCCCGCATCCTCAACGACGACGGCCTGATCCCCGAGGTGGCGATCGCCGCCGTCACCGAGGTCGCGGCCGGCCCCGGGGTCGGCGACGAGGCCGTCCCGGGCGCCCGGGAAGGCGATTCCGGCAATGTGCCCATCCTCTTCCAGCTGACCCGCAACGGCGCCAACCTGGGCAGCGCCTCGGTGGTCCGCTGGGCGGTGGCCGGGGCCCTGGTCTCGGGCGCCGACTTCGCCGGCGGCGCCCTGCCGACCGGCACCTTCAGCTTCGCCGCCGGCCAGGATTCCGGCTTCATCACCATCCGCGTGAACGGCGACAGCCAGTTCGAGGCCGACGAGCAGTTCCAGGTCAACCTGACGGCCGTCAGCAACGCGGTGATCTCCGCCGTCGCCGGCCAGGCCGCCGCCACCATCCTCAACGACGACGCTCCGCCCCTGGTCGGCATCGGCCTCGACGGATCGACGGCGGCCGAGCAGGCCGAGGGCAACAGCACCGCCTCCGCGGGCCTGTGGAAGTTCGTCGTTGCCCGCAGCGGCGACACCTCCGGCGCCGGCAGCGTCAAGTGGGCCCTGGGCGGCAGCGACACCGGCCTGGGCGCCGACGACTTCGCCACCACGCCCCTGTCCGGGACGGTGAGCTTCGCCGCCGGCCAGGTGACCGCGACGGTCACCGTCAAGGCCAGGGCCGACTTTCTCCAGGAGGAGGACGAGCACTTCTTCCTCGCCCTGTCCGATGCCGTTGGCATGGTCATCGACGGCGGCGCGGGCCAGGCCCATGCGGTCATCGAGAACGACGACGAGCCGCCGGTGCTGTCCATCCTGGCCGAGTCGGCCAGCCTGCAGGAGGGCAGTTCCGCCTCCGCCGGCGCCGCCACGCCCTTCGTCTTCAAGGTGGTCCGCGACGGCAGCACGCCGGCTTCCGCGGTGACGGTCAAGTGGGCCGTCTCCAGCCTGGCCAGCGGCCTCACGGCGGCAGACTTCGTCGGCTTCGCCGGCCTGCCCTCCGGCACCCTCACCCTGGCCGCGACGGCCACCGAGGCCTATATCACCCTGAAGGTGGCCACCGACTTCCTGCCCGAGGCCGACGAGCCCTTCCAGGTTTCCCTGTCGGCGGCGGTCAATGCCGGCATCTCGGCCTCCGGCGGCAGCGCCGGCGGCGTCATCGTCAACGACGACGTGCCGCCCGAGTTCAGCATCACGCCCCAGGAACTGGCCCGGAGCGAAGGCAACAGCGGCAGCACGCCCTATGTCTTCACGGTCACCCGGGACGGCAACGTGGGCGTCGCCTACACCGTCAATTGGCGGGTCGTGGACCTGCCCTTCGCGCCCTCGGTCGCCGGCGCCGACTTCACCGGCGGCGCGCTGCCTTCCGGCACCCTGTCCTTCGGCGCCGCGGAAAGCGTCAGGACCATCACCCTCAACGTGGCCGGCGATGCCCTGGCCGAGCTGGACGAGACCTTCGTCCTCGCCGTGGTGGACAACAACGGCCTGGTGCCCAGCATCAGCACCGCCGTCGGCCGCATCCTCAACGACGACGACGACAACACCGGCATCGGCACGGCCGCCAAGGCCTTCGCCGTTCCCGGCGCCGCAGCCGGCAGCTTCGATTCGCCCACCGACGAGGACTGGTTCAAGCTCAGCCTGACGGCCGGCACCAACTACCGCTTCGTCGCCGCGGCGCTCACCGCCGACGCCCGCCTGCACCTGCGCGACGGCGCCGGCACGCTGCTCCAGGAGGACGACGACTCGGGCGGCGGCAACGCTGCCCTGATCGAGTTCACGCCGGTCACTACCGGCACCTACTACCTGGTCGCCGACGCCGCCGACGGCGCCGAGGGCCTCTATGCCCTGGCCGGCTTCCGGGTCGATGCCGGCGGCGTCATCGCCTGGCCGGGAACGGCCTCGGCGGCGCCGGTGCTGACTTTGAACGCGGCCCCGGTGGCCGGCCTGATGGATGCCGACGGCAGCCAGTACAAGGTCAGCCTGAGCGCCGGCACCATCTATCAGTTCGTCGCCCACGGGGCCGGCACCGGCGCCTTCTCGATGGCCATCTACAACGGTCCGTCAGGCGGCGCGACCCTGCTCGCCGCCGAGACCACCACCGACGCCCCCGACACTACTGTGACCTTCCAGGCCGCCACCAGCGGCGCCTACTACCTGGATGCCCTGGGCGAGGCCGGCCAGGTCTTCTCCCTCGAGGCCAAGGCGGACAACTTCGCCGCCGTGCTGCCCACCCTGTCGCTCTCCGGCGCCCAGACGGCGCTGCCGGAGGGCAATGCCCTCGGGGCCGCGACGCCCTTCGTCTTCAACGTCAGCCGCGCCGGCGCGGCGGTCAATACCGTCAAGGTGGCCTACCAGGTGACGGTGACCACGGCAGCGGGGCAGGCCAATGCGGCCGACTTCGGCGGCGCCTTGCCCACCGACACGATCACCTTCGCCCCCGGGGAACTGCTCAAGACCATCACCATCAACGTCGCCCAGGACCAGGCCTTCGAGGGCGACGAGGTGTTCGGCCTGAAGCTGCTCAATGCCTCCGGCGCCCTCATCTCGGCCACCGGCGGCACGGTCAACAACACCATCAGGAACGACGACGCGGCACCCACCATCGCCGTCTCGGTGGATGGCGAGGCCTCCCGCGGTGAAGGCGACGCCGGCTACACGGAACGCGTCTTCGTGGTCACCCGCTCCGGCGCCATCGGCAACACCGGCAGCGTCAAGTGGAGCGTCGCCGGCGCCACCGCCACCGGCATCGGCGCCGCCAACGCGGCCGATTTCGTCGGCGGTGTGCTGTCCAGCGGCACCCTCGGCTTCGCCGCCGACCAGGCCACCGCCACGGTCACCGTCCTGGTGGCCGGCGACGCCCTGGTGGAAGGCGACGAGGCCTTCGACCTCGTCCTCTCCGCCCCGGTGGGCGGCGCCCTCGACGCCGCCGCCACCCGCGCCCGGGCCCTCATCGCCAACGACGACGTGGTCGCCCCGACGATCACCGTGACGGCGGTGGATGGCTCGAAGACGGAAGGCAACACGGCCGCCAGCGCCTATGTGTTCAGCATCAACCGCAGCGGCGACCTGGCGCGCGCCAGCACCGTCGTCTGGGGGGTCATCCCGGTCATCGGCGGCGCCACCCTGTCCGACTTCGCCGGCGGCGTGCTGCCGGCCGGCACCGTCACCCTGGCGGCCAGCCAGTCGGCGGCCCTGGTCACCATCAGCGTGGCCGGCGACGCCTTCCAGGAGATGGACGAGGCCTTCCGGGTCAAGGCCCTTTCCGTGACCAACGGGGTCGTCTCGACCCTCGGCGGCACGGCGGTCGGCAACATCCGCAACGACGACACCACCGGCCTCGCCGCCGAGGCAGACACGACGCGCATCGACCTGGCCGGGAACAGCCGCGACCTGGCCTACGACGTCGGCAACATCGGCTCGGCGGTGCGCAGCTTCAGCGACTTCGTCGGCGATCCGGACCGCAACGACTACTACCGCTTCGTCACCACGGCGCGCGGCAAGCTGACCATGAACCTGACCGGCCTGACGCCGGACTCGGACCTGCAGCTGCTCTCCGGCAGCGGCAGCTTCATCGCCGGCAGCGCCCTGGCCGGCGTCGCCCCCGAGAACATCGCCGTCGACAACCTGGAGGCCGGCACCTACTACGTGCGTGTCTACCAGTTCCTCGGCAACATCAACTACACCCTCAAGCTCTCCTCGGCGGCCAACGCCGACAATGCCGGCGACTCCATCGCCACCGCCCGCAACGTCAGCGCCCTGACCGCCAATGAAGTCAGCTTCAGCGACTACGTGGGCGGCACGGACCAGGACTTCTACAAGTTCACCCTGGCCGGGGAGACCAATTTCCGCCTCAGCCTGATCGGCGACAGCCCGAACGCGGACGTCCGCGTCCTCGATGCCAATGGCCTCATCGTCGCCTCCAGCACCGGCAGCGGCAGCAACGAGAACATCGCGGCCGTCCTCGGCGTCGGCACCTATTACGCCTGGGTCTACCCGGCCAGCGGCACCATCAATTACACGCTGCGCATGTCCGGGGCGACCACCGCCCAGAGCGGCAACAACGCCTACACGGAGGCCCAGGACCTGGGCACCCTCACCACCGGCGCCAAGACCGTCACCGAGGCCGTGGGTGTCGCCGACGGGGAGGACTTCTTCAAGTTCACCACGACGGGCCTGGCCAAACTGACGGCCAACCTGACAGGCCTGACGGCGGACGCCGACCTGGTGCTGCTGCGCGGCGACGGCACCACGCCGATCGCCTTCTCGACCAATGCCGGCGCCACTTCCGAATCGGTGGTCTTCGACAACCTGGCGGCCGGCAGCTACTACCTGCAGGTGACCAGCCGCAGCGGCTCGACGAGCTACAACCTGACGGTCTCCTCCACGGCACCGAATCCGGCCGACGGGGCCGGCAACGGCATGGCCGTCGCCAAGGTCCTGGCCGTCGGCGCCAAGCCGCTGGTCGTCACCGATGCCATCGGCTATGGCGCCGGTGCCTCCCAGGACACGGAGGACTGGTATTCCTTCGTCCTCGCCAGCAGCAGCCTCGCCCCCACCTACGGCGTCCAGCTCGGCCTGGCCGGCCTGTCCGACGATGCCGACGTCCAGCTCTGGCGGCGCACCGCCACCGGCAGCACCACCGCGGCCCTGGCCCTGGTCGGCGCCGACCTCGGGGCCGGCCTGGACGACATCGGCCTGGGCGGTGCCCTGGCCGCCGGCACCTACTACGTCCGCGTCTTCCAGCACGACACTGCCGACAAGACCGCCTACAACCTCAGCCTGCAGGCCGCCCTCGACCCGGTGGAAGAGGGCAACGACTCGCGGTTCGTCACCACCTCGAGCCTCTTCCTGGGCACCGGCACCGTCTCGGCCGCCACCCTCACCGCGACCAGCACCGCCACCGCCGTTTCCGCCGGGCGGAAGGAGTTCATCGGCGCCCTCGACCCCGACGACTGGTTCAAGGTCGTCCTCGCCCCCGCCGGCAGCGCCTTCGGCATCAATGTTTCCATGAGCCTCACGGGCCTGGCCGTCGGCAGCGACGCCGACCTGGAACTGGTCGACGCCACCGGCGCCGTGGTGGCCCGCTCCGCGGTGGCCGGCAACGGCGCCGAGAGCCTGGCCGTCAATGGCCTCACCGCCGGCAACGACTACTACGTGCATGTGCTCTCGGTGGCCGGCGATTCGGCCTACAACGTCAAGCTGGACGCGAAGCTCGGCACGGCGCCGACCGATGCGGCCGGCAACAACGTCAGCCTCACCACCACGGCCGGCCCGCGGCTGGTGACCGTGGCCGCTACCCAGGCCACGCCCTACCTGGACTATGTCGATCCGGCGGCCGACGCCGACGACTGGTACCGGTTCACGCTGCCGCCGGCCGGCGCCTCGGCCGGCGCCCTGTCCAACTTCATCGCCACCCTGTCCGGCCTGACGGCGGATGCCGACCTGGAGCTCTGGAAGATGAGCGGCACCGGCACCGGGGCCACCTGGGCCGCCTACGCGGCCACCCCGGTCAGCGCCACCGAGTCGGCCTACGGCGAGGTCTTCCGCGCCGAGGGGCTGGCCTCCGGCACCTATGCCATCCACGTCACCGCCGCCGGCGCCACCAACTATGGCCTGACCCTGGTGGCCTCGGTGGACGACTTCGCCGCCGGCACCGGCACGACGGGTTCCTTCGCCGCCTCCACGGCCACCGCCGGCCTCTACACGGCGGCCGGCAGCATCCAGGCCACCGGCGACGTGGACTGGTTCAAGGTGGACCTGACGGAAGGCGTCTGGACCCTGCGCCAGACCGGCACCGGCACCACCGGCAAGCTCGGCGATCCCTTGATCTACGGCATCTACGACGGGGCCGGCAGCATCATCGCCGGCACCGCCAACGACGACGCCGACGGATCCACCAAGGACGCCCAGGTGATGTTCTCGGCGACGGCGGGCACCTATTACGTGGCGGCCAGCGCCTTCGGCGGCGCCACCGGGGCCTTCGCCCTGAGCCTGTCCTCAAGCAACCAGGCGCCGGTGGTGGCCAACGGCCTCCTCGACCGCAGCCTGGGCGAGAACTTCGACGCTACCCTCCGCCTGCCCTGGAACAGCTTCGCCGACGCCAACGGCGATGCCCTGACCCTGAGCTGGGCCAACGAGACCGAGCTGACCGAGGCCGGCGTCGGCTGGCTGAGCTTCGACGCGACGGCGCGCCTCTTCCATGTCACGGGGCTGACCGCCGGGGCGCCCGACATCGTGGTCCGGGTCAAGGCCGACGATGGCCACGGCGGCTCCGTGACGGACGACTTCGTGATCCGCACCACGGCGACCGCCGACGACTTCGGCGACTACCCGGGAACCCACGTGATCGGCGAGCGGACCATGGCGCCGGGCAGCCTGGCCGCGGGCAACTTCGTGCGCGGCGCCATCGACGCGGCGGGCGACGCGGACTTCTTCCAGGTGGTGCTGGCCGCGGGCCAGGACTACGTGGCCGACCTCAAGGGCCTCGGCGCCGGCACCCTGGCCGACCCGCTGCTCCTCGGCCTCTACAACTCCGGCGGCACGGCGCTGACCAGCGGCTTCACCGTCGTCCAGGACTATGCCGGCAGCACCGACGCCCGCCTGTTCATCGACGCCACCGCCGGCGGCACCTTCCACATCGGCGTGGCCGGGGCGGCGGAGGCGGTCGGCAGCTATGTGCTCGCCCTGTCTTCGGGGACCACGGCGGTGCCGGGCGTCGATCCGGTCTACGTGAACGGCAGCATCGGAACCCCCTTCCTTTACGACGAGGGGCACCACCAGGATTACCTGGAGGCCCGCGAAGGCCAGTCCTTCGCCTTCACGCTGCCCAGCGGCATGTTCACCGGCGCGGCGCCCCTCAGCTATGCGGCTACCCTGGCCAGCGGCGCGGCGCTGCCCTCCTGGCTGAAGTTCGACGCCGCCACCCGCAGTTTCGGCGGCACCGCCACCGCCGGCGCGCCGGACCTCGCCGTGCGGGTCACCGCCCGCGACGAGCTGGGCCAGTTCGCCGCCGTCGATTTCGCGGTGCGCACGCCCGTCGCCACGGGCGAGCGGAAGGCCGCCTGGACCCTGCTGGTCTATGTCGCGGCCGACTCGGCCCAGGGCGCCCTGGCCCTCAAGGACCTCAACGAGCTGGAGGGCGTGCGCCTGCCCGACAACGTCAATGTGGTCGTCATGTGGGACGGCGCCGCCGCCAACGACACCAAGCGCGGCAAGCTGGCCTACGACGCCGACATGGGCACCTTCAAGAGCGTGCTGGCCCCCGTGTCGGCGACCGCCCTGGAGAAGAACATGGGCGATCCCGCCACCCTGACCGAGTTCCTGGACTGGGGCTCCGCCAACTACCGGGCCGACAACTATGCCCTGGTGGTCTGGGACCGGGCCGGCGGCGGCTTCACCGGCATCGGCACCGACGCCACCAGCGGCCGCGACACCCTGTCGGCCGGCGAGCTGTCCCGGGCCATCGCCCAGTCCAGCCTGGGCGAGGTGGACCTGCTGGGCTTCGACACCAACCTGTCGGCGACCCTGGAGCAGGTGCGGGAGGTGTCCGGCGTGGCCGACTTCGTGGTGACCCCGGAGACGGTGGCCAAGGCCGACGGCTGGGACTACACGGGCTGGCTGCTCAAGCTCTCGGCCGACCCGGGCATGAGCGCCGCGGAACTGGGCGCCGCCGCCCAGGCCGCCTACTACGCCTACTACGGCCTGACCGACGGCACGGTGCTGCAAGGCGCCGACAGCAGCCAGGTCGGCGCCCTGGTCGGCGCCCTGCGCGACTTCCTGGTCGACTTCGTGGATGCGGAGGGTGCCGGCATCGACGACGACGTGCGCGACGCGCTGACCGCCAGCCGGCTGCTGGCCGACGGCGGGCAGGCCGACCTGCGCGCCTTCATGACGACCGTGGCGGGGGATGCCGAGGTGATCGCCGACGCGGCCGGCCTGGTGGCGGGCGCCAACGCCGTGCTGGCCGCCCTCGACGCCGCCCTGGGCGCCACCGGCTCCCTGTCGGTGGCCGCCGTCGGGTCGGCCGACTACAACGCGGCCAACTACCGCTTCGTCGCCGAGTCGGGCTGGAACTCCTTCGTCACCAACCTGTACAGCATCACATAGAATCGCGCCCTGCATCCCGCATGCCCGCCCCTCGGGGCGGGCATGTCTTTCCAGCCCTGGAGAACGAACCATGAACCAGAACGACCTCTTCGCCGACACCTTCAACGGCATTGCCGTCACCGGCAATCTCGTCCGCATCGACCTCGCCACCCTGGCCCCGACCCCGGGCGGCCAGCCCCAGGGGCAGCCCCAGTTCGAGACCCGCGGCCGCCTGGTGATGCCCATCGACGGCTTCCTGCGCGCCTTCGCCCTGGCCGAGGACGTCATGAAGAAGCTGATCGCCGCCGGCATCGTCACCCAGAAACCCGGCGCCCCCGCCGTCGCCGCCCCCGCCGCCGAAGCCGCTACGGCCGCCCCGGCTGCCCCCGCCAAGCCTTCGTCGCCGAATTTCCAGTAAGAAGCGGCTGAACCGGACGGGTGACAGCGTTGTTCGTTGGATCGCGCGGCGCGGCCTCCACGCCTGCGGCCCGATCGCGGTGGCCCCGACCCCATCGCGGCGAGGACGCCGCTCCTACAGTGGCGAATCGGCGCTCCGGGGGGGGCAGCGAACAAACGAAAGCCGTCGCGCAGCGACCCTGTAGGAGCGCCGCCTGCGGCGCGATGGCGGTGGCCTCGACCCCATCGCGGCGAGGACGCCGCTCCTACAGGGGCGAATCGGCGCTCCGGGGCGGCAGCGAACGAACGACAAGCATCCCACGGCGGCCCTGTAGGAGCGCCGCCTGCGGCGCGATCGCGGTGGCCTCGACCCCATCGCGGCGTCCCCGCCGCTCCTGCAGGGGCGAATCGGTGCTCCGGGGGAGCAGCGAACAAACGACAAGCATCCCACGGCGGCCCTGTAGGAGCGCCGCATGCGGCGCGATGGCGGTGGTTCCGGCCGCATCGCGGCGTCCCCGCCGCTCCTACAAAAACCGGATGGCACCGCCTTGTGGGAGCGCCGCCTGCGGCGCGATGGCGGTGGCCCCGACCCCATCGCGGCGGGGGGAGGGCGGGCCCAATGCCTGAAGCCTTCCCCCACACCGCCGTCCAGTGCCTGACCGCCATCGCCCAGCACCACGGGCTGCAGGTCAATCCCGAGCGGCTGGTCCACGAGTACGCCCTCGGTGCGGAGGAGCCGCCGCTGGCCCTCTTCCTGCGCATGGCCGCGGACCTGGGCCTGAAGGCCAAGGCGGAGAAGCTGGGCTGGGAGGCCCTGGTCGCCCTGGAGGGGGTGTTCCCCCTGGTGGCCCGGCTGTCCAACGGCAACAGCGTCATCGTCATCGGTGCCCGCCGGGAACCGGGGGGCGAGGCGAAGATCGCCGTCCTCGATCCCCTGGCCGACAAGGCGGCGCCCATCATCCTGACCCGGGACCAGTTCTGCGGCCGCTGGGACGGCGACCTGGTCTTCCTCAAGCGCAGCTATTCGCTGGCCGACCCCTCGCAGCCCTTCGGCCTGCGCTGGTTCATCCCGGAGATACTGAAGCAGAAGGTGGCCTTCCGCGACATCGCCGTCGGCGCCCTGGTGCTGCACGTCCTGGCGCTGGCCTCGCCCATCTTCTTCCAGCTGATCATCGACAAGGTGCTGGTGCACCAGAGCAGTTCGACCCTCTGGGTGCTGGCGGTGGGCATCGTCATCGCCCTGGTCTTCGATTCCACCTTTGCCTTCCTGCGCCAGTTCCTGACCCTGGCGGCGACCAACAAGATCGACATGCGCCTGGCCCGGCGTACCTTCGCGCAACTGCTTTCCCTGCCCATCGACTACTTCGAGGCGGCCACCGCCGGCGTCATCGTCCGCCACATGCAGCAGGTGGAGAAGATCCGCCAGTTCCTCACCGGGCGGCTCTTCTTCACGGCCCTGGACGCCACGGCCCTGGTGGTCTTCCTGCCCCTGCTCTTCTTCTATTCGGCCAAGCTGGCCGGGGTGACGCTGCTGTTCACGCTGCTGATCGGCGGTGTCGTCGCGTCCCTGATCCCGCCCTTCCAGCGCCGGCTGAAGGAACTCTACGAGGCCGAGGGGGAGCGGCAGGCCCTGCTCGTCGAGGCCATCCACGGCATGCGCACGGTGAAGGCCCTGGCCCTGGAGCCGATGCAGAAGAAGACCTGGGACCAGAAGGCGGCCCGGGCCATCACCATGCACTTCCGGGTCGGCCGCATCTCCATCACCGCCATGTCGGCCGTCCAGTTCCTGGAGAAGCTGATGTCGGTCGCCATCATCGTGCTGGGCGCCCAGGACGTCTTCGACCAGCAACTGACCGTCGGTGCCCTGATCGCCTTCCAGATGATCTCGGGGCGGGTGGTATCGCCCCTGGTGGCGATCGTCTCCCTGGTCCACGAGTACCAGGAGACGGCCCTCTCGGTGCAGATGCTGGGCCAGGTCATGAATCGTCCCTCGGAAGGGCGCGCGGGGGCCGGCGGCCTGCGGCCGCCGCTCAAGGGCGAGATCCGCTTCGAGGACGTGACCTTCCGTTATCCCGGGGCCAGCGTCGCCGCCCTGGACCGGGCGAGCTTCGTCGTGCCCGCCGGCACGGTCATCGGCATCGTCGGCCGCAGCGGCTCGGGCAAGACGACCCTGACCAAGCTGGTCCAGGGCATGTATCCGGTGCAGGAAGGGATCATCCGCTTCGACGGCATCGATGCCCGCGAGATCGACCTTTCCCACCTGCGCCGGCAGATCGGCGTCGTGCTCCAGGAGAACTTCCTGTTCCGCGGCACGGTCAGGGAAAACATCTCCGCCGCCCGACCGGATGCCTCCTTCGAGGAGGTGGTCGCCGCCGCCCAGGCCGCCGGCGCCGACGAGTTCATCGAGCGCCTGCCCCAGGGCTACGACACCCTGCTGGAGGAGAACGGCTCCAACCTCTCCGGGGGCCAGAAGCAGCGCCTGTCCATCGCCCGCGCCCTGCTCTCCCAGCCGCGCATCCTGATCCTCGACGAGGCGGCCAGCGCGCTGGACCCGGAGAGCGAGGCCATCTTCATCCGCAACCTGTCGCGCATCGCCGTCGGCCGCACGGTGATCATGATCTCGCACCGCATGTCCACGCTGGTCAATGCCAACGCCATCGTCATCATGCGGCAGGGCCGCGTCGAGGACATCGGCCGGCACGCGGAACTCCTGGACCGTTGCGAGACCTACCGGAACCTATGGAACCAGCAGACCGCCCACCTGTGACGCCGCCCGGAGCGCCGGGAGCGCCCGCGCCGGGGCCGTCCGCGGCGCCGGAGTCGGCCGCGCCGGTGTCGGAAACCGCCATCGAGTTCCTCCCGGACGCCGACGAGATCGAGCGGCGGCCGCTGCCCCAGGCCGCCCGCATGACCCTCTACGTGCTGGCGGCGATGGTGCTGGTCTTCCTGGTCTGGGCGACCGTGTCGGAAGTGGACCGCATCGTCGTCGCCCGCGGCCGGCTGGTGACGCCCCTCTCCAACCTGGTCATCCAGCCCCTGGAGACCTCGCTGATCCAGGGCATCGACGTGCGCGTCGGCCAGGTGGTGAAGAAGGGCCAGCGCCTGGCCGCCCTCGACCCCACCTTCACCGGCGCCGACCTGGCCCAGTTGCAGCAGCGCTACCAGAGCCTCGATACCCAGGCCCGGCGGCTCGAACATGAACTGGGGCCGGGCGGGAAGCGTTCTGCGAAGGGCGGCTCCGACGTGGACAGCCGCACCCAGGCCCGCCTGCAGGAGGAACGGCAGGCCAACTACCGGGCCCAGCTCACCAGGCTCGACGAGACGGTGGAGCGGCTCAAGGCGGCGGCCGAAACCAATCGCCACGACCAGCGGGTCCTCGACGCCCGGGTCAGGTCCCTGGCCGAGATCGAGGCCATGCAGGAGAAGCTGCTGGCCCAGCAGTTCGGGTCCCGGGCCCGTCTGCTCGAGGCCCGGGAGAAGCGCCTGGAGGTGGAGCGCGACCTGCAGCAGGCGAAGAACCGGGAGGCGGAGATCCGCCGGGAAATGGCCGCCTCCGAGGCCGAGCGCTCGGCCTTCGTCAAGGGCTGGCGGCAGAAGGCCTATGAAGACCTCCTGTCCACCCAGCGCGACCGGGATGCCGCCGGCGAACAGCTGCAGAAGGCCGGCAAGCGCAGCGAGCTGGTGGTGCTGACGGCGCCCGTCGATGCCGTCGTCCTGGAGATCGCCAGGCGCTCCGTCGGCTCGGTGGTCAAGGAGGCGGAGCCCCTGTTCACCCTCGTGCCCCTGGACGCCGAACTGGAAGCCGAGGTACAGGTGGATTCCGGCGACATCGGCTACCTCAAGCTCGGCGATCCGGCGCGCATCAAGCTCGACGCCTTCCCCTTCCAGCAGCACGGCACCCTGCCGGCCCAGGTGCGCACCCTGTCCGAGGATGCCTTCCGCCGGGAGACCCCGGCCGCGGCGGCGGCGGGGCCGGGTGCCGACGCCTACTACCTGGCCCGGGTCGGCCTGCAGCAGGTCCGCCTGAAGGGCATGGAGGCCCGCCACCGCCTGCTGCCCGGCATGACCGTGACGGCGGAGATCGTGGTCGGCAAGCGCAGCGTCATCTCCTACCTGCTGTGGCCCCTGACCAAGGCCATGGACGAGGCGATCCGGGAACCGTGACCTGCCTGCGGCCCGATTCTTCAACGCAAAGGCGCGAAGGCGCGAAGGACGCGAAGAGAGGCATGACCCTGAAAACCTCGGTCACACCACCAGGACACCAAGAACACCAAGGGACACCAAGGAAAGCGAAGGCGAATGCCAATTGCCCGCCAGGTGAAGCCCGGGCGACTCGCAATGGGCTGTTCCCGGTGCGACCGGGTGCCCTTGGGGCCTTGGTGGTGAGGAGTTTGGGATGAAGTCGAGGCGCGCGAGGCAGGCCGGGCGGTCCGTGATGGCCACGAACCTCTGCCCGTCGAACCGGATGCCTTTGCGCGCACCTTTGCGCCTTTGCAGTCGATCTTGGCGGTATTGGAGCGTCACGGCATGGTGAAGAAGAACGACGACGGCCGCGCCTCGCCGGCCCGGTCCGGCGGCCGGACCCCGACGCGGCCCATCGCCCAGGCCGGCGCCCGCGGCGGCCCCCGGCTGAAGCCGGCCGCCCGCGAGGTGGCGCCGCCGCAGGTGGGCTGGGTTGCGGCGCCCGGGCCCCAGGACCTGGCCGGCATCCTCGCCCGGGCCGTCGGCCTGCACCAGGCCGACCGGCGGGAGGAGGCCCAGGGCCTCTATCGCCAGGTGCTGGCCGTGGCCCCCGACCACGTGGACGCCCTGCACCTGATGGGGGTGGCCCATTGCCAGGCCCGGGAGTTCGACCAGGCCCTGCCCTTCTTCGAGCGGGCCCTGCGCCTGAAGCCCGATTTCGCCGATGCCCACAACAACCTGGGCAAGGCCTACAAGAGCATGAACCGGCTGGCCGATGCCGAGGCGGCCTTCCGGCGGGCCACGGAACTGGCGCCCGGGATGGCCGAGGCCTGGACCAACCTGGGCCGCCTGAAGCGGCGCCAGGGCGACATCGAGGGTTCCGTCGCCTGCTACCGCCAGGCCCTGACCGCCGGCTCCGGCGACGCCGAGGCCCACCATTTCCTCGGGGTCACCC
Organism: Pseudomonadota bacterium; assembly: GCA_052035955.1. Lineage (GTDB taxonomy): Bacteria > Pseudomonadota > Gammaproteobacteria > Burkholderiales > Rhodocyclaceae > JAEUNJ01. Next base: position 32,975 of record JBPOHD010000005.1, read on the forward strand.
TGAAGGATGCCGGGCGCATCGACGAGGCGATCGCCGAATACCGCCGGGCCCTGGAACTCAATCCCGAGTATGCCGAGGCCCTCAACAACCTGGCGGCCGCCCTGCGCGACAAGGGGGACCTCAAGGGCGCCATCGAGACCTACGAGCGGGCCGTCGCCGTCAAGCCGGACTTCGCGGCCGCCCTGACCAACCTGGGCAACGCCTACCAGGAGGCGGGCCGGATCGACGACGCCGTCGAGCACCACAAGCGCGCCATCGAGCTGCAGCCGAACCTGGTCGAGGCCCACAACAACCTGGGCGCCCTCTACATGGGCGAGGAGAAGGCCGAGGAGGCGGTGGCCTGCTTCGAGCGGGCCATCGAATGCCAGCCGGATTTCGCGCCGGCCTGGAGCAACCTGGGCAACATCCGGGTCGGCCAGGAGCAGATCGAGGAGGCCCGCCGCTGCTACGGCGAGGCCCTGCGAATCAAGCCGGATTTCGTCGAGGCCCTGACCAACCTGGGCAACCTGCTGCAGGATTTCGTGAGCCTGGAGGAGGGCCTGGCCAGCTACGAGAAGGCCCTGGCCATCAACCCGAACTTCGCCGGCGCCCGCTTCGGCCACTCGCTGGTCAAGCTGATGATGGGCGACCTGAAGGCCGGATTCGCCGAGTACGAGTCCCGCTGGGAGGGCTCCGACCAGGCCAGGAAGGTGAAGCCGCCGCGCTTCCCCTGCCCCCAGTGGAAGGGCGAGCCGGTGGGCCGCGATGCCCGCATCATCGTTTACTACGAGCAGGGGTTCGGCGACACGATCCAGTTCTGCCGCTACGCGCCGCTGCTGCTCGAGCGCTTCGGGCACGTCAGCTTCGTGGTCCAGAACGAACTCTACCGCCTGGTGCAGCAGAGCATGGGCGACCGGGTGCGGGTGATCCCCGGCGAGCATGCGCAGCCGGCGGTGCGGGAGCGCTACGACTTCCACTGCCCGGCCATGAGCCTGCCGATGGCCTTCGGCACGGACCTGGCGACGGTACCGGCCCAGGTGCCCTACCTGTTCGCCGGCCGAGCCGCCGCGGCGGCCTGGCGCGAGCGCCTGGCCGGCGAGCGCCGGCCCCGCATCGGCCTGGTCTGGTACGGCTCCCGGGGATTCCGCGGCGACCGCTATCGGAGCATCGCCCTGGAAACCTTCCGCCCGCTGCTGGAGCGGGACGACGTGGCCTGGGTCAGCCTGCAGAAGGTGCGCCCCGACGGACCGGTGCCGGCCGAGCTCACCGACCACCTGATCGACCCCATGGGCGAGGTCAAGGATTTCGCCGATACGGCGGCGCTGATGGGGGAGCTGGACCTGGTGGTCTGCGTCGATACGGGCGTCGCCCACCTGGCCGGGGCGCTGGGCCGGCCGGTCTGGATGCTGAACCGCTTCAACAGCGAGTGGCGCTGGATGCGTGGCCGCACGGACAGCCCCTGGTATCCGACGATGCGCATGTTCAAGCAGGAAAAGCCGGCCGTCTGGGAACCCGTGCTGGCGGAAGTGGCGGCGGCCCTGCCCGAATGGCTGGCCTCCCGCGGGCCGCGCATCGTCAGGACTCGGCCGGATGCCAGGCCCTTCCAGCCGGCCGCCGTCGAGGTGGTGACGGCGGACCGCTACCAGCTGGCGGGGGCCGGCGGCGCCTCGCGCAGCGACCACGTGCAACTGGTCGCCGGCCCGGGTACGGTGGCCGCCGCGGCCCGCCGGCGGGCCGAGACCGAGGCGGCCCTGCAGGCGGGATTCGCCGCCCACCGGGCCGGCCGCCTGGAGGAGGCCCGGGCGGCCTACCGCAAGGTCCTGGACCTGGACCCCGAACATCCCGACGCCTGGCACCTGACCGGCGTCATCCACGGTGCCCGCAAGGAGCACGAGCCCGCCATCGCGGCCATCCGGCGGGCCCTGGCGGCCAAGCCCGGCGACCCCGTCTACCTGGGCAACCTGGGCATCGCCCTGGCCGGCGCCGGCCGCCATGCCGAGGCCGCCGAGGCCTACCGGGAGGCCCTGGCGGGCGATCCCTCGGCCTCGGGCATCGCCTACAACCTGGGCAATGCGCTGACCGAGGAATACCGCTTCGAGGAGGCGGTGGGGGCCTACCGCAAGGCCATCGAGCTGCGGCCCGACTACGTGGCGGCCTGGCTCAACCTGGGCAACGCCCTGCGCGAGAAGGGTGCCTTCGACGACGCCCTGGCGGCCTACGGCCGGGTCCTCGAACTGTCCCCGGGCCATGCCGGCGGCCTGCTGAACCTGGGCAACCTGCGCCGCGAGCTGGGCGAGCCGGCCCTCGCGAGGGATCTGCTGCGCCAGGCGCTGGACACCGAGGCCACCAACTACCGGGCCTGGAACAACCTGGGCAGCGCGCTGCGCGAGCTCGGCGACCTGCCGGGCGCCCTGGACGCCTACCGGCGCTGCCTGGAAATCGCGCCGGACCATGCCGAGGGACGGCTGAACCTGGCCATGGCCCTGCTCGCCGCCGGCGACTTCGGCAACGGCTGGCGGGAGTACGAGTACCGCTGGGAAGGCGCCGCGGAGGCGAAGCGGCACCGTCGCCAGTTCCCCATGCCCCAGTGGCGCGGCGAACCCATCGCCGGCCGCTCCATCATCCTCCACGCCGAGCAGGGCCTCGGCGATGCCCTGCAGTTCGTCCGCTATGCCGAGCGGGTGGCCCGGCGAGGGGCGCGGGTGATCCTCGAATGCCATCCGCCCCTGAAGCGCCTGTTCGACCTGCTGCCCGGCATCGAGCGCGTCGTGGCCCAGGGCGAGGGGCTGCCGGTCACCGATTTCCACTGTCCCCTGATGAGCCTGCCCCTGGCCTTCGGCACGCGGCTGGAGACCATCCCCGCCGCGACGCCCTACCTCTGGGCCGATCCGGTCCTGGTCCGGCGCTGGGCGGAACGCCTGGCCGGCGACCCGCGGCCCCGGGTGGGCCTGGTCTGGGCCGGCAATCCGCGGCGCAGCGACCCGGGGGCGCACCTGATCGACCGCCGGCGCAGCCTGGGCATCGCGGCGCTGGCGCCGGTGCTGGCCGTGCCGGGCCTGCGTTTCCTGAGCCTGCAGAAGGGGGAGGGGAGCGCCGGCCTGCCGGCCGTGCTGGAGGATCCGACGGCCGACCTGCACGATTTCGCCGACACGGCGGCCCTGGTCCGCAACCTGGACCTGGTGATCACCGTGGACACCTCCGTCGCCCACCTGGCCGGCGGCCTCGGCGTCCCGGTCTGGAACCTGTCCCGCTTCGACGCCTGCTGGCGCTGGCTGATGGACAGGGAGGACAGCCCCTGGTATCCGACCATGCGCCTGTTCCGCCAGCCCGCCTACGGCGACTGGCCGTCGGTGATCGCCCGGGCGGCGGCCGAGCTGGCCGACTGGCGCGACCGCTTCCTCCCGTGAGGCCGTCGCTGCCCCGGAATTCCCTGCCGCCGCCAGGGGCGCCTCAAGCCCCGGGCCTATAATGCCGTTATCCAACCATTCCCCCGTGGAGGCATGCCGTGGGTATGCGTGACCGAATCCTGATCCTTTCCCTGGCTGCGCTGCCGGCGGCAGGCGACGTCCTGGCCGAAGTGGCCCGGGCCGACTTCGTCAACGGTCCCGTCGCGGTGGTCGGCGCCGACGGCGGTCGCCGCGTCCTGGTCAAGGGCGGCGAACTGAACAATGGCGAACTGGTGGCCACCGGCGACGGGCGGACCCAGCTGCGCTTCACCGACGGCGCCCTCGTGGCCCTGCAGCCGCGCACGGAATTCAAGGTGGACGAGTACCGCTTCAGCGGCGCCAGCGACGGATCGGAGCGGGGCCTCTTCAGCCTGTTCAAGGGTGCCCTGCGGACGGTCACGGGCCTGATCGGCAAGGGCAAGCGGGACAACTACCTGCTGCGTACCGAGGTCGCCACCATCGGCATCCGCGGCACCGAATACACGGCGGAGCTGGAGAACGGCTTGCGCGTCACCACCACGGCCGGCGAGATCGAGGTCTGCAACCAGGCCGGGTGCACGCCGGTCGGGGCCGGGCAGTCGGCCTACACGCCCAATTCGACCACCAAGCCCGCCTATGCGACGGACAAGGTCAGTGCCGGGCCGACCCCGCCGCCGCCCGATCCCAAGCTCTATCCGGAAAAGCCGGCCGTCGCCGTGCTGACCTCGGGAACGGGCTACGCGGTGGCATTCTCCGGCTACGACGTCTCGACGCCGCCGCCCATCGGCTTCGTCGGCCATTCCACCGACGCCACGGCCACCTACGACGAACTGGGCGGCCTCTCCGGCTTTGCCTCCCCGAGCGGATCCCTCGGCGCCGTCAGCGCGACGCCGGCGGCCCATGCCGAACGCGGCACCGACGGCAGCGGCGTCATCGCCTGGGGACGCTGGGCCAGCGGCAGCTTCAACGGCGTGCCGGTCAGCCAGTTCCACTACGTGGCGGGCGTCCCGACCCCGGCCACCGCCCTGGGCGAGCTGATGGGCCTGAAGACCACCTACACCCTGATCGGCGCCACCTCCCCGACCGCCGCCAGCGGCGCGGTCGGCGGCCTGGTCACCGGTTCCCTCACCGTGCAGTTCGGCGCCACCACGACGACCGCCGCCCTGCTCAGCATTCCCATCGCCGGCGGCAGCTTCACCCTGTCCGGGTCCGGCATCACCGGCTTTCCCGCCTTCAGCGGTTCCGGCCTCAGCCTGACCTGCGGTCCCTGCCCGGCCGGCGCGACGCCGGGCACCGGCGCCGTGGGCGGCATGTTCTTCGGTCCCGCCGCCTCCCACGCGGGCCTCAACTATCTCTTCAACGGGGGGGCCACCCTGGGCGACGTGACGGGTGCGGCCGCCTTCCGGCGCTAGCAGGATGCGGACGACCATGAACACGACGAGACTCCTGGCCGCCCTGGCGGTGGCCTTGGCCTGTACCGGGCAGGCCCGGGCCGATGCCCGGACCGACGAGGCCCGGCGGCTGATCGAGGCCGGGCAGGGCGCCCAGGCCTATGCCCTGCTGGTGCCGCTGGAAAGTGCCCGGGCCGGCGAGCCCGAGTTCGACCTGCTGCTCGGCATCGCCGCCCTGGACGCCGGCGAGGGGACGCGGGCCGTCTTCGCCCTGGAGCGGGCGGTGACGGTGCAACCGGAAAATGCCCGGGCGCGGGCGGAACTGGCCCGGGCCTACCTGGCCGTCGGCGAGACGGACGCCGCCCGGCGCGAGTTCGAGCGGGTGCGCAGCCAGCCGGTGCCGGCCGAGGTGAAGGGCACCATCGACCGCTTCCTGTCGGCGGCGGACCGGCTGGACGACAAGACCCGGCCGACCCTGCGCGGCCATGTGGAACTGGCGGTCGGCACCGACAGCAACGTCAATAGCGCTTCCGCCGGCCAGAGCCTGGCCATTCCCGCCTTCGGCGGCATGCCCGCGCTGCTCGATCCCCTCAGCGTCCAGACGGGCGACAAGTTCCTGGCCCTGGGCGGCGGCCTCCGTTTCCGCAATCCGGTCGGCAACGGGCTGTCCCTCACGGCCGGACTGGGCGGGAGCGTCCGCCACCATCCGACGGACGAGATCTGGGACCTGGGCAACGTGGACGGCAACGCCGGCCTCCTCTGGGAGAGCGGCGCCGACAGCTGGTCCCTGGCCTACCAGCACAGCACCCTGCGCCTGCAAAGCGATCGTTACCGGGCCGCCAACGGGGTCGGTGCCCAGTGGCAAAGGCAGTTGGGGCCGGAGGACCAGGTCGCCGCCTTCCTCCAGTATTCGCGGCTCAGCTACCCGGCCCAGGACCTGCGCAACGCCGACCGCTGGGTGGCGGGCGGCGCCTATGCCCACGGCTTCGGCAACGGCCTGACGGCCTTCGCCGGCGCCTATGCGGGAACGGAAAGGGAGCGCTCGGACGCCGTGCCCCACCTCGGGCACCGCCTGGCCGGCCTGCGCCTGGGGGGCGAGTACTCGCTGACCGCCGCCGCCGCGCTGTTCGCCAACCTCTCCTACGAGGGCCGGCGCTACGGCGGGACGGAGCCCCTGTTCTTCGAAGCCCGGCGCGACCGCCAATGGAACCTCCAGCTCGGCGCCAACCTGGGCCTGGCCCGCAACTGGCTGCTGACGCCGCAGTTGAGCGCGACCCGCAACGAGTCCAGCATCGGGCTCTACGATTACCGGCGGCGGGTGGCGTCCCTGAACCTGAGGCACGATTTCTGACCCGGCAGCGGGTCGCCGGGCGGTCCGGGTCGGCGACCGGTCGCCCGCTATAATGCCGGCTCCGCGGCGGGTCGCCCGCCCAGCACAATCCCAACCATGAATCAGGATCCCAAGGCCTACCTGGCGCAACTGCTGACGGCCGCCCTCGGGCAGGTCGCCCCCGGCGCCAGCGCCGACATACAGCTCGAGCGTCCCCGGGACGCCACCCACGGCGACTTCGCCTCCAACCTTGCGCTGCAGCTGGCGCGGCCGATGAAGGCCAATCCGCGGGAAGTGGCGGCCCGACTCGTCGCCGCGCTGCCGAAGTCGGAATGGGTGGCCAGGGCGGAGATCGCCGGGCCGGGATTCATCAACTTCACCCTCGCCGGCAAGGCCAAGACCGGCATCGTCCGCACGGTGCTGGCGGCCGCCGACGACTACGGCCGCGGGCGCCTCGAGGGGCGGCCGAAGGTGCAGGTGGAATTCGTCTCGGCCAACCCGACCGGCCCGCTCCACGTCGGCCATGGCCGCGGCGCCGCCTACGGCGCCAGCCTGGCCTCCCTGCTGGCCTTCGCCGGCTACGACGTGGTGCGGGAGTACTACGTCAACGATGCCGGCCGGCAGATGGACATCCTCGGCGTCTCGACCTGGCTGCGCTACCTGGAGCTGTTCGACGAGTACGTCCCTTTCCCGCCCAACGCCTACCAGGGCGGCTACGTGCGCGAGATGGCCGAGCAGATCAAGCTCGCCCACCAGGACCGCTACGCGCATCCGGCGGCAGCGGTGCTGGCCTGCGTGCCGGCGGCGCCGGCCCCCCGCGAGGACGGCGCCTGGACGGCCGAGGAGAAGGCCCAGCTGGAGGCCCACCTGGACGGCCTGATCGCGGCCGCCAAGGACCTGCTGGGCGAGGAATGGTCCTACGTGCACCAGCACGCCCTGACCGAGCAGCTGGCCGACTGCCGCGAGGACCTGGAGGGATTCGGCGTCCATTTCGACGTCTGGTTCTCCGAGCGCTCCCTCTACGACACTGGCATGGTCGGGCGGGCCGTGGCGGAACTGGAGCGGCGCGGCCACCTCTACGTGCAGGACGGCGCCAAGTGGTTCCGCTCGACGGCCTTCGGCGACGAGAAGGACCGGGTGGTGCAGCGGGAGAACGGCCTCTACACCTACTTCGCCTCCGACATCGCCTACCACGCCAACAAGTTCGAGCGCGGCTTCGCCAAGGTGGTGGACGTCTGGGGCGCCGACCACCATGGCTACATCCCGCGGGTGAAGGGGGCCCTGAAGGCCCTGGACCTCGACGCCGACCGGCTCGACGTGGCCCTGGTCCAGTTCGTCAGCCTGTTCCGCGACGGGGCCAAGGTCTCCATGTCGACCCGGGCCGGCGAATACGTCACCCTGCGCCAGCTGCGCGAGGACGTCGGCAACGATGCCTGCCGCTTCTTCTACATGCTGCGCAAGTGCGACCAGGCGCTCGACTTCGACCTCGACCTGGCCAAGTCCCAGTCCACCGACAACCCGGTCTACTACGTCCAGTACGCCCATGCCCGCATCTGTTCGGTGCTGGCCCAGTGGGCGGGGAACGAATCCGGCCTGGCCGGCGCCGACCTGGCGCCCCTGGCCCAGGAGCGGGAACTGGCCCTCTGCGCCCGCCTGCGGGAATTCCCGGAGATGGTCGCCGCGGCCGCCCGCGATTTCGCGCCCCATGCCGTAGCCTTCTACCTGCGCGAGCTGGCGGCGGAATTCCACGGCTGGTACAACGCCGAGCGCCTGCTGGTGGACGACGCGGCCCTGCGCGAGGCGCGGCTGGCGCTGGCCATTGCGGTGCGCCAGGTGCTCCGCAACGGCCTGCGCATACTGGGCGTCTCGGCGCCGGAAAGCATGTGATGGCGAAAAATCCAAGACCGGCGGCCCGCCCCGTGCCGACCCGCAGGAGCCGCGGCGGTACGCTGCTCGGCATCTTCCTTGGCCTGGTGGTCGGCGTGCTGATCTCCTTCGGCGTCGTCTGGTACCTGAACAAGACGCCGATTCCCTTCCAGAACAAGACGGGACGTCCCGAGGCCGGCAAGGCCGCGGAAACCAAGGCGCCGGACGGCAAGGCAGCCGACGGCAAGGCGGTCCCGGCGCCCCAGGCCCTGCCCGGCAAGCCCGGCGACAAGGCTCCCGGGGCCCCCGGCGAGGGGGACCGCCCGCGTTTCGAGTTCTACAAGATCCTCCCCGGCGGCCAGGACGCCGCGCCGGCGCCGGCCGAGAAGGCCCCGGCGGCGGCCGAGATCCTCTTCTTGCAGGCCGGAGCCTTCCAGAAGGCCCAGGATGCCGACAACCTGAAGGCGAAGCTTGCCCTGATGGGCGTGGAAGCCGGCGTGCAGGAGATCAACCTGCCCGACAAGGGCGTCATGCACCGGGTGCGGGTGGGTCCCTTCGCCAAGCCCGAGGAAATGAACCGGGTGCGGAACCAGTTGGCCCAGGGCGGCATCCAAACCACCGTCGTCAAGAACAAGGACTGATCCATGAACAGATTCCTCGCCAGCTTCGCCGCCCTCGCCCTTGCTGCCGCCGCGCTGTTCGCCGGACCCGTCGCCGCCCAGGCGCAGCTCCAGGAGGGCCGCGACTTCGCGATCCTCAGCCCGGCCCAGCCCACCGATGCCAAGGGGAAGGTCGAGGTGGTCGAGTTCTTCTCCTACGCCTGCCCCCATTGCAGCGACTTCGATCCGGTGCTCGACAAGTGGATCAAGCGCCTGCCCAAGGACGTGGAAGTCCGCAAGGTGCCGGTCACCTTCAACCGGGCTGCCTGGGCCAACCTGGCCAAGATCTACTACGCCCTCGACACCCTCGGCGAGACCGGCCGGCTGCATTCGAAGGTCTTCGAGGCCATTCATGCCAGGAACATCAGACTCGAGGACGAGAAGGTCGCCATGGAATGGCTCGCCGCCCAGGGCGTGGACATGAAGAAGTTCCAGGATGCCTGGAATGCCTTCGGCATCGGCGGCCGCGTCTCCCAGGGCCAGGCCATGGCCGTCGCCTACAAGATCGGCGGCGTCCCGACCCTGGCCGTGGCCGGCAAGTACGTCGTCCTCGGCAAGGCCGCGACGACCTACGAGGACCTGCTGCGCATCGCCGACGCCCTGATCGTCCGGGCGCGCGGCGAGGGCCTCGGCAAGTAAGCCTGCGGGTGCCGGCGTGAGGGTGCCCGGCGGCACGCCGCCGCGGGTCTTCATCACCGGCGCGTCCTCGGGCCTGGGCGCCGCCCTGGCCCGCGCCTATGCGGCCCGGGGGGCGACCCTGGGCCTGGCCGCCCGCCGGGGCGGCCTCCTCGCTTCGCTGGCCGGCGAACTCGGCGTTCCCTGCCATTGCTACGCCCTCGACGTCGCCGACGCGGCGGCCATGGAATCGGCGGCCCGGGACTTCGCCTCGGCCGCCGGCTGCCCCGACATCGTGATCGCCAACGCCGGCATCTCGGTCGGAACCCTGGCGGCCGAACCGGCCGACCTCCCCGTCCTCGAGCGCATCATGGCGGTCAATGTCAACGGCATGGCCAATACCTTCGCCCCCTTCCTGCCCGCCATGGGCGCCCTGGGCCGCGGCCGCCTGGTCGGCATCGCCTCGGTGGCCGGCATCCGCGGCATTCCCGGGGCAGGGGCCTACTCGGCGTCCAAGGCGGCGGCCATCGCCTACCTGGAAAGCCTGAGGGTGGAGTTGCGCCCGGCCGGCGTCCGCGTCGTCACCATCGCGCCCGGCTACGTGGACACCCCGATGACCCGGCGCAATCCCTATCGCATGCCCTTCCTGCTGCCGGCCGACGAGGCCGCCCGGCGCATGCTGAAGGTCATCGACCGGGGCGACGGCTACGCGGTCGTTCCCTGGCAGATGGCCGCGGTCGGCAAGCTGCTGCGCCTGCTCCCCAACCCGGTGTTCGACCGGCTGTTCGCCCGCGCCGGACGCAAGCCCCGCGGCACCGGGCTCTGAGCGGCAGGCCCTTGCCCATGGTATTTTTCCGTGCGTGCCGCCCCCGGCCGGCGGCGAACCAGGGAGGGAAGTGGCTTGGCTGACCCCGCGATGATCTGGGCGCGCCTGACGGCCGGCTTCCGGCGGCTGTCGGAGGAGTCGCGGGAGGCCCTGACGCAGCGCCTGCTGGCCCGCCGAGGCGTGCTGTTCTTGCACGTGGCCGCCTTCCTCGTCTTCGGCCCCCTGGGCCTGCTCGCCACGGCCGGCGTCCACGCCCTCGTGGAGGCCTGGCGGGCCGGGGAGGGCGCCGTCCCGCCGGTGCCGCGCAGCCCCCTGGGCGAGGGCGGCGGGAGCGCCGCCGCATCGAATCCCTTCGCTTCCCCCTTCAGGCGGTCCGCCGCCGGCTCACCCTCCGTCTTTTCGGGAGTTCCCGCCATGCCGCGCTTCATCAAGGTCCTGCTTTCCCTCGCCGCCGCCGTCCTGGTCCTCTGGATCCTGTCGCCCTTCGCCATCGTGCCGGCGGGCCACCGGGGCGTCGTCACCACCTTCGGCAAGGTCTCTCCGGAGGTTTTCGACGAAGGCATCCACCTCGTCATCCCCGTCGCGCAAGCGGTGTACCTCATGGACGTGCGCATCCAGAAGGGCGAGGGGGCGGGCGACGCGGCCTCGAAGGACCTGCAGCAGGTGCACACGACGGTGGCCCTGAACTACCACATCGACCCGAAGGAGGCGGCCAACGTCTTCCAGGACGTCGGGACCACCATCGGCGACAAGATCATCGTCCCCGCCGTCCAGGAAGCGGTGAAGGCGGCGACGGCCCAATACACCGCGGAGGAACTGATCACCAAGCGCCCCGAGGTGCGCGACCGGATCCGGGGCCTGCTGGTCGAGCGCCTGACCCGCCACGGCGTGGCGGTGGACGAGTTCTCCATCGTCAATTTCACGTTCTCCAAGAGCTTCAACGAGGCCATCGAGGGAAAGACCACGGCCGAGCAGTTGAAGCTCAAGGCGGAGCGCGACCTGATGCGCATCCGCGTCGAGGCGGAGCAGAAGGTGACCCAGGCCAAGGCGGAGGCGGAGTCCCTGGCCTTGCAGAAGCAGCAGGTGACGCCGGAACTGATCCGCCTGCGGGAGATCGAGAACCAGCGTCGAGCCATCGAGAAATGGGACGGCCACATGCCCCAGGTGGCCGGCGGCGCCCTGCCCTTCATCAACGTCCAGCCTGCCCGGTAGGGGCGACCTCGTTCAGAAGGTCGCCGCCAGCTGGGCGGCGGCGCGGCGCAAGGCCGGCAGGTGGGCCAGCGCCTGCGACAGACCCATGCGCGAGGATGGGGCGTGGACGGCCAGCGCGGCGGGCACCCTTCGATCGCCATCGTCCACGGGCACGGCCACGCAGACCGTCCCCTCCAGGTATTCCTCGTCATCGGTGCCGACGCGCTCGCGGCGGATGCGCTTCAGGGCGGCGTCGAAGGCTTCCCGGTCCGTGACGGTCTTGTCCGTGAAGCGCTCCATGGGCATGGCGTCGAGCAGGCGCTTGCGCTCGCGGGCCGGCAGCAGGGAGAGGAGGAGCTTGCCGCTGGCGCTGCAATGGGCCGGTACGCGCGAACCGCGCTGGAAATGCAGGCGCAGGGGCCAGGCGGCTTCGACGCGATCCAGATAGACCACTTCGCCTCCGTCCAGCATGGTGAGGTTGCAGGTTTCCCCGAGCTCGGCCACGAGTCCCTGGAGGATGGCATGGCGCGGACCGCGGATGCCGGTGTTGGACAGCACGTCGAGGGCGAGGGCGGCCAGGCGCGGCCCCGGCAGGTAGCGTCGCCCATCCGGTTCGCGGACCAGCATGCCTGCCTGCTCGATGACCCCGAGGATGCGGTGCACCGTCGGCTTCGGCAGGCCGGTTGCCGCCATCAGGTCGGCGGGGGCCACGGGACCGTCGGCCCGCGCCACCTGTTCCAGCAGGTTGAGGGCACGCAGGGCCGCCGAAGAGGACTCGTTGTCGTGTTTCGACATAAATTCAACAAAACGAGACAAGGTGTCCCATTATTGCAATCCTTCGTGCGACATGCAATCATTGGATCGAAAAGCTCAGGAGGAATCGCCATGACGAATCCGTCTTCCGCACCCGGGGTCCAACGGATGACCCCCAGCGAGGCTCTGGTCGAAACCCTGGTGGCCCAGGGCGTCCGCGATGTCTTCGGCATCGTCGGCTCGGCCTACATGGATGCCCTCGACCTGTTCCCCGCCGCCGGCATACGCTTCATTCCCACCGTCCACGAGCAGGGCGCCGCCCACATGGCCGACGGCTATGCCCGGGCGGGCGGCCGGCACGGCGTCTGCGTCGGCCAGAACGGGCCCGGCATCACCAATTTCGTCACCGCCGTGGCGGCGGCCTACTGGGCCCACAGTCCGGTGGTCTTCATCACGCCCGAGACGGGCAGCATGAGCGTCGGTCTTGGGGGATTCCAGGAGACCGACCAGCTGGCGATCTTCTCGCGCATCACCAAATACCAGGGGCATGTCAACAACCCGCGCCGCATGGCCGAGATCGCCGGCCGCTGCTTCGACCGCGCGGCCCTCGACATGGGGCCGGCCCAGCTCAACATCCCGCGCGACTACCTCTACGGCGAGGCCGACTACGCCATTCCGCGGCCCGTCCGGGTCGAGCGCGGCCCGGGTGGGCGGGAGAGCCTGGACGAGGCCGCGGCCCTGCTCGCCGGCGCCCGATTCCCCGTCATCGTGGCCGGCGGCGGGGTGGTGATGGCGGAGGCGACGGAGGCCTGCGTGCGCCTGGCCGACCTGCTGGCCGCGCCGGTGGTCACCAGCTACCTGCACAACGATGCCTTCCCCGCGGGGCACCCCCTGTGGTGCGGACCCATCGGCTACCAGGGATCGAAGGCTGCCATGCGCCTGATCGCGCGGGCCGACGTGGTGCTTGCCCTGGGAACGCGGCTCGGTCCCTTCGGCACCCTGCCCCAGTACGGGCTGGACTACTGGCCCTCGTCCGCGAAGATCATCCAGATCGACGCGGACCCGCGGATGATCGGCCTCGTGCGGCCCGTCTCGGTCGGCATCTGCGGCGACGCGAAGGCCACTGCGGAGGCGCTGCTGGAGCGGCTCTGGTCCCGGCCGGGCGTCTCCCTCGGCGACCTCGACGGGCGACGGGAGGCGGTGGCCCGGGAAAAGGCCGCCTGGGAGGACGAGCTTGCCGGGTGGATCCAGGAACAGGATCCCTGGAGCATGGAGGTGGCGGCCCAGGATCAGGGCATGCACCCGCGGCAGATGCTGAGGGCACTGGAGCGCGCCATGCCGCACGACGCCATGGTCTCCACGGACATCGGCAACATCTGCTCCGTGGCCAACAGCTACCTCCGCTTCGATCGGCCGCGCAGCATGTTCGCGGCGATGAGCTTCGGCAACTGCGGCTACGCCTTCCCGGCCATCATCGGCGCCAAGGTGGCGGCCCCGGAGCGGCCGGCGATCGCCTACGTGGGCGACGGGGCCTGGGGCATGAGCTTCGGGGAGATCCTCACCTGCGTGCGCGAGCGGATTCCGGTCACGGCCGTGGTCTTCCACAATCGCCAGTGGGGGGCGGAGAAGAAGAACCAGGTCGATTTCTACAACCGCCGCTTCGTCGGCGCCAACCTAGAGAGCCCCAGCTTTGCCGGCATCGCCCGGGCGATGGGGGCCGAGGGCCAGGTGATCGACCGCCTGGCCGACGTCGGGCCCGCCCTCGAGGCAGCCTGCGCGGCCCAGGAGGACGGCCGGACGACCGTCCTCGAGATGATGGTGACGCGGGAACTGGGCGATCCCTTCCGCCGCGACGCCCTCGCCAAGCCCGTCCGCCTTCTGGACAAGTACAAGGACTACGCATGACGGGCCGCGCCGGCAGGCGCGGCGCCCAGCAACCGGAAAGAGGAGAGAAAAATGTCTGAAATCAGCGGCGGCGAGATCATCGCCCGCATGTTGCAGAAGGAAGGCGTCGAGAAGGTCTTCGGCATCATCGACGGGACCTACTTCGGCTTCTATTCCTCGTTGCATCGGCTCGGCATCGAGATCGTCACGCCGCGCCACGAATCCTGCGCGGCCCACATGGCGGGCGCCTATGCGCGCCTGACCGGCAAGCTGGGCGTCTGCATGGCCAGCAACGGGCCGGGGGTGGCCAACATCCTGCCCGGCCTGGTCGTCGAGCAGGCGGAGGGCAACCGGGTCCTGGCCATCACCAGCGCCCGCCGGCCCGGCATCATGTACCCGGACCGGGGCGGTGCCTACCAGTGCTTCGACCAGTCCGGCGTCATCGGGAAGATCGGCAAGTGGAGCGCCGCGGTGTCGGCCTTCGAGCGGGTGCCGGAGCTGACCCGCAAGGCTCTGCGCAAGAGCTGGGAGGGGCGTCCCGGCGTGGTGCACGTGGACGTACCGGAGAACATCATGAACGGCAAGGTGAAGGCCGAGGTGGGCTTCTGGGCGCCCCACCAGTACCGCCATCCCGATCCGGTCTCCCCAACCACGGACCAGGTGGCCCGGGCCGCCACCCTGCTGGTGCAGGCCAAGGCGCCGATGATCCACGCCGGGTCCGGCATCATCCATGCCGGCGCCTACGACGCCCTGAAGCGGGTCGCCGAACTGCTGCAGGCGCCGGTGACGACCAGCTGGGCCGCCCGCGGCGTGCTGACGGAGGATTCGCCGCTGGCCATTCCCATGCCCCACGTGAAGCTCAACCACAAGGTGCGCAACGATGCGGACGTGGTGCTGATCATCGGTTCCCGCCTCGGCGAGACCGACTGGTGGGGCAGGCCGCCCTACTGGCGGGCGGCCGCCGAGCAGCAGACCATCCAGGTGGACGCCGACCCGGACATGATCGGCCTCAACAAGCCGGCGGACCTGGCCATCGTCGCCGACGCCCGGCGCTTCCTGGAGGCCCTGGCCGCCGAGCTCGAGCTGCGCAGGAACGGCATCGACACCGCCGGCCGCCAGGCCCGCCTGGCCGGCTACTCGAAAGTCATGCGGGAGGACCGGGAAGGCTGGGACAAGGCCCTCGCCGACATGGCCGTGCCCATGCATCCCGCCCACATCGGCGCCGTCTGCCGCGAGCTCTTCCCGGCCGATTCGGTGCTCGTCGCCGACGGCGGCAACGCCACCATCTGGGCCATGTTTTATCACCGGGTCACCGTGCCCAACACGGTGGTGTCCACCTTCAAGTTCGGCATGCTCGGCGCCGGCATGGCCCAGGCCGTCGGCGCCGCCATGGCGCGACCCGGCAAGCCGGTCTGCTGCATCATCGGCGACGGCGCCTTCGGTTTCCATCCCCAGGAGGTGGAGACGGCGGTGCGCAACAAGGCCCAGGTCATCTACGTGGTCCTCTGCGACAAGCAGTGGGGCATGGTGAAGATGAACCAGCAATTCATGCTGCGCCCCTTCAAGACGATGATCTTCAAGCACCTGGACCCGGACGAGACCATCAAGGCCGACCTCGGCGAGATCGAGTTCGACAAGCTGGGGCAGAGCATGGGGGCCTACGGGGAACGGGTGTCCGACCCGACGCAGCTGAAGTCGGCCCTGGAGCGCGCGCTGGCCACCGGCGGCTGCGCGGTGATCCACGTCGATGTGGACCCGGTGAAACACATGTGGGCGCCGGGGCTGATACATTTCAAGAAAATGCACGAGGAGCCCAAGGGCTGAAGGGCTTCCGCGGCCGCCACCGGCGGGACCGCCGGGCGGCGGCCGTTCGATTGCGCGACCAGGAAGGCGCAGTTGCGGCGCTGCGCGGGAGGGAGGAGGGAACATGGGCGACATCGATCTGGTCCGGCTGAACTTCAATCCGGAATCCCTGGGATTGTTGAACGTGATCCTGGGCATCGTCATGTTCGGTGTCGCCATGGACATGAAACTCTCGGACTTCAAGGGCGTGCTGGCGACGCCCAAACCGGTGATGATCGGCGTGCTCGGCCAGTTCGTCCTCCTGCCGGCCTTCAGCTACCTCCTGATCCTGCTCATCGAACCGGCGCCGAGCATCGCCCTCGGCATGATGCTGGTGGCCGCCTGTCCGGGCGGCAACATCTCGAATTTCCTGACGCACTTCTCGCGCGGGAACACCGCCCTCTCCGTGACCATGACGGCCATCTCGACGGCCGTGGCCATCGTCATGACCCCCCTCAACTTTTCCTTCTGGTCCAGCCTCAATCCGAAGACCGCCACCCTCCTCAACTCGGTGTCGCTGGACCCGGCCGAGATGCTGCTGGCCGTGTTCATGCTCCTCGGCGTGCCGATGGCGGCAGGCCTGCTGGTTGCCCGCCGCTTTCCCGCCTTCGCGGAGCGGACCAAGAAGCCGATGCGCGTCTTCTCCCTGGTGTTCTTCGCGATCTTCGTCATTGGCGCCCTGATCGCCAACTGGCAGTACTTCATCAAGTACGTGGGTTTCGTGGTCTTCGCGGTCTTCCTGCAGAATGCCCTGGCCCTTTCTGCAGGCTATTTCGCCGCCCTGTTCTCGGGCCTTCCCGAGGCGGACCGGCGGGCCGTCTCGATCGAGGTCGGGATCCAGAATTCCGGTCTCGGCCTGGTCCTGATCTTCAATTTCTTCGACGGCCTCGGCGGCATGGCCATCGTCACCGCGTGGTGGGGCATCTGGCACGTGATCAGCGGCTTTACGGTCGCCGGCCTCTGGCGCCGCAGGCCCCCGACGGCGACTGCCGCCCCGACGCCATGAACGGCGTTCCCGTCCTCGTCACGGGTGCCGGGGGTTACCTGGGCACCCAGCTCCTGGCCGGCCTGGCCGGCGATGGCAATGGCCCGGGCATCGTCGCCCTCGACGTGCGCGAAGTCCCGGCGGAAAGGCGCCTGCCCGGCGTCGATTACCGCCTGGCCGACGTGCGCGATGCCGAGGGCCTGCAGCGCATCTTCCTCGAGACCCGGCCGCGGGTGGTGGTGCATCTCGCCTCCATCGTCACCCCGGGCAAGGACAGCAACCGCCAGTTCGAGTACGAGGTGGACGTGGGCGGCACGGCCAAGGTGCTGGAGGCCTGCCGGCTGGCCGGCGTGCGGCGCATCGTCGTCACCTCGAGCGGCGCCGCCTACGGCTATTACGCCGACAATCCCGCCTGGATCTCGGAGGACTGGCCGGTGCGCGGCAACGAGGCCTTTGCCTACGCCTACCACAAGCGCCTCGTCGAGGAGATGCTGGCGGCCTGGCGCAGGAAGTTTCCAGAGCTCGAACAGGTGGTCTTCCGGGTCGGCACCATCCTCGGCGAGACGGTGCGCAACCAGATCACGGACCTCTTCGAGAAGCCGCGGCTGATCGCCATCCGCGGTTCCGACAGTCCCTTCGTCTTCGTCTGGGACCGGGACGTGGTGGGCGCCATCCGGCGCGCCATCGGGGACGGCCCGGCCGGCATCTACAACGTCGCCGGGGACGGCGCCATGACCATCCGGCAGATCGCCGCCCGCCTCGGCAAGCCGGTGCTGGCGATTCCGGCCGGCCTGCTGCGCGGCGTCCTGGCCGTCCTCAAGCCCCTCGGCCTGACCCAGTACGGACCCGCCCAGGTGGATTTCCTGCGCTACCGGCCGGTCCTCGACAACGCCCGCCTGAAGGGCGACTTCGGCTACCGGCCCGAGCTGAGTTCCGCCGAGGTCTTCGACCTCTACCTGCGCTCCCACGGCCACCGTGTCACGGCGTGACTTCCGCGGCCGGCATGTGGTCGTCACCGGCGCCGCCGGCGGACTCGGCCGGGCGCTCTGCCTGCGCTTCGGCGCCGAGGGGGCGAGCATCGCGGCCCTGGACCGGGATGCGGGCGCCCTGGCGGCCCTGTCGGAACTGCTCGCCGGGCGCGGCATCCGCCACGCCGCGGTCGCCTGCGACGTGGCCGACGAGGGTGGGGTTGCGGCGGCCTTCGATCAGGCCAGGGCGATCCTGGGGCCGGTGGACCTGCTGATCGCCAACGCCGGCATCACCCAGCGCAGCCTGCTGGCGAACACCCGTCCGGCGGTGATCCGCCGGGTCATGGAAGTGAATTTCCTCGGCGCCCTGTACTGCACCCACGCCGCCCTGCCGGACCTGCTGGCGCGCCGGGGCATGGTGATCGGCATTTCCAGCGTCGCCGGCTTCGCGCCCCTGCTGGCCCGCACCGGTTATGCCGCCAGCAAGCACGCCCTGCACGGCTTCTTCGACAGCCTGCGCAGCGAAGTGTCGGGTGCCGGCGTGGATGTGCTGCTGGTCTGCCCGTCCTTCATCGAGACGGGCATCGAGAAGGCGGCGCTGGCGGGCGACGGCCGACCGGTCGGCCACGGCCAGGCCGTCGTGGGCCGGCGGGCGACCCCGGAGGAGATCGCCGAAAGAATCCACCGCGCCGCCGTGCGTCGCCGGCGGTTGCTGCTGCCGGGCGCCGTGCCGCGCCTGGCCTGGTGGGTGTCGCGGCTGGCCCCGGGGGTCTATGCGCGGCTCATGGCGCGCAGCCAGCGGGCGGAGTTGGAGGCCGGCTGAGGGCCGGCGCCGCATCGCCGCCGGTCAGGGGCTGATGGCCACGTAGCCTTGGTGGGCGAGGTCGATCATGCGCAGGTTGGCACCGGCATTCACCTTCACGCCGGGCAGCAACCGGGCGTTCGTCCAGCCGTCGCGCATCATGGTCATGCCGCATTCCTCGACCTGCACCCCCATGGCGAGCAACTTGCCGATGCCGGCCTTGTAGGGGTTGCCGGTCCTGGTCTTGCGGGCCTCGTCGTAGGCCTTGTCGTTGAGCAGCATGAAGCCGCCGGCGCCGTTGAAGACGGCGACGATCTTCGCCTCGGTGCCGGTCTGGCGGAACTTCTCGGCCAGCATGGCGACCTGTTGCACGGCGAAGCCGTTGTCGCCGCCCGGCGCCACCCGGTCGATGTGGAAGACCACCTTCGCCTCCTTGAGGTTCACCGGGATGTCGATGGTCGGGCCGCCCGCCATGGCGCCCGGCATCCCGGATGGCATGGCCGCGCCCGGCATCATGCCGCCGTGACCGGCGTGCCGGGCGGGAACGGAGGTGGCGAGGAACAAGGTGGCGGCGGCGAAGAGCGCGCGTTTCATGGCAGGTCCTTTCGGCGTGGGTCAGACCGGGCGGCCTTCGCCTTCCTCCTCGAAGGTGCGGCCGTCGCGGATGTGGTAGATGCGGCGGAAGGTCGGGATGATCTTCTCGTCATGGGTGACGACGACGATGGCGGCGCCGTACTGGCGGGCCATCTGGTTCAGGATGCGGATGACGGTCAGGGCACGCTCGCTGTCCAGGGGGGCCGTGGGTTCGTCGGCCAGGATGACCGGCGGCCGGTTCACCAGGGCCCGGGCGATGGCCACGCGCTGCTGCTCGCCCCCGGAGAGCTGGGCCACCTGGGCGCTGGCCCGGTGGTCCACCTCGAGTTCGCGCAGCAGCTCGCGGGCCCGGGCCCGGGCGGCGGCATTGGGCTGTCCGGCCAGCATGGGGAGCAGCGCGACGTTGTCGGTGACGTCGAGGAAGGGGATCAGGTAGGGGGCCTGGAAGATGAAGCCGATGCGGTCGCGGCGCAGGGCCCGCAGGTCGCCGATCTGCCAGCCGCCGGCGCCGTGGTCGTAGATGCGCTGGCCGCCCAGGGTCATGCTGCCGGCCGTCGGTTCGATGACGGCGCCCAGGCACTTGAGCAGGGTCGTCTTGCCCGAGCCGCTGGGGCCCACGAGTCCGACCACCTCGCCGGCGGCGACGCTCATGTCCACGCCGCGCAGGGCGTCCACGGCCGTGTCGCCGCTGCCGTAGCGCTTGGCGAGCCCCGCGATGCGGATGGCGCTGTCCATCGTCAGCCTCCGATGGCCGTCGCCGGATCGACGCGCAGGGCGGCGCGGATGGCGGCGATGCTGGCCACCGCGCAGATCAGCATGACGGAGAAGAAGGCGCGCACGGCGTCGCCGGTTTCCAGTAGCACGTACTTGGGGAAATAGGGCGCCCAGAGTGTGGCGGCGGTCTTGCCGACGAGGAAGCCGGCCAGGCCCAGGCCCATGGCCTCCTGGAGGATCATGCCGGCGATGGTCCGGTTGCGCGTGCCGATGAGCTTCAGCACGGCGATCTCGCGCAGCTTGCCGAGGGTCATGGTGTAGATGATGAAGGAGACGATGGCGCCGCTGACCACGGCGAGGATGGCCAGGAACATGGCGATCTGACGTGCCGAGGTGGCGATCAGCTTGGCGACCAGGATCTCTTCCATCTGGTCGCGGGTGTAGGCGGTCAGCCGCTTCCAGCGCCGGATGGTCTCGGCCACCTCGTCGGCATCGGTTCCCGGGGCGACGCGTACCAGGACGGCATTCACGTTGTGGTTGGCGGCCTGGCTGGCGATCACGGCGTCGAGCAGCCCCGGCACGCCCGGCCGGTTGAGGGCAGGATTGGCCGCGGTGCGCGCCCGGTCGTTGACGATGGCATCGTTGTCCCTCAGGAACTGGGCCTCCTGGGCGTCCTGCAGGGGGACGAAGATCATCGGGTCGCCGCCGGAGGAGACCATGCGGCGGGTGAGGCCGACCACGGAATAGTCGTGGCGGCGGATGCGCACCACGTCGCCGGGGCGCAGGCCCGTCTTCTCGTCGGCGACCGCCTCGTAGTGGCTGCGCGTCACGGGCCGGCCGGCCACCAGCTTGCCCGGCGCCCCGGGACGCCCCGGCTCGAAGCCGACCACCATGGCCCGGGTGTCGCTGTCGCCGTGGCGGACCTGCATGGTGAGGTAGGTGGCGTTGCCCGTGGCGGCGACCCCCGGCAGGCCGGCGATGCCGCGCCAGGCGTCGTCGTGGACGGTGGACGGCTCGGCGTAGGGGCCGAGGGTGTCCTGCTGCACCACCCAGAGGTCGGCGCCGCTGTTGGACAGCAGCACCTTGGCGTCTTCCACCATCCCGCGGTAGATGCCGGCCATGGACAGGGTGACGCCGATCAGCAGTCCGAGGCCGATCCCGGTGAACACGTACTTCCCCCAGGAATGGGCGATGTCGCGGGCGGCCAGGTTGATCATCGGGCGAGGCTTTCGACGACCCGGACGCGCTCGCCGCCCTTGAGGTCGGCCGCCGCGTGGTGGACGACCGCGTCCCCGGCCCGCAGGCCCTCGAGGATTTGTGTCTGCCCCTCCAGGGAGCGCAGGCCGGTGCGCACCGGGACGAATTCCGCGCGCCCATCGGCGAGGCGGAAGACGCCCGTCTGCCCGCCCTGGCGGCGCAGGGCCGCGGTCGGCACGAGCAGCGCGTCGGCGGCGCCGGGCAGGGTGACGGTCACCTCCGCCAGTTCGCCCGGCGAAAGGCCTTCCACCGCCTGGGCGAAGGCCACGTCGATGATCCGCTCCTCGGTCACGCTGTCGCTCGCCACCTCGATGCGGGCAATGCGGCCGGGAGCGGGCGCGCCCGGCCGCGAGCGCAGCAGGACGCTGGCCGGCTGGCCGACCGCCAGGCCGGCGGCGCGGCCCTGGTCGATGCGGGTGCGGACCCAGAGGCTGGCCGGGTCGATGAGCTTCAGCACCGCCTGGCCGGCCACCACCGTCGAGCCGGGCTCGGCGTCCCGCGACTGGACGACGCCATCGACCGGGCTGAGCAGCCGGTACTGGGCCCGCTGCTTGCCGATGCCGGCGCGCTCCGACTGCAGGCGCGCCTGGTCGCGGCGGGCGGCGGCCAGGCCGGCCTCGGCGGCTTCCAGGCCGGCCCTGGCCGCATTGGCCTCGTGCTGCTTGGCGTCGGCGGCCTCCTGGCTGACGAAATTCTTCTGCCGCAGGTCGCCGAAGCGGGCGGCGCTGGCCGCCGCCACCTCGGCCCGGCTGCGGGCTTCCCGGACCTGGGCCGCCGCCGCTTCGGCGGCGCTGGCGGCGCGGGCCTGGGCGCTGGCGGCGCTGGCGACGCGCTCGTCCAGATCCACCGGATCCATCTCGGCCAGCAGCTGTCCCGCGCGCACCGCATCGCCCTGGTCCACATGGACGCGCGCCACCCGGCTGGCCAGGGTGGGGCCGACGGCGAAGCTGCGCCGGGCCTCCACCGTCCCGATGCCGAAGACCTTGGGCACCAGTTCGCCGCTGCGGACGCTGGCCGCGGTCACCTGCGGGCCGGCAGGCGGGCCGTGGCGCAGGAACAGGATCGCGAGGACGGCGAGCAGGGCGAGCGGCAGGGCGACGGTCAGCAGGAGGCGCAAGGGACGTTTCATGGCCGGACTCCGAGGGCGCGAAGGTAGAGGCGGAATACCCCGGCGGCCCGGGATTCGAGTTGGGCGGGGCCGTCGGCGATGGCCGCTTGCATGACCAGGCCCTGCACCATGCCGACGTAGAGGACCGCGGCGGATTGCAGATCGACCTGCCGGTCGATCTGGCCCGTCGCCTGGGCGGCCTTCAGGCTCTGCATCACACGTTTGCGGTAGGCCTCCAGGATGGCCCTGACCTCGGCCCGCAAGGGCGACTCGGCCGGCCGCTGCAATTCGTGGAAGATGAGCCGTGGCACGGCGGGCCGCTCGGCGACGAAGCGGATGTGCGCCATGAACATGGCCTCCAGCCTTTCCAGGGGAGCGTCGATGCCTTCGGTGGCTTCATCGAGGACGGCCAGGAAGCGTTCCCGGACCCAGGCGATGGTGGCGGCCTGGATTTCGTCCTTGCTGGCGAAATGGCGGAACAGGCCGCCCTGGGTGATGCCTATCTCGTCGGCGATGGCCTGGGTGGTGATGCCGTCAGGGCTCGCGTAGCAGGCCAGGCGCAGGACCGCCTCGACGATTTCCTGCCGCCGCTGCGCGGTGCTGGCCCGGGGGGTGGGTGTTGCGACCATCGGTGTTGGTAAGTAATTAAATACTTGCATTGTAGGCGTCCATCCGGTTGAGTCAAGCTCGAATGGCGTTCAGCCGGCAGGCCGGCGCGAAAGGCGACCGTCGCGGTCGCCGCCGGCAGGCTGCCCGAGACCTGCGACACGGGGGCGGCAGGGTAGTCAGCGTCGGCGGGCTCGGCGGGACGGGTATCACGCCATGCCCGCCGATCCGGAACCCGTTAAACCGGTTGCAATTCCTCGAGGGCGTCCTCCGGCCGCAGGATGCGGAATCTCCCCTCGAGGCGCCGCCGCCGGGAGACCCTCAACAGAGCCTTGTCCGAGGTGACCAGCCAATCCGCCCGCCCGTCCCGGGCGAGTTCGAGAAACTTCTGGTCGTCGGGATCCCTGCAAAGGGGCAGGGGGGCAGGGGCCGGGGCCGCTCCGGTCACCCATTCGGCCAGCGAAAGGAACTCGGACAGGATGTCCTGCTGTCGTCCTTCGTCCAGGGAGAAAAGCGGGTAGCGAAGGACCCGGCGGAATTCGCCGTGGCAGGCGGGGCTGGTCAGGACCCGCCAGCGGCCGGTGTCCAGCGCCGATCGAAAGGACGAGAAACGGCTGTCCCGAAACACCCAGAGCGACAGCAGGACGTTGGTATCCAGGACCACCCTGAGCGCTTGCCTCTCGGTACCGGGGCCCGCTGCGTGCAACGGAGCCTGTCCGCTAACGCCAGACCTCCCGGCAGTTTGCGATCTCCGTGTCGGTCATGACGGGCTTGACCACGCAGGACCGCTCCCTGGCGAGGCGGAGCTTTTCGTCCTCCTTTGCCTTCTGCTCGCGGGCCAGGCGCCGTTCCTCGGCCTGGCGCGCCTTCTCCTGGCGGGCGCTCTCGGACTCCACGCTGGCGGCCTTCAGGTCGATCTCGGCGCGTTGCCTTTCGCGCTCGGCCTTGAGCTTATCCATGGCCGCCTTGGCCTGCTGTTCCTCTGCCGCCTGCTTCTCTGCCCGCCGCCGCCGTTCCTCCGGCGACAGGGCGAGGGCCCCGGCATCGCCGGCTGCAGCGGCGGCGCCCACGCCCGCGGCGACTCCCACCGCAGCGGCGGTTCCGGTCTGCCCGGAGCCGCTGGACGAACTGCTGCCGCTACGGATGGAAACGCCGGGCGCCCGCAAACCGCCGCTTTCCTGGGCCTCCGTCCGGGGCGGCGCCGATTCGGTCTTGCCGGCGGATCTGGGGGCTGACGAGGAGCGGGCTCCCACGCGCTTTGCATGGCCGTCGCCGGGAACCAAGGCCAGGCCTATCGCCAGCATCATGGAAAGGACAAGGTATGAGCGCACTTAAGCCTCCTGGATCGAATGGATGGATCTGGGTTCGGCAACGGGGGGAAACCTCGCATGCCCGGCGGAATTATCGAAGATTTGCCGGAAACGCGCATGGGACGCGCCTGATCCGCCGATCGTCCGGCTCCGCCCTAACGCCCGGCCTCCCTGCATCGGGCGATTTCGGCGTCCGTCATCACGGGTTTGACGAGACAGGATTTCGAACGGGCCAGCCACCGGCCCTCCTCCTCCCGGGCCCGGCGTTCGCGGGAGATGCGGCGGGCCTCGGCCTGCCTCGCCTCTTCCTCGCGGACCTTCTCGGCCTCCGTCCGGGCCACGCTCCTGGCATCGTCGACGGGCACCGGTGCCGCGGATCGCTTTCCGTCCCCGGTGCCGGGGCGGGACGAGCGTGCCGACGCCTTGGCCGGCGGACGAGCGCCCCCGGCCAAGGCGCCGGCGGCGGCATCCGGGTCGGCCGCCAGGGCGGCCAAGGGGACGGTGGCCAAGGCCGCCAATGCGGCCGCCAGAAGTGCAGTCAGGCGCACGACCTGCCCGGCTCGGGGCGAAGGCGGCCGGCGGTGAAGGTTTCGACTTCCCGCCGGCACACCAGGCTCAGGCCTTCTTCTTCTGCGTGTCGAGGCGGAACTTGACGAAGGAACCGGGCGCGTCCTCGAGCGCCTTGAGCTTGCCCTTGGCGGGATCCCGCGCCGGCACCATGCTGTCGTCGTGGCCCGTGATCCAGGCCTGCCAGTCGGTCCACCAGGAGCCCTCGTTCTGCTCGGCACCGGAGAGCCACTCGTCGGGCGTCGCCGGCAGATCCTTGGCCGGATTGGTCCAGAAGCCGTACTTGTTCGCGGAGGGAGGATTGACGATGCCGGCGATGTGGCCGGACCCGCCAAGCACGAAGCGGATCGGACCGCCGAGGGCCGTGGCGCCCAGGTAGGTGCCCTTCCAGGGAGCGATGTGGTCCTCCATGGTGGAGATGAAGTAGCAGGGCGTCTTCACCGAGGACAGGTCGATCGGCACACCGGCCAGGGTGATCGCGCCGGGGACCCGCAGCAGGTTCTTCATGTACATGTTGCGCAGGTAGAAGCTGTGCATCTTGTAAGGCATGCGGGTGGAATCGGAATTCCAGAACAGCAGGTCGAAGGGGAAGGGTTCCTTGCCCATCAGGTAGTTGTTCACCACGAAGGACCAGATGAGGTCGTTGGAGCGCAGCATGTTGAAGGTGCCGGCCATCTCCGAGCCCTCCATGTAGCCGCGCTCGGACATCTTCTTCTCCAGGTAGGCGACCTGGGTCTCGTCGATGAAGGTGCCCAGTTCGCCGGGCACCGAGAAGTCGAGCAGGGCGACGAAGAAGGTGGCCGTGGCGACGCGCTTGTCCTTCTTGGCCGCCATGTAGGCCATGGTGGAGCCGAGCAGGGTGCCGCCCAGGCAGTAGCCGATCAGGTTCATGTCCTTCTCGCCGGTCTGCTCCTGGACCTTGTCCATGGCGGTCAGGGCGCCTTCGGTCATGTAGTCGTCGAATTCCTTCTGGGCCAGCTTGTGGTCCGGATTGACCCAGGAGATGCAGAACACCGTGTGGCCCTGGTCGGTGGCCCACTTGATGAAGGAGTTGCTCTGCTTGAGGTCGAGGATGTAGAACTTGTTGATCCAGGGCGGGATGATCAGCAGCGGGCGCTTGTACTGCTGCTTGGTGGTCGGGTTGAACTGCAGCAGCTGCATCATCTCGTTCTGGAAGACGACCTTCCCAGGCGTGGCGCCGACGTTCTTGCCCAGTTCGAAGGCCGTCGGGTCGGTCATCTTGACCCGCAGCTGGCCGCCGCCCTCCTCGATGTCGCGGAGCAGGTTGTTGAAGCCCTTGAGCAGGTTCTGGCCGTGGGTCTTCACCGTCTCGCGCAGGACCTCGGGATTGGTCGCCGCGAAGTTGGTCGGCGCGAAGGCGTCGATGAACTGGCGGGTGAAGAAGTTCACCTTCTTGCGCGAATTGTCGGTCAGGCCCTCGACGTTGCTGACGCTGTCATGGACGTGGCGGGCAGTGATGAGGTAGCTCTGCTTGATGAAATCGAACAGGAAGTGCTCCTCCCACTGGGCATCCTTGAACCGGTTGTCGCCCTTCTTCGGGGCGGCCACCGGCGGCGCCTGCATGCCCATGAAGCGCAGCATCGAATGCTGCCAGAGGGAGAAGTAGTCCCAGACCAGGTTCATCTGGGCCTGGGCCAGCTTGTAGGGATTGGCGAGCATCTTGGCCATCATGTCCATGAACGCCTGGGCGATGCCCAGCTCGTCGGAAGGCGCCTTGACGCCGTGCTTCATCTGGCGCTGCATGTGGTCGGAAATCAGCTTCGAGGCCCGCTGGGCCACCTCGGCGTAGGTCTTTGCGATTTCCTTCGGATCGGGCAATGCGTTCTTGGCTTCCTCGGTCTGCGACATGGGAGACTCCTTGTTCGTGGTTTCAGCGCTGGACTGCGTAGCGGTGGATGCCGTTCTCGGTCACGCAACTGAGACGTTGCGCGTGTTCTAGGTATTTCAGATGGGCGATGGTCTCGCCCATGGCAAACATGGTCTGGTGGGCGTCTCCCCCCAGGTCCCGCTGGAACAGCACGGGAATCAGTTCGGCCGCCGTCTTCGGTTCCCCGCAGGCGGCCTCCAGGTCGGCGCATCGGGCCGCATGGTGCTCTTCGAGGGCGGCGACGCGGGCATGCAGGCCGCGGAAAGGCTTGCCGTGCGACGGCAGGACGAGGGTGTCGGCCGGCAGGTGCCTGAAGTGCTGCAGGGATTCCAGGAACAGCCCCAGGGGATTTCCGTCAGGGACCGAGGCGACGGCGCTGACGTTGGTGGAGATGCGCGGCAGCAGCATGTCGCCGGAAATCAGGATGCCCAGCTCGGCACAGTAGAGGCTCATGTGCTCCGGCGCATGGCCGTGGCCCACCTGGGTGCGCCAACCGCGACCGCCGATGACGATCGTTTCGCCGTCGAAGAGCCGGCGGTAGGTCGGCGGCACCGCCGGTACGCCCTTGCCGTAGGAATTGCCGCGCACCGCCAGGGCCTCCAGGCGCTTGTCGTCCAGCCCGTGGCCCTGGTAGAAACGCAGCATGGCCGGAATCGAATAGCTGGCGACCTGGTGGCGGATCATCTGGGAGGTCGTGTATTCCCCCTGACTGATCCAGAGGGGCGCCCCGGTGTGCTCCTCCAGCCAGGCGGCCAGGCCGAGGTGATCGGGGTGGCAGTGGGTGACGATGATCCGCGACAGCGGATGGCCGGGAAGCAGCTTGCGCCAGGACTCCTGAAGGCTGTCCATGGCGATGCCGGTATCGACGGCGGTCCAGGTCGGGCCGTCGGCCAGGAGCCAGAGATTGACGTGATCGAGGGCGAAGGGCAAGGGCATGCGTACCCAGCGCACGCCGGGGACGATTTCCTCGCTGCTGCCCGCTTCCGGGAGCCGCTCGTAGGGATACTCGATCGTGTCCATGGGCTGCCCGGGCGCGTTGCCCCGGCCTTTGAAATCCGATTAAACTGCGAGGGATTCTTCGCCGCCCCCGGCCCTGCCCGAGTCCCGGGCCGGAGCCTGGATCGGGCGTTTCTCTCTTTTTTTGCGGCGAAGCAGCATTCTATCCGATTTCACCGGGCCGACGCGGCATGAGCCAGGAACCCACCTTCACCATCACCGAGCTGTCCCGGGAGTTCGGCATCACCCCCCGTGCCATAAGGTTTTACGAGGACCAGGGCCTCGTCTTCCCGAGCCGCGAGGGAATGCAGCGCATCTACAGCAAGCGCGACCGGACCCGCCTGAAGCTCGCCCTGCGCGGCAAGCGCCTGGGATTCTCGATCGCCGAGATCCGCGAACTGATCGACATGTACGACCAGGCCACCGACCAGAGTCCCCAGCTGATCAAGTTCCTGAACGGGCTCGCCAAGCGGCGCGCCGCCCTGGAGCAGCAGCGCGAGGACATCGAGGCCGTGTTGGCCGAGATCAGCAACGCCGAGCGCCAGTGCCGGGAGATCCTGGACGGCAGGAAGGCATCCGGCGGCGGCCGTTCGCGGCGGGCCGCCTAGTTTCAGGACTAAACGAATCACCTTGACGTTTACGTAAACGTCAACATAAAATCCGCGCCACGAAAAACGCGGAAGACGGAGGAGCGCATGGAGGTTCATGCCCGGCGGGCGACCCGCTTCGAACCCAGGGACCCGGACTGGGAGGCGAAAGTCCGCGACAGCTTCGCGCGCCAGAAGGTGATGGCCTTCATCGGCGGCCGCCTGACCGGACTGGCGCCCGGCTGGTGCGAGATCCGGCTGCCTTACCGCGAGGAACTGACCCAGCAGCACGGCTTCTTCCAGGCCGGCATCATCGGCGCCATCGTGGACAACGCCGGCGGCTACGCCGGTTTCACCCTGATGCCGCCAGACACCGCGGTGCTCACCGTCGAATACAAGCTCAACCTCCTCGCCCCCGGCGACGGCGACCTGCTGATCGCCACGGGCGAGGTGCTGAAGCCCGGCCGCAACCTCGTCATCACCCGCGGCGAGGTCCATGTCGAGAAGGGCGGCAGGACCACCCACTGCGCCTCGATGCAACAGACCCTCATGACCATGCACGGCAAATCTGACACGGAAGGACTAGGAAAATGATGACCGGCCTGAATTTCCACCTCGGCGAGACCATCGACATGCTGCGCGATACGGTGCGCGCCTTCTCCGAGAAGGAGATCGCCCCCCGCGCCGCCCAGGTCGACCACGACAACCTCTTCCCGGCCGACCTGTGGAAGAAGTTCGGCGACCTGGGCGTCCTCGGCATGACCGTGCCCGAGGAGTACGGCGGCACCAACATGGGCTACCTGGCCCACATCGTCGCCATGGAGGAGATCTCCCGCGCCTCCGCGTCCGTCGGCCTGTCCTACGGCGCCCACTCCAACCTTTGCGTGAACCAGCTCCGCCGCAACGGCACCGAGGCGCAGAAGCAGAAGTACCTGACCAAGCTCGTTTCGGGGGAGCACGTCGGGGCGCTGGCCATGTCCGAGCCGAACGCCGGCTCCGATGTGGTCAGCATGAAGCTGCGCGCCGAGTTGCGCGGCGACCGCTACGTGCTCAACGGCTCGAAGATGTGGATCACCAACGGCGGCGACGCCGACACCCTGGTCGTCTACGCCAAGACCGACGGCGGCGCCGGCCCCCGCGGCATGACCGCCTTCATCGTCGAGAAGGGCTTCAAGGGATTCTCCAAGGGCTCCCACCTGGACAAGCTCGGCATGCGCGGATCCAACACCTACCCCCTGTTCTTCGACGACTGCGAAGTGCCCGCAGAGAACGTCCTGGGCGGCGAGGGCAACGGCGTCAAGGTGCTGATGAGCGGCCTCGATTACGAGCGCGCCGTCCTCTCCGGCGGGCCGCTGGGCATCATGGCCGCCTGCATGGATGCCGTGGTTCCCTACATCCACGACCGCAAGCAGTTCGGCCAGAGCATAGGCGAATTCCAGCTCATGCAGGGCAAGGTGGCGGACATGTATTCCACCTGGCAGGCCACCCGGGCCTACGTCTATGCCGTAGGCCGGGCCTGCGATTCCGCCGACCACTCGCGCACCCTGCGCAAGGATGCCGCCGGGGCCATCCTCTTCTCCGCCGAGAAGGCCACATGGATGGCCGGCGAGGCGATCCAGACCCTGGGCGGCAACGGCTACATCAACGAGTTCCCGACCGGTCGCCTGTGGCGCGACGCCAAGCTCTACGAGATCGGCGCCGGCACCTCGGAAATCCGCCGCATGCTGATCGGCCGCGAGCTGTTCAACGAGACGATGTGACGTGGCGAAGCGCTGTCCGTTTCCGCGAAAGAAGACGCCGGGCGGCATCGCCCGGCGTCGCTCGCGGGACCGCGTTTCAGCTGCGCCGGCGCAACCGCCGTGCCCGGGCCAGCATCAGGCCCAGGCCCGCCATCATCATGGCGTAGGTTTCCGGCTCGGGAACCGGCGCCGGCACCGCAATCCCGCCGGCGCCGATGCCGTTGCTAAGCAGCGGCAGATCCGGGTCGCCGGTGCGCGGGCGCAGGGGCAGCACGTAGTCCTGGGTCACCAGGGTCCATTCCGTCTCGTCGGGGCCGAGGAGCTTGCCGGTGTAGCTCATGAACCCGAAGGCCGGGGCGATCATCTCGCTGTGGATGAAGACATCCGTGTTCCAGTACGAAGTGCCGGTATCCGGATCCGTCAGCCATTCATGGTCGATGCGGATGGGGTCGCCGTCGGGACCCAGGGCCATCCAGTGGGCGACGTCTTCCCGGCTCGGGTAGCCGAACGGGCCGATGCCGTAGCGCGGATCCCAGTAACTCCAGTCCTCGGGCGCCTCGCCTGGGTTTGGTACGTACCATTCGAGCAGCTTGTAGGGATGGTCGAAGACCGCGCTGCCCGAGGCGTTGATCCAGTTGTCGGCCGTGGCATCGACGAAGCGGTAGGTCCAGCCGGCCGGCTGGTAGATGGTCGCCGGGTCTATGGCGGCGAGGGCGGCCGGGGTGAGGATGGGCACAAGGTAGGAAGTGATGGTCGGGATCTGGTTGTAGACGTGCTCGCGGCCGTCCGGCAGAGGGGTCCAGCTGTAATCGCCCGTGCCGGTGTTGAAGACGACGTAGTCGAACCAGAGTCGGCCGCCGCCGCCCGGATCGGCGGAGGTTTCCCAGTAGGTGACGTAATCCTGGGTATATGCGAATGCATTGCCGCCGATGGCCAGGGCGCCGGCCAGGGCGAGGACGCGCAGGGAATTGCGCTGCATGGGCTTTCCTTTCAGAAAAATAACAACCACTCTCTAGACATGGATTCTATTGGCATCGCGGTCAAGCGCCACCCCGGGACTCCAGTGCGGTCGGCGTACCGTGAATTAATTCACGGTTCGTCGGCCGTCCTGCCGCCCGCCGCAGCCGCAACTCATGGAGACGAGTCATGACGGGAGTCGTCGAAACCGCCCGCGGGACGGTGCACGAGTGGCAGCGGGACCACATGGGCCACATCAACGTGCGCGCCTACATGGAGTTCTTCGAGGAGGCCTGCTGGCAGTTCTACGCCATGCTCGGCTTGACGCCATCGCTGCTGCGCAGCGGCGCCGTCAACCTGGCGGCCGTGCAGCAGAACATCTCCTACCAGCGGGAGCTCTATCCCGGCGACACCGTGGCCGTGCGCACCGGCATCCTGGAACTGCGCGACAAGGTGCTGCGCTTCCGCCACGAACTGTTCAACACCGAGACCGGCGAAGTCTCCTCGACCTGCGAGTTCACCGTCGTCTGCCTCGACCCCGAGGCGCGCAAGTCGCGGCCCTTCCCGGCCGAGGTGGCGGTCAAGGCCGCCGCCTACATGCTGCCCGTGAAAGCGCCATGAGCCAGGACGCCAAGACCGATCCGGCGGCCCTCGCCGCCGAGTGGGTCGCCGCCCGGGAATCGATCCGCGAGCGGGGCCTGCCGCCGGACGTGCTGCCCGTCGAGGAATTGCGGGGTTATGGCGGCCTGGAGTTCTTCCAGAAGATGCTGCGCGGCGAGATCCCGCCGCCGCCCATCGCCCAGACCCTGGACTTCTCCCTGGTCGAGGCGGAGAAGGGCCGGGTCGTCTTCCAGGGCCATCCGGGCCGGGCCCACTACAACCCCATCGGTTCCGTGCATGGCGGCTACCACGCCACCCTGCTCGACTCCTGCCTGGGATGCGCCGTACAGAGCTGCCTGGAGGCCGGCCAGGGCTACACCACCATCGAGCTGAAGGTGAATTACCTGCGTGCCCTCTCCGACCGCGTCGGGCCGGTGCGCGCCGAGGGCAAGGTGATCCATGTCGGCAAGCAGATCGGCACCGCCGAGGCGCGGCTCTACGACGCCTCCGGCCGCCTGTATGCCCACGCCACCACCACCTGCCTCATCTTTCCGATTTGACGGCCATGGTTCGATGGACCACCGCGCATCATGAAACACATCGCCTTGGCCGCGTCTCGAACCGGCAAATATGCCCGCCCCTCCCGTCCTCCCCTCGCGGGGAGGTTCCAAATTGGCTCGCTACGCTCGCGTCAGCCTACGCCGAATCCGCTTTGATCGATTGAGGAGATTGTCATGTCCGACCCCATCGTCATCGTCGCCGCCGCCCGCACCCCCATGGGTGGATTCATGGGCGACTTCGCCACCCTCACCTGCGCCCAGCTCGGCAGCGCCGCCATCAAGGCTGCCGTCGAGCGCTCGGGCCTGCAGCCGGCCCAGATGGACGAGGTGATCATGGGCTGCGTGCTGCCCGCCGGCCAGGGCCAGGCGCCGGCCCGCCAGGCCTCCCTCGGCGCCGGCCTGCCCCTGGCCGCCGGCTGCACGACGGTGAACAAGATGTGCGGCTCCGGCATGCGCGCCGCCATGTACGCCCACGACATGCTGCTGGCCGGCAGCGTGGAGGTGATGGTGGCCGGCGGCATGGAGTCGATGACCAACGCCCCCTACCTGCTGCCCAAGGCGCGCGGCGGCTTCCGCCTCGGCCACGGCGAGGTCAAGGACCACATGTTCCTCGACGGCCTCGAGGACGCCTACGACAAGGGCCGCCTGATGGGCACCTTCGCCGAGGACTGCGCCGGCAGCTACGGCTTTACCCGCCAGGCCCAGGACGAGTTCGCCATCGCCTCGACGACGCGCGCCAAGCAGGCCAACAGCGACGGCTCCTTCGCCTGGGAGATCGCCCCGGTCACCGTCGCCGGCAAGAAGGGCGACGTGGTCGTGGACAAGGACGAGCAGCCCTTCAAGGCCAACCTGGAGAAGATCCCCACCCTCAAGCCCGCCTTCCGCAAGGACGGCACCGTCACCCCGGCCAATTCCTCCTCCATCTCCGACGGCGCCGCCGCCCTGGTGCTGATGCGCGCCTCGACCGCTGCCCGCCTCGGTGCCAAGCCCGTCGCCACCATCGTCGGCCACAGCACCTTCGCCCAGGAACCCGGCCTCTTCACCACCGCCCCGGTGGGCGCCATCCGCAAGCTGCTGGCGAAGAACGACTGGAGCGTCGAGAGCGTGGAACTCTGGGAGATCAACGAAGCCTTCGCCGTCGTCACCATGGCCGCCATGCACGACCTGAAGCTGCCCCACGACAAGGTCAACGTCCACGGCGGCGCCTGCGCCCTCGGCCATCCCATCGGGGCCTCCGGCGCCCGCATCCTCGTCACCCTGATCGGCGCCCTGCGCAAGCACGGCAGGAAGCGCGGCGTCGCCAGCCTCTGCATCGGCGGCGGCGAGGCTACCGCCATGGGCATCGAGCTGGCCTAGGCCTGTTTGACCACAGAGGACGCAGGGGACGCGGAGAAGGGCATGAGAAAGGCATTCGGCGGGTCGATTGACCTGCCCTCGTTCCGATCTTCCCGGGGATTGTTTCTCTCCGTGTCCTCTGCGCCCTCTGCGGTGAACTGCCCTTGAACTCCTGAAACGCACCCACGCCCGGCACATGAGCTACGAGACCATCCTCTACGAGACCCGGGACCGGGTCGCGACGATCACCCTGAACCGCCCCGAGCGGCTCAACGCCATCGTGCCGGCCATGCCGCGGGAGATCCGCCTCGCCGTCGAGCGCGCCAACGCCGACGACGGCGTCCATGTCATCGTCCTCAAGGGGGCCGGCCGGGCCTTCTGCTCCGGCTACGACCTGAAGGACTTCGCCGAGGGCGACGCCGACACGCCCTGCACCCAGAAGATGCCCTGGGATCCGATGATCGACTACCGGGTCATGAAGGGCTTCACCGACGACTTCTTCAGCCTCTGGCGCAGCTACAAGCCGACCATCTGCCAGGTGCACGGCTTCGCCGTCGCCGGCGGCAGCGACATCGCCCTCTGCTGCGACATGGTGGTGATGGCGGAGGACGCCAAGATCGGCTACATGCCGGCCCGGGTCTGGGGCTGCCCGACCACCGCCATGTGGGTCTATCGCCTGGGGGCCGAGAAGGCCAAGCGCATGCTGCTCACCGGCGACACCATCGACGGCCGCAGGGCCATGGACTGGGGGCTGGTCATCGATGCCGTGCCAGAAGCGGAACTGGAAGCGGCGGTCGCCGCCCTGGCCGACCGCATGGCCGGCGTGCCGAAGAACCAGCTGATGATGCAGAAGCTGATGATCAACCAGGCCTACGACAACATGGGCCTGGCCAACACCCAGATGATCGCCACCGTCTTCGACGGCATCACCCGCCACTCCCCCGAGGGCCAGTGGTTCAAGCACTACGCCGAGGAGCAGGGCTTCCACGAGGCGGTGCGCCTGCGCGATTCCGGCGAGCCGATTCCCGGGTCGAAGACCTACAAGGGTTACTAGGGTGAGGCGGATCCTGTCTTTCGGTTTGCTCGCAGCCATGGTGATTCGGGGCTACCGGGAGCAGTGTTTGCGTGGGGGAGGTTCCCCGTGCGACGAACGCCAGGGGGGTCGGGACGACAGGGTGTTCCGCTCCGCTCATGTCCCCCGGCGCCGGCCTTCGGCCACCGCCTCCTCCTTTACTTCGCTACGCGGAACACCCTGCCGTCCCGAATGGGCAGCGCATCGGGTGATCGACCGTTCGGAACCACCGGACGATCCAGCCCGGGGCGGGGGGCGACCGGTGCGGCGAAGTAAAGGAGGAGGGCGGGGCGCAGCCCCGGCCGGGGGACATGAGTGGCGTCGGTCGCCCCCTGTTCCGGGCACCCGCAACGCTTCGGAAACGATGGCAGTTGGTTCGACACGTTCGGGTGCCGTGCGCTCCGTGTATCCATTCGGCATCGGGCAGAGGAAACTCGTGCGTCCGCGCGAAACCCCGGCTGCCCCTATCCCTTACCATCCCTCTGCCCACCGCCCCGTCGCGGTGAAAGGAAACCCATGATCCTCACCCCCGAACAGGAACAGATCCGCGACATGCTGCGGGACTTCGCCCGCGAGCAACTGGCGCCGAAGGCCGCCGACTGGGACAAGACCTGCCATTTCCCCCGCGAGGAACTGCGCCAGCTCGGCGAACTGGGCTGCTGCGGCATGGTGGTCCCCGAGGAATGGGACGGCGCCGGCCTCGACTACGTCTCCCTGGCCCTGGCCCTGGAGGAGATCGCCGCCGGCGACGGCGCCACCTCCACTGTCGTCTCCGTGCAGAACTCGGTGGTCTGCGGCCCCATCAATGCCTTCGGGACGGACGCCCAGAAGGAGAAGTACCTGAGGAAGCTGGCCACCGGCGAATGGCTGGGCTGCTTCTGCCTGACCGAGCCCCACGTCGGCTCGGATGCCGCCGCCATCCGCACCCGCGCCGCCCTCGTCGATGGGCAGTGGGTCTTGAACGGCGTCAAGCAGTTCATCACCACGGGCAGGAACGCCCGGGTGGCCGTGGTCTTCGCCGTCACCGATCCCGGCGCCGGCAAGAAGGGCATCTCCGCCTTCATCGTGCCCACCGACACGCCCGGCTACACCGTCGCCCGCATCGAGGAGAAGCTCGGCCAGCACGCTTCCGACACGGCCCAGATCCTCTTCGAGGACTGCCGCATCCCGGCGGAGAACCTGCTCGGCCGGGAAGGTGAGGGCTACCGCATCGCCCTGGCCAACCTGGAAGGCGGCCGCATCGGCATCGCCGCCCAGTCGGTCGGCATGGCCCGGGCCGCCTTCGAGGCCGCCCTGCGCTACGCCCAGGAGCGGGAGAGCTTCGGCCAGACCATCATCAACCACCAGGCGGTGAACTTCCGCCTGGCCGACATGGCCACCCGCATCGAGGCGGCCCGCCAGCTGGTGCACTACGCGGCCAGCCTCAAGGACGCCGGCCGGCCCTGCCTGAAGGAGGCGTCCATGGCCAAGCTCTACGCTTCCGAGATGGCCGAGCAGGTCTGTTCGGATGCCATCCAGATCCACGGCGGCTACGGCTACGTGGCCGACTTCCCCGTCGAGCGCATCTACCGCGACGTGCGCGTCTGCCAGATCTACGAGGGCGCCTCCGACATCCAGCGCCTGGTGATCGGCCGCTCCCTCGCCATTTGACAAGGACACCCCCATGGCCAATCCCGGCGATTCCGCCCCCGCCCCGGTCGAATTCTTCTTCGACTTCTCCTCCCCCTATTCCTACATCGCCAGCGAGCTGATCGACGACCTGGCGGCGAAATACGGCCGCAAGGTCAAGTGGCGGCCGATGATGCTGGGCGCCGCCTTCCAGGCCAGCGGCCTGCCGCTGCTGGTGAAGGTGCCCCTGAAGGGCGAATACAGCCAGCGCGACTTCGACCGCTCGGCCCGCTACTACGGGGTGCCCTTCCGCTACCCGGACAAGTTTCCCGTCGTCACCCTGTCCGCTGCCCGCGCCTACTACTGGCTGCACGGGGAGGACTGCGCGAAGGCCCGTGCCTTCGCCCACGCCGTCTTCCGCGCCTACTGGGTGGAGGGGCGCGACATCGGCGAACTGGGTGTCGTGCAGGCCGCCGCCACGGCCGTCGGCATCGATCCCGAGGCGCTTGCCGCCGCCATCCAGCGCCCCGAGATCAAGGAGCGCCTGAAGTCCGAGACCGAGGCCGTCGTCGCCCGCGGCATGTTCGGCGCCCCCTTCTTTTTCGTCGACGGCGAACCCTTCTGGGGCGCCGACCGCCTGCCCCAGGTCGAGAAGTGGCTGGCCACCGGCGGTTTCTGAGGAATGCCATGACCATCATCAAATCGCAAATCAATACCCGCTCCGCTGACTTCAAGGCCAACGTCGCGGCCATGGAGGGCATCGTCGCGGACCTGCGCGAGAAGACGGAGATCGTCTCCCGCGGCGGCCCCGAGGAGGCGCGCCAGAAGCACCTGGCGCGCGGCAAGCTGCTGCCCCGGGACCGCATCAACGCCCTGCTCGATCCCGGCGCCCCCTTCCTCGAACTGTCGCCCTTGGCGGCCTGGGGGATGTGGAAGAACGAGGTGGCCTCGGGCGGCGTCGTCACCGGCATCGGCCGGGTGAATGGCGTCGAATGCATGATCGTCGCCAACGACGCGACGGTGAAGGGCGGCTCCTACTTCCCCACCACCGTGAAGAAGCACCTGCGGGCCCAGGAGATCGCCCAGCAGAACCGCCTGCCCTGCATCTACCTGGTCGATTCGGGCGGCGCCAACCTGCCGACCCAGGACGAGGTCTTCCCCGACCGCGACCACTTCGGCCGCATCTTCTTCAACCAGGCCAACATGAGCGCCCTGGGCATCCCCCAGATGGCCGTCGTCATGGGCTCCTGCACGGCCGGCGGCGCCTACGTGCCGGCCATGTCCGACGAGGCGGTGATCGTGCGCAACCAGGGCACCATCTTCCTCGGCGGCCCGCCCCTGGTGAAGGCCGCCACCGGCGAGGTGGTGAGCGCCGAGGACCTGGGCGGCGGCGACATCCATACCCGCGTCTCCGGCGTCGCCGACCACCTGGCCGAGAACGACCACCACGCGCTGTCCATCGCCCGCCGCATCGTCGGCAACCTGAACTGGCGGAAGCCCGTCTCCCTGCAGATGGCGACGCCCGAGGAGCCGGCCTACGATCCGTCGGAACTGTACGGCGTCATCCCCGCCGACACGCGCAAGCCCTACGACGTGCGCGAGGTCATCGCCCGCATCGTGGACGGCTCCCGCTTCGACGAGTTCAAGTCCCGTTACGGCACGACGCTGGTGACCGGCTTTGCCCACCTGCACGGCTATCCCATGGGCATCGTCGCCAACAACGGCATCCTGTTCTCCGAATCGGCCCAGAAGGGCGCCCATTTCATCGAGCTGTGCGCCCAGCGCGGCATCCCGCTGCTCTTCCTGCAGAACATCACCGGCTTCATGGTCGGCCGCAAGTACGAGAACGGCGGCATCGCCAAGGACGGCGCCAAGATGGTGACCGCCGTTGCCACCGCCCAGGTGCCCAAGTTCACCATGATCATCGGCGGCAGTTTCGGCGCCGGCAACTACGGCATGTGCGGCCGCGCCTACAGCCCCCGCTTCCTCTGGATGTGGCCCAACGGCCGCGTTTCCGTCATGGGTGGAGAGCAGGCCGCCTCGGTGCTGGCCACCATCCGCCGCGACGGCCTGGAGGCGGGCGGCAAGACCTGGAGCAAGGAGGACGAGGAGGCTTTCCGGGCCCCCATCCGCGAGCAGTACGAGCACCAGGGCCATCCGTACTACGCCACGGCCCGCCTCTGGGACGACGGCGTCATCGATCCGGCCCAGACCCGCCGGGTGCTCGGGCTGGGCATCTCCGCCTCGCTGAACGCGCCGATCCCCCAGACGCGCTTCGGCGTCTTCCGGATGTAGGTATCGCGGACGCGAGGAACGAAGCAAGGAAAATGCATTTGAACCACAGAGGACACAGAGGGCGCAGAGGAAAATCAGGATCATGTCGAAATCGCGCGATTGCCCGATGGTGCATTCCCTTGCGGGCAAGCCGCTGATGCATTGCATTCCCCTGTGTCCTCCGCGTCCTCTGCGTCGAGGCCTTTGAATTAACGGAGCCAGCATATGTACGAAACCATCCTCACCGAAGTCGACAACGGCGTCGGCATCGTCACCATGAACCGGCCGGAGCGCCACAACGCCTTCGACGACGTGCTGATCCGCGAACTCATCGACGCCGTCGGCGCCATGGAGCGCGACCCGGCGGTGCGCGTGCTGGTGATTTCGGGCACCGGCAAGAGCTTCTGTGCCGGCGCCGACCTCAACTGGATGAAGCGCGCCGCCACCTTCACGGCGGAGGAGAACCGGCGCGACTCCCAGGCCCTGGCGGAGATGCTGCGTTCCCTGGCCCAGATGGGCAAGCCGACCGTGGCCCGGGTCCAGGGGCCGGCCTACGGCGGCGGCGTCGGCCTGGTGGCCGCCTGCGACATCGCCATCGCCACCTTCGACGCCCAGTTCACGCTCTCCGAAGTGAAGCTGGGGATCATCCCCTCGGTGATCAGCCCGCACGTGATCGCCGCCATCGGCGAGCGCTACGCCCGCCGCTACATGCTCACCGCCGAACGCTTCTCGGCCGCCGAGGCCTACCGCATCGGACTGATCCACGAGATGGTGGCCGACGAGGCGGCCCTGGACGAGGCCGTCGGCATGATCGTGGACGGCCTGCTGAAGAACGGCCCGGCGGCGCTGCGCGCCTGCAAGGACCTGATCCGCGCCGTCGCCGGCCGGCCCATCACCGCCGAGGTGGTGGCCGACACGGCGGCCCGCATCGCCGCCATCCGCACCACCGAGGAAGCCCAGGAAGGCATGGCCGCCTTCCTGCAGCGCCGCAAGCCCAACTGGGTGGTGGGATAAGGCGAAGTGTCATTCACCGCAGAGGACGCAGAGGGCACGGAGAAAGGCGTCGATGAGTGACCGGCCCGTCGATGGGGAGGACCTCGGCCTCTTGCCAGGATGTTCTTGGTGACTTGCCTTCCTCTGTGTCCTCCGCGTCCTCTGTGGTGGACTGCTTTTATTGAATAGGGATCGACCATGTTCGACACCATACTGATCGCAAACCGCGGCGAGATCGCCTGCCGCGTCATCAAGACCGCCCGCCGCATGGGCATCCGTACCGTCGCCGTCTAGTCCGAGGCCGACGCCGGGGCGCGCCACGTGCGCCTCGCCGACGAGGCCGTCTGCATCGGCCCGGCGGCGGCCCGGGAATCCTACCTGGTGGCCGACCGCATCGTCGCCGCCTGCCGCCAGACCGGCGCCCAGGCCGTGCATCCGGGCTATGGCTTCCTGTCCGAGAACGAGGAATTCGCCGAGACCCTGGCCGCCAACGGCATCGTCTTCATCGGCCCGCCGGTGTCGGCGATCCGCGCCATGGGCCTCAAGTCCGAGAGCAAGAAGCTGATGGAAAAGGCCGGCGTGCCCCTGACCCCCGGCTACCACGGCGACGACCAGGCGCCGGCCCACCTCCAGGCCCAGGCCGACGCCATCGGCTATCCGGTGCTGATCAAGGCCTCCGCCGGCGGCGGCGGCAAGGGCATGCGCGCCGTCTGGAAGGGCGGGGACTTCGCCGACGCCCTGGCCTCCTGCCAGCGGGAGGCCCTGTCCTCCTTCGGCGATGCCCACGTGCTGATCGAGAAATACCTGCAACGGCCGCGCCACATCGAGATCCAGGTCTTCGGCGACAGCCACGGCAATGTGGTCCACCTGTTCGAGCGCGACTGTTCGGTGCAGCGCCGCCACCAGAAGGTGCTGGAGGAGGCCCCGGCGCCCGGGATGACGGCGGAACGCCGCGCGGCCATGGGCAAGGCGGCCGTCGACGCGGCCCGCGCCGTCGGCTACGTGGGCGCCGGCACCGTCGAATTCATCGCCAACCAGGACGGCAGCTTCTACTTCATGGAAATGAACACCCGGCTGCAGGTGGAGCATCCGGTGACCGAGATGATCACCGGCCTGGACCTGGTCGAGTGGCAGCTGCGGGTGGCCGCCGGCGAGCCCCTGCCCCTCGCCCAGGAGCAGCTCTCCATCCGCGGCCATGCCGTCGAGGCGCGCATCTACGCCGAGGACCCGGACAAGGGTTTCCTGCCCTCCACCGGCCGCCTGCTGCACCTGGCGCCGCCCGAGGAATCCCTGCACGTGCGGGTGGACACCGGTGTCGAGCAGGGGGACGAGATCACCCCCCACTACGACCCGATGATCGCCAAGCTGATCGTCTGGGACGAGACCCGCGAACGGGCCCTGGCCAGAATGTTGCAGTCATTGGCCCGCTACCGGGTGGTCGGCGTCGCCAACAACGTCGGCTTCCTGTCGCGCCTGGTGGCCTGCCCGGCCTTCGCCTCCGCCGACCTGGACACCGGCCTGATCGAGCGGGAGCAGGGTTTCCTCTTCCCGGGCGGCGCCGAGCCGCCGGCCGAGACCTGGCTGGCCGCGGCCCTGGCCGAGCTGCTGCGCGAGCGCAGCGACGCCCAGGAAGCGGCGGCCCACGATGCCGACCCATTCTCGCCCTGGCACGGCCGCGACGGCTGGCGCCTGAACAGCGCCGCCCGCCGCACCCTGGCCTTCCGCTCCGGCGAGACCGAGAAGGAAGTCGCCGTCGCCTACGAGGGCGACGGCTTCGCCCTGGAACTCGACGGACTCGGCGTGCGGGCCCGAGGCGCCCTGGGCCCGGGCAGCGCCCTGCGCGCCGACTTCGCCGGCAACCGCATCAACGCCACGGTGGTGGTGGCCGGCGAGAAGCGCCACGTCTTCCTGCACGGCCGCGCCTTCGTGCTCTCGGCCGTCGATCCCCTCTACCACGCCGGCGAGGGCGGCGGCGCCGAGGGCGGCCTCACCGCCCCCATGCCGGGCAAGGTCATCGCCCTGGTCGCGGCCGAGGGCTCGACGGTGGAGAAGGGCGCACCGCTGCTGATCCTCGAGGCCATGAAGATGGAGCACACCATCGCCGCCCCCTGCAAGGGCACGGTGAAGGCCTTCCGCTTCGGCGTCGGCGACCAGGTGGCCGATGGGGCGGAACTGGTGGAGTTCGAAGCGGCCAATTGAGGGGCCGGCCGCGACGGGGATTGCCCCCGTCCGCGCCGCCCACGGATTGCTGCCGCGGCACCGGGCGTGTGGTGTGCCGCACCCGGGCCGTTACAATGGCGGATAGCCATCCGTCCGCGCGCTAACATAGGGCGCCGTCCATTCCCCGCTCCCGAATCCCATGGCCCTCCCCACCAAAGTCCGCCTCGTCGACGTCGGTCCCCGCGACGGCCTGCAGAACGAAAAGCAGAATGTCCCCACCGAGGTCAAGGTCGAACTGATCTACCGGCTGGCCGGGGCCGGGCTCAAGGTCGTCGAGGCGACGGCCTTCGTTTCCCCGCGCTGGGTGCCCCAGATGGCGGATTCGGCCAAGGTCATGGAGGCCGTGCGCGGACGCACGGACGTGGCCCTGCCCGTCCTGGTGCCCAACCTCAAGGGCTTCGAGGCGGCGCTGGCCGCCGGGGCGAAGGAGGTGGCGGTCTTCGGCGCCGCCTCCGAGGCCTTCTCGAAGAAGAACATCAACTGCACGATCGACGAATCGCTGGAGCGCTTCCGGCCCGTGGTGGCCGCCGCCCGCGATGCCGACGTCCGCGTGCGCGGCTACGTCTCCTGCGTCCTC
Organism: Pseudomonadota bacterium; assembly: GCA_052035955.1. GTDB lineage: Bacteria > Pseudomonadota > Gammaproteobacteria > Burkholderiales > Rhodocyclaceae > JAEUNJ01. Next base: position 75,053 of record JBPOHD010000005.1, read on the forward strand.
GGCTGTCCCTACCAGGGCGAGGTGAAGCCGACCGCCGTCGCCGACGTGGCCTGGGCCCTGTTCGAGATGGGCTGCTACGAGGTCTCCCTGGGCGATACCGTCGGCATGGGCACGCCCGGCGCCGTCAAGGAAATGATCGAGGCCGTCGCCCGCCGCGTGCCGATCAAGAAGCTGGCCGGCCACTACCACGATACCTACGGCATGGCGGCGGCCAACATCTACGCCTCCCTGGAACTCGGCATCGCCGTCTTCGACGGCTCGGTCGGCGGGCTCGGCGGCTGTCCCTATGCCGCCGGCGCCTCCGGCAACGTCGCCACCGAGGATGTCGTCTGGCTGCTCAGGGGCCTCGGCATCGACTGCGGGGTCGATCTGGACCGGCTGGTGGACACCGCCGCCTGGATTTCCGCCCAGCTCGGACGGGAGCCCGCGTCGCGGGTCGCCCGGGCCCTGCTGGCCAGGCGGGCCGCGGCTTCGTGAGCGTCGAATCCCCCTGCACGAAGACCCGCTGCCGGCTCGATTTCGAGACCGGCATCTGCCAGGGCTGTTTCCGCACCGCCGACGAGATCCTCGCCTGGCCCTCGGCCACGGACGAGGAGAGGCTGATGATCCTGGCCGCCATCGCCCAGCGCCGGTCCCGCGTCGATCCGGACGCGGACATGGCCGGCAATTGCGCGGATTGAGGGCGTGAAGGCGCGCCTCCCGGAGCAGATCCGCGTCCTGGAGCGCGGCTGGCTGTCCTCCAACAACATCGTCTTCCTCGAGGGCGGCAGGGCCACCCTGGTGGACAGCGGCTATGTAGGCCACGTCGAGCAGACCCTCGTCCTTCTCCGCGAAGCCCTCGGCGGACGCCGCCTGGCGCGGCTGGTCAATACCCATTCCCACTCGGACCACATCGGCGGCAATGCCCGCATCAAGCGCGACCACGGCTGCGACATCGTCATTCCGTCCGGCATCGAGGAGCACGTGCTGGCCTGGGACGAGGAGGCCCTGCTGCTCTCACAGGCCTGCCAGCGCGGCGATCCCTTCGTCCATGACGCGGTCTTGCGGGCCGGGGAGGAGTTCGAGATGGGTGGCCTGGTGTGGAAGGCCCATGCCGCGCCCGGCCACGACATGGAGGCCCTGGTCTTCCACTGTCCGGCCGAGCGCCTGCTGATCTCGGGCGACGCCCTCTGGCAGGACGGTTTCGGCATCGTCTTCGGCGAGATCCTCGGCCACCCGGGCGCCCTGCGGGCCACCCGCGAGACCCTGGAACTCATCGCCGGCCTCGAGGTGGAGACGGTGATTCCGGGCCACGGCGCCCCCTTCTCCGACTTCGAGGCCGCCGTCGAGCGCGCCTTCCGGCGGCAGGCGGCCTTCGAGGCCGATCCCCAGCGCATGGGCCGCAATGCCCTCAAGGCCTGCTTCACCTTCAACCTGCTGGACCTGGAACGCCTTCCCCTGTCGGGCCTCGGCGCTTACCTGGAAAGCGTGCCCTTCTTCCGCGACGTGGGCGCCCGCATCCTCGGCAAGCCCACCGCGGAACTGGCCGACTGGCTGCTCGAGGAACTGCTTCGGGCGCGGGCGGTGGCCGTCGAAGGCGGATTCATCATCCCGCGCATGGCCGCCTGACGGCGGTCCACCGGTTCGGAAGCAGGGAGCCGCCAGAGGTCGGCAGGGCGCCCTCAGCGGACCAGCGTGCTGGCCAGCTCCGCCAGGCGGGGCTTCGGCCAACCGCTGAGGCGGGCGGCGAAGCGGCCCGAGGCGCCGGCGATCCCGGCCAGGCGCCCCGCCGGCCGCCGCACCGCCGCCCGCGCCTCCCGGGTGGCGGAAACGACCACCGGGGCCCGCCCGGCGATGGGCAGGCACTCCCCCGGGCCGAGGATCCAGTCCTCCCGCCGGCCGTCCTGGGTCACCCACAGTTCCCCGGCCAGGCATTCCAGGGTCGCGCCGTCGAGCGGCCCGAGCAGCAAGGCTTCCCGGTCGGTCAATTCCAGCATCGTCACTTGCGTCATCCGAGCCATGGTCCTATCCTCCATCCATGAGGGCGATGCATGATTGCACCCGCCATGACACGCAGAGTAGAGGCCTGAAGCGGGCGTGACAAACGGAGGTTTTGCACCTCATGGATGAGGAAAGCGCATGGATACCGAATCGCGCCGGCTTCCCGGGCTGGACAACCTGAAGGGCTTCGCCGCCGCCGCCCGCCACCTCAGCTTCACGAAGGCGGCGGCGGAACTGTTCCTGACCCAGTCGGCCGTCAGCCGGCAGATCCAGACCCTGGAGAGCCAGCTCGGGGTCAGGCTGTTCCTGCGCCACACGCGGCGCCTGGAACTCACCCCCGAAGGCGAGGTATTGCAGCGGGCCGTCCACGATGCCCTCGGCCGCCTGGCCGAAGTCTGCGCGGGCCTGAAGGCGGCCGCCCGCCAGCCCCGGGTGACCGTGTCGGCCAGCGTCGGGGTCGCCTCCCTGTGGCTCCTGCCGCGCCTGGCCGCCTTCCAGGAGCGCCATCCCGAGGTCGAGGTGCGCATTTCGGCCAACAACCGGATGGTGGACCTGGCCCGGGAGGATGTGGACCTGGCCCTGCGCTTCAGCGTACCGGAGGCCGCCGCCGGCGGCCTGCGCCTGTTCGGCGACGAGGTGTTCCCGGTCGCCGCGCCGCAGGTTGCCGGCACACTGCCGGAACGCTGGACGCCGGCCAGCCTGGCCCGCACCACCCTGGTCGCCTTCGAGGACGGCAGCGCCTTCTCCTGGCTGGCCTGGGACCAGTGGCTGGCCGGCATGGGGCTGGCCGGGGCGCGGCCCAAGGGCATCCTGCGCTTCAACCACTACGACCAGGCCGTGCGCGCCGCCGCGGACGGCCATGGCGTCGCCCTCGGGCGCCTGCCCCTGGTGCGGGCGCTGATGGCCGACGGCCGGCTGGTGGCCGTTGGAGGCCGACGCCGGACGGTGGCGGAGCGGGCCTACTACCTCGTCGCCGCCCCCGGCCGGCCGCGCCCGGAAGTGGCCGCCTTCGCCCTCTGGCTGCGCCAGGAGGCCGCCGGCGAGGAGGCGCCGGCCGGGCAGGGCGCCGGGTCCGCCGGCCGGCCCTGACAAGCGCCGCCGCCTCGGCTATCCTTCCCGCACCGAATCGCGATCCGCATGTCCATGCAGCTTGTCCTCATCAGCGGCCTTTCCGGCTCCGGAAAGTCCATCGCCCTCAACGTCCTCGAGGACGCCGCCTATTACTGCGTCGACAACCTGCCGGCGCCCCTGCTCGGCCAGCTGGTCGCCCAGATGCGCGGCGACGGATACGAGCGCGTGGCGGTCGCCATGGACATGCGCGGTGGCTCGGGCATCGCCGCCCTGCCGATGCAGATCCGGGAACTGCGGGAGGCCGGCCTGGACCTGCGCTTCGTCTTCCTCGACGCCCGCGACGACGTGCTGATCCAGCGCTTCTCCGAGACCCGCCGCCGCCATCCGCTGGCCGGCCCCGAGACCACCCTGGCCGAGGCCATCGCCCGCGAGCGCGAATCCCTCGCCAACCTGGCCACCCTGGGCCATCGCATCGACACCAGCAACCTGCGCCCCAACGCCCTGCGGTCCATCGTCAGGGATTTCGTCTCCCTGCAGGAGAGCCGCGGCCTCGTCCTCCTGTTCGAATCCTTCGGTTTCAAGCACGGCCTGCCGATGGACGCCGACCTGGTCTTCGACGTGCGCTGCCTGCCCAACCCCCACTACGATCCGGCGCTGCGGCCGTTGACCGGCCGCGATGCCGAGGTCATCGACTTTCTGGAAGCCCATTCCGAGGTGGCGGCGATGCTGGAGGACATCGGTGCCTTCATCGCCAGGTGGCTGCCGGCCTACGTGCGCGACAACCGCTCCTACCTCACGGTCGGCATCGGCTGCACAGGCGGCCAGCACCGTTCCGTCTATTTCGCCGAACGCCTGGCCGCCCGCTTCGCCGGGCAGGCGCGCGTCCTCGTCCGCCACCGGGCCCTGGCCGGCTGAGGGCCGGCCGGAGGCAAGCAGCCCATGCGAAACGCCCCTCCGCCGGCCGTCCCTGGCGGCGCCCGCCGAGGCGGCCGATGAGGCGCTGGCTGGTCCATGTGCGCCCCGGCGACTGGCTGGCCGTGGCCGCCGCCGCCGCCGCCGTCGCCGCCTCCCTGCCCCTGGGCTGGCAGGCCGGCCGGGCCGAGCTGGCCGTCGTCAAGCGCGACGGGGCCGTGGTCGCCGAACTGCCCCTGGACAAGCCGCGCCGCCTGGAGGTCCAGGGCGCCATCGGTCCCACCGTCATCGAGGTCCAGGGCGGGCGGGCCCGCGTCGCCTCCGATCCCGGTGCCCACCAGTACTGCGTGCGCCAGGGCTGGCTGGCCAGGCCCAATGCCATTGCCATCTGCGCGCCGAGCCACGTCAGCCTCCAGCTGAAGAGCCGCCAGGGCGGATATGACTCCCTCAACTACTGACGGCGCGGTCCTCCTGCCGATCACGGCGGCCGACCGCCGCGTCGCCCGCTACGCCGCCGCCGCCATCGTCCTGGCCATCGCCGAGGCGGCGATTCCCACCCCCCTGCCGGGCGTCAAGCCCGGCCTGGCCAACATCGTCGTCCTGGTGGTGCTGCTCCGCCATGGCTGGGTCGACGCCGCCTGGGTATCCCTGCTGCGGGTGTTCGCCGCCTCCCTGCTGATGGGGCAGATCCTCTCGCCGGGCTTCTTCCTCAGCCTGGCCGGCGCCCTGGCCAGCCTTGCCGTCCTCGCCGTCACCAGCCGCCTGCCGGCCCGCTTCTTCGGCCCGGTGACCCACAGCCTGGCGGCCGCCTTCGCCCACGTCGGCGCCCAGATCCTGGTCGCCCGCGCCTGGCTGGTGCCCCATGACGGCATCTTCCACCTGCTGCCCGTGTTCGCCGCCGCCGCCTTCGTCTTCGGCATCGTGAACGGCCTCGCCGCCGGCCATTTCCTGGCCGGCCCGGCCGCCGCCGAGGAGACGCCCGGAGGCGGCGCCCCCCCCACCGAAAGGAACCGACCATGAGCAAGTCCGTCGCCGTCGCCCTCACCGGCGCCTCCGGCATTCCCTACGGCCTGCGCCTCGTCGAATGCCTGCTGCGCGGCGGCCACCGGGTCTCCCTGCTCTATTCCCAGGCCGCCCAGATCGTTGCCGCCCAGGAGACCGGCCTGGTCCTGCCGGCCCAGCCGCGCGAGGCCCGGCGCGCCGTCGCCGCCCGCCTCGGGGTCGGCGAAGAGGGACTTGCCGTCTACGGCCGGGAGGACTGGAATGCGCCGCTGGCCTCCGGCAGCGGCGCCCCCGATGCCTACGTCATCTGCCCGTGCACCATGGGCACCCTGGCCAAGGTCGCCGCCGGCATTTCCGACGACCTGCTGACCCGGGCCGCCGACGTGGTGCTGAAGGAGGGGCGCAAGCTGGTCCTGGTGCCGCGGGAGACGCCCTTTTCGGCCATCCACCTGGAGAACATGCTGCGCCTGGCCCGGGCCGGCGCCGTCATCCTGCCGCCCAGCCCCGGCTTCTACAACGGCCCGACGACCGTGCAGGACCTGGTGGACTTCGTCGTCGCCCGCATCCTCGACCAGCTCGGCGTCGCGCACGACCTGCAGCCGCGCTGGGGAGCCGGCGCGTGAGCACGCGCACCCTCCCGCTCTTCCCGCTGCAGGCGGTGCTCTTTCCCGAGGGCCGCCTGCCCCTGCGCATCTTCGAGCAGCGCTACATGGGCATGGCCAAGACCTGCCTGAAGGAGGGCAGCGACTTCGGCGTCTGCCTGATCGCCAGCGGCCAGGAGGTCGGCAAGCCCGCCGTGCCGCACCGGGTCGGAACCCTGGCCCGCATTGCCGAATGGGACATGCCCCAGCTCGGCGTCCTGCAGGTGGTGGCCCGCGGCGGCGAGCGCTTCCGCGTCCTGCAGCGCTGGGCGGAGCCCTCCGGCCTGCTGATGGGGGAGGTGGAGATGGTGGAACCCGAGGCGACGGCCAGGATTCCGCAGAAGTTCGCCCGGCTGGTCCCCATGCTGCGCGTCGTCCTCGAGGACATGGGGGCCGCCGCGCCGACGCCTCACCGATTCTTCGACGCCGCCTGGGTCGGCTTCCGCTGGTGCGAGGTGCTGCCCATCCCCGATGCGGCGCGCCAGAAGCTGCTCGAACTGGAGGACGTCGAGTCGCGGCTGGAGATCGTCTACCGCTTCCTCGACTCGAAGGGCCTGGTGCCCTCCTGACGGCCACGGGACGGCCGTCGCTCAGCCGCGCGGACGCGTGTGGCGGAGGATCACGGCCACCAGATCCTCCGGCTCGATTGGCTTGGTCAGTCGGTCCACCATGCCGGACGCCAGGCAGGCCCGGCGTTCATCCTCCAGCGCGTGGGCGGTCTGGCCGATGACCGGCAGTTCCGGCTGCAGCCCGCGAATCCGCCGGGTCGCCTCGTGGCCGTTCATGACCGGCATCTGCACGTCCATCAGTACCACGTCATAGGCCCGGGGTCCGTCCCGGGCCACCCGATCGACCGCTTCCTGCCCATTTTCGACGAGGACCACCGAGGCGCCCTCGAAGCGCAGGTTGTCGGCGATCACCTCCTGGTTGATCTCGTTGTCCTCGGCCACCAGGATGGAGAATCCGGCCAGGCGCTGCAGGCCGGCGGCGGCCTGCGTGACATCGGGCTGCGGGGCCTTCTCCGCGGCCGCCGGACGGTAGGGCAGGCGCACCTCGAAGCGGCTGCCCTCGCCCGGGACGCTGTCCACCCGGATCTCGCCCTCCATCAGCTTCACCAGGCGGCGGGTGATGGTCAGGCCGAGGCCGGTGCCGCCGTAGCGCCTCGTCATGGACCCGTCCGCCTGTTCGAAGGGCGCGAAGACGCGGCCGATCTGGGTCGGGTCGATGCCGATGCCGGTGTCCGTCACCGTGAACACGAGCTGGTCCCCCTCCAGCCGGCCGGCCACGTCGACCCGCCCCTGGTCGGTGAACTTCACGGCGTTGGAGATCAGGTTGAGGAGGATCTGGCCGATGCGCAGGGGATCGCTCTCGCAGTCCTCCGGCAGGCTGGCGTCCTTCTCGACCACCAGTTCCAGTCCCTTCTCCCGGGCCCGTTCGGCCACCAGGCCCGCCGCGTGGTCGAGGACGCGGCCGGGGTGCGTGATCGTCCGCTCGATGGCCAGCATGCCGGCCTCGATCTTCGAGTAGTCGAGCACGTCGTTGATGACGCCGAGCAGCAACTGGCCCGAGTCGAGGATGCGCGCGAAGGCCTGCCTCGCCGCCTGGCGGCCGGCGCTCTCCCGGTGACCGATGCGGGCCATGCCGAGGATGCCGTTGAGGGGAGTGCGGATTTCGTGGCTCATGTTGGCGAGGAAGTCGCTCTTCACCCGGGCCAGCCGCTCGGCCTCCGCCCGCGCCGCCTCCAGGTCCGCCGTCCGGTCCCGCACCAGGGCCATCAGGTTCTCCCGGTGGGCCGCCAGTTCCCGCTCCTGCTGCCGGCGCTGGGTGATGTCGGACACGAAGGCCAATACCGTCTCCTCGCCGTCCATCTCGACGATCTCGGCGTCGATGCTCACTTCCAGGTAGCGCCCTTCCCGGTGCAGCCAGAGGGTCTCGTAATCGGTCAGCCGGCGGGCCTCGACCAGCCGTTTCCTCCAGGCGCCGTGGGAGTCCGCCGAGGGCCAGACACCCAGGCCCACCGTCGTCTGGCCGACCGCTGCCTCCCGGGACCAGCCGAAGTCCCGCCCGTAGTTGTCGTTCAAGTCCACGATGCGGCCATCCGCCAGCCGGGTGACGGAGGCGGCGATCGGGCTGTTGCGGAACACGCTGGCGAAGCGCTGCTGGGACTGGCGAAGGGCCGTCTCCACCAGCTTGCGGGCGGTGATGTCCCGGTAGTACCAGCCGCGCCCCACCAGTTCCCCGTCGCTGGTCCGGGCCGGCGCCGTGTAGCGCTCGAAGACGCGGCCGTCGGCCAGCGCCAGTTCCTCCCGGCTGGTGCCATGGGGATCCCGGTACAGATCTTCCATCCTGGCACGAAAGCCCGAGGGGTCGGTGGTCTTGGGCGCCATGGCCTCCACGGCGGCCTCGCAGGCGCCGGTGCGCGCCAGGTCTTCCGGAAGCTGCCACATCTCCATGAAGCGCCGGTTGTGGTAAAGCCAACGGCGGTCCGGCGAGACCAGGAGCACGCCGTCCAGCCCCTCGTCGCTCAGGCTGGCCAGCAGCGTGCGCTGGAGGCGCGAGGCCTGCTGGCTGCGGCCGTAGAGGACGATGACGGCGATCAGCAGCAGGCCGCCGGCCGCGAAGGCGAGCCGCGCGGAGGTCTTTCCCGGCGCTTCCGTCCAGCCGCCGCGCGGCACCGCGGCCAGTTGCCAGCTTCCGTAGGGCAGGGGGAGGGCGGCCAGTACCGGATCGGCCGCGAACAGCTCCGGCCGCCCATGGAACACCTCCCCTGCCGGCCCCTTGCCGTCCCGGCCCCGGATGGCGATGTCCACCCCCCGGGCCTCGTCGGCGAGGCCGCTGCGGCGGTGCAGGCGCTCGATGTCGATGACCGCCGAAACGATGCCCCAGAACCGGTCCCGGCCGTCCGGGCCGGCCACGAAGACGGGGATCCGGCTGATCAGGCCGGTGCCGCCCTGGCGCAGGGCCAGCGGACCGGCCAGGACCAGCCGGCCTTCCCGCCGCGCCAGGTCCGCCGCCTCGGCCTGGTCCGGGGTCTTCATGTAATCGAGCCCGATGGCCTTCTCGTTGCCGGCCAGGGGCGCCACGTAGCGGATCACCATGTCCGGCGCCAGGGCCACGTTGCGCAGGATGGTGTGTTCGCCGAACAGGGGACGCGCCGCCTGCTCCAGCAGCCGCTGGTCGATGTCCGGATGGGTCGCCACCACGCTGGCCAGTCCCTGGACGAGCTGGATGTTGGCCTGCAGGTTGCCTTCCAGGCGGGCTCGGATGAGGTTGAGCTCGTCGCCCACCGCCAGCCGCTGTTCGCTGGCATGGCGGGCTTCCCGGCTTCGCTCGGCGAACAGGGCCAGCGCGAGCGTGCCGGCGGCGACGAAAAGGATCGCCAGGTTGAGGATCATGCCCTGGCGACCCAGCCACTTCCAGCGGAATTCCCAACTACCCATGGCCTGTCGCCAGCGGGCCGGCGCGCTCCTCGCCCGGCCGTCCCGACCTTCTCCCTAAGCGCCGGTCATTTCTGCCGGCAATTCCATCAGGATACGCCGGATGGGGGCGGGAACGCCAGCCCCGATCGCTTCGCCGACGGGCAGCCAGAGGCCTTCGGGTTCGCCGGCCCGGGGCAGGGGACGCACCCGGCACAGGCGCGGCCGGATTCGCAGGCGGAAATGGGTGAAGGCGTGGCGCAGCGCGGGCAGCGCCGATTCCGCCTGCAACTCCAGGCCCAGGGACGCAGCCCCCTCGGCCGTCGTTTCCCCGTCGGCAAGTTCCGGCAGCGAAAGCAGCCCCCCCCAGATTCCGGCCGGCGGGCGACGCAGCAGCAGGAGCCTGCCCTCCTGGACGAGGATCAGCACGGTTGCCTCCCGCTCCGGCACCTGCCGGCGCGGCTTCGCCGTCGGCAGCGTGCCCACCCGTCCCCCGGCGAGGGCCGCGCAGGCGCCGGCCAGCGGGCAGTCGCCGCAACGCGGCCGGGTACGGGTGCACAGGGTCGCGCCGAGGTCCATCTGGGCCTGGTGGTAGGCCGCCACTTCCCGCTCCGGCAGCAGGGATTGCGCCAGCGCCCAGAGCCGTTTCTCGACCGCCTGCAGGCCCGGATATCCATCGATGGCGAAATATCGGGCCAGGACCCTTTTCACGTTCCCGTCGAGGATGGGCACCCGGGCGCCGAAGCAGGCGGCGGCGATGGCATTGGCCGTCGAGCGGCCGATGCCGGGCAGGTCCGCCAGGGCCGCCGGGTCGGCGGGAAAGGCGCCGCCATGCCGCTCCACGACCGTCTGCGCGCATCGGTGCAGGTTGCGGGCCCGCGCGTAGTAGCCCAGGCCGCTCCAGTAGGGCATCACCGCCGCCGTCTCGGCGCCGGCCAGGTCCTCGAGGCGAGGGAAGCGGCCGGTGAATTTCCGGTAATAGGGGATGACGGTGGCCACCTGGGTCTGTTGCAGCATGATTTCCGACAGCCAGACCCGGTAGGGATCGCCCAGGCGCCGCCAGTCCTCCTGCCAGGGCAGGTCGTGGCGGCCGTGGCGCCTCTGCCAGGCGACCAGGCGGGCGGCGAAGCCGTCCGCCGGGTCGGGTTTCCCGCCGCTCAAGCCTTCCCTGCCGCCGCCATCCGTTGCAGCATCTCGCCCATCTTCTGGTGGATCAGGTTCACCGCCTTCAGGGGGCGCAGCATGACCTTGAAATCGACGATCCTGCCGGCCTCGTTCCAGCGGATCATGTCCACGCCATTGACCACGATGCCGTCGATCTCGGTGACGAACTCCAGCACCGCGTCGCGCTCGCCGACCAGTTCCCGCACGTAGTGGAAGGACGGATTGCCGAAGACGCGGAAGGCCGCCGCCAGGTAGGCCCGGGTGATGGCCTTGCCGACCTGGGGGGTATGCACCACCGGCGAATGGAAGACGGCCTCCTCGGCCAGGATGTCGTCCAGACCCGCGGCGTTGCCGGTACGCAGCAGTTCGTGCCAGGCGGCGATGGGGTTCGGGCTCATGCAATCCTCCGGGAGGTGGTTCGTGACGGGCCGCCGAGCATAACCGCCCGCCGGGACGGCGGCAAGGCCGCGCCGGAGCGCCTTCAGCTCCTGCCGTCGCGACATGCATGGGCTTTCAGGCCGGCGCCGTCCTGTCCCGGGCCAGGAGATGGTAGAGCACCGAATTCACCACCCCGCAGACGGCGGCAGGGAGCAGGAACATCCAGGAGTCGTCGGCCAGCAGCCATTCGAGGTAGCCGGTGTCCGGCGGGCCCGAATCCGCACCGCTGGCCCGGTGCATGACGAAGGTCAGGCCGAGGCCGACGACGGTCCCCAGCACCGCCCCCAGGGCCGCCATGTTCGGCGTCGTCGGCCGCCTGAAGCGCTCCAGCACGAACAGGGAGGGCAGCAGCATGAAGAGCGTCGCCCCGTAGGAGATCGCAGCGCCGATCAGCAAGAACACCAGAAAGGCCACCCAGGGCGAGCGGCTGCTGACGGAGGCCATGAACAGCGCCGCCGCCAGCAGGGGAACGGGCATCGGCGCGAACGCCAGGCCAGGCCAGGATATCCTCATCGCATTCCTCCTCGCGCCCGGGCGCCGTCCGCGATGCTACCGCGAACGCCCGGCCTTCAGGCCAGTTCCGCCACCGCCCGCTCGGCGATGGGCCGGCCCCATTCCTGCGTGAAGTGGCCTGCCTCGGGGAGTTCCATGGCCGGCGGGCAGCCGCGGATCGTGCCGCGCAGGGCCTGCATCACCGGCGGTCCCAGCACCGGGTCCCGCATGCCGATGGCCATCAGGCTGCGGCCTCGCCACTCATGGCGCCACCAGTCCCGGGCCCGCCGCGACAGGGCCGCCCCGGGGGCGTCGGGCCGGTCCGGCACCAGCTCGGGGAAACGCCGCACCCCGGCCTTGAAGCGGACGTCCGGGAAGGGCGCCGCGTAGGCCGCCGCTTCCGCCGGGCCCAGCACCGGCGTGCCGCGGGCCATCAGGGCCGCCACGTCCAGGTCCGGCCGGCTGCGCACGAAGGCCCGCCAGGCGACGAAGCCCTCCGGGAGGGGTACGTCCCCCGTCCCCAGGGTGGTGTTCATCACCAGCAGGCCGGTGAAGCGGGCCGGCCGGTCCATGGGCAGGGTGAGGCCCAGCAGCCCGCCCCAGTCCTGGCAGACCAGCCGGATGCCCGCGAGGTCCAGCCGGTCCACCAGGGCCAGCAGCATGTCGCGGTGGAAGTCGAAGCCGTAGACGGCGTCGTCGGCCGGCTTGTCGGACCGGCCGAAGCCGGCGAAGTCCGGCGCCACCACCCGGTGCCCCGCCGCCAGGAAGACCGGGATCATCTTCCGGTAGAGGTAGCCCCAGGTGGGCTCCCCATGGAGGCACAGCCAGGTGACGGCGGCCTCCCGCGGGCCCTCGTCGACGTAGTGGATGCGCAGGCCTTCCAGGCCGGGCAGGTCGTCCATGTAGCGCGGCGCCCAGGGCCAGCCCGGCAGGTCGTCGAAGCGTTCGTCCGGGGTGCGCAATATCTCCATGTCTTCTCCTTTTTTGCCGAAGTGTCGGACTCAGGGCGGTGCCATGCCGGCGGTGCGGATCGGGCCGGCGGCCGTCGGTGCGGCGGCCAGGCGCCGCGCCACCCCGCGCGGGACCGCCTCACCGGCCCCGCCATCGCCGCAGCAGGGCCACCGCCCCCGCCACGGCCAGGCTTCCCAGGCAGGCCGCCAGGGCGAAGGCGCCGATGAACAGCCAGCCCAGCAGGCCGAATTCGCCCCCCGCCGCCGGCAGGGTGGCGAGCATCTGCCCCAGCGCGTAGCCAAAGGGCAGGGCGACGCCGCGCAGGCGGCCCGCGGCGCCCCCCGCCAGGGCCACGACCAGCCAGGAGGCCGTCCACCAGGGCCCGGCGGAATCCCAGGGTTCCGCCAGGCCCGTGAGCCGGGGCGAGAGCACCCAGACGGCCAGGCCGAGCCCGATTCCCGTCGACAGGAAGGCCCGGGTCGGGATGCCGCCTGCCGGGATGCGTGTCCTTGCCATCGCCGCCAGCCTACACGCACCGGCGGCCGCCGGGCCGGCCGCGGCGGTCACCAGCGGAACATCGGCAGCGGCCGCAGCGGCGTGCGCAGGAACTGCCGGACCGTCAGGCGGGCCAGCAGCCGGTGGAAGCCGGCATTGGGAAAGGCCGCCCGCACCGCGCGGACCTGCGCCGCCGGCAGGCCGAAGCGGATGGCGCCCAGGGAGAGGTCCACCAGGTCGGCGCGGCGGAAGGTTTCCACGTTCGCCGCCCAGGGCCCGGCGTAGGGCCGCAGCCTGTGGTGCTCGACGATGATGGCGGCCACCTCCGGGGCCAGGGATTCCATGCCCCTCTCGGCCAGCCAGGCGTCGGCCAGGGCCACGGAGGGCGGCAGGTAATCGAAGGTATGGGCCGTCCAGATGCCGAGGTCATGGAAGGCGGCGGCCGCCTGGACATGATCGGGCGGGGCGTCGTTCCCGCCGGCGAGCGCGACGAAGAAATGGAGCATGCGGCGCACGTGGTTGCCGTAGGCGTCGAAGTCGTTGCCCAGGGCCTGTGCGTGGGCGGCGAGGATTTCGTCGGCGAGGGGGAAGTTCATGCGTGTGGTCAACGGTGGCCTCCGACCGCGCCTGGGGACCTGCCCAACGTCTCGTTCCGGCCGGACTGAAAAGGCGCGCGCGACCCGATGGGAGGCGCCCCGGCGCTACTTCCTGTCGGCCCAATAACCGGGCCGCCGCCGGTGGTGGGCGACGGCAAGCACTCGAAGCTCGGCCTGCGTCGACTGGTAGATGATGCTGTACGGGAAGCGCCGAAGAATGAATCGGCGACGGTTGCCGCGGAACTCCGTTCCAAGAAGCGGGTTGGCAAGGACCAGGTTGGCGGCCCGCTCGAACTCGGCGACAAAGGCCAGGCCAAGCTCGGCACTGCCCTTCAGGGCGTAGAACGCGGCTGCGTCGTGGAGTTCGGCGAGGGCAGGCGGGGCAAGGACGAGCCTCACTTCAGCGCTGCGCGTACCTGGGCAAGGGCGTCGGCGATCGGTACGACTTGCATGGCACCACTCTCGATGTCGGAAATCCGGCGCTCGGTCTCGGCGGCCCATGCATCCTCGATCTCCGCATCCTCGTCGAGACTGGCAAGCAACAGCTGCGCAAATGCGGCTCGCTCGCCGGCCGTAAGTTTCAGCGCTTCGGCTTCGAGAAATTCGAGCTGACTTCCCATGGCCATGACCTCCGTGAACACGGCGGAGATTGTACTGCGAGCGGGTGGGTGACCGACGGAAGCCCGGGGGGGGCGTTTGGCGGAAGGCGGAACGGAGCGGCTGGTGTTGGATTCCCCGTACGTTTCCGAAGCGGGGGACGGCCAATCCGGCCTGTCGGTTCACGATTCCCTAACGCGCACGGAGAGGTGACTGGTTTGGGAACCTTCAACGGAAGGAGCGGATTTCACTTCGAGATACGGCTGCGCCTTCACCAATTCCCCCAGCTTCCTGAATCCAAAGTTGCGAGAGTCGAACGACGGATCGGCTTTCAGGACCAGACTGCCAACGACCGCCAGAAGCGCCCAACCATCGTCCTGGGCCGCAGCCGCGACAGCAGAGGTCAATAGGGGTTTCAGTGGGGCCTGGGACGGTACTTCCCCTGACGTGCCGGAAGCCGGCTTTCGAAGAATCTCCGTGAAAATGAACTTGTCGCAGGCCGCAACGAAAGGTTTGGACGTCTTCTTTTCGCCAAAACCGTAGACAGCCAATCCGGCCTCGCGGATTCTCGTGGCCAGGCGGGTGAAGTCGCTGTCCGACGAAACGAGGCAGAACCCGTCTGCCTTTCCTCCGTGCAGAAGGTCCATCGCATCGATGATCAGGGCAGAGTCGGTGGCGTTTTTTCCGGTTGTGTATCGGAACTGCTGGATCGGCTGGATCGCATGCATATGCAGGACATCCTTCCAGCCGGCCAGGTTGGGTGTCGTCCAATCACCGTAGGCGCGCTTTGCCGTTGCGGTTCCATACCTGGGTACTTCGGCGAGCAGTTCAGCGATGACTGACGCCTGGGCGTTATCTGCGTCGACCAGGACGGCAAGATTTTCGTTGGACACGGATGGCATGGCGTTCTTCGGAAGGTCTGGAATCGCCGATCTATCCGGCCGGTTGCGGGATCGAAAAGTTCCTCATGACAGGCGGTGACAATTCACTACTTGTGGCGCTGATCGTGAATATACCAAGAAAGACCCATATGGAATTTCGTACGGCGGCATCGGACCTCACGTCACCGCTGCCCGTTTCGCATACGCCGGGTCCTTCCACGCCCCGCCGGCCATGACCTCCGCCAGCCTTTCCACCGCCTCGCCCACTTCCGCATAGCGCAGGTAGAGCGGCGCGAAGCCGAAGCGCAGGATGTCCGGGGCGCGGAAGTCGGGGATGACGCCGCGGGCGATCAGGGCCTGGACGATGGCATGGCCCGCCGGGTGGCGCAGGGAGACCTGGCTGCCCCGCTGTTCCGGGTCCCGGGGCGTGGCGACCCCGAAGGCGCCGGGCAGGCGCTCCTCCACCAGGGCCATGAAGGCCTCCGTCATGGCGACGGATTTCCGTCGCAGGTCGGCGAGGTCCGCCTCCAGGGCCAGGTCCACGCCCACCTCCAGGGCGGCGAGGCCGAGGATGGCCGGGGTGCCGCAGAGCTGGCGGCGGATGCCGGGGGCGGGGCGGTAGTCCGGGTCGAAGGCGAAGGGGGCGGCGTGGCCCATCCAGCCGGAAAGGGGCGGCGAGATGCGCTCCTGGTGGCGGGATGCCACGTAGAGGAAGGCCGGGGCGCCGGGGCCGCCGTTCAGGTACTTGTAGCCGCAGCCGACGGCGAGGTCGGCGCCGCAGGCATCCAGCTCGACCGGGAAGGCGCCGGCCGAATGGGCCAGGTCCCAGAGGGTCACGACGCCGGCCTCCCGGGCCCGGCGGCCGAGGTCCGCCATGTCGTGGCGGCGGCCGGTCCGGTAGTCCACCTGGGTCAGCATGAGCACGGCGACGCCGTCGTCGATGCGCGCCGCCACCTCGTCGGGCGGCACGACGCGCAGGGTGGCGTGGCGGTGGCCGGCGACGCCCTGGGCGATGTAGAGGTCGGTGGGGAAGTTGCCGCTGTCGGAGAGGATCACCCGCCGGCCGGGGGCGAGGTCCAGGGCCGCGTGCAGCAGCTTGTGCAGGTTCACCGAGGTGGAGTCGGCGGCCACCACCTGGCCCGGGGCGGCGCCGACCAGGCGGCCGATCTTGTCGCCCACCCGCTGCGGCAGGTCCATCCAGCCGGCATCGTTCCAGGAGCGGATCAGGCCCTCGCCCCATTCATGCCGCACCACCGCCGCCACCCGCGCCGCCGTGTCCTTCGGCAGGGCACCGAGGGAATTGCCGTCCAGGTAGATCACCCCCGGCGGCAGGTCGAAGCGCTCCCGGAAGGAAGCCAGGGGATCGATGGCATCGAGGTGGCGGAGCCGGTCGGGGGTCATGGGAAATCCAGGTTCATTCGCCACGGAGGACGCAGGGATCCGGGAGGAAACGACAACGGAAGCATTCTCCCGGCGATTCCTGCCCGTGGTTCTCCGCGTCCTCTGCGTCCTCTGTGGTGAGCTTGTCTTTCCCCACCCTTACAACTCCCGCAGCACCGCCCGCACCGGCGAGGCGTCCAGGTTGGCGAGCCGGAGCGGCAGGGCGATCAGTTCGTAGTCGCCGGGCGGCACCGCGTCCAGCACCAGGCCCTCAAGGATGGCCAGGCCGTGGCGGTGGGCGGCCATGTGGGCGTCCAGGGTCTTGGACTGCTCCGGGTCGAGGGAGGGCGTGTCCAGTCCGACGAGGATGCAGCCATGACGGGCCAGGGCCTCGACGGCCGCCGCCGCGATGACCGGAAAATCCGGGTCCCAGCGGCCGGCCGGCGCCTGCTCGCAGGTGCGCAGCAGCACCCGCGGCGGACAGGTCGGGTCCTCCAGGGCGGCCGCCAGGTGGCGCGTTTCCACGAGCTTCACGCCGCGCACGTCCACCACCCGGGCCGGGCCCAGGTAGGGGGCCAGGTCCACGGCGCCGACCGGCAGGCCGTCCGCCGCGAAATGGAAGGGCGCATCGACGTGGGCCCCCGTGTGGGTGGAGAGGGTGATGGACGAGACGTTCACCGGGCAGCCGGGGCCGATGGCCCAGGTGCGCTCCTCGGCATAGGCCGTGTCCCCCGGCCAGACGGGAATGCCGGGGGCCAGCGGCGGCGAGAGGTCCCAGAGGCGCTTCACAGGCCGGTCCGCAGGTCCAGCAGTTCCGGGAACAGGGGCCGGCCGACGGCCTGCTTGAGGTAGGCGACGCCGGCCGTGCCGCCGGTGCCCGCCTTGTGGCCGATGATGCGCTGGACCACCGCCATGTGGCGGTAGCGCCAGAGCTGGAACCAGTCCTCGATGTCCACCAGCTTCTCGGCCAGTTCGTAGAGGTCCCAGTGGTGCTCGGTGTCCCGGTACACCGCCGTCCAGGCGGCGCGCACCGAATCGTTGGCGGCGTAGGGCCGGCTCCAGTCGCGCTCCAGGTGGGCGGCGTCGATGGGCAGGCCGCGGCGGGCCAGCAGGCGGATGACCTCGTCGTAGATCGAGGGGGTCCGCAGGTCCGCCTCCAGGGGGGCGAAGATCTCCGGCCGGTGGCGGTGGGGCTCCAGCATGCGGGCGTCCTTGCCGCCGAGCAGGTACTCGATGCTGCGGTACTGCCAGGACTGGAAGCCCGAGGAATGGCCCAGGGCCTCGCGGAAGGCCAGGTAATCGGCCGGGGTCATGGTCGACAGCACGTCCCACAGCCCGATCATCTGCCAGAGTACGCCGCGCACCCGGGAGAGCATCTTCAGGCCCTCGGCCGGGTGTTCGGTGCGGATGCGCTCGCGGGCCGCCCGCAGTTCGTGGATGATGAGCTTCATCCAGAGCTCGGAGACGTGGTGCACGCAGACGAAGAGCATTTCGTCGTGGGCCCCGGTCAGGGGCTGCTGGCAGGCCAGCAGGCCGTCGAGCTTCAGGTAGTCGCCGTAGCTCATGGCGGCGGAGAAATCCAGCCGCGCCCCGCCGATGTCGGTGTAGGTCCTGTCGCCCATGGCCTCCTCCTCGCCGCCGTTTCCCGGCGACGATACGCGCCGCCGGGGCGTGCCGCAAGCCGGGGCGAGGGCCGCCTGTCGCGGCGGGCCGCCAGCCGTCGCCGCTTCCTGCGGGCGGCGCCGGGCCGCCGGTCAGAAGCTGGCGCCGAGGGCCTCGCAGAGGAATTTCATCAGGGGCACGGCGGCGGCATAGCGTTTCGCCGCCAGCTTCGGCAGTCCGGGGGAGATGACCTCGTCGTAGGAGAGGTTGGCCAGGGCGACGAAGTCCTTGCGCTTCAGGTCCTCGATGGCCGGGTGGTCGGCCGCATGGCCGCGGGGGGGACGGGACAGGGCGTCGCCCCAGAGGGCCCAGTCCTTCGCGAACTTGCGGTCGTCGCGGGCGGCGAACCAGTGTTCCGGCCTGGCCGCCACCAGGTTGCGGATCTTCGCCAGGTCGTCGGGTTCCGGGTGCCAGCAACCGGCGCCGAGGAAGCAGCCGTCGCCCGCCACGTGCAGGTAGAAGCCGGGGGCGTGCACGTCCTTGCCCAGGTCGTGGCGGAACTGGATGCCGACGTTGGTCTTGTAGGGCGTCTTGTCCCGGGAGAAGCGGGTGTCCCGGTGGATGCGCATCAGGGAGCCGCCCACCTTGCGCGGCTCGGCCCGGAAGCGGGGGGCGAACTTGCCCAGCAGCGGGTCCATGGCGGCGATGAAGGCCAGGGCGGGTTCCCGCACCTCGGCCTCGTAGCGCGCCTTGTGGGCCTCGAACCAGGCCCGGTCGTTGTTGGCGGTGAGGTCGTCGAGGAAGCGGAAGGTGGCTTCGGAGAACATGGCGGCTCCTTTCTCGGGGGGCGGTCTCGGATTTCCCGGCAGACGGGACGGGGGGTCAGGCGGCGGTCCGCATTTCCAGGTCGGCCAGCCAGGCCAGGGCTTGCGCCCGGTCGTCGCCGCACATCTCGCGGGACGGCTGCAGGCCGCTGCAGCAGGCCGGCCGCTCCGGCCGACCGAAGAGGGTGCAGCGCAGGCCGGCGTCCAGGTGTCGGCAGGCGAGGCCGGCCGGCTTGTCCAGGCTGCTGATCGACGGGGCGATGCAGCAGGCGGCGCAGCCGGGACGGCAGGCGAGGCTCACCGGCCCAGGCTCCGGAAGACGGGTTTCAGCATGTCCAGGAAGTCGTCTATGGAGTCGATTACCGCCAGGTCGAGGGCGAGCCCCTCCGGCCCGCTGAAGCGGTAGTCGAAGCGTCGCGCGTCTTCCATGGGGCGCCGGTCAGGGCTTCCTGCGTTCGTACTTTGCCGTGAAGCTGGCCCTGCCGATGCGGTTGGCATTGACCATGTAGCCGACCAGGGCGGCGCTGGCGTCCTCGGGCAGGTCCAGCTTGTCGGTCTTCAGGGCGTGCAGGGTGAAGACGTAGCGGTGCGGACCGTGGCCGACGGGCGGGCAGGGGCCGCCCCAGCCGGGCTTGCCGAAATCGGTGCGGCTCTGCATGGCACCCTTGGGCGCCTTGCCGGCGGCGGGATCGCCCGCCCCCTGGGGCAGTTCCTTCGCGTCGGCCGGGATGTTGAACATGACCCAATGCCACCAGCCGCTGCCGGTGGGGGCGTCCGGGTCGTACACCATCAGGGCGAAGCTCTTCGTGTCCTTGGGGGCGCCGCTCCAGGCCAGGGCCGGGGAGACGTTCCCGCCCTCGCAGCCGAAGCCCTTGAACACGTGCTTGTCGGCGATCGGCGCCTTCGGACCGACGTCCGGGCTGCCCAGGGTGAAGCCGCCGGCCTGGGCGGCGGGGGCGGCGACGGTGGCGAGGGCAGCGGAAGCGGCGAGCGCGGCCAGGTGCGGAAGCGGGTGCCGGCGGGCGTATGCCATGGGGTTTCTCCTCGGGGGTGGGGGAGGCCCGATTGTATGCCGGCCTGGGCGCCGCTAGGGTCTGTTCTCATTCAGTCGGCGCATGCCTGAATGAGAACAGACCCTAGGGCGGGGCGATGGCGGCCCAGGCGGCCAGCACCTCCTCGACGCCCAGGTCGGCCACGTTGCGGCCGGCCGGCTGGAGGACCCGGTGGGGGACGCCCCAGGGGTGCCAGCGCACGGCGTCCGACTGCCCGAACAGGCAGGCGATGGGCTTGCCCAGGCCGGCCGCCAGGTGCATGGCGCCGCCGTCGCTGCAGACCACCGAGTCGCAGAGGTCCAGGCCGGCGATCAGTTCGCGCAGGGCGATGGTGGGCATGGGGAAGGCCGGCAGCCCGGCCGGCAGCGCCGCCAGCAGGGCGGCGGCCTTGCCGTCGTCGCCCGGGTGGCGCGGGTCGTCCTCCGGTCCCGGGGCCCAGAAGAGGACGATGCCGGTGTCCGGCCGGGCGGCGATGCGGGCGGCGAGGGCGGCGAAGGCCTCGGCGGGCCAGCGCTGGGAAGGCTTGCGGGCGCTGATGTGCAGGCCGACCAGGCGCCCCGGCGGGGCGGCGCCGAGCCGGGTGCGGGCGGCCGCCACGGCGGCCGGGGCGGCCTTCAGGACCAGGGGCGGCGGCTCCGGCACCGGCCCGAGGGGCGAGAGCAGGCGCAGGCTGTCCTCCACCTCGTGCAGCGGCGCCGGCGCGGCAGCCGGCACGGGCAGGTCCACGCGGCCGCGGCGGCGGCCGTCGGCGGTGAAGGCGGCGATGTGGCGGGCGCCGGCCTGGACGGCCAGGCGGATGCCGTGCTCGCTGGCGCCGCCGGCGCCGTGGCCGCCGACGATGGCCAGGTCGAAGCGCTGCCGGCGCAGGGCCAGCAGCAGGCGCAGGCGGGCCCAGTGGCTGGCCAGTACGTTTTCGCCGTGCTTGGCCTTGGTGTAGGCATGGACGGCATCCAGGTCCGGGTTGCCCTCGAGCACCGGGGCGTTGTAGGAATTGACCAGGGCGGCCAGGGTGGCCTCGGGATAGCGGCGGCGCAGGGCGGCGATCATGGGCGTCGTGCACACCAGGTCGCCGATGTTGTCGCGGCGGACGACGAGGATGCGGCGCGGTTCCAGCGTCATGGCGCCTCCCGGTCCCCGGCGGCGGCCAGCGCCAGCAGCAGACCGGCCAGGAACATGAACATCTGCAGCATGTGGTCCTTGTTGACGCTGTCCAGCAGCATGCGCAGGGCGAAGACGCCGACGAGCAGGCAGAGGGCCAGCCCGGCCCCGTCGCGGCGCCTGGCATAGGCCCGCCAGCCGCGTATCGCCAGGAGGGCCAGGGCCGTCGCCCAGAGGGCCAGGGCCGGCAGGCCGCCGCCCACGCCCAGGTCGATCCAGCCGCTGTGGGCGTGGCCGGTGGGCACCGGCAGGCTCTGCCTCAGGGCATGGCCGAAGGCATTGCGGCCATAGCCCCAGCCGAGCGGGTACTCGCCGATCAGGCGCAGGCCGACGTGGATGTTGGCGATGCGCACGTAGGCGGACTTCTCCACCTCGGTGCCGTCCGGCAGGGTGGGCCAGGGCACGGTGGCGGTGTCGGTCCAGGTGCGGTGGCGATCGATGTCCCAGGCGATGGCGGCGGTGTCGGCAACCGTGCCCCAGCGCGGGTCGGACTGGTAGTGCAGGGCGGCGCCGCCGGCCAGCACGGCGAGGCCGGCCAGCGCCGCCACGGCGGTCTTCCGCCCGCCGCCGCGGCGGCGCCGCCCGGCGATCGCCAGGGCGCTTCCCGCCAGGGCCAGGAAGACGATGCCGAGCAGGCCGTTGCGGGCGTCCGCCAGGGTGGTGCAGAGCAGGGCGACGGCGACGATGCCGGCAACCGCTGCGGGGGGCAGGCGCAGCATCGGCCGGCGCCCGCTGGCGCGCAGCACCAGGTCGGCCGCCACGAAGACCAGCAGCAGGTTGAGGACGACGCTCATCTCGAGCTTGCCGCCGGTCAGCGGCACGTTGATGTTCCAGAGCCTGTCGTGCTTCACCCAGTACCAGACGGCGTGGCCGACCGCGATCGCCGCCTGCAGGGCGAAGACCAGGACGACGCCGGTCGCCGCCCGTCCGCCGCCGGGCCGGCCGTCCCGGTGGCCGAGGGCCAGGCCGACGAGCAGGGCCAGGAGCGCCGGCAGCCACTGGCCGCGCAGTTCGCCCAGGGCCCAGTCGGATTCCGGCGACAGCAGGAGCGCCTGCAGGACCAGCCAGACGGTCAGCGCCAGCAGGACCCCGAGGACGCCGCGGCAGTCGCCGAGCAGGCGGCGCCAGTCGCCGCGCGCCATGGCGCCGGCCAGCAGGGCGGCGGCACCGACCAGCAGCGCGTAGCGCAGGGCGATGGTCCGCGGCAGGGACCAGACGAAGAGCAGCAGCAGGCAGGCGGCGAAGCCGGCGCGGCCCAGCGTGGCGTTCACGGCCGGGCCTCCGTCAGCACATCCACGGTGGCGGCGACGATCTCCTCGCTGCCGATGTCGAGGATGCAGGCCCGGGTGCCGACCCGGCAGGTTCCGGGGGCCTGGAAGATGTGGGCGCAGGGCAGGCAGGGCAGCCGCAACTGGAGGATGCGGGCGCGCGGATTGACCGGCCGCGTCTCCGCCATGTTGCAGGGCCCGGCGACCGAGACCAGGGGCAGGCCGAGGGTGTCGGCCAGGTAGGTGAGCCCCGAGTCGACCCCGACGAAGGCCTGCAGGCCGGCCATCAGGGCCGGCAGGTCGGCCAGATCCACCCGGCCGCAGAGATCGGCGATGCGCTGCCGGTGGACTTCGGCCAGGCGGGCCAGGATCTCCTGCGCCTGCTGCCGGTCCGCCGCCGTGCCGAGCAGCACCAGGCGGGCCTCGGGCAGGCGCACCAGCAGGCCCTCGGCGACCGCGGCCAGCTTGTCCGGGCCCAGTTCCTTGAGCTTGTTGGCGGCGCTCACCGCCAGCCCGATGCGGGCGGCGGCGGCGGGCAGCAGGCCGGCCACGCGCTCCCCGGCGCCGGGCGCCGGGCGGGCTTCCTTGGCCGGGTCGGCGGGGGCCAGGCCGAGCAGGCGCAGCATGTCGAAATAGGTCTCGACGATCAGCCGGTCGCCCCGGTGGGCCGCCGCCGCCGTCCACAGGCGGCCGGCCAGGCGGGTGCTGGCGCCGGCGAAATTCGGCAGCAGGCCGATGCGCTCGGGGATGCCGGCCCAGAGGGCCACCATCGGCCAGACGGCGCCGCCGTTGCAGCACAGCACCGCGTCATAGCCGCGGCGGCGCAGGCGGCCGGCCAAGCGCAGCTTGCCGGCGACCCCGCGCCAGTCGCCGGCGGCGGCGACCAGCACCTCGCGCACGCCGGGCAGGTTCGCCAGCAGCGGCGCCGCGGCCGGGCCGGCGAGGATGTCGATCTCCGCGGCGGGCAGCCCGGCACCCAGCTCGCGGATCAGCGGCGTGGCGCAGAGGGCGTCGCCGATCTTCGCCGCCTGGATCACCAGGACGCGCCGCGGCGGCCGGCGGACCCGGCCGGCCAGCAGCCGCAGCAGCGGCGAGAGCAGCCAGGTGAGGAGGACCTGGATCACGCGGCGGCTCCGTCGATGACGGCGGCGACCCGGTCCACGTGGGCCGCCAGCGAGTAATGGGCGAGCACGTCCGCCCGACCGGCCTCCCCGAGGCGCCGGCGCAGGGCCGGGTCGGCGGCCAGGGCCTGCAGGCGCCCGGCCATGGCGGCCAGGTCGCCGTGGGGGTACAGGAAGCCCGTCGTCCCCTCCCGCACCAGGTCGCGGCAGCCGGGCACGTCGGCCGCCAGCACCGGCAGGCCGGCCAGCATGGCCTCCAGCAGCGAGCGCGGCATGCCCTCCTGGCGCGAGGCGAGGGCGAAGGCGTCGAGGGCCGGCAGCAGGCTGGCCGCGTCGGCGCGGAAGCCGGCGAAGCGGCAGCGGTCGCCCAGGGCCAGTTCGCCGGCCAGGGCCTCCAGCCGCCCCCGTTCCGGCCCGTCGCCGATGACGGCCAGATGGACCCCGGGCAGGCCGGCGACGGCGCGCAACAGGTGGTCCACGCACTTGAGCGGCAGCAGGGAGCAGACGGTGCCGACGACGAAGGCCCCG
This sequence comes from Pseudomonadota bacterium, assembly GCA_052035955.1. GTDB lineage: Bacteria > Pseudomonadota > Gammaproteobacteria > Burkholderiales > Rhodocyclaceae > JAEUNJ01. The sequence continues at coordinate 98,622 of JBPOHD010000005.1, forward strand.
GCGGGCAGGCCGAGGGCGGCACGGGCCTCGTCCCTGGCCAGGAAGCGCACACCCTCCGGGTCGATGCCGTTGGGAACGGTCAGGCAGAGGCCGGCCGGCAGGCCCTGGGCCAGGTAGTGGGCGCGCACGCTCTCCGAGACGCAGACGATGCGGCGGGCGGCGCTGGCCGCCAGTTCGCGCTCGGCGGCGTTGAGGTCGGTGGTCTTCCTCACGTGCAGGACCACCGGCAGTCCGGCCAGGCGGCCGGCCAGCAGCACCTCCCGGTTCGAGGAGGGCTGGTTGTTGCCGACCAGCAGCCGCGCCCCCAGCCGCCCGGCCAGGGCCGCCAGGCGGCGGGCCATGGGGGCGATGCGGCCGCGCGCTTCCAGCCAGTCCAGGGCCCGGGCACGGCCGTCGCGGTGGAAGGCGAGCAGCAGGCGCAGGCTTTCCCGGGCCAGCTTGCGCGCCCCGGCCGGAGCCGGCGGCAGCAGGTGGAAGCCGACGCCGGCGCGGGCGAAGGCCGCGCCGACGGTCCCGGCCTCGCCCCGGTAGTCGTGGTTGAAGGCGGCATCCACCGGGTAGCCGCGGCGCACCAGGGCGCCGGCCAGCAGCAGCAGGCTGTTGGTGCCGCCGCCCCACTCGCGGCCCGTGTCGACGAAGAGCACGCGGGGCTTCATGGGCGGTCGAGGACGCCGCGCACGGCTGCCAGCACCTGCTCCACGGCGATGCGGGCGATGCATTCCTGGTCGCCGGACTTGCTGCGCAGGCCCAGGTCCGGGCAGGCCTGGTGGATGACGACGTGGCGGTCCAGGTCGTAGGCCGGCCCCGAGGCGGAAGGCGTCGAGACGGCGAACAGCCCGACGATGGGCGTGCCGACGGCGACCGCCACGTGCAGGGTCCCGGTGTCGCCGGTGACCAGCAGGCGCAGGCGGGCGACCAGGCCCGGCAGGGCGGGCAGCGGCAGGCCGGCGGCGACCGCGGCGCCGGGGCCGATGCCCTCGGCGATGCCGCGCAGGTAGTCCGCCTCGCCCGGTGAGCCGGTGAGGACGAAGCCGCAGTCGGGCCGCTCGGCGCGCAGCCGGCGCGCCAGCTCGATGAAGTGTACGGCCGGCCACATGCGGGCCCGGCTGGAGGCGCCGCATTGCAGGCCTACCAGGGAGCGGCCGGCGAGGCCGGCATCGGCCAGGAAGCGTTCGGCGGCGGCCTCGCCCTCCACCGTCCGCGGCAGGGCCATGCGGGCGCCCTCGACCTCGGCCCCGACCAGGGCGGCGACGCCGAGGCGCTGGTCCAGGGCGTGGCGAAAATCCCGCCACGCGAGCACCGGCTCCCGGTTGGAGAGCAGGAAGCGGAACTCGTTGGCGTTGGGCAGCTTGACGATCCAGCGTGCCCCTGAAAGGTAGGCCAGGGGCGTGGCCTGGGGCTCGTTGCCGTGCAGGACCAGGGCCAGGTCCGGCCGTTCCCGGCGCAGGGCCAGTGCGGTGCGCAGGAAGCGCCCGTAACCGCCGTGGAAGGGCACCACCGCGTCGAGTTCGGGACAGGCGCGGAAGAGGTCGGCGTACTGGCGCTCGATCAGGGCGACCAGGCGGGCGCCGGGAAAGCGGGCCTTCAGGGGGGCGAAGGCGGCGGTGGAGAGCACGGTGTCGCCCAAGGCGGTGGCGGAAACGAGGAGCAGGCAGCGCACGTCGGCGGGCCGCAGGGTGGCCAGGGCATCGTCGCGGGAATCGGCCGCCTTGCCGAGTTTCAGACAGGCGCGCAGCAGCAGGTCGGTCGGGCGGAGACGCACTTGGGGCGCGGGGCAGCGGCGTGGCTGGCGGAGGCGGGGGAAAAATT
>JBPOHD010000131.1:0-18601 GCA_052035955.1 Pseudomonadota bacterium
CCGAGGGCGACGTCCTGGAGAACGTGGTCAATGCCCTGGCCGACCTGACCCTCGGCCCGGGCCACTACACGCCGCTCAAGGGCAGCCCGGACGGCAACACCTGGGCCAGCATCGACAATCCGCCCGGCTACAGCGGCCGGGAAGCCTTCTACGCGCTGCTGAACAAGGTTACCGAAAGCGATGCCTACACCTTCCTCCAGGACGGGATGAGCCTTGCCGCCGCCACGAAGGTCGATCTGGAAAAGGCACGCAGCGACTTCGCCGCCTTCGCCGCCCTCTACAGCCTCAGTCCCTTCGTGCTGGCCGGCGCGAAGCCCGGCGATGCCGAAACCGCCCTGGCCGCGGCCTGGGGCAGCATCTACCTCGACTGGCAGGAAGACCGAAGCGCGATTGCCGCTGGGGCAGGCGCCAACCTGAAGTTCAGCGACACCTGGGTCGCCGACCGGAAGGACTTCCTCGACCGGAAGAACTGGTTCAACGAACGCAACCTGAACCCTGCCGACGAGCGCTATGTCGCCAAGACGGACGATCCTGCCTACCTGAAGGACAGCACCTATTTCAAGGACGAGGCGAGCGGCTACGTCATCCAACAGGGATACCTGTTCCCGAACGTACGCCGTTACTACTTCGGCGGCCCGAACGGAGGCAGCTTTACCGGCGGCGCCATCGACGACCACCTGTACGGCGGCATCGGCAACGACAGCCTCGATGGCGGCGGCGACGGCGACTTGCTGTTTGGCGACGCTGGCGACGATTCCCTCGCCGGCGCCGAAGGCAACGACTTGATCCGCGGCGGCCGCGGCGCCGACATCCTCGACGGCGGCGAAGGCGACGACACCCTCGACGGCGGCACTGGCGTGGACATCCTCTACGGCGGCGCCGGCCGGGACAAGATCTACCTCGGCAGCGGCGAGCAGACCGCCTACGGCGATGCCGATGCCGACGAGTTCTACGTCTACGGCAGCGGCAGCTTCCACCTCGCCGACGCGGACCCGGAAGGCGGCGACCGCATCTTCGTCCGCCAGGGCGGCCCCCTGCCGGCCGGCGGCGACCCCTACGCCCCGGGCACCTACCGGGAGATCGCCGGCGCCTTCGTGAAGCAGGAAGGTGGCGGCAAGGTCTGGAAGAGCCCCCTCGGCAACATCACCATCACCCAGAACTCCCCCACCACGATCACCACCGCCGACGGCCTCACCCTGGTCATCGACAACTTCGCCGACGGCGACTACGGCATCAACCTGGAGGACTACACCGGCGTCGTCGTGCCGAGCATGACCGTCACCGGCGACCTGGCCCCCGCCGACCAGGACCTGGCCACCCCCGGCGTGCAGGTGGGCTTCGACGCTTATGGCAATGTCCTGGTCGGCGCGGGCACCGCGCCCGGCCGGGCCGACAGCCTCTACGGTTCCGGCCTTGCCGACCAGGTCACTGCCGGCGGCGGCGACGACTACGCCGATGGCAAGGCCGGCGACGACGAACTCGACGGCGGGTCCGGCTCGGACATGCTGGCCGGCGGCAGCGGCAACGACATCGCCCAGGGCGGTACCGGCGACGACCTCCTCGGCGGTGAAGTGGGCGACGACCGGCTCTATGCCGGCAGCACCCGGGACCTGGCCGCGATCCTCGCCCAGGAAGCCCCCGGCCCCGGCCGCGACCTGCTGCTCGGCGGCACCGGCAACGACCTCCTGGCCGGCGACGCGGGCGCCGACGCCCTGCTGGGCGGCGCCGGCAGCGACGTCATGATCGGCGGCGCCGGGCCCGACACCCTGGTCGGCGACCTGGACGCCGGCGTCGACCGGCGGGACTGGGTGCTGACCCGGCAGGTCCTTTCCGGCGTCGGCGGGGCGGATGCCTACCAGATCGTCTGGGGTGCCGGCTTCGTCGCCCCAGCCCCCACCGCCGGCGCCGCCGACGACCTCTACGGCGGCTGGGGCGAGGACTGGCTCCTCGCCGGCGGCGGCGACGACTATCTGGACGGCGGCGCCGAAGCTGACGTCCTGCTCGGCGAGGCGGGCGCCGACGACCTCTTCGGCGGTGCCGGCAACGACGTCCTCCTGGGCGACAACGCCCTCTCCCAGCTCCTCGCCACCCTCCATGGCGACGACTACCTCGACGGCGAGGACGGCGACGACAGGCTTTATGGCGGCCAGGGCGCCGACCAGATCTTCGGCGGTGCCGGCAACGACGAACTGGTGGGCGACCAGGGCGAGGAACTCGCCGGCGACGACTGGCTGGACGGCGAGGACGGCCAGGACAGCCTGGTCGGCGGGGCTGGCGCGGATGAGCTCCATGGCGGCGCCGGCGACGACCTGCTGATCGGCGACGGCGAAGGACTCACCCTGGCCGGCGCCGACACTCTCGACGGCGGCGCTGGCAACGACGAACTCCAGGGCGGCGGCGGCGACGACTCCCTGGCCGGCGGCGAAGGCAACGACCTGCTCTACGCCGGAGACGGCAACGACACCCTCGCCGGCGATGCCGGCGCCGACAAGCTGGCCGGCGAGGCCGGCGACGACCTCATGGACGGCGGCGACGGCGTCGATGCCCTGGCCGGCGGCGAAGGCAACGACAGCCTCTATGGCGGCGCCGGGGACGACAGCACCCTGCTCGCCGGTGGCCTCGACGGCGGCGCGGGCAACGACCTGCTCGACGGCGGCGCCGGCAACGACGCGCTGCTCGGCGGCGAAGGCGACGACAGCCTGGCCGGCGATGACGGCGACGACCTCCTCACCGGCCAGGCCGGCGACGATCTGCTCGAGGGCGGCGCCGGCGACGACCAGCTCGAGGCCGGCGGCGGCCGCGACACCCTCACCGGCGGCGCCGGCAGCGACACCCTCCTCGACCTGGCCGGCGGCGCCACCACCTACCGCTACCAGGCCGGCGACGGCTGGGACCAGATCCAGGATGCCGGCGGCGCCAACCGGCTGGACCTTTCCGGCATCGCCCTGGCCGGCATCACGGTGGGCGACACCGGCGACCGCTCGACCCTGGTCCTCGACCTGGGCGGCGGCGACCGCATCGACATCGTCGGCGGCTACCTGGGCGCCGTGCAGACCTTCGTCCTCGCCGACGGGGAAAAGACCCTCGCCCAGCTGCTCGACCAGCGGCGCGATACCGATGTCATCGTCAGCGGCGTCGGCAGCCTGACCGGCGGCGCCGGCAACGACAGCCTCACCGCCAGCGCCCCGTCCACCCTGCAGGGCGGCCGCGGCGACGACAAGATGACGGGCGCTGTCGGCAGCACCTATTTGATCGACGCCGGTGACGGACGCGACATCCTGGTACCGTCGGGAAATGACAATGTGGTGGTCTTCGGCCCTGGATTGGCCCCGGTCGATCTGACAGTGAGCAGAATCACCGGCACCAGCGACCTGCGGCTGGGCTTCCCGACCGGGCAGACGATCACCGTCTCCAACGGTGCCCTGGGCCGCATCGCCCAATGGCGCTTCGTCGGGGCCACCCTGAGCCATGCGGACATCATGGCCCTGCTGCCGGTCCGCCTGAACGGGACGGCCGGGGCGGACCTGCTGACCGGCACGGGCGGGCCGGACCAGATCTATGGTCTTGCCGGCAACGACACGCTGCTCGGCATGGCCGGCAACGACGAACTGGACGGCGGCCCCGGCGCCGACCGCATGGAAGGCGGCCCGGGCATAGACCTCTACGTGGTCGACGATGCCGGCGACACCGTGGTCGAATTGCCCGACGAGGGCATAGACGAACTGCGTTCGAGCGTCTCGATACGCCTTCCCGATGACGTGGAACGACTGCGGTTCACGTATGGCCATCTCGTCGGTACTGGCAATGCCCTGGATAACCTGATTGTCGGCGTTTGGGGCAACGACACTCTTTATGGCGGAGAGGGCTCCGATACGCTTGAAGGCGGGAACGGGAATGACCGTTTGGATGGCGGTCCCGGCGCGGATTCGTTGGTGGGCGGACCCGGGAATGACGTCTATGTCATCGCTGACGCAGGTGATACCGTCCATGAAATTTTGGGCGACGGAACCGATTCGGTCGAGGCATCGATCGACTGGGTTCTCGATTCCGCGGTCGAGAACCTGATCCTGACCGGTACCGCGTCACTGGGCGAAGGCAACGAACTGTCCAATCAAATCAGCGGCAACGCTTCTCACAACGTAATCGACGGCGCCAGCGGAAATGACAGCCTAACGGGGGGAGGCGGCAACGACAGTCTGGTGGGGGGGCAAGGCAACGATACTCTCGTCGGAGACGCAGGCGACGACACGCTGGACGGGGGTACTGGCACGGATAGTCTCGCCGGGGGAACCGGGAACGACCATTTCATCGTTCGCAATGGCGCCGGAGACGCCATGCTTTCCGCATTCGATGCCGATGGATCGGGGGGTGACGACTTCTTGCACCTGGACATCATGCGAGATCAGTTGCATGTGCGCCGGAGCGATTGGAATCTGTACCTCGACCTGCCAGGCCACAATCGGATCACGCTCGCGAACTGGTTTGCCGCGGGAAACCGTCAATCACTCCGCGTGCAGTTTCCGGATGGCACGCTCGTCGCTGCAGGTGCACTCGGCATCGATCCCATCGAAGGAACGGATTCCAACGACTTGTTGACCGGGACGAGAGGTGACGACGCCCAGTACGGATATGCAGGAAATGACACTTTGAATGGTCTCGCAGGATCCGACAGCCTGTTTGGCGGGGATGGGGATGACCTGTTGCGGGGCGATGGTGGCAACGATCGCTTGGACGGCGGATCGGGAAATGATCAGTTCCAGGGGGGGGCGGGAAACGACCTGATGGCCGGAGGCGCCGGCAACGATCTGATGGTGGGCGGCCCTGGCAGCGATACCTATGTGTACGGTCGTTCCGACGGCTTGGATACCTTGCGCAATGGCCTGTTCGGGAACGAGTATTTCGATGGACGCCAGGAAACATTGAATTTCGGGCCTGGAATATCGCCGGCCGACTTGCGTTGGTTCCGTTCGGCCGTCGATCCGGACGCGGCACTTACCTGGAGCAGCCTGTGTCTGGTGGTTTCGGGCGTTGCTGGCGATACCGTCCGACTGGTGTCATCGCTGGACGCGGAAGGGGTGGGGGGCTTCCTGGGTTACGCCGGTGGGCCGCCCGTCGATCGGATTCTTTTCGAGGGAGGTTCCCGCATCGACTTTTCCATGCATCCGTCGGCGTGGATGCCAAAGGGGGTGGTGCCGATTCCCGTCAGCACCCAGTGGGTGGTCGGCGGAACCGAAGGCAATGACCTGTTCCAGTCCAGGGTCGATGTGAGCACCACCTTCCTCGGAGATGGCGGTGACGACAGATACGTCCTGACCCGCCCCGGCGATCAGGTAGACGAGTCCGGTTTCCGCGCCAGCGTGGGGGGGACGGATACCGTCGAAGCATCATTCAATTTCTTCTTGCCTCCCGGTCTGGAGAACCTGATCCTGGTCGGAGAAGCCGTATTCGGCAGTGGGAATGCGCTGGCGAACAGTATCGTTGGCAATGCCGCTGCAAACGACCTGAATGGTGGCGAAGGCGACGACACCCTCGCCGGCGGCTTTGGAGATGACCTTTACTGGTTCTTCGGTGAACTCGGGGAAGACACGGTGGTGGAAGGAATCGGGGCCGGCGACGATACCCTTTGTTTCGTGAACGGGATTTCGGCGGTGCAGATCGAGGCATTTGCCTACGATCGCGACCTCGTATTGGCGGCGGCTTCAAGTTTCGTTCGCGTGCGAGGCGCTCTCGAACCCGGATACGACGGCGTGGAGACGCTGCGTTTCGAGAATGGAGAAACCCGCGCGATCGGCGAATATCTGGAATCGGCCCGGCTAGGGCCACGGGTGGCGATTGCGCTCGAGGATCTGGTGCTGGACGAGGATTCCGAATTCCGGATTCCCCTCCCGGAAGGGCAGTTCGTTCCCCACGACCCGGGAGACCTGGTTTTCGATGCAACGATGGCCGACGGTTCTCCAATTCCCGAATGGATAGCCATCGATCCCCTGACAGGAACGTTGAGCGGCCGGCCGTCCAACGCAGACGTGGGCACCTGGAGCCAGTCTAAGGGCCTGATCATCAGGGCGACGGACGGAAGCGGCCGTTGGGCGGCCGATCGTATCGACGTGAGGGTTGTCAATCGGAACGATGCGCCGGGAATGGTGGAATCGGTGTTCAATCAGGAGGTTTTCGCAGGCGACGCTTTCGAATTGACCATTGCGCGAAGCCAGTTCGAAGATTCGGATCTTGGCGATGTCGTCAACGTAATCTCGGTGTCATCTTCGGACGGCGAAAGCTTGCCGGCTTGGCTGCATCTTGAGCTCGAATCGGGCGGGGCGCGACTATCGGGAACTCCAGGGGTTGCGGATGTCGGTACCGTCAGGCTGCAACTCACTGCCAAGGATGGGGCGGGTGCCGCGGTGTCGGACGATTTCGAGATTCTGATCGCGCCCCCCCAAGGCCCCCTGAAGGTGGTCAATCCCCTGCCGGACAGAACCCTGTCGCGTTACGGCTTGTTTTGGAGCTTCGCCGACGGACCGTTTGCCAGCCTGGCAGGCTCCGACCCCCTGCGCTTCAACTACGCCTTGACCCTGTCCGACGGAAGTGCGCTGCCTCCGTGGATAGTTCTCGACACTGGATCGATGTGGGATTACGCAACTGGGACGGAGCAGCCGTACGCGACCTTCTACGCCGAGCCCGCCGACGGCGTCACCGGCGAATGGCGGGTCCAGGTGACGGCCGAGGATGGCGACGGCAATCGGGCCTCCGACTTCTTCGATCTGCGGGTGCTGCCGGCCAACACGGCGCCCGTACTCGTCCGCAACCTCGTGGACCGGATTGCGGCGGCGGACGTGCCGATTACCTGGCGTCTCTCGCCCGGCGCTTTCAAGGACGCGGAGGGCGGAACCATTGCGGTCACCGCATCGCTCGCCGATGGCAGCGACCTGCCCACCTGGCTGCACTTCGACGCCGCCAGCGGCATCTTCGCCGGGACGCCGGCCCGGTCCGACGCCGGCGAATGGACCCTGCGCCTGCGGGCGACGGACCCCGGCGGCCTGTCGGCCTCCAGCCTCTTCCACCTTTCCGTCGTCCCGCGCAGCGGCGAAACCTATGCCGGCACGGCGGCGGACGATGTCCATGCCGGGACGGCGGCCGCCGACAGCCTGGACGGCGGGGCCGGCAACGACAGCCTGGCGGGGGGCGGCGGCAACGACGAACTGGCCGGCGGGACGGGCAACGACCTGCTGCGCGGCGAATCGGGGGCGGACAGCCTGGCCGGCGGCGCCGGCGCCGACCGGCTGGAAGGCGGTCCCGGGGACGACGCCCTGCGGGTATCGGCCGACGGCGCCTGGGGCGCCGTCACCCTGGTGGCGGCGGGAAGCCCCGGATCTCCGGGCAGCGGCCGCCGCCTCACCCTCACCGGCCGGGCGGCGGTGTTCGACGTCCTGGACGGCGGCGACGGCACGGATACGGTGGTCGGCACCGAGGGCGACGATATCCTGGTGCTCGACGAGGGAAGCAATCCGAATCCCCTCGGCGATGCGCCGCGCCTGGTGTCGGTGGAGCGCTTCCTGCTCGCCGGCGGCGACGATGCCGTCGTCCTGACCAGCGCCCGCTGGGGCTACGGCGCGGTGTACGTGGAGGGCGGGGCGGGCGCCGACCTGGCCTGGTCTTCCGCCGGCGCCGACACCCTGGACGGCGGTGCCGGCAACGACGTGCTGGACGGCGGCGCCGGGGCCGACCTGCTGATCGGCGGCGCCGGCAACGACACCATCACGGCCACCCCGGACGATACGGTGGTGGAGAACCCCGGCGAAGGCATCGACACGCTGCGGGCCTACGTGAGCTATGCGCTCGGGCCCAACCTGGAGAACCTGACGCTGATGGGCACCGCCGCCATCGACGGCACGGGCAACGCCCTCGACAACCTGCTGACCGGCAACGAGGCGGCCAACGTCCTGGCGGGCGGGGCGGGCAACGATACCTATGTCGTCGGTCCCGGCGACACGGTGCTGGAATACGCCGGCGAAGGCATCGACGTGATCCAGTCGGCGATCACCTGGGCCCTGCCCGACGGCGTCGAGCGGCTCCGCCTCACCGGCGGCGCGCCGGTGGATGCCTATGGCAACGGGGTGTCGAACCGCCTCTACGGCAACGAGGCGGGGAACCTGCTGGCGGCCGGAGACGGCGCCGACAACCTGTTCGCCTATGGCGGCGACGACCTGCTGCTCGGCCAGGCGGCCAACGACGTGCTCTACGGCGGCGCCGGCCGGGACCTGCTGGACGGCGGCGAGGGCAAGGACACGCTGTGGGGCGAGGAGGGCAGCGACTTCCACGTCGGCGGCCGCGGTGCCGACCGCATCGTCGCCGGCGGCGGCCGGGACGTGGTGGCCTTCAACGCCGGCGACGGCCAGGACACGGTGCTGGCCGACGGCGATTCCCGCGGCACCCTGTCCCTGGGCGGCGGCATCCGCTACGCCGACCTCTGGTTCCGCGTCTCGGGCAGCGACCTGGTGATGGAGACGGGCGGCAACGACCGGCTGACCCTGGCCGGCTGGTACGGGGCGGCGCCGGCACGCGGCATCGACCGCCTGCAGCTGATGGTGGAGGCCATGGGCAGCTACCTGGCCGGATCGCCGGATCCGCTGCTGAACCACCGGGTGACGGCCTTCGATTTCACCCTGCTGGCCGGCCGCTTCGACGCGGCCCGGGCGGCCGACCCGGCGCTCACCCGCTGGCAGGCGATGGCCGCCATGCTGGATGCGTACCAGGGCGGCTGGGACGGCGCCGCGGTCGGCGGCGACCTGGCCTGGCGCTACGGACAGTCCGGGACCCTGGCCGGCATCGGCAAGGCGGGCGCCATGGCCGTGCTGGCCGACAGCGGCTTCGGCAGCGCAGCGCAGGGATTCCTCGCCCCCGCTGCCCTCGCCGCCGGCACGGCGGCCTGGGGCTAAGGCCGGCCGGAAGCGCGGGCCACGGCGGCCTGGTCAGGCCGCGCCCCGCTACTCGGCCTTGGTGTCCCTCGTCATCAGGGCATCGACGGCGTCGCGGGGGGTGATGCGGCCGTCGAGGACGGCGGCGACGGCGTCGGTGATGGGCATGTCGACGCCGAGCTCCTTCGCCCGGCGGTGTACTTCCCGGGTCGTCGGCACGCCCTCGGCCACGTGGCCCAGGTCGCGGGTGATGGCGTCCAGGGCCTTGCCGGAGGCCAGCGCCAGGCCAACCTGCCGGTTGCGGGAGAGGTCGCCGGTGCAGGTGAGGATCAGGTCCCCCATGCCGGTGAGGCCCATGAAGGTCTCCCGCTCGGCGCCGAGGGCGACGCCGAAGCGGGTGATCTCGGCCAGGCCGCGGGTGATCAGGGCGGCGCGGGCGTTGAGGCCCAGGCCGAGGCCGTCGCAGATGCCGGTGGCGATGGCCAGGACGTTCTTGACGGCGCCGCCGACCTCGGCGCCGATCACGTCGTCATTGACGTAGATGCGCAGGCGCGGGGTGTGCAGCTCCTCGGCCATGCGGCGGGCGAAATCCTGGTTGCCGCAGGCGATGGCGACGGCAGTGGGCAGGCCGCGGGCCACCTCGTCGGCGAAGCTGGGGCCGGTGAGGGCGCCGAAGGTGACGGCCGGGGCGGCGGCGGCGGCCACCTGGTGCGGCAGCAGGCCGCTGCCGGCCTCGAGGCCCTTGCAGACCCAGACGAAGGGCAGCCCGCCGCCGTGCCGGGCGACGGCGGCGGCGGTGGCCCGCAGGCCCGCCATGGGGGTGGCGATCACCGCCAGGTCGGCGCCGTCCAGGGCGGCCGGGATGTCCGTCTCGATGGCGACGCTGCCGGGCAGGGGGAAGCCGGGCAGGAACTGCCGGTTCTCCCGCTCGCCGCGCAGGGCGTCGGCGTGGGCGGCCTCGAAGGTCCACAGGCCCACCTGGTGGCGGGGGGCGAAGGCCAGGGCCAGGGCGGTGCCCCAGGCGCCGGCGCCGAGCATGGCGATCTTCATGATGTCGGGCGGAGGAGGGTGGGAGGGCGGGAAGGGGGCGCCGGCGCCGCGCTCAGAGGCCCCAGACCTGGGGCACGCGGACGTAGCCCTGGGCGCCGTCGCGGTGGCGGACCCGGGCCCAGCCGGCGGGGCCGGCTTCCACCAGGTCGAGGATCACGCCCTTCTCGGCCTCGAAGACCAGGGCCGCCTTCTCCTCGGCCTGGGCGCGGACCTGGGCCCGGTCGCCGCGCACCATGACGGTCCGCCGGTCGGCGAGCGCCTTCTTCTCTATCCAGGCCAGGTCGCCGGCGGCGTCGCGCACCTTGGTCCAGCCCTCGATGGCGACGACCACCTCCACGGGGGTGCCGCGGGCGACGATGAAGAGGGGCTGGGCCTTCTGGGAGGGGGCGTCGAAGAGCACCGCCGGTTCGCCGACGGACTTGAAATCGAGGGCCGGCGCCGGCGCCGCGGCCACCGCCAGGGCGGCCGCGAGGAAGAGGGCGGGGAGTCTCGGGAAGCTTGTCATGGGCCGCCGGGTCTCCGCCGCCGGATTACTGGATCTGGATTTCGTGGGGGCCCTTTTCCTGCTGGGCCATCATCTTCTGCTGGTAGAGCATCTCGAAGTTCACCGGCGACAGCATGACGGGCGGGAAGCCGGCCCGGACCACGGCATCGCTGATGGCTTCGCGCGCATAGGGGAAGATGATGTTCGGGCAGGCGATGGCCAGGATGGGCTCCAGGTCGTCCTCGGGGACGTTGCGGATCTGGAAGATGCCGGCTTCGGCGACCTCGACCAGGAAGGCGGTCTTGTCGCCGATCTTGGAGGTGACGGTGACGGTGACCACGGACTCGTACATGCCGTCGCCGATGCCGGTGGCGGCCGTCTGCAACTGGACTTCCACCGAGGGCGCCTCGCGCTCGAGGAAGCACTGGGGGGAGTTGGGGCTCTCGAGGGAGAGATCCTTGACGTAGATCTTCTCGATGGTGAAGACGGGCTGCTGGTCGCTCATGGTGGTCTCGAAGTGGGGGAAAGGCCGGGATTCTAGCCCCGGAAGTTGGGAACGGCGTCAGGCCGCCAGCAGGGGATCGAGCTGTCCGGCCCGGTCCAGGTCGTAGAGGTCGTCGCAGCCGCCCACGTGCCGCTCGCCGATGAAGATCTGCGGCACGGTGCGGCGGCCGGTCCTGGCCATCATCTCGTCGCGGCGCGTCGGGTCCAGGTCCACCCGGACCTTCTCGATCTCGGCGATGCCCTTGCGCTTCAGGAGCTGTTCGGCGCGGACGCAGTAGGGGCAGACGGCGGTGGCGTACATCAGGACTTTCGGCATGGCGCTCAACCCTTGGTGGTGGTGGGGAGGCCGGCCTCGGTCCAGGCGCCGATGCCGCCGGCCAGGTTGTAGACCTTCTCGAAGCCGGCCTTCTTCAGGCGGCCGCAGGCCGACGAGGAGCGGTTGCCGGTGGCGCAGCAGACGATCACCGGCCTGCTCTTGAACTTGTCGAGCTCGTGGAGGCGCTTGTCCAGCTGGCCCATGGCGATGTGCCGGGCGTTGGGGATGTGGCCGGCGGACCACTCGCCGGTCTCCCGGACGTCGAGGACGATCGCATCCTCCCGGTTGACCAGGAGGGTTGCCGCGGCGGGGGAGACCGCGGCGCCGCCGCCGCCGGTGAAGAGGGGCCACAGGAGCATGCCGCCGCTGACCGCGGCGAGGCCGACCCACATGATGTTCTGCTGGATGAAGAGGGAGATATCCATTGCTTTCTTATTCGGCGGAGGAGTCGCAGAAGACTTCCCGCATGAGGACGATCAGTTGCAGGGTCCGGGCGTCGGCGACCCGGTAGAACACGCGGTTGGCGTCCTTGCGCGTCTGCAGGACGCCCTTGTCGCGCAGGATGGCCAGGTGCTGGGAGATGTTGCTCTGGGAAGTGCCGACGGCTTCCACGATGTCCTGGACGCAGACTTCCTGTCCGCCCACGACGCAGAGGATCTTCAGCCGGATCGGATGGGAGATCGCCTTGAGCGCCCGGGCGGCGGTCTCGACGTGCTCCTGCTTGGCGATGAACTCGTGGATGGCTTCCATGGACGGGGCCGGTGGGGAGGATCGAATATTATAGGTTACTTGTATGCCGCTTCGCCCAACCTTCCCGCTGCCGGCCAGGGGCTGCCCGTCGTGACCGGGCCGGCCGCCGGTCTTCCCGCCGGACCTCCGCCGGCCCGGCCGCCGCCGGGAACCGCCGGCGGCTTGCGGCTCCTCGGGCTGTTCCTGCTCTGGGCCGCCGGCGGCCCCTGCGCGGCGGCGGATGCGGCGGCCACCAAGGGCGAGCTGAAGGCCCTGCGCGGCCGCATCCAGTCCCTGGAGCGGGACCTCTCGCGCAGCGAGCAATCGCGCACCCGCACCCTGGACCGCCTGCGGGAGACGGAGGCGGCGGTCGCCGCCGCCAACCGCCGCCTGCGCGAGCTGGCCGGCGAGCGGGCGGCGGTGGAGGCGGAGATGCGGGCGGCGGACGAGCAGGCCGGCCGGCTGGCAGCCCGCATCGAGGGCCAGGAGGCCCGCCTGGCGCGCCTGTTGCGCCGGCAGTTCATGGGCGGCGAAACCGAGGCCCTGCGCCTGCTCTTCGCCGGGCGGGATCCCAACCAGACGGCGCGGGACGGCTATTTCCTGCGCCAGCTCTCCCGGGCCCGGGCCGAGCTCATCGCCGGGCTGCGGGCGGCCCGGGCGGAGCAGGCGGAAATGGCGGAAAGGGCACGGGGCCGCCGGGAGGCCCTGGCCGGCATCGAGGCCCGGCAGGAGGCGGCGCGGGCCGAACTGCTGGACAGCCAGCGGCAGCGCCAGGCCGTGCTGGCGGAGATCTCCGGGCGGATCCGCGACCAGAAGCAGCAGATCGAGTCCCTGCGCCAGGACGAGCAGCGCCTGGGCGCCCTGATCCGCCGGCTGTCGGCGGCGGCCAAGCCGGTCCGCCCGGCGCCGTCGCGGCGGGAGGCGGCGGTGCCCCGCGGCGCGACCCGGGAGCCGCCGCAACCGGCGGCCGGCGGGGCCGGCCTGGCGGCCCTCAAGGGGCGCCTGAGGCCGCCTGTCCGGGGGGAACCGGTCGGCCGCTTCGGCACGCCCCGCCCGGAAGGCGGCACGGCATGGAAGGGCGTCTTCATCCGGGCGCCGGAGGGAGCGGAGGTGCAGGCCGTGGCGGCGGGCCGCGTGGTCTTCGCGGACTGGATGCGGGGCTTCGGCAACCTCCTGGTGGTGGACCATGACGAAGGCTTTCTCTCGGTCTATGGCAACAACCGGGCGCTGCTGCGCAAGGCCGGCGAAACGGTGCGCGCCGGCGAGGTCCTGGCGGCCGTGGGCAGCAGCGGTGGCAACCTGGAAACGGGTTTATACTTTGAACTCAGGTATCGAGGACAGCCCATCGACCCGTCGCCTTGGGTCGGCTTCCGGTGATCCCCCGGGAGCCCCGGGCCAGAGGGCTTGCCTTTCCCCCGGAGTACTCCATGCGCAGCAGGTTGCAGCAAATAGGACTGGTGTTTTTCGGCCTCGTGGCCGGCGTGCTCATCAGCCTGAATTTCTCCGCCAACGCCCAGAAAGAGGCCCTGGCGCCCCTGCCGGTGGAAGAGCTCCGCACCTTCGCCGACGTCTTCAACGCCATCAAGCAGGGCTACGTGGAGCCGATCGAGGACAAGAAGCTGATCACCCACGCGGTGAGCGGCATGCTGTCCAACCTGGACCCCCATTCCGCCTACCTGGATGCGGACGCCTTCAAGGACCTGCAGGTCAGCACCCAGGGCGAGTTCGGCGGCCTGGGCATCGAGGTGGGCATGGAGGACGGCTTCGTCAAGGTGGTCTCGCCCATCGAGGACACGCCCGCTTTCAAGGCCGGCGTCAAGGCCGGCGACCTGATCATCAAGCTGGACGAGACGCCGGTGAAGGGCATGACCCTGAACGACGCCGTCAAGCGCATGCGCGGCAAGCCGAAGACCAACATCACCCTGACCATCCTGCGCAAGGGCGAACCGAAGCCCATCGTGGTGACCATCACCCGCGACAAGATCAAGGTCCAGAGCGTCAAGTCGAAGATGCTGGAGGCCGGCTACGGTTATGTCCGCGTCACCCAGTTCCAGGAGGAGACGGCGGCCGACCTGGTGAAGCACCTGGACAAGCTCTACAAGCAGGACAAGGACGAGAAGGGCGAGGGCCTGAAGGGCCTGGTGCTGGACCTGCGCAACGATCCCGGCGGGCTCCTGCACGGCGCGGTGGGCGTCTCCGCCGCCTTCCTGCCGGCCAAGACCATCGTCGTATCCACCGACGGCCGGACCCCCGATGCCAAACGCAACTACACGGCAACCCCGGAAGACTACCTGCGCGGCAGCAAGGACGACTTCATCAAGGGCCGGCCGGCCGGCGCCACGACGGGCCCATTGGGGGTCATCGTCAACGGCGGCTCGGCCTCGGCCACCGAGATCGGCGCCGGCGCCCTGCAGGACCACAAGCGGGCCATCATCCTCGGCACGCCGACCTTCGGCAAGGGATCGGTACAGACCATCCTGCCCCTGTCCAACAACACCGCCATCAAGCTGACCACGGCGCGCTACTACACGCCCGGCGGCCGTTCCATCCAGGCCAAGGGCATCGTGCCCGACGTGGCGGTCGACGAGACGCCCAACGGCGACACCCGCGAGCGCGTGCGCGAGGCCGACCTGGACCGCCACTTGGACAACGACCGGGACAAGGCGGCGCCGGCGCCGAAGGAAGAGAAGCCCAAGGTCCAGCCGCAGGGCAAGGGAGGCAAGGGCGGCAAGGCGGGCGAGGAAGAGGAAGCCGCCAAGCCGGTCGAACTGGCGTCCAAGAACGACTACCAGCTCGGCCAGGCGGTCAACCTGTTGAAGGCCTGGCAGATCATCCAGAAGAAGTGAGGGCCGGGGGTACCGCCGAACGATCGGGGATCGCGAGATGAGACTGAATCCGGAGCGGGCGAGGCTGTTGCGGGACAAGGAAAGGGGACTGGAGCGCCACCATCCCCTGGCCATGCAGCCCGGCACCCGCAAGCACCGGGAAATCCGCTTCAGCAAGATGCGCCCCGGTCAGGTGGAGGAGGCGACCCGGCTGCTGGAGGGCCTCGACGGGATCGTCATCGAGCCGGGAAACGTTCCCAACGGCATATCCGTCTGGTACGAGATCAGCGAATACACGATGGAAGGCCTCGAGGCCGCCCTGATCGACCAGGGCTTCCATCTGGAGAACACGCTCTACTGCAAGATGGTGCGGGCGCTGGTCTATTACTGCGAGGACACCCAGCTGCGCAACATGCGGCAGCCGGAGCGCCTGATCAAGAAGTCGCACGAAGTCTATTCGAAGGCCTGGGACCACCATCCCCACGGCGACCACGACGACACGCCGGTCGAATTGCGGGAAGAGAAGTAGGCTCCGCCGGGCGCCACCCGTTCCCGGGTTGCCACAGCCTTGCCGCCGGGGCACACTGCCGCCATGAACGACGACCAGCTCCTCCGCTACAGCCGCCACATCCTCCTGCCGCAACTGGGCATCGACGGTCAGGAGCGCATCGTCGCGGCGCGGGTGCTGGTGGTGGGCGCCGGCGGCCTGGGGTCTCCGGCGGCCTACTACCTGGCCTCGGCCGGCGTCGGCACCCTCGTGCTGGCCGACGGCGACACGGTGGACCTCACGAACCTGCAGCGGCAGATCCTCCACTCGACCGACGCCATCGGCCGGCCGAAGGCGGAATCCGGACGCGACACGCTGGGCCGCATCAATCCCGGGTGCCGAGTGGTGCCGCTGGCCGAGCGCCTGTCGGGGAGCCGGCTGGAGGACGAGGTCGGCCTGGCCGACGTGGTCCTCGATTGCTGCGACAACTTCGCCACACGCCATGCGGTGAACCGGGCCTGCTTCGCCCGCGGCACGCCCCTCGTCTCCGGGGCGGCCATCCGCTTCGACGGACAGGTGGCGGTCTTCGATCCGCGCCAGGCGGAGGGCCCCTGCTACAACTGCCTGTTCCCGGAAGGTCAGGAGGCCGAGGAGGTGCGCTGTGCCGTGATGGGGGTTTTCGCGCCCCTCACCGGCATGATCGGCACGGTCCAGGCCGCGGAGGCCTTGAAGCTGCTGGCCGGCATCGGCCAGTCCCTCGCCGGCCGGCTGCTGCTGCTCGACGGCTTGTCGATGGAGTGGCGGGAGATCCGCGTGCCCAAGGACCCGGCCTGCCCGGTCTGCGCCGGTCGGGCCGCCTGAGGTCGCGGCACGACCTCAGCCCGCGGGCCGGCTAGCTGCTGGCGTCGGCCCCGCCGCGCCAGGGCCGGTGGCGAAACCGGGCCGGCGCATGGGCGACGATCACCGAGGCCGCCAGGACCACCCAGAACGCGGCGCTGACCAGGAGCCCCGAGGCGCCGAGGGCGACCACCGAGGCGACCTTGATCAGCGTCCAGAGGCCGTGGATCTGGCGGAAATAGGCGGGATTGCCCCAGCGGTCGACCACCACCATGGCAATCCCCGAGACGACCAGCAGGGCCAGGAATCCATGGCTCGGCGGCATGTGGCCGATCACCGCGGCGCCGGTGCCGACCACCCCGACCAGGTGGCCGACGCGAAAGAGGTTGAGGACCAGGCGGCGGCCGGGGAAGTCGCGGAAGCGCGACGGGTTCATGGGATATGCCTCCCTCCGGTCCCCGCTGCCGGGGCGGCGGTGACGCCGGTTCGCCGCGCCGCGGCGCCGGGCATTGGCGGGCGCCCCTTGGTGCGGCTTCGCCGCATCCGGCCTCCGGCCGGACCCGCCCGTCGGCGGTCCTGCGCCAGCCTTTGGCTCACGGGTGGGCGGCCGTGCGGGGCGCTCACGCCGGTCGGGCCAGGAAGCGCAGGTCGCCGCCGACCTGGGCCGTCCCGGTGATGCACAGGCGCCGCGCATCGGCCAGGGAGGCCAGTTCCGGCAGCGCGAACATGCCGGCTCCCGTGTCGCCGACCAGCATCGGCGCCAGATAGACCAGGAATTCATCGACGCAGCCTTCGCGGACCAGGGAACCGTTGAGCTTGACCCCCGCCTCGGCGTGGATCTCGTTCAGTTCCCGGCGGCCCAGTTCGGCCATCAGGGCCGGCAGGTCCACCTTGCCACCGGCATTGGGCAGCAGCAGCACCTCGGCGCCCCGCGCCTCCAGGGCCGCACGCCGTACCCGGTCGTCGACGGCGCCGACGATCAGGACCGGTCCGCCGTCGAGCAGGCGGGCGCCCAGGGGAGTCTCGAGCCGGCTGTCCACCACGATGCGCAGGGGCTGCCGGTCGGTGGCGACATCGCGCACGGTCAGCTGCGGATCGTCGTCGCGCACGGTGCCGATGCCGGTCAATACGGCGCAGGCCCGCGCCCGCCAGCGGTGGCCGTCGCGTCGCGCCGGGGCGCCGGTGATCCATTGCGAGGCGCCGTTGGCGAGGGCCGTGCGGCCGTCCAGGCTGGCGGCGACCTTCAGGCGCAGCCAGGGCCGGCCCCGGGTCATGCGGGAAACGAAGCCGACGTTGAGTTCCCGCGCCTCGGCCTCGAGGAGCCCGCAGGCGGTGGCGATGCCGGCCTCGCCGAGGCGCCGCAGGCCGGTGCCGGCGACCCGTGGATTGGGATCCTCCATGGCGGCCACCACGCGGGCGACGCCGGCGGCGATCAGGGCCTCGCAGCAGGGCGGCGTCCGGCCGTGGTGGCTGCAGGGTTCCAGGGTCACGTAGGCGGTGGCGCCGCGGGCCGCTGCGCCGGCCTGGCGCAGGGCGTGCACCTCGGCATGGGGGCCGCCCGCCCGCTGGTGCCAGCCTTCGCCGACGACGGCGCCTTCGCGTACCAGCACGCATCCGACGCGCGGGTTGGGGGTGGTGGTCCACAGCCCAAGCGCGGCCAACTGAAGGGCGCGCGCCATGTGGGCGTGGTCGGCCGGCGAGAAACTCATCGGCGCACCTGCGGCGATGCGGGGGAAGCCCGGCGCGGCGGGCCCTGCCGGGCGGCGGTCATGGGGCGGTCAGCCCGACCGGGTCGGCCGCGGGCGCGGCTTCTTGATTTCCCGGATGGCGTCCGAGAACTCGTCCACGTCCTCGAAGTTGCGATAGACGGAGGCAAAGCGGATGTAGGCCACCTTGTCGAGGCGCTTGAGTTCGCGCATAACCAGTTCGCCGATGCGGTCCGAGGCGACCTCGCGCTCGCCCAGGTTCACCAGCTTCTCGCCGATGCGGTCGAGGGCGGCGTCGACGCTCTCGCTGGTCACCGGCCGCTTGCGCAGGGCCAGGGTCATGCTGCCCTTGAGCTTGTCCCGGTCGTACTCGGCCCGGCTGCCGTTCTTCTTGACCACCATCGGCAACTGCAACTCGACCCGCTCGTAGGTGGTGAACCGTTTGTCACAGGCGGGACAGCGGCGACGGCGGCGGACGGTGTCCCCGTCCTCGTTCTCCCGGGTGTCCACCACCTGGGTGCCGGGATCGCTGCAATAGGGGCATTTCACGTTCCGGCCCTCCTGGCCCTAACGTGAAACGCCCCGGCAGAAACGCCCCTACCCCCCCAACCCCCTTCCCGGGGAAGGGGGAGCGCAAGCGCTCCCCGGGGGGGAATTGAACGGCCATCCCCCCGACCCCCTTCCCGGGGAAGGGGGAGCGCAAGCGCTCCCCGGGGGGGAATTGAACGGCCATCCCCCCGACCCCCTTCCC
>JBPOHD010000062.1:0-8121 GCA_052035955.1 Pseudomonadota bacterium
CGGCCGCTATCGCGCCGCATGCGGCGCTACTACAGGGGCGGGACGTCCGGTTCCGGGAGGAGCGGCGGTAACGCCGCGATGGGGACGGGACCACCCCGATCGCGCCGCATGCGGCGCTCCTACAGGAGGTACGGGACCTCCGGTTCTTGTAGGAGCGGCGGTAACGCCCCGATGGGGCTGGGACCACCGTTATCGCGCCGCCTGCGGCGCTCCTACAGGGCAGTGCCGTCCGTTTTTTGTTGGAGCGGCGGGCACGCCGCGATGGGGCTGGGACCACCGTTATCGCGCCGCATGCGGCGCTCCTACAGGGCAGTGCCGTTCGGTTCTTGTAGGAGCGGCGGTGACGCCGCGATGGGGCTGCGACCACCCCTATCGCGCCGCATGCGGCGCTCCTACAGGAGGTACGGGACGTCCGGTTCTTGTAGGAGCGGCGGGCACGCCGCGATGGGGCTGGGACCACCCCTATCGCGCCGCATGCGGCGCTCCTACAGGGGCGGGACGTCCGGTTTGCGTGGGAGCGGCGGGACGTCCGGTTTGCGTGGGGGCGGCGGGACGTCCGGTTTGCGTGGGGGCGGCGTTGGGCGAGATGCGTCATTCGTCGCCCTCCCCGTCCTCGTCGCCGTCGGTGGCGATGGCGGCGTTGGCGCCGAGGAGGCGCCGGCGCTCGGGCAGGCGCAGCAGGGGAAGGACCTCGCAGTACTTCAGGTCGGCCTCCCGGGCGTAGTCGACGCCGGCCTCGCCGTCGCGGACCTCCCGGGCCAGGGCGGCGATGGACTCCCGCCAGCGGGCGAGCAGGGCCGGCCAGTCGGGCACGGCGTCGGCCGGGAAGCCCTTGGCGCCGGCGATGCCGACGACATCCTGGACCAGGCCGCTTTCCTCGGCCAAGCCCTTGAAGCGGCATTCGCCGCGGCGCACGCGGGCGAGGACGGCGGCGGCGGGGGCCTCGCCTTCCGGCGCCCAGGCGGCGTAGAGGGGCAGCTGGGGCTGCAGCAGGCGCGGCCGGGCCCAGTCGGCGGTGCCGACCTGGGCGCCGGTCTTGTAGTCGATGACGATGCGCCGGCCGTCCGCCAGCCGGTCCACCCGGTCCACCCGCAGGGACAGGGGGATGCCCTCGACGACGACGGTGCGGCCCTGCTCCCGGGCCTCGACGGCGAAGGGCAGCGGGCGCCGGGCCTCCTCGGCCAGCCATTCGGCCAGCAGGGCGGCGAGGCGCTCCCGCTCCAGGTCGAGGAAGCGGGGGGCCGGGGGCTCGGGCATGTCATGGCAATAGGCCTCGACGGCCGCGGCGACGGCGCCGCCGATGGCCGCCCGGCGGGCGGCGCCGTCCAGGGCGGCCAGGGCGGCGGAATCGCGGCCGGCCCAGAAATGCTCCAGGGCCAGGTGCACCAGGGAACCGCGGGCGCTGGCGTCCAGCCCTTCGACGGGCGTCTCCAGGGGCCTGGCCCCGAGGCGGTAGCGATGGAAGGCCCAGGCGGGGCAACGGGCCTGGGCTTCGAGCAGGGCGGCGCCGCCGCGCAGGTCCTCCCCTTCGGCCACGGGCGGCGCCCGCCGGTCGACGATGGCTTCCAGGGCCGGTGTGATGTCTCTGGCATGGCCGGCGGCGGCCAGGGCCTGGCCCGCCACGGCGGCGCGCAGGGGCGGCGGCGGCACGGGCGCTTCCACCGCCGGCAGGCCGGCCAGCAGGGGGCTCATGCGCAGGGGGCGGTCGCCTTCCTGGCGGGCCCAGGAAAACACCAGTTCGGGGGCGGCGCGCAGCAGCCGCCGGTGGATGCGCGCCGCGAAGGCGGCCTGCACGGCGGCGCTGGCGCCGGGGGATTCGGCGCGGCGCTGGAGGGCGGCGGGCAGCAGGGGGCTGGGCCGGGCCGGCGGCGGCCAGAGGTGGTCGTTCATGCCCATCATCCAGATGGCATCGGCCCGGAGGCCGGCGGCCTCCAGGGGGCCGAGCACCTGGACGGGGGGCTCGCCTTCGGTCTCGGCCTGGAAGATGCGGTCCCGGCAGGCGGCGCGCAGCCGGCGGCAGGCCTCGGCGGCCGGCAGGCGGCCGAGGACGGGATCGAGGCGGCCGAGTTCCTCCAGCACTTCCAGGAAGCCGCGGCGGGCCTGCCACTCGTGGCTGGAGAGGCTGCGCTCGCCGGGCCAGCCGAGCCCATCCAGCAGGCGGCGGAAGGCGGCGGCCCAGGCGGAGGGCGGTTCGCGGCCGGACGGCCGTGCCGCCAGGAGGTCCAGGTGGGCGGCCAGGCGCTCCAGGGGCAGGCCGCGGCCGGCCAGGCGGCGCACGTAGCGGCGGAAGCGCTCCAGGCCGACGACGGGGGGCAGGTCCCGGCGCATGGCGGCCTCCAGGCCGGCGCGGGCGTCCGCCTCGGACTCGTCGGCCGAGAAGTGGCTGCCGAGCAGCAGGGCGGAGAGCTCTTCCTGGGGCAGGCGGCCATCGCCGGTGGCGGCGGAGAGCAGGCGCAGGGCCGTCTCCACCAGGGGCTGGCGGGCCAGGGGCAGGCCCAGGGAGAGGTTGTAGCGGCGCGGCGCCTCGGCCAGGGCCGGGCGCAGGACGGCGGGATGGAGGGCGGCATCGAGGGCCAGGGCCAGGGGCTCCCGCAGGCCGGCCAGGTCGGGCACGACGATGGCGAGCCGGGCGTCGGGATCGGCGGCGAGCCTCACCGCGGCCCAGGCGGCGGCGGCCCGGCATTCGGCGATGCGGTCGGGGAAGGCGGCGGCCTCGGCCCGGCCGGCCGCGCCCTCGGGGGCCAGTTCCAGCAGGCGCACCCCACGCACCTGGAGGGCGGCGAGGAGGTCCCGCTCCAGGGGGTTGAAGCGGTCGAAGCCGGCGAGCATCACGGTGGGCGGCAGGCGGCCGGCGCCGCCGGCGAGGGCGGCGACCAGGCGGCGGCCATGACGGGCGGATTCCAGCCAGCCGCCGGCGGCGCAGCGGCGGCGGAAGTCGGCCCGCCAGCGCAGGAACTCGACGGTCTCGGGCGGCAGGGGCTCCCGGGCGGCGGCGGCCTCCTCCGGCAGGGGCAGTTGCCAGACGAGGGCCAGCTCGTTGGCCTCCCGCGCCGCGGCGGCCAGGCCCTCCCGGTCGAAGAGCGGCGCCTCGGGCCGGTCGGCGAGGCCAGCGGTGACGGCCATCTCCCAGAGGGCCTGCTCCTGCCGGGCATCGAGCACGTGGCGCGGCGCGGACGCGGCGGGGATCTCGCCGGCCAGCAGGGCCTCGGTGCCGACGGCCTCCAGCCACTGGTCCACGGTCAGGCATTCCAGCGAGTGCCAGCGGGCCAGCCCCGCCGCCGCCCGCGCCCGGTCATGGCCGGCGCGCAGGGCCCGGGCCAGCCGGTGGGTGGCGCAGAGGACGAGCGTCTCACCGGGGGCGTCCTCCGGGGCCGGCAACGCGTCGAGGGAGGGAAGGGTTTCCGGGGGGGCGATCATGCCGGGATGTTACGGCGGGAAGGCGTCACCGCAAAGACGCGAAGGCGCCAAGGACGCAAAGGAAGGCCGGGGGCAACTTCCGTGGTCAGGGCCGCGGGCCTGGCCGGGGGCCCGTTCATTGCGGGCCCGCGTCCATGGCGGTGCCGGGCCGGAAAGCCGTGGAACGGGAACTGTCCCCGCACGCCGGCCCCGGCGGATTTCCCGGGCGCCTGTGCGCCTGTGCGCCTGTTCGCCTGTGCGTCGGCCACGGCGGTTCACAGGAACAGCGAGACCGTCAGGGCGACCAGGGAGGACCAGAAGACGAGGGTGTCGGGGTCGAAGGGGCGGGCGATGGCGGCGGGGCTGGCATGGGGGGCGTTGCGGGACATGGACGGGTCCTCCGGGTTGGGGTGGAGGACAGTCTGGGCCCCGGGTGGCTCAGGACGTGAGCCAGCCATTCCGGCGGCTCGTTTTTCCGCGCTTCCGGGTGCGCGGGCGCCGGCCTTCGCCGGCTTCCCGGCGCCGTCGTCAGGGGACCAGGGACAGCACCCGGCCCCAGCGGGCGGGCAGCGGCAGGGCGCAGCGGCCGCCGGCGAGGCGGAATTCGTCGCCGGGGTTGAGCAGGTCCACGAGGCGGCCGTTGCCGGCGCCCGGCAGCGCCAGGTCCAGGGTGGCGGGCCGGCCGTCGCCATTGACCGCGACGACGGTGCGGGCCTCGCCCAGGCGGCGCTCGAAGGCGAGTTGCAGGGCAGCCACCTGGAGCGGCCGGTAGTCGCCCCGGCGCAGGGGCGCGTGGGCGCGGCGCAGGGCAACGAGGCGCTTCAGGGCGGGAAAGAGGTCGGGCACGGGGGCGCCGCGGCGCAGGGAGGCGGGGGTCGCCACCGGGCGCAGCGTGGCGTCCGAATCGGGCCCCTTGAGGCCGCGCAGGCCCCATTCGCTGCCGTAGTAGAGGGCCGGCGTGCCCGGCATGGCGAAGAGCAGCAGGTAGAGGGGAAAGAGTTGCGCCGGCTCCGCGAGCTTGCTGGCGACGCGATCCACGTCGTGGTTGTCGGCGAAATTGCAGAGGCCGATCTGCCGGTAGATCCCCCCGGGGCCGAACTCCCTGTCAAGGGTGAAGGCGATCTCGAAGTAGTTGGCGTCGTTCTGGCTGGACCAGAGGCCCTTGTAGGCCTCGTAGTTGGTGGTGGCGTCCAGCCCGCCCGGGCGGGCCCATTCACGGTAGTCGCCGTGCACCACCTCGCCGAGGAGCCAGAAGCCGGGCTTGCGGGCGCGGCAGTGGGCGGCGAGCAGGCGCTGGAAGTCCCGGTCCAGGCTGTCGGCGGCGTCCAGGCGCAGGCCGTCGATGCCGAAGCGGTCGATCCAGGTGGACACCGCGTGCAGCAGGTGGTCGCGCACCTGCGGGTGGGCGGTGTTCAGCTTGGCGAGGTCGTAGTGGCCAGCCCAGCCCTCGTAGTGGAAGGGGTCGCCATAGGGGCTGCGGCGGGAGAAGTCGACGTGGTACCAGCCGGCGAAGTCCGAGGCGGCGCCCTTCTCCCGCAGGTCCCGGAAGGCCCAGAAGTCCCGCCCGGTGTGGTGGAAGACGCCGTCGAGCACCAGTCGCATGCCGCGGTCATGGAGGGCGCGGGAGAACTCCTCCAGGTCCTCGTCGCTGCCCAGGCGGCGGTCGACGTGGAAGTAGTCCATGGTGTCGTAGCCGTGGGCGGCGGATTCGAAGACCGGGCCCAGCAGCAGGGTGTCGGCGCCCAGTTCGGCCAGGTGGTCGAGCCAGCCGTGGAGTTCGCGCAGGCGGTGCACCGGCGGGCCGGACATCGGGTTCCGGGCCGGGGCGCCGAGGCAGCCCAGGGGGAAGAGGTGGTAGATGACGGCGTCGTCGGTCCAGTGGGGGACGGCCGCGTTCATTGCAGGCTCTCCATATACTTACCTGTCGGTACAGTCGAATAGGAAAAATAGGGGTGCTCAGGAATAGATGCCATGGCTGAACTGGTGGACCATGTCCTGGCGGATGCGGTCGGTGACGACGAGGTGCCCGTCCTGGCGCAGGGCCACGTAGGCATTGACGTGGCCGACCAGGGAGACGGCGTAGCGGCGTTCGCGGCCGCGCATGTTGCCGTGGTCCCTGGCCGCCTTGCGGAACATCTCCTCGAGGGCGGCCTGCCGGCGGGCGAAATGGGCGACGGCCAGGCGGTGGGGATCGCCGTCCCGGGCGGCGAAGCAGGAGGCCAGCTCCAGCCTGTAGTAGGCGGGCTCCCGGGCGGAGAAGTCCAGGTAGGCGCGGACGACGCAGTCGAGGCTCGCGGGGAGGTCGCCCCGGTAGTCGGCGGCGGCCTCGACGGCCTCGTCCAGGGGCCGGGCGTATTCGGCGAAGAGGGCTTCCAGCAGCCCCAGCTTGCTGCCGAAGAAGTGGTAGAGGGTGGGTTTGGCGACGCCGGCGGTGGCCGCCACCTCCTGCACGCCGACGGCATCGTAGCCCCGGGCGGTGAAGAGGGCCAGGGCGGCGGCGAGGAGTCCGGATCGGTTGTCCATGGGGGTTTTATATACCTATCGGTACATTCCGTCAAGGGGGAACCCGGCATCGCCCGGAGGGCACGGTCCTCCGTGGGAGCGTCGCATGCGGCGCGATGGGGACGGTTCCGAAAGGCATCGCGGCGTGACCGCCGCTCCTACGAGAACCGGTGGGGCGGTCCCTGTGGGAGCGCCGCATGCGGCGCGATGGGGACGGTTGCAAAAGGCATCGCGGCGTGGCCGCCGCTCCTACAAAGACCGGCGGGGCGGTCCCTGTGGGAGCGCCGCATGCGGCGCGATTGCGGCGGTTACGAAAACCATCGCGGCGTGTCCGCCGCTCCTACAAAAAGCCGGTGGGGCGGGCCCTGTGGGAGCGCCGCATGCGGCGCGATGGCGGCGGTTCCGAAAGGCATCGCGGCGTGGCCGCCGCTCCTACAAGAACCGGTGGGGCGGGGCCCCGTGGGAGCGCCGCATGCGGCGCGATGGGGGCGGGTGCGAAACCTATCGCGGCGTGACCGCCGCTCCTACAAGAACCGGTGGGGTGGGCCCTGTGGGAGCGCCGCATGCGGCGCGATTACGGCGGTTGCGAAAGGCATCGCGGCGTGGCCGCCGCTCCTACAAGAACCGGTGGGGCCTTGCCTTTCTTTG
This sequence comes from Pseudomonadota bacterium, assembly GCA_052035955.1. Lineage (GTDB taxonomy): Bacteria > Pseudomonadota > Gammaproteobacteria > Burkholderiales > Rhodocyclaceae > JAEUNJ01. The sequence goes on from JBPOHD010000062.1 coordinate 6,547, forward strand.
CGTCCCTTTGCGCCTTCGCGCCTTTGCGGTGAGGTTTCGACTTTTCCCGCCCTCATTGGCCCAGGCGAATCACGGACCCTTCCCCGCCACTTCCGGCGCCAGCAGGGCCCGGGGCTGGCCTTCGACGGGGACGACCTCGCGAATGTCCTTGTCGGCGGCGGCGGCCTTGAGGTCGCGGAACTTGCGGGCGGTGACGAGGACCCGGGACTCCAGGGAGCCGACGGCCTTGTTGTAGGCGGAGACGGCTTCGCCGAGGTTCTTGCCGACGCCGGCCCAGTGGTCGGCGAGGACGGCCAGGCGCTCGTAGAGGTCGCGGCCGAGGGCGCTGATTTCCTGGGCGTTCTCGGCCAGGGCTTCCTGCTTCCAGCCGTAGGCGACGGCGCGCAGCAGGGCGATCAGGGTGGTGGGCGTGGCGAGGATGACCTTCTGCTCGACGCCGTATTCGATCAGTGCGGGATCGACCTCCAGGGCGGCGCTGTAGAAGGTCTCGCCGGGCAGGAAGAGGACGACGAAGTCGGGCGAGGGCTGGAACTGCTCCCAGTAGGACTTGCGGCCGAGCTTCGTGACGTGGTCCCTGACCTGCCGGGCATGGTCCTGGAGCTTGCGCCGGCGCTCGTTGTCGTCCTGGGCCTCGAGGGCATCCAGATAGGCGGCCAGCGGCGCCTTGGCGTCCACGACGATGTTCTTGCCACCGGGCAGGCGGACGACCATGTCGGGGCGCAGGCGGCCCTCCTCCGTGTCCGTCGATTCCTGCTCGTGGAAGTCGCAGTGGTCGACCATGCCGGCCATCTCGACGACGCGCTTCAGCTGCAGTTCGCCCCAGCGGCCCCGGGTCTGGGGCGCCCGCAGGGCCTTGACCAGGTTGGCGGTCTCCTGCTTCAGCTGGCCCTGGGATTCGGCCAGGGAGCGGACCTGCTGGGTGAGGGTGGCGTAGGCGTCCACGCGGGTCTTCTCGATGCCCTGGATCTGCTGCTCGAAGCGGGCCAGGGTCTCGCGGACGGGGGTGACCATTTCGCCGATGGCCTGCTGGCGCTTCTCCAGTTCCCCCTTGGCGGCCTCCTGCTGGGTCTGCAGGGCACTCCTGGCCAGGTCGAGGAAGGACTGGTTGTTGCGCTGGAGGGCCTCGGCGGAGAGGGCCTTGAAGGCGTCGGCGAAGGACTGGCGGGCTTCCTCGAGGGCGGCGAGTTTCTCGGCGGCGACGGCCTTTTCCCGGGCCAGGTCGCCGGCCAGGGCCTCGGCCCGCTCGCGCAGGGCGGCGAGTTCCCGCTCCCGCAGGTCGAGGGCGGCGCGCAGCTCGCGCAACTCCTGCTCGCGCCCGGCGACCCGCTCGGCGAGGACGGCCTTCTCGGCCTCGACGCCCTGGCGGCCCCGGGCCTCGGCCTCCCGCAGGCGCCCGGCCAGCAGGAACCAGACCAGCGCCGCCCCCACCCCCACTCCGGCCAGGCCGGCGATCAGCATTTCCATGTCATCAGATTCCAGGTCGGCAAGTCAAGACCTTCACCACGGAGGACGCAGAGGACACAGAGGAAGTCGTGAGGGAGAGGACACGGCGGACCGGGCCACGGGGTGGGTTCC
>JBPOHD010000124.1:0-13910 GCA_052035955.1 Pseudomonadota bacterium
TGCCGGCCGCGGCGAGCGCCAGGACCAGGAGTCCCGCGACGCCGTAACCGAGGAATTTGAGGGTTTTCATGCCGGCTCCAGTGCTTGGGGGCGAGGCTTGCGCGAAGGCCGCCAAGGGTAGCAGAACCGCAAGGCTCCCACGGTCCCGGCCGCGCAGGCCGCACCGGCAAAAAAAAAGGCACCGCCAGGGTGCCGTGGGACTGGGCCGGGCGCCGGAAAGGAATCGGCGCCCGGCTGAAAGCGGGGGGCTCAGCGGCGGCCGAGCCTCGTCGGCGTGGCCGTCAGGGCCGCCGGCAGGCCGGCGAGGATCACGCGGCAATCGGCGGTCCGGTAGCACATCGCGGCATCGGCCAGTTGGCGCAGCATTTCGCCATCGCTGGCCGGCGACCACAGGGGGACCGTGTAGGCCCGACGGGCGTCGAGGGGGAAGGCGGTGCCGTTGATGGCGGCCGTGGCCCCGGTGTCCGCGGCGGCCGCCGGCAGTGCCTCCTCGTCCGCCACGCAGTGCAGGTTCACCCAATCGCGATCCAGGCCGCAAATCCACGTCGTCTCCGCGCGGACGTTGCCCATCAGGGCGGCGAGAACGGTGGCGACGAGCAAGGAACGGGAGCGCATGATTTCCTCTGGTTGTCAGTTTTCTTTATCTGATGGTTGATTTATAACCCTGAGGTTTTCGGTTGTCAACCTGTAGTTTTAATAGAATCGCGGTGGGCGTTTTTCGTCCCGTTGGGTAATCTTTTGGTTTGAGATTTCGACGGATTTCCCGTAGGATTGGCACACTTAACTACCGGTGGTAGTCATGGGCGATATCTTCCGTTCTGCCTTCTCCGCCAATTTCAATCGTGCCCTCGACCGCGCGGGGATCGCCCCCTCCGGCCAGGGGCGCGTTTCCGCCGTGGCCAACCTGTTCGGGATCTCCAAGCCGGCTGCCCAGAAATGGCTGACCGGGGCGGCCCTGCCCGAGATGGCCCGCTTTCCGGACATCATGGATCGCCTGGGCGTCACCGCCGACGAATTGATCACCGGCCGGTTCACATCGGCGGAGGGCGCTTTGGCCGGCGACCAGGTCTCGGTCGGCGTGGAGCTCGAGAACGGCGAGACCGCCATTGCGCGGTTTCCCGCCCGGGCCCTGGAGTCGGCCCGGCTTCCCGCCAACGTGGCCTTCCTGCGCATCGTCTCCAACGAGATGGAGCCCTACGTCTGCGCCGGCGACTTCGTGCTCTACTGCCCGGGAAAGCGCGAACTGGAGGAGGGCGGGGTGTATGTGCTCTCGCTCGAGGAGAAGCGGGTCGTCCGGCGCCTGCAACAGACGCTGTCGCAAACCATCCGAATTATCTGCGACAACCGAAGGTTTCCGTCCGAGGAAGTGCCCCTGTCGGCGATCGACGCCGCCCAGGGGTCGTCGCCCGACGGCTCCACGTCGATACGCATCGAAGGGCTCGTGGTCGGGCGCCTGCTGGTCTACCGCTGACGCCGCGGCGCCGGCGTCGTTGTCGCCCCCCCGGCCTTCGCTCCGTCGGGAAGCGGCGGCAACCAGGCGGTTCGGCCAAATTCCATTGGCATTGACGTGCCGCCCCGCCGCGCGGGGTCGCATCGCCAGCTATGGCGATTGGATTCGCGGCCGGATTTTCTGTAAAGTCCCCGTTCCGCATCGGAACGATTCCACCCAGGAGACCCAATTCATGTCCATCCGCTCAGCCCTGTTGTTGCCCGCCGCCCTGCTGGCCTCCGCCGCCTTCGCCCAGACCGGCGGCATAGGCGCCCTGAAGATCGACCCGTCCACCGTCAAGGTCGGGCAGGAGGTGAAGGTCACCGTGTCGGCGGAAGGCGAGGCGCCGGCGTTCTGCGGGCTGCGCATCGAGTTCGGCGACGGCGACAGCCGCGACATCAAGATCGACGGCAAGGAAATGAAGTTCCCCGTCACCGTCACCAAGGTCTATTCCAAGCCCGCCACCATCGAGGCCAAGGCCCTCGGCAAGAAGGTCACCACCCACCTGCCCTGCCCGGGCCAGGCCACCGCCACGGTCACCATCCAGGCCGCCGCGCCGGCCGCGGCGGAGAAGCCCGCCGGCCCGGCCTGCCCGGAGGGTTACGCCATGAAGGGCAAGGTCGGCAAGGCCGGCGATTTCACCTGCGCCGCCGGAAAGGGCGCCAAGAAGCCCGAGAAGGTCCTCGAATGCAAGGACGGCCTGGAGTACTTCCAGACCAAGTCCAGCCTCGGCTGCCGCAAGGTCAAGGCTGCGAAGAAGTGATGACCGGGGCCCGGTTCCGGCCGGGCCCGTGATCCAGGAAAAGGGAGATACGACTCATGGCAGGCATTCTTCAGGAGTTCCGCGAGTTCGCGGTCAAGGGCAATGTCGTCGACCTCGCCGTCGGCGTGATCATAGGTGGCGCCTTCGGCAAGATCGTCGACTCCATCGTCGGCGACCTCATCATGCCCGTCGTCGGGCGGATCCTCGGCGGGCTGGACTTCTCCAACTACTTCATTCCCCTCAAGGAGGTGCCGGCCGGCGTCGTCATGACGCTGGCCGAGGTCAAGAAGGCGGGCATTCCGGTGTTCGCCTGGGGCAGCTTCCTGACCATCCTCATCAACTTCATCATCCTGGCCTACATCATCTTCATGATGGTGAAGCAGATCAACCGCCTGAAGCGGGAAGCCCCGGCCGAACCGGCGGCCCCCGCCCCGACGCCGGAGGATGTCCTCCTGCTGCGGGAGATCCGTGATTCGCTGAAGAAGTAGGCGGGACCGATCCTGCGAGGCCCCGGCCGGTGACGGCCGGGGCCTCTTTCGTTCACCGGCCCCGTGGGCCGCGCATGCGATGGCGGAGGCATGGGTGCCGGCGGGGCAGGGAGGACGGGGTTCCGCTTCCCTCCATGTCCCCCGGGCCGGGCCAGCCCGGCCCTCCTCCTTCACTTGCGGGAAGCGGAACCCCGCCCTCCCTGGCGGAGCGCCTACGTCCCCAGGCCCACGAACGGGTTCGACATCCGCTCCTCCCCGAAGGTCGAGGTCGGACCGTGGCCGGGAATGAAGGTGACGTCGTCGCCGAGGGGGAAGAGGCGCTCGCGGATGGCATTGATCAGGGCCTGGTAGTCCCCCCGCGGGAAATCGGTGCGGCCGATGGAGCCGGCGAACAGCACGTCGCCGACGATGGCCAGCCTGGCCTCCGGCTGGTAGAAGACCACGTGGCCGGGCGTATGGCCGGGAGCGTGGACCACCTCGAACCCGATGCCCCCCACCTGGACCCGGTCGCCCCCTTCCAGCCAGCGGTCCGGAACGAAGGCGCGGGCCCCGGGCAGGCCGAACATGCGGCTCTGGGTCGGCAGCTGCTCGATCCAGAACGCATCGTCCGCATGGGGACCCTCGATCGGCACGCCCAGGCGCTCGGCCAGCTCGGCCGTCGCCCCGGCGTGGTCGATGTGGCCGTGGGTCAGCAGGATCTTCTCGATCCGGACGCCCCGCCGCCGGGCTTCGGCCAGGATGCGGTCCAGGTCGCCGCCCGGGTCCACCACGGCGCCGGCCATGGTCGTCTCGTCCCAGAGCAGGGTCGCGTTCTGGGCGAAGGCGGTCACGGGAATCATCACGTACTGCATCTTTGTTCTCACTCTTCCTTGTCGTTGGGGGGGCGGTGGCGCAGGGGGGCCCGGCTGAATTCGTTGTTGGCGGTGGCGATGCGTTCCAGGCAGTCGATGAAGCGTCCGCGCTCGGCCGGGGAGAGGGGGGCCAGGATGCGCTCCTGCACCCGCTGCACCGGCACCTCCAGCCGGTCCAGCAGCCGGGCGCCCCGGGTGCTCAACTGGAGCAGGCGCACCCGCCGGTCGTCCGGGTTGTCGCCGCGCTCGAGCAGGCCGCGGGCCTCCAGTCGGCCGACGACTTCGCCCGTGGTGCTGCGGTTGAGCGCTGCGTAGCCGGCCAACGTGATCTGGTCCATGCTGCCGTACTCGCGCAGCAGGGACAGGACCGCGAACTGGATCGGCGTCACGTCCTGGTCGGCGCATTCCTCGAGGAAGAGGGCCACCGAGATCTGGTGGCAGCGGCGGATCAGGTGGCCGGGCAGCCCGTGCAGCGCGGCATCCCCGGACGGCGCGGCCTCTTGCTTGGCGGTTTTCGGACTCAAACGGCACTCCCCTGAAGGCGGCGGCAGGGCGGACCGCCGTCCATAAGCCGGCGATGATACTGCCGAATGGCCCCTCGCCGGCGTCGGCCTTCTCCCCCGTCCCGGTCGCCGGCGAAGGCGGAAAACTTCAAATCTATATTGACAGCACACTGACGGTCTGTATACTGATCGTCAGTGTGCTGTCGAAAATCCGGTGCTGCCACGAGGGCGGCGGCGGTCCCCTGAACCGAAAAGAGGAGAACACGATGAGTCAAGACAACGGGCTGCCCTTCATCATCGCCGGCGGCGGCATCGGCGGCATGGCCGCCGCCATCGGCCTGTCCCGGGCCGGCTACAAGGTCGTCGTCCTGGAGCGGGCCAGGGAGTTCGGCGAGATCGGCGCCGGCATCCAGCTCGGCCCCAATGCCTTCCACGCCCTGAAGGTCCTGGGCGTCGCCGAGAAGACCCTCGAGAACGCCGTATATATCGACCAGCTGGTCATGATGGACGGCGTCACCGGCGACCGGGTTGCCGCCATCGAGCTGGGCGATGCCTTCCAGAAGTTCTTCAAGAACCCCTACGCCGTGATCCACCGGGCCGACCTCCACGGCGCCATGCTGTCCGTGAACCAGAAGGACCCCAACATCAGCCTGCTGGCCGACCACGAGGTGGTCGGCTTTTCCCAGGCCGACGGCGTCGTCGAGGTGAACACCGCCGGCGGCAAGACCTTCAAGGGCTGCGCCCTGCTCGGCGCCGACGGCGTCCGCTCGAAGATCCGCGAGCAGGTGGTCGGCGACGGCGGTCCCAAGATTTCCGGCCACGTGGCCTACCGGGCCGTCCTGCCCATCGAGGAGATGCCCGAGGCCCTGCGCTGGAACGCCGCCGCCCTCTGGGCCGGCCCCAAGTGCCACTTCGTCCATTACCCCCTGCGCGGCTGGAAGCTATTCAACATCGTCGCCACCTTCCACAGCGACAAATACACCACCGAGCGCCACAACGAGCCCGGCGACGCGGCCGAGCTGATGGCCCACTTCCAGCACCTGCCGCCCCTGCCCAAGTCCATCCTCGAGAAGTCCGACGGCTGGCGGCGCTGGGTCCTCGGCGACCGGGACCCGGTGCCCAACTGGACCCAGGGCAACGTCACCCTGCTCGGCGACGCCGCCCACCCGACCCACCAGTACTTCGCCCAGGGCGCGGTCATGGCCCTCGAGGACGCCGTCGAGCTGATGCGCCAGATGCAGGCCGCCAAGGCTTCCGGCGCCGACTTCAACCGCGCCTTCATCGCCTACCAGGACAAGCGGATCACCCGCACCGCCCGCATCGTCCTCTCCTCCCGGGCCATCGGCCAGTACTTCTACCACCCGGGCGGCGTCGAGCGCCTGGTGCGCAACCAGATCCTCGGCAGCAAGAGCCAGGACGACTTCCACCGCAGCCTGGACTGGATCTACGGCTACGGCCGGGAAGACTGAGCCCGGCCGGCCCGGGCGGCCCGCGCCGTCGGGCCGTCCGGTTTTCCGCAGGAGCGGCGGCCACCCCGCGATGCCGCCGGACCGCCCCCATCGCGCCGCATGGGGCGCTCCCACAGGGACCACCCCCCGGTTCTTGGAGGAGCGGCGGCCACGCCGCGATGCCTTTCCGGACCGCCCCCATCGCGCCGCATGCGGCGCTCCCACAGGGACCGCCCCACCGGTTTTGTAGGAGCGGCGGCCACGCCGCGATGCCTTCCCGGACCGTCCCCATCGCGCCGCACGCGCCGCTCCCACAGGGACCGCCCCACCGGTTTTTGTAGGAGCGGCGCCCACGCCGCGATGCCTTTCCGGACCGCCCCCATCGGGCCGAATGCGGCGCTCCCACAGGGACCGTCCCACCGGTGTTTGTAGGAGCGGCGGCCACGCCGCGATGCCTTCCCGGACCGTCCCCATCGCGCCGCATGCGGCGCTCCGACGGGGACCGTCCCACCCGTCTTTTGTAGGAGCGGCGGCCACGCCGCGATGCCTTTCCGGGCCGCCCCATCGCGCCGCATGCGGCGCTCCCACAGGGACCGCCCCACCGGTGTTTGTAGGAGCGGCGGCCACGCCGCGATGCCTTTCCAAACCGCCGCCATCGCACGGAAGACCGCCCTCCCGTTGGCCGCGGGATCGCCCGTCCGGCCCCCCGGGCCGCAAGTCGGCCTTGACCGTCGGCCCGCCTGCCGCCAAAGTGTCGGGCATGGACATCCACGCCTTCATGGCCGCCTACCGGCGGGCCTGGGAGACCAGCGACGAGCACCTGCTGGCCAGCCTCTTCGCCGCCGACGGCGTCTATCACAACACCCCCTTCGCCGAGCAGGTCGGCCACGAGGCCATCAAGGCCTACTGGCAGAGGACCAAGCTCCAGTCCGACATCCGCCTCGCCTACGAGGTGATCCACGCCCACCCGGGGGGCGGCGTCGCCCATTGGCACACCACCTACCAGGTCACCTCCGAAGAGCTGTTCCGCATCTGGGCGGCCTCCGCCGGCACCAACCTCCTGGCCCGCCGTGAAGGCGATCCCCTGCCCCGCCTGGCCCTCGACGGCGTCGCCGTCGTCGAGCTGGGCACCGACGGTCTTTGCCGACATTTCCGCATCTGGTGGCACAGCCGGGTCGCCGGCTGACCGCCCCGCATTCCCCAAGTCGTTGATTCGACAAGGCCCTTACCCGGGAGGAAAAAACACTTGCACAAAATGAAAAAAGTGATATCTTTGAAAAAAAGGAAACGCCATGACCCAGACCCTGGAAAACGCCGACACCTGCTCCACCCGCGAAGCCGCCGAGATGCTGGGCATCAGCGTCCGCACTGCCCAGTTGTGGGTGGAAGACGGCCGACTGCGGGCCTGGAAGACGCCCGGGGGCCACCGCCGCATCCTCCGCCGCTCCGTCGAGGACATGCTGCAAAGCCGCCGCCGCGAATTGAACGACTTCGGCGCGTTCGACATCCTCGTGGTCGAGGATGAACGCATCCAGCGCTTCCTGCTCGAGAAGAAACTGGCCGAGGTCGCCTCGGGCATCGGTGTCCGCAGTGCCGCCAACGGTTACGAGGGCCTGATCCGCATCGGCGAGCGCCAGCCCAACCTCCTGGTCACCGACCTGATGATGCCGGGCATCGACGGCTTCCGCATGCTCGACACCCTGACCTCCTCCCCCCTTGCCAACCCCATGCACATCATCGTCACCACCGCCCTGACGGCCGACGAGATACGTGAGCGGGGCGGGCTGCCCGCCGGCGTCGCCGTCTTCCACAAGCCCCTCCAGATGGCGCCCCTCATCGCCCTGGTGAGGGCCTACCACGACGTCTGGGCGATGCGCAAGGGAGCCTCCTCGTGAATCCCCAGATGCGCGCCTTCTTCAATACCCTGAAGGACGGCGTCGTCGTCGTCGACGGCAAGGGCGCCGTCCAGTTCGCCAATGCCGCCGGCAGCCGCTTCGCCGCCCTGGCCATCGGCGCGCCCTTCCCCGAGCCGCGCGTCCTCGACGGCCTGGCCGACCTCGTCGGCGGACGTACCCGGGCGCCCCTGCTCATCAACCTGGCCGACGGCGTTGCCGGCACCCGCAGCGCCACCCTCACGCCGCTGCCCATCCCCGGCCACTATGCACTCACCCTCAATGCCGGCGGCGAGGGCGAGGCCTTCGAGACCGCCGTCCGCAACCTGTTCGACTTCATCGACAGCGAAGTGGGCGCTCCCATCGAGCGTTTCGCAAACGGCCTGGAGGCCAGCTTCGAGGAAGGCCAGGTTCCCGACTCCCTGATCGGCCTCCACGAGGACGCCAAGTCCGCGGCCGTCCTCCTGAAGCGCACCAAGATGCTGGCCGAGCTCTTCCGCACCACCACCCTCATCGACCGGGAACGCCTGCCCCTGGCCGACATGGTGAGGGACGTCCTCGACGCCGAGGGCAAGCTCATCGCCGACCGGGACCTTCAGGTCCATCTCGACGGCCTCGACCGGGAACTGCCCCCCGTCTATGGCAGCCGCGTCTGGCTCGGCCGCGCCATGCGCGAGATCCTCGACAACGCCCTGCGCCAGTCGCCGGCCAAGTCCGCCGTCTCCCTCGGCCTCCAATGCACGGGCACCCACGTCATCATCAAGGTCAGCAACCACGGGCAGTTCCGTCCCGCCGCCCTGGCCAGCCTGCCCGTCTTCGTGCCTTTCCACCGCATCGCCCAGTACGTCAAGGAGCGCCGGATGCCGAAGAAGGCCGTCACCGGCCGGCCCCTGGAGCTGCCGGCCGGCGGTCCCGGCCTCGGCCTCGCCCTCTGCCAGCGCATCGTCGCCCTGCACGGCGGGCGCCTGCAACTGCCCGAGGAAAACACCGACGGCCTCGTCGAAGTCCGCCTGGAACTCGCCACCGGCGCCCCGGCCATCGACGACGAGGCCCTCAACATCGCACAGGCCAAACGCTACGCCCAGGACATGGCCGCCCTCATGCACCGCATGCGGGCCGCCCGTAGCGGAGCCGCCCGCGCCACCGGCGCTTGAACACCCTGGAGAAAGCCATGCGCAACCGCATCCTCATCGTCGAAGACCAGCCCGACATCCGCAAGCTGATCTGGATGACCCTCGAATTCGGCGACTACGAACTCCACGAAGCCGAGAACGGCGACGACGGCTGGCGCAAGGCCCAGGCCTTCCGTCCCCACGTCATGCTCCTCGACGTCATGATGCCCGGCAGCATGGACGGCCTCCAGGTCTGCGCCAAGATCAAGAGCGACCCCGCCCTGCGCGACATCCGCATCATCATGCTCACCGCCCGGGGCCAGAAGACCGACATCGACGCCGGCATCGCCGCCGGCGCCGATGCCTACCTGATCAAGCCCTTCAGCCCCCTCGAACTGATGGACCGGGTCGAGCAGTTCCTCGCCGCCCCCGACCGCCAGGCCGCCTGAGGAGGACCCCATGGCCCGCAAACTCGTCGTCGTAGACGACCAGACCGAAGCCCGCGACCTCATCACCATGGTCCTGTCCACCGAGGACCACGTCATCCACGAGGTCGGCAACGGCGAGCACGCCCTCGACATGGTCCGCAGCCTCCACCCCGACACCGTCATCCTCGACGTCATGATGCCCGGCGCCGTCAATGGCCTGGACATCTGCCGCGCCATCAAGGCCGATCCCGCCCTGTCCCGCACCGGCGTCATCCTCGTCACCGCCCGCGGCGAGCCCCGGGACCTGGAAGCCGGCTGGGCGGCGGGCGCCGATGCCTACATCGTCAAGCCCTTCGGCTTCGAGAACCTCGTCAGCACGGTCGAGAAGCTGGCCGGCGGCAACACCCGCTAGGGAGCGTCCATGCACATCCGACTGCCCAGCCGCCACTACCTTCGCAACCACCTGCGGACACTGCGCGGCATCCCGCCGTGGTTCGTCGCCGCCGTCGTCGCCTTCCTCGGCATCCTGACCACCGTCGTCGCCTGGCAGATCAGCGCCATCAGCGGCGCCGAGGCCGCCCGGGCCCGCTTCGACGGCGTCGCCGACCAGATCAACCTGGCCATCCAGCGCCGCATGATCAGCCACGAACAGATCCTGCGCGGCGGTACCGCCCTGTTCAGCCTCAACAACGACATCAGCCGGGCCCAGTGGCGCACCTACGTGGCCGGCCTCAAGCTCGAGGAAACCTATCCCGGCGTCCTCGGCGTCGGCTTTACCCGGCGCATCGCCCCGGCCGACCTTCCCGGCCACGTGGCCCGGGTGCGCGCCGAGGGCTTCCCCGAATACGCCGTCCGCCCCGAAGGCGTGCGGGACGAATACCACAGCATCGTCTATCTCGAACCCTTCTGGGGCCGCAACCTGAAGGCCTTCGGCTACGACATGATGACCGAAGCCACCCGCCGCACCGCCCTGGAAAGGGCCCGCGACACCGGCGAACCCACCCTGACCCGGCGCGTCGTCCTGGTCCAGGAAGGCAAGCACGACGTGCAGGCCGGCTTCCTGCTCTATTTCCCGGTGTATCGGGCCGGCCTGCCCCGCAGCACCGCCGAAGAGCGCCGGGCCGCCCTGTTCGGCTTCGTGTACAGCCCCTTCCGGGCCCGCGACCTGATGACCGGCATCCTGTCCGGCTTCGGCAACGACATCGCCGTCGAAGTCTTCGACGGCGAGACCGCGGACACCGACCGCCAGCTCTTCGCCAGCGCCGCGGTCAGCGACGAGGCGCCCGCCCGCTTCGTCGCCACCCGCCGCCTGGAGATCGGCGGCACGCCCTGGCTCCTCCGCTTTTCCAGCCTGCCCGCCTTCGAAGCCGCCCAGCCCGACCACCAGTCCCGCTTCATCCTCTTCGCCGGCCTCGGCCTCACCGCCTTCCTGGCCATCCTCGTCCTGAGCCTGACCGCCACCCGCAACCGGGCCTTCGCCATCGCCCGGGACATGAACTCCCAGCTGAGCCGCAGCGAGGCGCGGTTGCGTTCCGTGCTCGATTCCGCCGCCGAGGGCATCCTCACGGTCAGCGCCGCCGGCCGCGTGCAGACCGCCAACCCGGCCGCCGAGCGCATCTTCGGCCTCGAAGGCCGGGACATCGACGGCAAGCCCCTCGACGGCCTCATCGACGGCCACGACGTCCCCCGGCTCTGCGAGATCGTCGAGCAGCAGGGCGTCGGCGCCAGCTCCGTCGCCCGCTTCGAGGCCCAGGGCCGGCGCGCCACCGGCGAGAACTTCCCCATCGCCGTCTCCCTCAGCCGCACCGTGGACGACGGCATTGCCCGCTTCACCCTCATGGTTCGCGACGTCACCGAGGCCAAGCTCACCGAATCCATCCTGCAACTGCGCGAGCGGGCCATCGAGTCCTCCTCCAACGGCATCGTCATCGCCGACATGCGCCTGCCCGGCAATCCCGTCATCTACGTCAATCCCGGCTTCGAGCGCATCACCGGCTACAGCGCCGACGAGATCGTCGGCCGCAACTGCAAGCTCCTCCAGGGCGGCGACGCCGAACAACCCGGCGTCAGGGAACTGGCCGCCGCGATCCACGAGCGGCGCGCCACCTCCGTCCTGCTGCGCAACTACCGCAAGGACGGCGGCCTGTTCTGGAACGAACTCTCCGTCGCCCCCGTCTTCGACGAATCCGGCACCTGCACCCACTACGTCGGCATCCAGAACGACATCACCCAGCGGGTCCAGGCCGAGGACGACCTGCAGGTCCGCAAGGAACGCCTGGACGCCATCTTCGCCCTCAGCCCCGACGGCTTCGTCGGCTTCGGCGCCGACGACACCCTCACCGACGTCAACCCCGCCTTCCTGCGCATGACCGGCTTCTCGCACGAGGAGCTGATCGGCATCAGCGAGGAGGAATTCGACCGCCGCATGCAGCTCCTGTGCGACCCGGCGCAGGCCTACGTCCCCGTGCGCAGCCGCGGCGAGGAGGAGGGCGAGGGCATCCCGCCCCTGGACGGCGACCGGCGCACCGCCCCCCGCCACACCCTGACCCTGGTCAAGCCCGAGAAACGCATCCTCCAGCGTTCCGTCCGCCGCGGCAGCGAAGGCAGCCTCGAGAAGGTCGTCTATTTCCGCGACGTCACCCGGGAAACCGAGGTGGACCGCCTGAAGAGCGAATTCCTCTCCACCGCCGCCCATGAACTGCGCACCCCCATGGCCAGCATCTTCGGCTTCTCCGAACTGCTGCTGCGCCGCAAGTACGACGAGACCAAGACCCGGGAACTGGTCGGCACCATCAACCGCCAGGCCTCCATCCTCATCAACCTGATCAACGAACTCCTCGACCTGGCCCGCATCGAGGCCCGCGCCGGCAAGGACTTCAAGCCGCGGCGGCAGAGCCCGCGCACGGTGATCGAGAACACCGTCGCCAACCTCATGGTCCAGAACGACAGCCGGCGGGTCCTCGTCAACCTGCCCGAGGACCTGGCCGCCCTCGACTTCGACGCCGAGAAATTCGCCCTCTGCCTCAACAACGTCCTCTCCAACGCCTACAAGTATTCGCCGGACGGCGGCAGCATCGAGCTCTCCGTCGTCTCCTCTTCGCCCGGCCAGCGGACCGCCCTCGGCATCCGCGTCCGCGACCATGGCATCGGCATGACCCCCGAGCAGGTCGCCCGCGTCTTCGAACGCTTCTTCCGTGCCGATCCCTCCGGCAACATCCCCGGCACCGGCCTCGGCATGAGCCTGGTCAAGGAGATCATGGAACTGCACGGCGGCAGCGTGGACGTGGAAAGCGTCAAGGGCATGGGCACCACCGTCACCCTCTGGCTGCCGCTGCCCGAGGAAGAGGCCCTGCGCCTCGCCGCCTGAAAGGGAGGACTCCATGAACCCCGACTTCGTCATCGAAATGCCCGACGCCCCCCCGGCGCCCCCCGATATCGCGCAACCCCTGAACCTGGCCGAACTGCGGCGCGAGAACCACGCCGCCTACCAGCAGATGTACCGCACCATGGAGGACCTCCAGTCCCTCGTCGGCCACTACCGGCAGGCCGTCGATGAACTCGGCCGGGCCCAGCACGAGTCCCTGGTCCGCCTGGCCCAGGCCGCCGAATTCAAGGACGGCGACACCGGCGCCCACATGATCCGCATCGGCCACCTGTCCGCCCTCCTCGGCGAGCGCCTGGGGCTGGACCGGAGCACCTGCGACCAGTTGCGCCGGGCCGCCCCCATGCACGACATCGGCAAGATCGGCATCCCCGACCTCATCCTCAAGAAAGCCGGCCCCCTGGGTCCCGACGAATGGGTGGAGATGCGCCGCCACCCCGCGATCGGCGCCCGCCTGATCGGCGAATCCAGGGCCCCCCTGTTCCGCATGGCCGCCGACATCGCCCTCTATCACCACGAGCGCTGGGACGGCGCCGGCTATCCCGACGGCCTGGCCGGCACCGCCATTCCCCAGGCCGCCCGCATCGTCGCCGTCGCCGACGTCCTCGATGCCCTGGGCATGGATCGCTGCTACCGTCCCGCCCTGTCGGAGGACGCGATGCGCGACTACATCGTCGACAACGCCGGCAGCCAGTTCGACCCCGCCGTCGTCATCGCCTGCCTGGAGGCCTGGGACGAGATGATGGCGCTGCGCCGGCGGCTCGACGTGCGTTACGCGGATCTGCCTGCGCAGCATTTGCGGGTCGAGGATTTCGAGCCGGGGTAGGGCCGCGGCCATCCTCCGCCGCCCGATGCCATCGTCGCGGCCAGGAAAGGCATCGCGGCGTGACCGCCGCTCCTACAAATACCGAACGGCACGGCCCTGTAGGAGCGCCGCATGCGGCGCGATGGCGGCCGTTGGAAAGTCGGCACGCGAAACCCGGACGACACGGCCCTGTAGGAGCGCCGCATGCGGCGCGATGGGGTTGCCCGCCGCCCGCCGTCCGCAAAGGCAAACCACCAAGACACCAAGGGCACCAAGGGGCACCAAGGCACGACAAAGGCATTCCCTGGACAGCATGCCCCCGCCGAGCGGGAAACGCCCGCAAAGCCCTCTCGCTCGCCGTCCTTTGCGTCCCTTTGCGCCTTTGCGTCTTGGCGGTGGGGTTGTCGACTTTCCGCGGCCCGATGCCATCGGGGCGGCCAGGAAAGGCATCGCGGCGTAAACGCCGCTCCTACAAATACCGAACGGCGCGGCCCTGTAGGAGCGCCGCATGCGGCGCGATGGGGCCGTTGGAACGTCGGCACGCGAAACCCGGACGACACGGCCCTTTAGCGCCGCTTGCGGCGCGATGGGGGTGGTTCGGCGCCCGCCGCCCGCCGTCCGGAAAGGCAAACCACCAAGACACCAAGGGCACCAAGGGGCACCAAGGAACGACAAAGGCATTCCCTGGACAGCATGCCCCCCCGGGGAGCGGGAAACGCCCGCAAAGCCCTCTCGCTCGCCGTCCTTTG
>JBPOHD010000101.1:0-32081 GCA_052035955.1 Pseudomonadota bacterium
TAGCCCTTGGGCACGTGGTGGCCGAAGCCGTCGGCGATCAGCACGACGCCGACCACGACCAGGAAGGAGAGGGCCAGCATCTTGATGGTCGGGTGGTCCGAGACGAAGCGGCCGATGGAGGCGGCGAACAGCATCATCAGCCCCACGGACGCGATCACCGCGGCGATCATCACCGCCACTTCGCTGACCATGCCGACGGCGGTGATGATGGAGTCCAGGGAGAACACCAGGTCGATGATCATGATCTGGACGATGACGCCGGCGAAACTTGCCGCCACCTTGCGCGATTCCTCCCCTTCCTCGCCCTCCAGCAGCTGGTGCACCTCGCCCGTGCTCTTCCAGATCAGGAAGAGGCCGCCGGCGATGAGGATCAGGTCGCGGCCCGAGATGGGCCGTCCCAGGACCGTCACCACCGGCTCGGTCAGGCCGACGATCCAGGAAAGCAGTAGAAGGAGGGCGATGCGCATGAACATGGCCAGGAAGAGGCCCAGGCGCCGCGCGACTTCCTGCCTGGCCTTCGGCAGCTTGTCCACGAGAATGGAGATGAAGATGATGTTGTCGATGCCCAGCACCAGTTCCAGGGCGGTGAGGGTGAGGAAGGCGATCCAGGCTTCGGGGCTGAGGAGGAGTTCCATGGCGTCTGTATGGGTAGGCGGGATGCGGGCGGGGCGGCGCGAAGCCCGCCATTATGCCCGTCGGCGCTCCGGCATCCGCATGGCCGGCACCGGGCGCGGGATTTTGCCAATCCGTGCCGGCCGGCCATAATCGATCCTGCCATGGGCCTCTACTCGCGTTTCGTCCTGCCGCGCATCATCCATGCCGTCTGCGGCATGGAGAGCCACATGCGCCAGCGCGCACGGCTGGTGCCCGGGGCGGAGGGACGGGTGCTGGAGATCGGTTCCGGTTCCGGGCTGAATTTCGGCCAGTACCGGCCGGAGCGGGTGGGACACCTGTGGGCCCTTGATCCTTCCGACGCCATGCACCGCCTGGCGCGGCCGCGGGCCGCCGGGCTCGCCTTCCCGGTCGAGTTCCTCGGTGCCCCCGCCGAGGCGATTCCCCTGGAGCGGGCCAGCGCCGACACCGTCGTCGTCACCTATTCCCTGTGCTCGGTCGCCGAACCCCTGGCCGCCCTGGCCGAGATTCGCCGCGTCCTGAAGCCGGGCGGCACCCTGCTCTTCTGCGAGCATGGGGCGGCGCCGGATGCGGCCGTCCGCCGCTGGCAGGCGCGCATCAACCCGGCCTGGCGGCGGCTGGGGGGCGGCTGCCACCTGGACCGGGACGTGCCCGGCCTGTTGCGGCAGGGGGGCTTTTCCACCCGCTCCCTGGACGTCGGCTATCTCTCCGGCCTCCGTTTCGCCAGCTTCAACTACCTGGGGTCCGCCAGGCCGCTGCCCTAGCCTTCCCTGGCCCGGCCTGCCGGGCGAATCCGCCGCTGCCCTGGGCGCCCCGGACGGCTCAGGCGGACAGCAGCCGGGCGATCTCCCCCTCGGCGACCCCGGCCGCGCGCAGCAGTTCGCGGCCGTGTTCGCCGCGCTTGGGCACGGCGCCGGGCTCGCCGGCCGGGGTCCCCGAAAAGCGGGGCGCCGGCGCCGCCTGCAGCACACCCTCCCGTTCGGCATAGACGCCGCGCGCCTGCAGGTGGGGGTGGGCGGCCGCCTCGGCCGGCGTCAGCACCGGGGCGAAGCAGGTATCCGAACCTTCGAGCAGGCCCTTCCAGTGGTCCCGGGGCTGCGTTGCGAACAGGGCGGCCAGCCGTTCCCGGCAACGGCCCCAGGTGCGCGGGTCGTAGGGTCGGGCGAAATCGGGATCGCCGGCCAGGCCCAGCTTCTCGAACAGGAGTCGGCTGAACTGGGGCTCCAGGGCGCCGACGCTGACGAAGGCGCCGTCGGCGCATCGGTAGGTGGCGTACCAGTGGGGCCCGTCGAGGAGGCCGCGCCCCCGTTCGAAGGGCATCTGTCCGGCGGCGTGGATGGCCAGCAGCAGGTTCATCAGGTTGGCGCTGCCATCGACGATGGCGGCGTCCACCACCTGGCCCCGTCCGGACGCCCGGGCGCCGAGGATGCCGGCCAGGACCCCCATGGCCAGGTAGAGGGCACCGCCGCCCAGGTCGCCGACCAGGGTCGGTGGCGCGAAGGGGGCCTCGCCGGGGTTGCCCGCATACCAGAGGGCGCCCGAGAGGGCCACGTAGTTGATGTCGTGGCCGGCCGCCTCGGCCAGGGGGCCGGACTGGCCCCAGCCCGTCATGCGGCCGAAGACGAGGCGCGGATTGCGCTCCAGGCAGACCTGCGGTGCCAGTCCCAGGCGTTCCATCACCCCGGGGCGCATGCCCTCGATCAGGGCGTCCGCGCCCTCGACGAGCTTCAGCACCGCCTCCACCGCGCCGGAATCCTTGAGGTCCAGGGCGACCGAGCGCTTGCCCCGGTTGAAGATCGCCCGGGATCCCAGTTCCAGCGGGTCGCCGGGCCTGGCGGCGCTGCGCTCGACGAGGACGACCTCGGCGCCCATGTCGGCCAGCAGCATGCCGCAGAAGGGGGCCGGCCCGATGCCGGCGATTTCGATGATGCGGATTCCGGAGAGCACACCCATGACGTTTCCCGATTCGATGCAGATGCGGGCGATTCTATTCGTCCCGTCGCCGGGTGTCGGGCGTTTCCCCGGCCGCGCTGCGCGTCAAGTATGACGCGGCGGGCATACAATCCATGCTGATGAAATGGTTTCCTGCCGGGAGGGCCTGCCGTTGGTTGCCCCGGGGCGTGGTGGATGTCCGATGCGAGGGGATTCGATGCGAACGTGGCTCCAGCGCGGTGTGCGCGTATCGGCGGCGATGGTGGTGTTCCCGGCAATGGTGCTCGCTGCCTTGACGGGGGAACGGGGCGCCCTGGCCGCCGAGCCGCCGGAATTCGTGGTCCGGGTGGCCACCCGGGCCGATCTCCAGGCCGTTCGCGGCGGGGGCTACGTGCTCTACCTGCGCCACGGCACCACGGATACGAGCCGTCCGGACCGGTCGCCGCAGGTGGACCTGGACGACTGCTCGACCCAGCGGCCCCTGACCGGCGAGGGGCGCAAGCTGATGGCGCGCGTCGGAGAGTATGTCCGCAGGGCCGGCATTCCCATCGGCGACATCCTCGTCAGTCCCCTCTGCCGGGCCCGGGAGTCGGCCGAAGCGGCCTTCGGCGACCGTTTCGCGATCGAGCCCCGGCTCATGTATTCGGGCAACATGACCGATGCCGAGAAGGCGCCCGTCGTCGCCAGGACGAGGGAGCTGATCGTCCGGCCGGTGGCCCCGGGCGCCAACCGGCTGATCCTGGCCCATGCCCCCAACCTGATGGACGTGATGGGGTACTTCCCCAAGCCGGAGGGCACGCTGGTGATCCTGCGGCCCTTGCCGGGCGGGCGCTTCGAATACGTGTCCAGCATCCTGCCCCAGGCCTGGCCGGAGCTGCTCAGCCAGACGCCGCCATGAGGCCCGGCCGCAGCCTGCTGCTCGTCCTGCTCCTGCCGGCGGTATTGGCCGGATCCGTCGCGGTGCTGTTCAACATCTGGTCCCTCGACAGCCTCTATGGCGAGCACGTGGAGATGGGGCGGGTGCAAGGGGCCGAACTCGACGTGGTCGTCGAGGGCACGCGGCTCACCGCCGACCTGGGCGGCATCCAGTCCCTGGTGGAGGACATGCTGACCCGCGCTTCCGCCGGCGCCCTGGACGAGGCCGGCGGTTATCGCATCCACAGCCGGGTGGTGAACGACCTCGCGAAGATCGCTCCCCGGGTCGTTGCCCTGTCGGCGGCGGCGGAGGCCCAGGGCGCCGCGCGGGCCGACATCGACGGCCTCCGGTCCCACTTCACCGACTACCGGAACTACACGATCACGGCCACCGACCTGGCCGCCCTGGATCCGCCGGTGGCCGGACGCTACATCGCCGAAGCCCGCAAGTCCTACATAGACTTCTCGCGCCATGCCTACGCCATCGCGGCCATGCTCGCCGAGCGCACCCGCAACGCCAGCACGGCCCACGTGGAGGGGTTCGGCCGCGCCTTCCGGAACGTCGTCGCCGTCGGGCTGGCGGGCCTGGCCGCCATGCTGGTCCTGGCCCTGCTGGCGGCCCGGGGACTGGCGGCCCGGCTCTCCGCCGTCGCCGACTCCCTCGGCCGCCTGGCGAGGGAGTCGGAGGATCCGCCGGACCTGCCGGCCATGGAGGCCATGCAGCGGCGCGGCCATGGCGAGTTGCGCGAGGTGGCCATGGCCGTCCTGGCTTTCCGCCGTGCCCTCGTGGACCGGCGCCAGGCCCGGCGTTCCCTGCTCGAGCATCAGGCCCGGCTGGAGGAACAGGTGCGGAACCGGACCGCGGAACTCGCCGCTTCCAAGGAGCATGCCGAGGCGGCGAATGCGGCGAAGACCGGATTCCTGGCCAACATGAGCCACGAGATCCGCACGCCCCTCAATGCCATCACGGGCATGGTGCACCTGATGAAGCGGGAGGGAGCCACGGCGGAGCAGGCGGTACGGCTGGACAAGATCGGCGAAGCCGGCCAGCACCTGCTGAACATCATCGGCGACATCCTCGACCTCTCCAAGATCGAAGCCGGCAAACTCGTCGTGGAACGCATCCCGGTGCGCCTGTCGAGCCTGGTGGACCACGTGGTCTCCATGCTGGCCGAACGGGCGGCGAAGAAGGACGTCCGGCTCCTGAAGCGGATGCCGCCCCTGCCGGCCAACCTGGTCGGAGATCCCACCCGCATCACCCAGGCCCTGCTGAACCTGGCCACCAACGCGATCAAATTCACGGAGCGGGGCAGCGTGACCCTCGCCGCGCGGGTGGAGGAGGAGGACGACAGCGGGGCGCTGGTGCGCCTGGAA
Source organism: Pseudomonadota bacterium (assembly GCA_052035955.1). GTDB lineage: Bacteria > Pseudomonadota > Gammaproteobacteria > Burkholderiales > Rhodocyclaceae > JAEUNJ01. The sequence goes on from JBPOHD010000101.1 coordinate 4,855, forward strand.
GTCATCGACACCGGCATCGGGGTTCCCGCCGATGTCCTGCCCAAGCTGTTCTCGGCCTTCGAGCAGGCCGATTCCTCGACCAACCGCAGGTTCGGCGGCACCGGCCTCGGCCTGGCCATCACCCGGCGGCTGGCGCGGCTGATGGGCGGCGACGCCGGTGCCGAGAGCGCGCCGGGCGTCGGCAGCACCTTCTGGTTCACCGTCAGGCTCCTCAAGGGCCCGCCGGAAGCCGCCGACCCGCCCCCCATTTCGCCGCTGCACGCCGCGGAGGGCACCATCGCCCGCCAGCATGCGGGTGCCCGCGTCCTGCTGGCCGAGGACGATCCGATCAACCAGGAAGTGGCGACCGAATTGCTGCAAGGCGCCGGGCTCGTCGTGGACCTGGCCGGGAACGGTGCCGACGCCGTCCGCATGGCCGCCGCCAGGGGGTATGCCATTGTTCTTATGGACGTGCAGATGCCGGAGATGGACGGCCTCGAGGCGACCCGGCGGATCCGTGCCCTGCCGGGACTCGCGGGCCTGCCCATCCTGGCCATGACCGCCAATGCCTTCGCCGAGGACCGGGCCCGCTGCACCGCCGCCGGCATGGACGACTTCATCGCCAAGCCGGTGGATCCCGACACCCTCTACGCGACCCTGCTGCGCTGGCTGGCCCGCGGCGGGCGCTGATTCAACAAACGCGGTCAGCCCTCAGGGCGCCAGTTCCACCACCACCTCCCGGCTGTCGGCCTGGCCGCCGGCATCGACCACGCGCAGCAGGTACCGGCCGGCCTGGGGCGGGTTCCAGGTCAGGGCCTCGCCGGGCCGGGCGCGGCCGATCAGGGCGTCGTCGGCGAACCAGTGCAGGGCGCCGGCCCGGCCGGCCGATTCGGCTTTCAGCAGCAGGGGCTCGGCACGGCCCACCCGGCGCAGGTGGGTGACGCCGCGCAGCGGGGCGACGATGCGCGGCGGCCCGTCCAATTCATCGGCATCGGGGAACCCCGCGCCCTCGCCGCAGTCGCCGGCCGGCGGCGGGCGCAAGGGCAGGCCGGCCTGGCGGAACAGGGCGCGCATGTCGGTGCCCCAGTACTCGAACACCTCCTCGCGGGTGTGCGGGCCGGGCCGGCAGGCCCGGCGCCCGGTCCGCGTGTCCACCAGGACGCTGCGGTGCAGGGTGCTCTGCCGCGCCGGCGACTTGCCGGCGATGAACCAGGCCTGGGTCCGCACCGGGCATTCGGCATTGGGCAGCTCGCCGCTGGCGGCGCAGACCTCGACCCGGCGCAGGTCGGGGGGCTGGGTCGTGGCCATCTCGCCGGGGTCCAGTTTCTCGGCCCGCAGGGCGTCCACGATGCGCAGGAAGAGGGGTGCCGCCGCCTCGATGCCGACGAAGGCCGGATTGCCGGCGCCGTCGAAGTTGCCCACCCAGACCACCAGTACGTGGCGGCCGAAGATGCCCGCCGTCCAGGCGTCGCGGAAACCCCAGGAGGTGCCGGTCTTCCAGGCGATGGCCGGGCGGGCCGGGGCGAAGCTGTCCGGCCGCGGCGTCTTTTTCAGCATGTCGCGGACGATGAAGGCCGCTTCCGCGGAGAGCAGGCGGGGCGCCGCTTCCGGGCCCGCCCGCACCACGGGGGTCGCCGCCGGGGATGCCAGGTAGCGCAGTTCCCGCAGCCGCCCCTCGTTGGCGAGCAGGGCGTAGAGGCGGGCCAGTTCCTCCATGGTGACCTCGTTGCCGCCCAGGGCCAGGGCCAGCCCGTAGTGGCTTTCCGGGGCCATGCGCGCGACGCCGGCCAGGCGCAGGAAATCGTACAGGCCGGGCCGCGAGAGTCGCGCCGCCAGGCCCACGGCGGGCACGTTGCGGCTGCGGATCAGCGCTTCCTGGGCCGCCACCGGGCCGGCGAAGCGGCCGTCGAAGTTCTCCGGCGAGAAGCCGCCGAAGCTGCTCGGCGCGTCGCGCAGGATGCTGGCCGAATGGATGAGGCCCTGGTCCAGGGCCAGGGCGTAGATGAAGGGCTTCAGGGTGGAGCCCGGCGAGCGCCGGCCCCGGGTGCCGTTCACCTGGCCGGCGATGGACTCGTCGCGCCAGTCGGCGGAACCCACCAGGGCGCGCACCTCCATGTCCCGGGCATCGACCAGGAGGGCCGCCGCGTTGACGATGCCCACGTCCTTGCGCTGCTTCACGTATTCGCCCAGGACGCGCTCGACGACGGACTGCATGGCCAGGTCCAGGGTGCTGCGCAATTCACGCTCGCCGGCCTCGCGCAGCAGGCTGTCGGCCAGGTGGGGCGCCCGGAAGGGCAGTTCGGCGCGGGCGTGGAAGGCCAGGCGCAGGGCGGGCTCGGCAGTGAAGCGGGCGTCCTCCGGATGGCGGGCCTGCCAGAGGGCGGCCAGCCGGGCCCGGGCTTCGGCCAGGTCGCCGCCGCGCCTGGCCCCCGGCGGGCCGGAAGGGGCCAGTTCCGGGAGGCGCTTCCTCGGGTTCTGGGGGATGACCGCCAGGTTGATCGCCTCGGGCACGTCGAGCCCGGCGGCCGGCTTGTGGAAATAGACCAGGCTCGCCGCCCCGACGCCTTCCACGTTGCCGCCGTAGGGGGCGAGGTTCAGGTAGGCCTCCAGGATCTCCGCCTTGCCATGGCGCAGTTCCAGCCACAGGGCCGCCGCCGCCTGATGCAGCTTGCCCGTCACGCTGCGGCTGTCGATGCCGTAGAGGCGCCGGGCCAGCTGCATGGTGATGGTGGAACCGCCGTAGCGGCGTCCGCCGGCCGCCGTGGAGAAGGCGGCGCGGACCAGGGCCCAGGGATTGACGCCAGGGTGCCAGCGGAACCAGCGGTCCTCGTAGAGCAGGGCCGCCTCCTGCATGGCCGGGGCGATCCGCGCCAGGGGCGTCCACAGCCGGTATTGGCCGTCGCCGGCCAGGGTCAGGCGCAGCAGTTCGCCCTTGGCCGCCGTGACGCTGCGGGAGGACGGCGCCGCCGCCGACAGGGGCGCCTTGGGCAGCAGGCGCGGCGTGGCCAGCGCCGCGGCAAGGCAGGCCGCCAGGAGCAGCCGGCGGCGCCAGGGGACGGCGATCTTCATGGCCTGGCCGCCGGCTGCCGGATCACTTCCCCAGCGCCTTGATCTTCAGGCTGCCGCCAGCCGAACGGGCGAAGACGCGGCGCTCGTACATGGCCTCGCCATAGGCGCCGGGAACCACGAAGTCGCCGGCGTTGGTGGCGCGCACCTTGTAAGTCACCTCCGTCATGTCGCGGCCCACGTTGCCGTAGAAGACCACCCGGTCCTCGCGGATGTCGGCGTAGTCGATGCGCCAGGTGGCCTTGCCGCCCAGGCGTCGCCGCCACAGGGGCTCGTCGGGCGCGTCGGCGTCCGACGGGGCGGTGAGCACCGGTTCCAGGCCGCCGGGCAGCACGTCGGCGATGGCCACCTGGGCGATGCTCTGCCGCTCCGTGGCGCGCACCCGCAGGCGCACGGTCAGCTCGTCGCCGATCTGCGCCTCGCCGACCGGGTTGCCCCTGGCGTCGAGGAACTCGCGGACGATCTCCATCCCCTGGCCGGCCGCTGCGGCGGGGACGCCGCGCTCGAAGCCGGACTCGGCCCAGGAGTAGAAGAGCGGCAGGTCGCCCTGGTTGGCGAGCTTCAGCTTCGCCGTCCCGGCCGGCACGGCCACCTTGGCCAGCATCAGCTGGCGCGGCAGGTCGAGGGCCTGCTGGGCACCCTTGGCGTCGATGGCCGCGACGCCTATCTTCCCGGCCGCCGACTGGGCCGCGGCATTGGCGTAGGCATCGACGGCGAGGACCACCTGGGAGGCGGAGAGGCTCTGGAACCAGCCTTCGCGGACGGCCCGGGCCAGGCGCTGCCAATAGTCCTCGGGCAACAGCTTCACCTTCTTCGGGAAGTGCCTGGCGACGATGTAGACCACGGCCGCATTGCGCACCAGCGGATCGTAGTAGTAGTTCCAGTACCAGTTGCGAAGGTAGTCGTCGCTCGACACCGTGTGGGCGAAGACCGGCTCCAGCAGTTCCTCGGCGACCGCGTCCTGCTTCTGGATCTGGTAGGCGGCAGCCAGGTAGGCGGCGCCCAGGTCGCGGCGCCAGCGGTCCTTCTCGGCGTCCGAGCGGGCGGCGAGGACGGCCTGGCGCTGGGCTTCCCGCAGGTTGGTCAGGGCCGCTGTGGTGGCGATGCCCTGGCGGGTGAGCAGCCAGGCCGCCTGGGCCTGGACGCGCCAGTCGTAGTCGTTGCGCGAGGCCTGGGCCAGCCGTCCCTGCAGGTAGAGGTTGGCCCGCTGGAGCAGGTCGTTGGGCACGGCCATTTTGCGCTCCCGGGCTTCCACCAGCAGCTGCACGACATAGGTGGTGCCGAAGAGGTCCGAGGGACCGCCCGGCCACATGGCGATGCCGCCGTCGGCGCCCTGGCGGGCGCGCACCTGGACCAGGTAGCGCTCCAGGGTCTTGCGGGCGTCCGGCACCGTCGCGTTCACCGCCTGCTCGGCGCCCGTGGCCCGGCGCGCCGGCTTCAGCAGCTCCTCGGCCAGGCCGGCCTGGGTGGACAGGACGACGGCGGGCAGGGTCTGGCTGGTGATCTGCTCCGTGCAGCCGTGGGGATAGACGTCCAGGTACTGGATCAGCCCGGCCGTAAAGGACCAGGGCGAGGCCGAGACGGCGGCCTCGCTGCGCTGGAAGTTGGGATACATGTTCCCCTGGGCGGAAATCTCGCCGCTGCCGCGGAAGAGGCCGGTCTGCACCAGGGTCACGTAGGCCGAAGCCGGGCGCACGCTGACGTCCGTGGACAGCCGCGCCGTGGCTTCCTTGCCGGCCTGGGCGGTGAAGACGACGCTGGCCGAGCCGAGCTGGGCCTCGGCGCCTGCCTTGGCGCGGATGCGGAAGCGCGCGGTGCCTTCCGAACGCTCGCTGATCTTCAGCACCTGTCGCGCCTCGCCGACCACCGCCAGGCCGGGCGAGACGGAGAGCGCCAGGGTCACCGGCGCCTCCTTGCCCGAGCCGGCGGCATTGTTGGCGACGCCGATGCCCACTTCCACCTCGTCGCCCGGGGTGATGGCGACGGGCACGTTGGGCAGCAGCACCAGGTCGCCGCGGACGGTGGTCTTCGCCGTCGCCGCGGCCGCCATGTCGTCGCTCACCGCCACCGCCATGACCCGCAGGCTGCCGTTGAAGCTCTCCGGCACGGCATAGCTGAACTCCCGGCTGCCGGCCACGTCCACGATGCCGGACCAATACACCACCGGCTTGTCGCGCTTGCGCTTGAAGGGATTGAGGTTCTTGCCCAGGGCGCCCTCGGCGTCGCCGCCCGGGGCGGCGGCGCTCATGAGCTTGCGGAACTCGGGCAGGATCAGGTCCAGGGTCTGCTGGGTGTTCACCTCCAGGGCCCGTTTCTGGAAGAAGAACTTCAGCGGGTCCGGCGCCTGGTAGCGGGCGACCTGCAGGATGCCCTCGTCCACCGCGAAGACCACGGCCCGGGTCGGCGCCTTCGCTTCCAGGCGCATCTTCACCGTCTGGCCCGGCTTCACCAGTTCGGGCGCGCTGAGGACGATGGGATTGGTGCGGCGGGCCAGGCTGGTGGCGAAGGGGGCCACCCCGTGGCTGAGGGGGCTCATGAAGATCTCGTCGGAGGCCAGGTCGCGGGCGAACTGGACCGAGACGTATCCGTTGCCCTCGAAATCCTTCGGCAGGGTGATCTTCTGCACCGAGGCGCTGGCCGAGGCGCGGAACCACTTGTGGGCATAGACCTTGTCGCGCTCGATGGTGATGAGGCCGGCGCCGGCGTAGGGGGCCCGGATGCTGATCTCGATGTCCTCGCCGGGGTTGTAGTCCTTCCGGTTCAGGGTCATCTGCAGTTCGGCGTTGCGGTCCAGGCTGCGCGAGACGTTGCCGGTGCCGGCGACGCTGTAGGCGACCCGGGCCAGTTCCAGCCCCTCGGCATCGCGCAGCACGTAGGCGAAGTTGCCCGGCGACTGGGTGGCCAGGGTCAGCGAGGCGCCCGTCGCGGGAATGCCGAAGGGATCCTCCTTGAGCACCGTCTCGCGGTTGCGCGACTCGTACTTGTAGAGCCCGTTGGGCTGGCGGACGAGCACCGAGAGCACCTTCTGCTCGACCCGCAGCAGGCGCAGGCTGGCGGCGGCGGTCTTCTTCGCCGTCGGGTCGATGGCGATCAGGGAGACGTGGCGGACGGCATTGCGGGCCATGTAGCCCAGGTCGCCGTCGGGCTTGTAGCCCACCAGGAAGGGCCGGTCGGAGACCAGGGCGGCGGTCTCGGCGGCGACGCTGCGGCCGCCCTCCGGCTCGAAGGCCCTGGCCAGCAGGTGCAGGCGGTAGGTGGCCTGGGCATAGCGCTGCAGGCCCAGGGACAGTTCGGCATTGCCCTGGTCGTCCGTCTGGGCCCGCTCCAGGTCCTCGCGGAAGCTTTCCTTGGCCCGGGCCGGATCGTGGAAGGCGTAGTCGGGATGGCTGCGGAAGGCGGGATAGCCGGGGGACAGGGTGAGCTGGGCTTCCACCCGGCGCGCCGGCGCCGGCGTGCCGAAGAGGTTCTGCACGTTCACCTTCGCCTTCAGGTCGCGCGGCGACACCCATCCCTCGACGACTTCCCGGGACAGTTGGGCGTTCACCTTCATCCGGTCGGGCAGGAACTCCTGGACCTTGACGGTGACCGAGCCCAGCCGCAGGGGCGGCGTCTCCTGGGCGCCGGGGGCGGCGGAGCCGCTGTCGCGGGCCAGGTTCAGGTTGATGGTGTAGTTGCCGGTCGGGGAGGTTTCCTGGGTGGCATGGGTGAATTCCGCCATGCCGCCGGCGCCCAGCTTCAGCTTGTCGCGGCGGACCACCAGGCCGCGGGCGTCGATGACCTCCACCTCGACGGGCAGGTCGGCCAGCTTCTTCGTCCAGTCCGTGGCCTTGACCACGATGCCGATGTTCATGGCGTCGCCCGGGCGGTAGATGCCGCGGTCGGAGAACAGGTAGGCCTGGGTCTGGTTGGGCAGGCCGGCGGAGCGCAGGCCGCCCACGTCGAAGCGCGACAGGTCCAGGTTGCGGTCCGGCCGGTTCAGCGGCAGGAAGGCGAGGTCGCCGGCCTTCCTGACCACCAGGACGACGGGGGCCTTCTCGCGGTTGAAGCCGTTCAGGCTGGGCAGGCGGGCCCGGCCGTTGGCATCGGTGGCCTGGCTGGCCAGGATGCCGCCGTTGCGGCCCCACACCTCGACGGTGGCGCCGGCCACCGGCAGGCCGGCGGCGATGGACTGCACGAAGACGTCCCGGGCGCCGTCCACCGCCTGCTTGGCGACGATGGCCAGGTCGGTCACGATGACCAGGCGGCGGTCGCGCAGGGAGGCCGGATCGACGTTCTCCGAGGGATCCGGTTCCTCGCCCTCGTAGACTTCTCCCTCTCCCTCCCCATAGCGCGGGCGGTCCGGCGCGTATTCGCCGGCCTCCGGCTGGTTGGCCTTCGGGTCGTAGCCCTGGACGGTGAGCAGGAAGACGCCGCGGCGGTCGGTGGCGTCGGCGCGCAGGTATTCGGAGAAGTCGACGGTCTCGTAGCGGGTCTTGCCCGGCCGGCCGGCGGTGGCGAGCTTCTTCTCGAAGCGCTCGGTCAGGTTGTCCGGGGTGATGCCGGCGTAGAACTCCGGCTTCGTCATGTCGCCCTGGGACTGGGTGACCAGGTGCTGGAGCTGCTGCGGCAGCAGGCGGCCGATCTCCACCCTGACCCCGGGCAGGTCGCGGACCAGCAGGGGCAGCTTCTTCTCCCCGGAGAGGGCGAGCAGGGAGCCCTTGCTCATGATGGCCAGCTCGGGGGCGAAGCGCTTGATGCGGACGATCTCGTCCCGATTGACGCCCAGCTGGTAGCCGCCCGCCGACTTGAGCCCCTTCTGGACCCGGATCAGCAGGTAGCGCCCGGCATCGGCGGCGAACTTGAAGGCATGGGTTTCCGCCACCTCGCGCTCGGCCGGCACGGCGGCCAGCGGCACCCGCCTGGACTGCTTGAGGACGTTGTCATCGACCTCGGCGGGGTCGCTCCAGGCATAGGGCTGCTCCGCCGACCCCTCGCCGCCCCGGGCGGCGGGCAGCAGCCAGGCGCCCACGGCACGGCCCATCTCCTTTTCGTGGACGGCCATGCCGGCGGTGACCTGGAGCAGGTTCTCCGGATCGCCGCCCTCGCCGGTGACGATGGTCTGCTTGAGCTCGGCGATGTCCAGGCTGTAGAGCCCGGGGATGGCCAGGGCCCGCCTTTCCTCGCGCTGGGTGGGCTTGCCGCCGCGCTGGGCGGCGACGCCCGGGGCGATGGTCAGGGCGAGACTGGCGGTCTGGGCCGGAATGGGCAGGGGCTCGGAATGGACGGTCGCCGTGAGCTTCCAGCGGTCGTAGGTGACGGTGAATTTCTGCCCGTCGCCGCTGCGGCCGAGGGCCCCCGGCGAGTCGCCCTCGGCGGCCAGTTTCAGGCGCCTCTCGAAGGTCTCGGGATTCACGGGGTGGGAAAAGTCGACTTCGAAAACCGCCTTGCGCAGGCTGGGCTGGACCGGGTCCTGGTAGAAGCTGGGGTTGCGCCAGGTCATCTCGAAGCGGGGCGAGGTGAACTTGGCCGTGCCGGCGCTGCTGACGTGGGGCGCCAGGGCCTTCGGGCCAAGGGTGACGACGTATTCCACGCCGATCGGCCAGTCCTCGGTGGGCGTGAACTCCAGGCGGTTGGCCGAGGCCCAGACCCAGCGGCCGGGCAGTTCCGGCGACATGCTGATGTCGATCGCTTCCTTGCCGACCCGGGCCAGGGGGGCGGCGGCGGCGTTGAAGCTGATGACGGCGGGACGCGGCCGTCCGTCCGCCTCGATGGGCGTGCGATCCGGGTCGGTCACCTGGAAGCCGGTCGGGCTGATGACGGGTTTGTCGGCCTGCACGCCCTCGCCGAGGAGTTCGCGCTTCCAGAAACCGGGGTCGAGCCAGGCGGCGCGTCCGGTCTCCTTCAGGTGCTGGGCACCCCAGAGGCCGCCGCCGGCCAGCAGCGCCGCGAACAGGACCCAGGCGGCCCGGGCCGAGGCCCAGCGACGGACTGGGGCGAGCCGGGCGCCCAGCCAGGTGGCCCAGCCGGGCGGCTGCCAGTTCATCTGCCCGAGCAGCAGGCCGGCGAGGCTCCGGACGGGGATCAGCAGCAGGTGGAAGAGGCCCGCAACCGCGGCAGCGGCGCGGCGGACGATGTCGTGCAGCCTGTCCATCATGGACTCCCTGGGTGTCGCTTGTCGTTGTTCGAGGCCTTCGCCGGAATCCCGGCCGGGGGATGTTAACCCGTCTTCATAAGGCCGGGGCCGGCGGCCGGAGGCAGGGCCGGGATCGTCAGCCGTCCGCCGTCCGCGAGGCGTTCGAGGAGCTGCCGGAGCAGGCCGGCCGGTTCGCTCGCCGCCTCGGCCGGCGGCTGTTCGGCCGGCCGCTTGCGGCCCGGATCCCAGCCCGCGGGCCAGGCGCATTCCACGCCGAGTTCGAAGCCATAGTCGTCTGTCGCGGGCATCGCGGGCTCCTCAACGCACGAAGCGGGTATCGACGCGCATGGCGGCCGCCTGTTCGACGGCCGGGCTCTCGCCCCCCGAGGCCAGCAGCACGGCGCCGCCGAGGACGATGCCGGCGGTGAGGCCGATGCCCAGGGCGAGGACGACGAAGGCGATCAGGTCGATGATGGCCAGGCGTGGGCGGGCGGGGCGGTGGGTGGCGTTCATGGCGTTCTCCTCTGCGGTCGCGGGCTGGTTCTGCCCGTGTCGCCATTCCAGCGGCCGGACCGGGCCGCCGGCGGGAGGAAAGGGGGCAGGGCAGCGAGGAAATGTGGCAGGAAGATGGCGGCCAACCGACTTCCCGGCGCACCGCCTCCGCATCCGGCCCGTGCTCCGCCGACAGTCCCGGGAAAGGCGCCGCCGTTGCCGTGGGGTCGGTCCCGGCCGCGAGGGCGGGAGCCCGCCATGGGCCGGCAGCACTCGTCGCCCTGCTGCGGATTAGAGTCCACCGACTACACCGCCGGCGGGTTGTGGAGTAGAATTAAAACGTTTGTTTGAAACGGTTGTTCGCATCCGAGCGAGCGGCCTCCACCACGTACCGGAGGAGATCCATGGGCACATACACCGCGCCCCTGCGCGACATGCACTTCGTCCTGCACGAACTGCTCGACGCCGGCAACGAACTGAAAGCCATGCCGGCGTATGCCGAGGTCGACGTAGACACCATCAATGCCGTCCTCGAGGAGGCCGGCAAGTTCGCCGCCAAGGTGCTTTACCCGCTCAACCAGGTGGGGGACCGGGAGGGTTGCCGCCTCGACGTGGCCACCCACGAGGTCCAGACGCCGAAGGGCTTCAAGAAGGCCTACCAGCAGTTCGTGGAGGCCGGCTGGCCGTCGCTGACCTGCGACCCGGAGTATGGCGGCCAGGGCCTGCCCGTCGTGCTGCAGACCTCCCTTTCCGAGATGTTCAATTCCGCCAACCAGGCCTGGTACATGTACCCGGGCCTGTCCCACGGCGCCTACGAGTGCCTGCACGAGCACGGCACGCCGGAGCAGAAGGCGCTCTACCTGCCGAAGCTCGTCTCGGGGGAATGGACCGGGACGATGTGCCTGACCGAACCCCATTGCGGCACCGACCTCGGGTTGCTCCGCACCAAGGCCGCGCCCCGGGGCGACGGCAGCTACGCGATCACGGGCAACAAGATCTTCATCTCGGCGGGCGAGCACGACATGTCCGCGAACATCCTCCACCTGGTCCTGGCGCGGTTGCCTGAGGCGCCCGCCGGCACGAAGGGCATCTCGCTGTTCCTGGTGCCGAAGTTCCTGCCCGACGCCGGGGGCAATCCCGGGGCGCGCAACAAGATCCATTGCGATGCGATCGAGGACAAGATGGGCATCCACGGCAACTCGACCTGCCAGATCAGCCTGGACGAGGCCACCGGCTGGCTGATCGGCGAGCCGCACAAGGGCCTCAATGCGATGTTCGTCATGATGAACGCGGCCCGGCTCGGGGTCGGCCTGCAATCCCTGGGACTGACCGAGGCCGCCTACCAGAACGCGCTGGCCTATGCGAAGGAACGCCTGCAGATGCGCAGTCTCTCGGGCATCAAGGCGCCCGACCAGCCGGCCGACCCGATCATCGTGCATCCGGACGTGCGGCGCATGCTGCTCACCGCCAAGGCCTATGCCGAGGGCGGGCGTGCCTTCGCTTCCTTCATCGCGCTGCTGATCGACCGGGAGCTTTCCCACCCCGACGAAGCGGCGCGCAAGGAAGCCGGCGAACTGGTGGCGCTGCTGACGCCCATCGTCAAGGCCTTCATGACCGACAACGGCTGGATCGCCACCTCGGAGGCGATGCAGGCCCACGGCGGCCATGGCTACATCACCGGCACCGGCATCGAGCAGTACGTGCGCGACGCCCGCATCAACATGATCTACGAGGGCACCAACACGGTCCAGTCCCTCGACCTGCTCGGACGGAAGATCCTCATGGACAACGGGGCCAAGCTGAAGAAGTTCGGCGCCATGGTGCAGGCCTTCATCGAGGAGAACGGCACGGACGAGGCGATGAGCGAGTTCGTCACGCCACTGGCCGACCTGGGCGACAAGGTCGTCAAGCTCACCACCGAGATCGGCATGAAGGCCTTCCAGAACCAGGACGAGGTCGGTGCCGCCGCCGTGCCCTACCTGCGCGTGGTTGGTCACCTCGTCTATGCCTGGTTCTTCGCGCGCATGGCGAAGATCGCGCTGGCCAGGCTCGATTCGGGCGACAACTTCTACAAGGCCAAGCTGGCCACGGCGCGCTTCTACTTCGCCAGGCTGCTGCCGGAAACCGCGATGCTGATCCGCCAGGCCCGTGCCGGCGCGAAGTCGCTGCTCGAACTCGAAGCCGAACTTTTCTAAGGGGAACATCGAATGTCGAATTTCATTGTCAGGAAGGTCGCCGTGCTCGGCGCCGGCGTCATGGGTGCGCAGATCGCCGCCCACTGCGTCAATGCCAAGGTTCCGGTGGTGCTGTTCGATCTGCCGGCCAGGGAAGGTCCGAAGAACGGCATCGTGCTGAAGGCCATCGAGGGGCTGAAGAAGCTGAACCCGGCCCCCCTGGGCAACAGGGACGACGCCGCCTGCATCGAGGTCGCGAACTACGACGACCACCTCGAGCTGCTCAAGGGCTGCGACCTCGTGATCGAGGCCATCGCCGAGCGCATGGACTGGAAGCACGACCTTTACAAGAAGGTCGCCCCATTCATCGCGCCGAACGCCATTTTCGCGTCCAATACCTCCGGGCTGTCGATCACCGCCCTGTCCGAGGGTTTCGACGCCAGGCTCAAGGAGCGCTTCTGCGGCGTGCATTTCTTCAATCCGCCGCGCTACATGCACCTGGTCGAGCTGATCCCGACCGCCACGACCAAACCCGAGATCCTCGACCAGTTGGAAGGCTTCCTCGTCACCACCCTGGGCAAGGGAGTGGTGCGGGCCAAGGACACGCCCAACTTCATCGCCAACCGCGTCGGCGTCTTCAGCATGATGGCGACCATCCACGAGGCGGAGAAATTCGGCCTCTCCTGCGACGTGGTCGACGACCTGACCGGCGCCAAGCTCGGCCGCGCCAAGTCCGGTACCTTCCGCACCGCCGACGTGGTGGGCCTCGACACCATGGGCCACGTGATCAAGACCATGCAGGACACGCTGCCCGACGATCCCTTCGCGGCCATCTACAAGACGCCGGAAGTCCTGACCAGGCTGGTTGCGGCAGGCGCCCTGGGCCAGAAGGCCGGTGCCGGCTTCTACAAGAAGGTCGGCAAGGAAGTGCAGCGCCTCGATTTCGCCACCGGCCAGTACGTCACCGGCGGCGGCAAGGCCGACGACCTCGTGGTGCGCATCCTGAAGGAAAAGGACCCGGCCAAGCGCATGAAGGCCCTGCGCGAGTCTGCGAACCCGCAGGCGCAGTTCCTCTGGGCGATCTTCCGTGACGCCTTCCACTACATCGCCGTGCATCTGGAAGCCATCGCCGACAATGCGCGCGACATCGACTTCGCCATGCGCTGGGGCTTCGGCCAGAAACTGGGGCCCTTCGAGACCTGGCAGGCGGCCGGCTGGCAGCAGGTGGCGCAATGGGTCAAGGACGACATCGATGCCGGCAAGGCCCTGTGTTCCGCGCCGCTGCCCGCCTGGGTATTCGACGGGCGCTCGGGGGTGCATGCGGCAGACGGCTCCTGGTCCCCGGCACGCAAGGCCAATGGGCCGCGCTCCACGCTCGCGGTCTATGCCCGCCAGCCCTTCCGCGCGCCCGTCCTGGGCGAAGGCGCGGCCGACGGCACGAAGGCCGGCACCACCTTCTTCGAGGACGACTCGGTGCGCATCTGGCACCAGGACGACGAGGTGCTGGTGCTCTCGATCAAGACCAAGATGCGGGTCATCGGCCCCGGCGTCATCGCCGGCCTGTCGAAAGCCATCGCCGAGGCCGAAGCCAACTACAAGGGCCTGGTGATCTGGGGCGCCGATGCGGCCGAGGGCGGCGCCTTCTCCGCCGGCGCCGACCTGCAGGCCATGCTGCCGCTGTTCATGTCCGGCGGGGTCAAGGCCATCGAGCCGGAGGTGGCGCGGCTGCAACAGGCCTTCCAGGCCATGAAGTACGCCAACGTGCCGGTGGTCGCGGCAGTGGCGGGCCTGGCCCTGGGCGGCGGCTGCGAACTGATGCTGCACGCCGCCCGGCGGGTGGCCCTGATCGAGTCCTACATCGGCCTGGTCGAGGTCGGGGTCGGCCTGATCCCGGCCGGCGGCGGCCTCAAGGAGGCAGCCGTGCGTTCCGCCGAGCAGGCCCGGGGCAACGACCTCCTGCAGTTCCTCAAGAACAACTTCATGAACCCGGCCACCGCGGCCGTCTCGAAGTCGGCGCTGGAGGCGAAACAGATGGGCTACCTCCGGGCCGACGACGTCATCGTCTTCAACCCCTATGAGTTGCTCCATGTGGCCAAGGTCGAGGCGCGCGCGATGTTCGATGCCGGTTACCGTCCGCCATTGCAGAAGCTGGTCCCGGTGGCCGGTCGCTACGCCATCGGCACGATCATGATGCAACTGGTCAACATGCGCGACGGCGGCTTCATCTCGGCCCACGACTTCAAGCTCGGCCAGATGATCGCCACCGTGGTCGCCGGCGGCGATGTCGATGCCGGCAGCCTGGTCAGCGAGCAATGGCTGCTGGACCTGGAGCGCAAGGGCTTCATGGAACTGCTGAACCACCCCAAGACCCAGGAACGCATCATGGGCATGATGCAGACCGGCAAGCCCGTGCGCAACTGAGATCCGAGGAGACCGAAATGAGCAAACAACTGCAAGACGCCTACGTCGTTGCCGCCACCCGCACCCCGATCGGCAAGGCGCCCCGCGGCATGTTCCGCAACGTCCGCCCCGACGACCTGCTGGTGCGCGCCATCCAGTCCGCCATGGCCCAGGTGCCCGGCCTCGACCCGAAGCTGGTCGAGGACGCCATCGTCGGCTGTTCCTTTCCCGAGGGCGAATCCGGCCTCAACATGGCGCGCAACGCCGTGCTGCTGGCGGGCCTGCCGAACACGGTCGGCGGCGTCACCGTCAACCGCTTCTGCGCCTCGGGGATCACCGCGGTGGCCATGGCCGCCGACCGCATCCGCGTCGGCCAGGCCGACGTGATGATCGCCGGCGGCGCCGAATCGATGTCCATGGTGCCGATGGGCGGCTTCCATCCCTCGATCAACATGGGCGTGTTCAAGGACGAGAACGTCGGCATGGCCTACGGCATGGGCCTCACGGCGGAGAAGGTCGCGACCCAGTGGAAGGTCACCCGCGAGATGCAGGACGAGTTCGCGCTGGCCTCGCACCAGAAGGCGATCGCCGGGCAGCAGGCGGGCGAGTTCAGGGACGAGACCACGTCCGTCGAGATCATCGACCGCGTGCCGAACCTGGCGACCGGCGAGGTCGACCTGAAGACCCGGACGGTGGACCGGGACGAGGGCGCCCGGGCCGATTCCAACCTCGCGGCACTGGCCAGGTTGAAGCCGGTGTTCGCCGCCAAGGGGTCGGTGACGGCCGGCAACAGTTCGCAGACCTCGGACGGCGCGGGCGCGCTGATACTGGTCAGCGAAAGGATCCTGAAACAGTTCGACCTGACCCCGCTGGCGCGCTTCGTTTCCTTCGCCGTGCGCGGCGTGCCGCCGGAGATCATGGGCATCGGCCCCAAGGAGGCGATCCCCGTCGCCTGCAGGGCGGCCGGCATTACCCAGGACCAGCTCGACTGGATCGAACTCAACGAGGCCTTCGCCGCGCAGGCACTGGCGGTGATCCGGGACCTCGGCCTCGATCCGGCCAAGGTGAACCCGCTGGGCGGCGCCATCGCCCTCGGCCACCCGCTGGGCGCCACCGGTGCGATCCGCGCCGCGACGACCGTGCACGCGCTGCGCCGCCGCAAGCTCAAGTCCGGCATGGTGACCATGTGCGTCGGCACCGGCATGGGGGCCGCCGGGATCTTCGAACGCATGTGACGAGGCGGGCCGGGCCGGCGCTGCGCCGGCCTTGCGCGATGGGCCGGTGATCGAGCTCGGCGACGGGAGGTCCGGCGGCGCTTCCCTGCCCACGGAGGCTGGCGCGGGGGCCGGGTCTCCTTCCCCCGACCGGGCTTCCCCCTTGCCACCCTTGCTCCGGGGTCCGGCCGGGTCCGGGGTCGCAAACGTTCCGCGATGCGCGGGACCCCGGCCGCGGGCCGGCGGGGGCGGGGTCGGACCGGTCGGGGGTAACCCGCCCCGCTATCCCTTGCGCTATAGTCCGCCGCCATGGCCAAGACCATTGCCATCGTCGAGGACGATCCTGCCATCCGCGCCAACTACGCCGATGCGCTGCGCCGCCAGGGCTACGAGGTGTTTTCCCACGGCAGCCGGCCCGAGGCCTGGTCGGCCTTCCAGGCCCGCCTGCCGGACCTGGCGCTGATCGACATCGGGCTGGGCGACGAGCCGGAGGGTGGCTTCGAGCTCTGCCGGGCGCTGCGCGGCCTGTCGGCCCGCCTGCCCATCCTCTTCCTGACCGCCCGGGACAGCGACTTCGACATCGTCTCCGGCCTGCGCCTGGGGGCCGACGACTACCTGACGAAGGACATCAGCCTGCCCCACCTGCTGGCCCGGGTGGCGGCCCTGTTCCGCCGCGTGGAGGCCCTGACCCAGGGGCCGCCCCAGGAGGACGTTCTGGAGCGGGGCCCCTTGCGCCTGGATGCCAAGCGTTTCCTGGTGACCTGGCAAGGCCGCCCGGTGGAACTGACGCTGACCGAGTTCTGGATGGTGCATACCCTGGCCAGGTTCCCGGGCCACGTGAAGGATCGGGACACGTTGATGCGCGACGCCCAGCTGGTGGTGGACGAGGGGACCATCACCTCCCATGTCAAGCGCATCCGGCGGAAGTTCCAGGCGGCGGACCCGGACTTCGACCGCATCGACACGGTCTACGGCATGGGCTACCGCTGGCGGTCGGATGCGGCTGCGCCTTAGCCTGCGGGCCAAGCTGGCCCTGGTGTCGCTGGTGCTGCTGGCCCTGCCCTGGGCGGGCTTCCGCTACGTTTCCGAACTCGAGGGCTACCTGCTCGACAGCCAGCAGCAGGCCCTGCTGACCACGGCCCGGGCGGTCGCCACGGCCTTGCACGAGCGACCGATGCTGATGCGCCTGGCCACGCCCCTGCGCCAGCCCGCGGCCATCGAGCCGCCGGTCCAGGGCCAGCAGGCCGGGGACGGTGCGACCCCCGCCCCGGTGGAAACGGCGGTGCCGATGCCGGTCGAGTCGCCGCCCGTCGCGGCGCCGGGCCGCGCGCGCATGGTGGAGGACCGGGAAGTGGAGTCCCTGCTGCGGGGCGCAGAAAGGGCCAACGTGCGCCTTTGGGTGGTGAACCGGGATCTCAAGGTGCTCGGCATCGCCGGCAGCCTCAAGCCGCCGCCGGCGGCAGACGGGGCGCCCAATCGTTGGCGCCGCTGGCTGGCCTGGGTGATTCCGTCGCCGCCGGCGGACTTCGACGACGCCTTCGACGCCGTGGCCCTCACCGCGGGCCCCGAGGTCGCGGACGCCCTCCTGGGTGGCGGGGCGACGCGGGTCCGCGTGAGCAGGGACGGCAAGGCCGTCGTCGCCTCGGCGGCCCACCCGATCTGGGCCGGCGACAACGTGGTGGGGGCCGTGGTCGCCGAGGCGACGACCCATTCGATCCTGGCCGTCCGCAACGAGGCCCTCGAGAAGCTTCTGGTTCTTGCCGTGACGGTGTTCGCGGGCGTTTCCGTCGTGCTGCTGGGATTCGCGACCCGCCTGTCGGGCCGCATCCGCCGATTGCGCGACGAAGCCGAGGGTGCCGTCGATGCCAAGGGACGCATCGGGACCCTGAGCACGGCCTCGACGGCGGGCGACGAGATCGGCGACCTGTCGCGCAGCTTCTCCACGGTGCTGACCCGCCTGGCCCAGCATCACGATTACCTCGAAAGCCTGGCCAGCCGGCTCTCCCACGAGTTGCGCACGCCGGTGGCGGTGGTGCGGTCCTCCCTGGAGAACCTGCGCCTGCAGGGGGTTCCCGCCGATGCGCTGGTCTATGTGGATAGGGCCGAGGACGGCCTCGGGCGCCTGTCGAGGATACTCACCCGCATGGCCGAGGCGACGCGCCTGGAAGCCGGCCTGGCCGTGACGGAGCGGGAGCCCTACGATCTGGCGGCGGTACTGCGCGACTGCGTCGAAGGCTACCGGCTTGCCTACGGGCCCAGGCCGTTCGAACTGAGTTTTCCGGCCGGGCCGGTACGGGTCGCCGGATCGCCGGACCTGGCGGCCCAGATGCTCGACAAGCTGGTGGCCAACGCGGTGGACTTCAGTCCGCCCGGCATTCCGGTGGCGATCTCCCTCGACGCCGTGACCATGGACGCGGGTTCCGGCTGGCGGCTCGCCGTGTCCAACCAGGGACCGCCCCTGCCGGCCGGCATGGCCGGCAAGCTCTTCCACTCCATGGTGTCGGTCCGCGCTCCGGTCGGTGGTGCCGAACCGCACCTGGGCCTGGGCCTGTTCGTGGCCCGACTGATCGCCGAATTTCATGGCGGCAGCATAGGTGCGGCCGATCGTCCCTCCGGCGACGGGGTGACGGTCGAGGTGCTGATGCCGGACGCCGGCGGACCGCCCGACGGCGGCTGAGGGGACGGCGCCGGGCCGGCCGGTGGCGGCCGGCGGCGGCCGGCGGGGCCTCAGCGCAGGCGCTTGGCGTTGAATTCCTCTTCGACGTTGTCCCGGTAGTAGCTCCAGGCCGACGAGGACCCCGAGAGGCGGCGCCAGACCTCGCCTCCCACGTTGGAGTACTGGAGCTTCGTGCCGTCGTCCAGGTGCACCTCCAGGATGCGGGCGCCGCTGTCGTAACCGATGGCACGCAGCTTTCCGGAACTGATCTTCTTCATCTCCACGGCGGTCTCCTCGGGGCCGGTCAGGGGTGGAATCCGGGATCGTCCTGGTCTTGTTGCGGCGGGGCTTGCCGGGCCTGCTTCTGCCTCAAGCGGGCGTTCTTGTCCTCGTCAAGGAAGACATAGCGGCCGTAGAGCACGCAACCCTTCATGCCCGGATCGCAGGGCCGGTTGTCGAGTTTGGTGCAGAGATCCTGGGCTTCGTGGGGGCAGCCCCAACCGCCGGCCATGGGAAATCCTCTTGTGGGAACGGGTCGCGGGGAGCTTACCAGATCGTCCGCGGGCGTTCCGATGGACGAGGGGACGGCGGTCTCCGGGCAAGGCGCGACGGGCGGGCCCTTCGTAACGGCCTTGGGAGTAAAGTCCACCCGAGGCCGGCGACGGCCGCCCTGAACAACAAGACGCATCGCGCCCTCGACGATGTCCCGTTCCCTCGATCTCGCCGGCTGGTTGCTGCCCCTGGGCCGCCGGCTGCTCTACGCCTGGGTGCGTCCACGGGCCTTTCCGGAATTGCCGGACGAGTTGGGGCTCGATCCCGCCAAGCCGGTCTGCTACGTCCTGCAGGACCGGCAGCTCACCAACATCCTGGTGCTGGCCGAGGAGACGCGGAAGGCGGCCATGCCCCTGGCCGAGGCGGCCCTGGTGGCGGGGCCGGTCCGCGCACGGCGTTCATTCTTCTTCCTGACCCGGCCCCAGCGCCTGGTGTCCAGCGCCCGCGACCGCTATGGCCACTCGCCGCTGCTCCAGCGCATCGTTGCGGCCGGCATTGCCGATCCGAACCTCGACGTGCAGGTGGTGCCGGTCACCATCCTCTGGGGCCGGGCGCCGGACAAGCAGGAATCCATCCTCAAGGCCCTCTTCTCGGAGACCTGGCGGCCGCCGGGGCACCTGCGGCAATTGATGGCAGTGCTGTTGCACGGCCGGCAGGCCCTGGTCCGTTTCAGCGCGCCCCTTTCCCTGCGCGAACTGCTGAAGGATGGCCTGGAGGAACCGCGGGCCCTGCGCAAGCTCTCCCGGGTGCTGCGGGTGCATTTCCGGCGGCAAAGGGAGATGGCCATCGGGCCGGACCTGTCGCACCGCAACACCCAGGTCGATTCGCTGCTGGCGGCCGAGCCGGTCAGGCAGGCCATCGCCGAGGAGTCGGCATCCCGCAGCGTGTCCCTGGAGGAGGCGGAGGCCCGCGCCCGGGCCTTCGCGCTCGAGATCGCCTCCGACTACACCTACGGCGTGATCCGCGCCCTGGAACTCTTCCTGGATTGGGTCTGGAACCGCATCTTCGATGGCATCGTGGTCCGCAATTTCGACGTGGTGACGCGCATCGCGCCCGACCACGGGATCGTGTACGTGCCCTGCCACCGCAGCCATGTGGACTACCTGCTGTTGTCCTTCCTCATCTTCCGCCGCGGCCTCATGCCTCCCCACATCGCGGCGGGTGCCAACCTGAACCTGCCGGTCGTGGGTCCCCTGCTGCGCCGTGGCGGCGCCTTCTTCCTCCGCCGCAGCTTCAAGGGCGAGCCCCTCTACGCGGCGGTCTTCGACGAATACCTGCACCTGATGCTGGCCCGGGGCTTCCCCATCGAGTACTTCATCGAAGGGGGGCGCAGCCGCGGCGGACGCCTCCTGCCTCCCAAGGCCGGCATGCTCGGCATGACCATCCGCAGCTTCCTGCGCAGCCACGAGCGGCCTCTGGTCTTCGTCCCCGTCTATGTCGGTTACGAGAAGGTGGTGGAGGCGGACAGCTACCTGCGGGAACTCGCCGGACGGCCGAAGTCGGGTGAATCCCTCTGGGGCGTGTTGTCGGCCGTCCGGGAACTGCGCCGATACTTCGGTCGGGCCCACGTCAATTTCGGCCGTCCCCTGGACCTCGGCGAGGCCCTGGATCGCCTTCAACCCGGATGGGGGTCGGGCGGCGACGCGCGGGCACCCTGGGTGCGCGATGCGATCCATGATGTCGCCGTCCACCTGGCCCGCCGCATCAACGAGGCCGCCGTGGTCAATCCCATCAACATGACGGCGCTGGTCCTGCTGGCGACCCCGAAACAGGCCATCGACGAGGCGGCCCTGTACCGCATGGTCGCCCATTACCGGGCCCTGCTGTCCGTCACCGAGACAGGAAACGCCGGCGGACCGGAGGCGGCCGCCGAGGGCGACCGGGAGCCGGTGGAGTCCGTCGAGACCATCGACCAGGCCTTGCGGCTTGGAATGCTCGAGCGCATCGTCCATCCCCTCGGCGACATCCTGCGGGTACCGCCGGGCCAGGCGCCCTATCTCTCCTACTTCCGGAACAACGTCCTGCACCGGGTCGCCCTGCCCGCCCTGGTCGCCTGCCTGCTCGCCCACAACGCGCGACTGCCGCGCTTGCGCGTGGAGGCCGCGGTGGGTGGCCTCTATCGACTGCTGCGGGCAGAACTCTTCCTGCCCTGGGAACCCGAGGACCTGCCGGCTGCCCTCGACGTCGTCCTCGGCACCCTGGCCGACCGGGAACTGGTCGGCAGCGATGGAGAGTACCTGACCTCCCCGGAGCCCAACAGCCGGGAATTCATGGAACTGGGGATGCTCGGCGAAACATTGCGGCCGACGCTGGAGCGCCACTTCCTGACTCTGGCCCTGCTCGGGCGCCACGGTTCGGGGCGCATCTCCCGGTCGGCCCTGGTGGACCAGAGCCATCTGCTGGCCCAGCGGATGGCCCTGCTCTACGAGTTCGATTCGCCGGAATTCGCCGAGAAGTCCCTGTTCGCCGGCGTGATCCAGAACCTGATCGACGAGGCCCTCCTGGCCGAGGACGAGTCAGGGCTTCTGGTGTTCGACGAGGGGTTGACGGCCCCGGCGTCCGATGCGGAACTGCTTCTTGCAGAGGAAGTCCGCCAGACCATCCGGCGCATGGCCCGGGAGGGCGATGGGCCTCAGGCCCTGGCCGGCCAGGGAATCACGTAGAACAGCACGGCGAAGAAGTGCAGGGTGCTGCCCAGCAGCACGAAGCCGTGCCAGATGGCGTGGTTGTAGGGCAGGCGTTTCCACTTGTAGAAGGGCACGCCGGCGGTGTAGGCGATCCCGCCTGCCGCCAGCAGCACCAAGCCCCCCGTCGCCACATGGCGCAACAAGGGTTCTACGGCCACCACGACGGCCCAGCCCATGGCGATGTACAGGCCGACCACCAGGCCATGCAGCCTTCCCTTGAGGACCAGGCGCAGGGCGATTCCGAGCACCGCCAGGGTCCAGATCGCGGCGAACAGGGACCAGCCCCAGGGGCCGCGCAGGTTCACCAGCATGAAGGGCGTGTAGGTGCCGGCGATGAGCAGGAATATGGCCGAATGGTCGAGGGCCCGCAGCGTCTGTTTGAGGCGCTGGACCTGGACGCTGTGGTAGAGCGTCGAGGCCGTGTAGGCGAGTACCAGTGCCGCCCCGAAGATGCTGCAGGCCACGACGTGCCAGGCGTCCCCGTTGCGCGTCGCGAAGGCGGTCAGGACCGCCAGGCCGGCGATGGCGAGGACGATGCCGATGCCGTGGGTAAGGCCGTTGGCGATCTCCTCGCCGACGGTGTAGGCGGGCAGCGGGGCGGGACGGGGGGCGGAGGCGGTCATGGGGACGATGGGCGGCGGACTGGGAAGGCCGAGTATAGGGGAGCCGGCCGATCCGCCGCTAGGCGGCGGAACCTAGGAGCCCGGCCGCTCCCGGGCTGTCGGGCCGTCCTACCTGGCGACTTCCTTTTCCATCGCCTCGAGGCCGATGTGGCGCACGTCCCGGCCCTTGGCCAGGTAGACCACGTACTCGGAGACGTTCTTGGCGTGGTCGCCGATGCGTTCGATGGACTTGGCGATGAAAAGCAGGTCGAGCGACCGGGAGATGGTCCGCGGGTCTTCCATCATGAAGGTGATGAGCTGGCGCATGATGCCCTTGAATTCGGCATCCACTTCCTTGTCCTGGCGCACCACCTGGGCGGAGGCGGTCAGGTCGATGCGGGCGAAGGCGTCGAGGGCCTTCTTCAGCATGGCCACGGCGATGTCGGCGACGTGCCGCATCTCGAGCTTGGGGGCGAAGCCAGTGTCGTCCGTATGCAGGCGGCGGGCCATCTTGGCGATCTTCTTCGCCTCGTCGCCTATCCTTTCCAGGTCGGTGATGGTCTTCACCACGGTCATGATCATGCGCAGATCCACCGCCGTCGGCTGGCGGCGGGCGATGATGTGGTTGCAGGCCTCGTCCAGTTCGACTTCCAGCCGGTTCACCCGGTGATCGTTTTCGATCACCTGTTCCAGCAGCACCAGGTCGGCGTTGCCCAGGCCCTCCATGGCGCGCACGATCTGCTGTTCCACGAGGCCACCCATCTGGAGCACCCGGGTACGGATGCTCTCGAGTTCGGTATCGAATTGCTTGACGATGTGTTCGTTCATGACAGGGGTTCCTCCGCGGGACCGCGAGGTCTGGATTCTAGGGCCCGTATGTGACGGTTTTGTTTCAAGCCGCCATGGCGCGCACCCCGCCCGGAGAGGCGAGGAGCAGCAGGTCGGCGCCCCGGCGGGCGAAAAGGCCGTTGGTCACCACGCCGACGATCTGGTTGATGCGCGTCTCCATGTCGGGGGCGTCGTCGATGGTGAGGCCCGCCACATCCAGGATCAGGTTGCCGTTGTCGGTGACGAATCCCTCCCGCGGCGTCGGTTGGCCGCCGAGGCGGCGCAATTGCCGGGCGACGTGGGCGGCGGCCATGGGAATCACCTCCACCGGAAGGGGGAAACGCCCCAGGCGGTCCACGAGCTTCGATTCGTCGCAGACGCAGACGAAGGTCTTGGCCACCGCGGCAACGATCTTTTCCCGCGTCAGGGCGCCGCCGCCGCCCTTGATCATGGCCAGGGCGGGCGTGATCTCGTCGGCACCGTCCACGTAGATGGGCAGGTCGGCGACGTCGTTGAGTTCGAGGACGCGGATGCCGTGCCCCTCGAGGCGCTTGCGCGTGGCTTCCGAACTGGCGACGGCACCGCCGAGGCGGTCGCGCAGTCCCGCCAGCTGGTCGATGAAGAAATTGGCTGTGGAGCCGGTGCCCACGCCGACGATGCCCCCCAGGGGCAGGTGTTCGGCGACATAGTCGCGGGCGGCGGCGGCGACCGAGCGCTTGAGTTCGTCCTGGGTCATGGTCTGGTGCGACGCGAAACGGAAAATCGGGATTCTAGCGGTCGCGGCCCGGCGATCGATCAGACTTGCGCCGGGCGATCATCAGGAGGGGGCCGGCGGGCGTGCCGGCCGACGCGGGAGCATGGGGGGATTCTTCCGTCCCCGGGGCTTGCGCGGCCTTCGCCATCGCCATGCCGGAACAGGGAGTTCCGGAGCCGACGCCTGGGGTGCCCCGGCCGGCCGCCGTCGGCGCCGGGTTCTCGGGCGCGCTCAGGCGGACGGCTCGAATCGGGTCCGCTCGAAATCGGGGCCACTTTCCAGCAGTTCGCCGAGGACCACCCTGGTGTCCTCGCCACCTATCCGCAGCCAGACGGCGAGCCCCGGGCGGTGCGCGCCGCGGGGCAGCACCAGTTGCCGGCCCGCCGGGTCGAGCAGCATGGCGTCCAGGTAACCCAGGCCGCTGCCCTCGATCTGCTGCCAGACGGTCTTGCCGTCCTCGCTGGCCGGCTTCACCTGGCCGCACAGGGAAGGCCCGGGCAGGGTTTCCAGGCCGATGCCCGGCTTCCCGTCTGGGCCGCGTCCGATGCGGCGGATGACGCCCAGCCGCCAGTCCAGGCTGTCCTCCTGGCGGAATCCGACCAGCCCGCCGATGCGGTGGTTCGGGCGCACGTGGGGCACGGCGGCGCCCAGGCCGGAATCGCTGGCGTCGGCGAGGGTCCATTGCTCCATCATCGCCTTGTCGCCCGACAGTTCCAGCTTTCGCAAGGTCTCCAGCGGGTCCGTCGGCACTTCCTCCACCTTCTTTTCGAGGTTGATGTTGGCCGTCGTGAAGCGCCGCTCGAGGCGGTCGCGCAAGGCCGCCGCCAGGTCGGACCCGTATTCGAGGCTGCGGCCCGAACGGGCGAAATCGGAAAATGCGACCATGCGACGGGCCAGGGCGAAGCCGTGCACGACGAGCAGCCGGTCATGGCGGGCCTTGCGCTCGTGCCGTCGCTTGGGGGGCTGCCGGGACCAGGCCGAAAGCAGTGCGCGCAGCAGCGCCTCCGTGTCGGCCAGGGTGCATGGCGATCCTTCGAGCCAGGCGGGCAGGGCCTTTTCGCTGCGGATGGTGGCGGCCAGTTGCAGGATCTGGCTGTAGACGGGGCCGGTGTTCAGGTGCCGCCACTGGTCGCCGGCCATGGCTTCCGGCCGGCTGCGGACGGGGCCCTCGGCGGTTGTCAGGTCCACCGAATGGCCGCCGGCCTGGGGGTTGCCCACTTTCAGGACGAGATGCGAGGCGAGGCCCCGGAGCACCCGGTCGAGGGTGTCGATCTGCTCCGGGGCCAGGTTCGACCAGGGAGCCAGCTCGAAATAGGCGCCTTGGGCGTACTCGTGCCAGACGGAGGAATCGGGGCTCCCGTCGTAGGGAGGCGCCCGCAGGGCGGCGACCCCCAGGATGTGGGCCCGCGCCAGCAGGTCGTGGGCCGTTTTCCACCAGGCGGGGGAGGGGCTTCGGTAGCGCAGGCGCAGCAAGGCCTTGGCCCGGGTGTGCCAGTACATGGCCCGCAATGCGAGGGGCAGCAGGTACTTTCGATCCGCTGCCGTGATTTCCGCCGGTACGGGTGCCCGTCCCATCAGGTGGAGATTGCAGGCGACGACCCGTTCGCAATGGGCATGAAGGGTCTGCCAGACGCGCTCGGACAGGTGCCCGCGCGCCCGGGGATCGAAATAGAGCGCGAGGCATTCGCCGACCACCGGCAGGGCAGCCTCGTCGAGCATGCGTGCCGACTTCATGAGGCGATGCAGGTCGACCTCGCCCGCTGCGGTTTCCGCCTCGCCCAGCCAGTGGTCGATGTCGAAGAGCCGGCGCTCCGGGTCGCTGCCGGGAATGCCCGAGAGCAGGTCCCGGACGCCATTGTCGGAGGCCAGGGGGTGGAGGTTGTCTCCCTTCCGGAAGCGAGAAACGAGGTCCTTCAGCATGTCGGCCCAACGGGGCGGGGGTTGGTCGAGGGGCGAAGTATGGAACAAATTCCCCCGCCTCGCCGCGGCGAAAAAGCGACCAAAAGCCCCGCCACCGAAACCGACCCCGGTGGCGGAGCCGGCCGCGGGCTACTTCCGGCGCGCCGCCGGCAGGTCCGTGCAGCTTCCCTCGGCCACTTCCGCCGCCATGCCGATCGTCTCGCCCAGGGTGGGGTGGGGGTGGATGGTCTTGCCGATATCCACGGCGTCGGCGCCCATCTCGATGGCCAGGGCGATCTCGCCGATCATGTCGCCGGCGGAAGGGCCGACGATGGCGCCACCGACGACCCGGTGGGATTCTGCGTCGAAGACCAGCTTGGTGAAGCCGTAGTCGGCGCCGTTGGCGATGGCCCGGCCGCTGGCCGCCCAGGGGAACTTTGCCACTTCCACCTTTCGGCCCGCCTTCTTCGCCTCGTCCTCGCCCAGGCCGACCCAGGCGACTTCGGGATGGGTGTAGGCGACGCCGGGGATCACGCTGGCGTCGAAGTGGCTCTTCCGGCCTGCGGCGGCCTCGGCCGCCACGTGGGCCTCATGCACCGCCTTGTGGGCGAGCATGGGCTGGCCGACGATGTCGCCGATGGCGAAGACGTGGGGGACGTTGGTGCGCATCTGGCTGTCGACGGGGATGAAGCCCCGCTCGTCCACCGCGATGCCTGCCTTGTCGGCGCCTATCTTGCGCCCGTTGGGGCTGCGTCCCGCAGCCTGCAGGATCAGGTCGTAGCGCTGGGGTTCGGCCGGCGCCTGTTCGCCGGCGAAGCCGACCCAGAGGCCGTCGTCCCTGGCCTCCACGGCCGTCGTCCTGGTCTTCAGCATGACGCGGTCGAAGCGGTGGGCGTTCTGCTTCTCCCAGGCCTTGACCAGATCCCGGTCGGGACCCTGCATCAGGCCATCCAGCATTTCCACGACCTCCACCCGGGCGCCCAGGGTCGAATAGACCGTGGCCATTTCCAGGCCGATGATGCCGCCGCCGATGACCAGCATGCGGTCCGGCACCTGCCTCAGTTCCAGGGCGCCGGTCGAGTCGACGATGCGCGGGTCCCGCGGCAGGAAGGGCAGGTGCACGGCCTGGGAGCCGGCGGCGACGATGCACTGGGCGAAGCGGATCACTTGCTTCTCCCCGGTCTTGTCCTGGGCGCCGCCCGTGGTGAGTTCCACTTCCAGGTGATGGGGGTCGAGGAAATGGCCGTAGCCGCGCACGGTGCGCACCTTGCGGCCCATGGCCATGCCGGCCAGGCCCGTCGTCAGACGGTTCACCACCTTCGCCTTGTGCGCGCGCAGCTTGTCGATATCCACCCGGGGCGGCGCGAAGCTCACGCCCAGGTCTGCGGCATGGGCGGCTTCCTCCATGACCGCCGCCACGTGGAGCAGGGCCTTGGACGGGATGCAGCCGACGTTCAGGCAGACGCCGCCCAGGCTCGCGTAGCGCTCGACGAGGATGGTGTCGAGGCCCAGGTCGGCGGAACGGAAGGCGGCGGAGTAGCCGCCTGGGCCGGCGCCGAGCACCAGCATCGCGCATTCCAGGTCCGGCTTGCCGGCGTAGGTTCCGGCTGCCGGGGCGGTGGGCGCAACGGGCGCGGACGCGGCGGCCGTGGCTGTGGCGGTTGGGGCCGGCGCGGCGGCCGCGACGCCGGCCGCGGCCTCGAGGACCAGCACCAGGCTGCCTTCGGAGACCTTGTCGCCGAGGGCGACCCGGATTTCCTTCACCACGCCGGCGGCCGGGGAGGGCACGTCCATGGTCGCCTTGTCGGATTC
>JBPOHD010000113.1:0-5199 GCA_052035955.1 Pseudomonadota bacterium
TCGGGACCGCCCCCATCGCGCCGCATGCGGCGCTCCCACAGGGACCGCCCCACCGGTTCTCGTAGGAGCGGCGGCCACGCCGCGATGCCTTTCGCAACAGCCCCCATCGCGCCGCATGCGGCGCTCCTACAGGGACCGCGCCAACGGTTCTGGCAGGAGCGGCGGCCACGCCGCGATGCCTTTCGCAACCGCCCCCATCGCGCCGCATGCGGCGCTCCCACAGGGACCGCCCCAACGGTGTTTGTAGGAGCGGCGGCCACGCCGCGATGCCGCCGGACCGTCCCCATCGCGCCGCATGCGGCGCTCCCACAGGGACCGCCCCACCGGTTTTGTAGGAGCGGCGGCCACGCCGCGATGCTTCTGCCGCTCCAGACCTGGCGTCACCGGGCGTCCCCGTTCCGCGGGGTCCCGTGCCTGAGCGCCATGGGGGGCAGACGCCGTCGCCGTCCCGCCCCGCCAGATGCGCGACAATGGCGCTCCGGGAGGGCACCATGGCGGCGGAACAGAGCAAGGCGGCGAAGCGGCGGTACCACGACGGGGCGTTCCACGCCCGCTATTTCGCCGGCCACGGCATCGACATCGGCGGCAAGCCGGATCCCCTGGCCAACTACGTCGGCGTCTTCGGCCGCATGCAGTCCGTCCGCACCTGGGACCTGGAGGACGGCGACGCCCAGCTGATGGCCGGCGTTCCCGACGCCTCCTTCGACTTCGTCCATTCCAGCCACTGCCTCGAGCACATGCGGGATCCGGTCGAGGCGCTCCGCCACTGGGTCCGCATCCTCAAGCCCGGCGGCTACCTGATCGTCACCGTTCCCGACGAGGACCTCTACGAGCACGGCTTCTGGCCCAGCCGCTTCAACGGCGACCACAAATGGACCTTCACCGTCGCCAAGCCGGCCAGCTGGTCCGCCCGCTCCGTCAACGTCGCCGAGCTCCTCCTCGGCCTCGCCGACCAGATCGCGGTCGAGCGCCTCGACCTGCAGGCGGATTTCTTCCAGGAAACCTGGGACCGCAACTTCGACCAGACCGGCACGCCCACCACCGAGTGCGCCATCGAGTTCGTCGCCCGCAAGCGCCCCCGGCCGCTGCCGCCCGGCGCCGCGCGGGAACTGCCGCCGGCCCTGGTGCACGCCAACCTGCCGCGCCTGCGCGATGCCGTGCTGGACATCCCCGGCACCCGCCTGCCCCACGGGGTCGTCATGCCCTTCGCCAGCTATTCCCCCTGGCGGGCCGATGCCGCCTTTGCCGCCGCCTACCAGGCGATCCGTGGCCACACCCTGGTGGACCACTACCGCTGCTGGGGCCTCTGGCGGCTGGCCGGCCAGCTCGCCGCCGTGCCCGGCGACATCCTGGAGATCGGTGTCTGGCGGGGCGGCACCGCCTGCCTGCTGGCCCTCGCCTCGCGGGCGGCGGGCATCGACGCCGAACTCCTCCTGGCCGACACCTTCGCCGGCGTCGTCAAGGCCGGCGGCGAGGACAACGCCTACCGGGGCGGCGAGCATGCCGACACCTCCGAGGCCATCGTGCGGGCCCTCTTCGCCGACCAGGGCCTGCCGGAACCCCGGCTCCTCGTCGGCACCTTCCCGGAGCAGACCGGCGCCGCCGTCGCCGACCGGCGCCTCCGCCTATGCCACATCGACGTGGATACCCGCGACTCGGCGGCCGACGCCTTCGACTGGGCCTGGCCCCGCCTCTCCCAGGGCGGCGCCGTCGTCTTCGACGACTACGGTTTCCACCGCTGCGAGGGGGTCGCCCGCTTCGTGGACGGCCTCGCCGGCCGGCCCGGCATGCTCTGCCTGCCCAACCTCAGCGGCCACGCCGTGGTCGTCAAGACGGCCGCCTGAAAACCGGCGGTTGACGGCCCCGTTGAGGGGCGCCTGAGAACCATTCGCAACGCCCCCTCCGCGGCCTTCCCCGAATCGCCCGATAAGCCGCGCCAATACTGCGAAAGATCATCCTTTCGCGGTCCCGAATTGAAGGATAATCGACCCTCCCCGCAATGGGTTCTTGGCCGGCGCCGCAAGGGTGCGACACCAGGCCCGGCGGGCAAGGACAAATGAATTTTTCCGGCCCGGCGCACCCGCCCGACGGGGCGCCGGGCGAATGCACAGAGGTTCGCCATGGCATACATCGACGCCGGCAGTCTGGACTCCACCGCCCTCGACCTGGGCACGTTCACCCACGTGGGTGCCCTGTCCTACAACGGGACCGTCGGCCCCGCCGACCCGATGGATGTCCTCAAGGTCACGCTCGCCGCGGACTCGGACCTCTCGATCACCCTGTCCGGCCTCGCGGCCAACCACGACGTCGACGTCGTCGTCACCGATTCCACCGGATCCCAGGTTTTCGGCAGCAGCCGCCGCTACGGCAACAACAGCGACACGTTGATCATCGCCAGCCTCGCCGCCGGCGACTATTTCATCCGCGTCTTCCCCTTCGAATTCTTCGGCGCCGGGCTCGATTACACCTACAACCTGGACGTCGCCGCCAGTGCGCCGACCGTCTCCCGGGTCCGCTTCCAGGAAAGCTTCATCGGGATCGACGAGGACAGCAGCCTCGGCTATTCGCCCACCGTCGTGGTCCTCAACAGGTCAGGCAACACGGCGGGCGTCGCCACCGTCGGCTGGTCGGTGCCCCTGGCATCCCTCGGCGCCGGCAATTCGGCCAGCGCCGCCGACTTCAGCGCCGGCACCACCAGCGGCGTCGCCACCTTCGCCGCCGGCGAGGGCACGGCGACCCTGACCCTCTGGATCATGGGCGACGTGACGCCCGAGGGCAACGAGAGCTTCAGCATCGAGCTCAAGGATCCCTCGGCCGGCGTCATCCTGGATCCCATCGGTTCCACCGGCAGCGGCGCCATCTTCGACGACGACGGCTTCCCCTCCGTTTCCGCCGGCATCCGCGCCCTCGACAGCAGCGGCGCCCCCACCTATGGCACCGGCTACCTGACCGAGGGCAACAGCGGCACCGGCGACTTCCGCTTCGCCGTCACCCTCAGCGCGCCCCTGGCCAGCGCCCAGACCCTCGCCTGGCGGGTCGGCAGCGACGACGCCACGAAGGAGGATTTCGCCGGCGGCGCCATTCCCTCCGGCACCGTCACCTTCGCCGCCGGCCAGACCCTGCAGATCCTGACCGTCCGCATCGCCGGCGACACCCTGGTCGAGGGCGACCAGAGCTTCCAGGTCGAGTTGCTCAACCCCAATTCGAGCGTCATCGTCGGCGACGGCAGCTACACCCAGGGCGTCATCGTCGACAACGACGACGACTTCGCCAACTCCGCCACCGCCTCCCTGGCCGACCTGGGCCTGGGCAATTCCCTGATCGGCAACATCTCCAGCGCCACCGACGTCGATGTCTTCCGCATCACCCTGTGGCAGGGCGTCGGCGCCCACTTCGCCGTCCAGCCCACGGGCTCCGGCTTCGGCTCCTTCGGCCTCGATCCGCGCATCGAACTGCTCGATGCGGCCGGCAACGTCGTCGCCATCAGCGACAACGGCGGCGGCGCCCTCTCCGCGCGCATCGGCATCGTGCCGCCGGCCGACGGCACCTACTACCTGCGCGTCTCCGGCACCGGCGGCAGCCAGGGCGAATACGCCCTGTCCACCCGCACCTCCCCCGGCGACGACCTGGGCGCCGCCGTCCTGACCCCCGGCTACCTGGCCCCGGGCGGCATGGTGGCCGGATGGATGGAGAGCACCCCTTCCATCGAGGACCCCGACAGCTACCGCACGGTCCTCGAGGGAGGCAAGCGCTACTCGCTCTACCTGCAGCATGCCGACGACCTGCGCCTGGCCGTGGAAATCCTCGACTCCACCGGGACCGTGGTCCAGCCCGACAGCGACTATGGCCCGCCCCATACATCCCCGGACGGCTACGCCTACCGCAGCATCCAGTTCACGGCGCCCAGCAACGGCGACTACCTGCTCCGCGTCAAGGGCGTGCTGCCCGGCAGCAGCGTCGGCCAGTACCTGGTGTCCCTCGACCCGATCGACGACTTCTCCGGCACCGGCGCCGCCACCGGCCGCCTGGGCGTCCAGGCCCTGGGCAACTACGCCTGGGAAGCGGAGGTCTCGGGCAGCACCACGCCCAAGTACTTCTACGTCTATCGGCGCGGCGCCCTGGACACCGGGACGACGGTCAACTGGACCCTGAACGCGCCCGGCGGCACCTCGGTGACCGGCACCAGCACCATGACCTTCGCCACGGCCGCCGACTTCACCGGCGCCATGGCGGGGAGCGTCAGCTTCCGGCCGGGCGAGATGTACGCGCTGCTGACCGTGCAGACGGTCGGCGACGGATCGGTCGAGAACAACGAGGCCTTCTCGGTTTCCATCACCGCCCCCTCCGGCTACGCCACCGAAGGCGGCGGCGCGGCCTTCGCCTACATCCGCGACGTCACCAGCACGGCGACCTCGACCTACACCCAGGTCTATTCCATTGTCAATGGCGCCGGCGGCTTCACCGAGGGCAATCCCTCCGGCACGGCGACCGCCACCCCGGCGGTCTTCACGGTCTTCCGCAGCGACACGGCCGCCGCCTCGGCCATCTCGTACACCGTCGGCTCGGCCAACTTCATGAACCGGGCGGCGGCGACGGCGGAGGACTTCCTGGCCGGCGAGTTCGGCGTTGTGAAGACCCTGAGCTTCACGGCCGGGCAGGTCTCCCAGACCCTGACCGTGCTGGTCGCCCGGGACACGGCCTTCGAGACCAGCGAGAACTTCTTCGTCACCCTGAACCCGACGAACACGGTGACCTCCACCATCGGCGCCTCCACCTCCGGCGCCACCATCGTCGAGGACGACGCCCCCACCAACTACAGCTACAAGCTCTTCCGCCTCGACCAGCCGGAAGGCACCGGCTTCGGCGGCGGCTTCAGCTTCGTCGTCCAGCGGGCCGTATCCACCGCCGCCGCCACCCTGTCCTATGCCGTCCTGTCGGCTCCCTCGGCCAGCCTGGCCGGCGTCGATTCGGCGGACTTCGGCTTCTTCGACACCGGCAGCCTGCCCACCGGCTGGGTCACCTTCGCCGCCGGCCAGACCACCGCCGTCATCCAGCAGTTCTTCAACAACGACGAATTGCCCGAGGGCGACGAGCTGTTCCAGCTGGCGGTGCTCGACGTCAGCAATCCGTCGAACACCTTCCAGGCCCTGCCCACCCTCACCGTCACCCTGAAGGACGACGACGGCGACGTGGCCGGCA
>JBPOHD010000050.1:0-15812 GCA_052035955.1 Pseudomonadota bacterium
CGCTGGTAGAAGGGTCGCCAGGTGGGCGAATGGCAAGCCCGCATGGCGGCGAGGTAAAGCAGGCGACGCAACTCGGGATCGCCCCGCTTGCTGAGTTTTCGTCGGCCATGCCATTGCCCGGAATCACGGGCCCGGACATCGAAGCCGATGAAGGCGATGAAGGCATCGCTGTTGGCGAAGGCGGCCCGGTGAAAGGTCGTGGTCAAGGCGACGCTGGTCAGGGGGCCGATGCCCTCGATGGCCTGGCAGCGGCGACGGTCGCCGTCCCAATGCAACTGCTCGATGCCCTGGAGGATGCGCGCCTCGAGGCGGTCCTCGAGCCGCGCAAGTTGGCGGAAGAGCGGTGCGGCGGCGGCCTTCAGTTCCGGCAGACCAGCCAGGCTCTGGCGCAAGGCGACGCGTGTGCGCACGATCGCAGAGCGCCGGCGCAGGAGGCGTTGCAGACCCAGGTAACCGTCGGGCGGGGGAGTCCAGGGGCGCAGGTCTTCGTGCTCATGGGCCAGGTAGCGGTGGAGCAGTCGCGCATCACTGGCATCGGTCTTGGCACGGCCCCCGATACTGTCCCGGTAGCGGCTGAGACGATAGCCGTCGATCAGATAGACAGCGTGACCCCGTCGATGGGCTTGGGTGATCAGTTCCACGTGGAAGGTGTTGGTCGCCTCGACGGCGATCCACACCGGGCCGCTGGGGAGCTGATTCAGCCACCGCGCAATGGCCTGCGGCTGGTTGGGCACGTCATTCAAGGAAGTATCGGGACCGGCACAGATGCTCAGCGTCGCCTTGCTGACATCGACACCGACCAGAAAGGGGACCAGGGGGATTGCCATGATCGGGACCTCCGGATTAAGGTTGAGGCGGCTTGTCGGGACTCACCGTGGCGCTGGCTTGCTCAAATCGTCGGTCGTCTGCATAACGCCGATAGATTCCTCATTGGCGCTGAGGTGAGGGCGGGACGACTTCTCCTACAGTCTGTGCGGTTAGCCAGAAGCGCCGTTTGTCCCTCCGCCCCGACAGGCTCTTTCTACGCCTGCCGCTTCTCAACATACAAGCGCCGCCTGCGGCGCGATGGCGGCGATCCAGGCCGCATCGCGGCGTGGCCGCCGCTCCTACGACAACCCATCGCCGCCCCCCTGTAGGAGCGCCACCGGCGGCGCCATGAGGGCGGTCCAGGCCGCATCGCGGTGTGGCCGCCGCTCCTACGACAACCCACCGCCGCCCCCCCGGTAGGAGCGCCGCCTGCGGCGCGTTGGCGGCGGTTCCGACGGCATCCCCCGGAGGCAGTGATGGCGGTTTGCCGCTGCGCGGCTCCACATTCCTGGCTGCGCCCCTCCAGACGGCCGCGCGGGGCGCTCATGCGGGCACGAGGCCGTCGCCGGTGAGGCGCAGCACCCGGTCGGCGGTGGCGGCGGCGATGGCGGAGTGGGTCACCAGCAGGCCGGCGGCGCCGGTGGCCTTGATGCGGTCGCGCAGCAGAGCGAGGATGCCGCCGGCGGTGGCCGGGTCCAGGTTGCCGGTAGGCTCGTCGGCCAGCAGCAGGCGGGGACCGTGCACCAGGGCCCGGGCGATGGCTACCCGTTGCAGCTCGCCGCCCGAGAGCTGGCGCGGCTTGCGGTCGGCCTTGCCGGCCAGGCCGACGGCGGCCAGCATTGCCGTGGCGGCGTCATCTGACAGGCCGTTGAGGGCCAGGGGCAGGCGGACGTTCTGCAGCACGGTCAGGTGCGGCAGGACGTGGAAGGCCTGGAAGACGAAGCCCACGTGCCGGCGCCGCAGCAGCGTCGCCTCGTCGTCGGTGATGCGGGCAAGGGCGGCGCCGCAGACTTCCACCTCTCCGGCGTCCGGCCCGTCGAGGCCGGCCACCAGGTTGAGCAGGGTCGACTTGCCCACCCCGGACTCGCCGATCACGGCGACATATTCGCCGGCCACCAGCTCCAGGTCGACATGGCGCAGGATCGACCCGCCACCGGGATAGGCCTTGGCGACGCCGCGCAGGCGCAGGACCCGGGGGGTGGCCGGGGATGCGTCCGGGGAGAGGGGTGCGGGGGAACTCACGGGGAGAGGGTAGCGCATGTGGGCCGGCGGTTCGGCATCGCGCGTGCCGGGTCTGGCCGTTGGGTGGAAAGCGGGGCCCTCGGCGGCCGGCCGCCGACGAGGCCGGTCAGCGGGTGGTGCAGCCGCCGGGCAGGGCCTGCAGGAGCTCCGCCGGGCGCGAACGGGGCGGCGGCCCACGGTCGGCCTCGGAAAGCCGCGATGGGGCCGCGCCGATCCTGGCCTCCAGGATTTCCAGTGTCGCCCTTCCCACGTAGTCGCCACCGGCGCCGTCCTTGCCGACCCGGTCCAGGGCTTCCAGGTAGGCCTGGCCGATCAGGCGTCCGAGGGGCTTCGGGTTGTAGAGGAGCTTCTTGATGGTGAAGGGGTTGAGGGTCAGGGGATCGTAGCCGGCCGGCAGGTAGCCGTCGGCGATCAGCCGGCGCTCGATGGGCGTGTCGGGCTGGACGCCGATGAAGAAGATGAAGGGAAGCACCCGGTCGCGGCCGAACAGGTCGTAGAGCTCGCGGATGCGGGCGATGGTGGCCCGCAGCGTCTCCACCGTCTCCCCCGGGGCATTGAGGGGGATGTAGAGCTTGACCTGCTGGTCGCTGTGGCCAGCCTCCTTGAAGAGCCGGAAAGCCGCCATCTGCTGCTCCAGGTCGTAGCCCAGGGTGAGGCTGTCCACGATGTCCTGGGCGCCGGTGAACGAGAGGTCGATGCTCGACAGGCCGCTGGCCAGCATCTTGGCGGCGATCTCCGGCGTCAGGTGGTTCAGGCGCAGGTAGCCCGTCCAGCGCACGTCCAGGCGCCGCGCCAGCATCTCGTCCAGGATGGCCTCGACGTGCTTCGTGCTGCGCCGGGTGGAGCAGAACTGGGCATCGGTGAACCAGATGTCGCGCACCCCGTAGTCCCGCCGCAGGGACTCGATCTCCCTGGCCACCTCGACCGGATCCCGATAGCGCTGGCGGTCGCCCTCGATGCGGTTGTAGAGGCAGAAGTGGCACTGGAAGGGACAGCCGCGCTTGGTGTGGACGCCGATGGTGCCGCCCACGTATTCGCGGAAGGCCGGGAATATGGATTCGACATAACGGAAGTCCACCGCGGTCAAGCGGGCCAGGTCGAAGCTCTCCTCGGCCTCCCGGTGGTGCAGGCGGCCGGCACCGTCCTTGTAGTAGTGATGGCCGGCAGGCTGCTCGAAACCATCGACGATGGCGAGCATCGCCTCCTCCCCCTCGCCGACCACCACCACCGTGTCCTTCGGACAGCGCCTGGCCACGTACTCGCCGAAGATCGACACCGCCGTGCCGCCGACGACGATGCGGGCCCGCGGCGCCAGGCGGCGGGCCTGGCGCAGGAAGCCCAGGTTGGCACGTCGCGCACCCACGTATTCGGCGATGATGCCCAAGGCGTCCCAGGCCGCCCGCAGGCGCCGCCAGGGTCGCGGAGAGTGGTCGAAGTTCATCACCACGTCGAGGGCGTCGTTCTCCGGGTGGGGCCCGAAGGTCTGCATGTTGCGCCAGGAAAAGGCCACCACGTCCGGCTTCATTTCGGCGATCCGGCGGGCCAGTTCGGCGGCCCGCTCTCCGGCCGGCACGAGGGCCATGTCGAGGATCTCCTGTCGGATGCCGGGACGCTGCTTGTGGATGAAGTCGGCAACGTGGATCACCCCGCCGGGATAGATCTTCCATACCGGCAGGCGGACGTAGAGGACGGAGCGGGCAGGCGCGGACATGGGCCTATTGGACGCGATTCGACGCCCGCAGTATAGAAGTATTAGAAATTGCTAATTTGCGAAGGATCAAATCCTCGGACCGGGCCCCGGGCCCTCCGGCAGGCGGCCTGTCGATCGGGCGGACGGACGGCAGCGCGGAACCGGCATGGCCGCGGGGCGCCCTCCGGCGCCTGCGGCCGGCGCCCATGGAAATGGGACGGACGTCCCCGGCTCCCGCCGAACCGCCAGGAAAGGGAACCGGGCCGGTTCAGCGGGTCACCAGGTCCAGGGTCACCACCGGCGGGACTTCGAGAGTCTTCTTGACCAGGCAGTTGCCGGCGTTCTTCAGCAATCCCTGCAGGTGTTCGGTCGGGAAGGCCGGCGGCACGCGCAGGCTCATGCGCACATCGGTGAGCAGGTGCTTCTCGTTGAACACGGGTTCCAGATCCACCTCGATGCCTTCGTGGGGCAGATTCCACTTGCGGCAGTAGCGCTGCGCGTAATAGGCCGTGCAGGCGGCGATACCGGCCAGGAAGAGGTCGAAGGGAGAGGTGGCGGTATCCGTGCCGACCGGCGCCGGCTGGTCGGAAAAAAGGGTGAATTTGCCGTCGATCAGGGATTCGACGCGGGCACCGTCGAGGACGCGGGAGGTGATCATGGCCGGCTCCTAAAATATTAGTGTTTTCTAATATATCACTTCGCGTCGCGCCGGGGAGGTCGAACGCACCGGGATGTGCATGGATTTTCGTAGGAGCGGCGGCGGCGACGCGATCTTTTCGGGACGCCCCCATCGCGCCGCATGCGGCGCTACAGGGCCGCGCCGTCTGGCTGCTCATGCCGACGTTCCAACGGCCGCCATCGCGCCGCGTGCGGCGCCTACAGGGGTGCGGGCACTTGTAGGAGCGGCGGTCACGCCGCGATGCCTTTCCTGGTCGCGACGATGGCATTGGGCCGCCGAAGGTCAAAACCTCACCGCAAAGACGCAAAGGCGCAGAGGGACGCAAAGGAAGGCGAAGGCTTTGCGGGAACTTCCCGCTCGGCGGAATTACCGCCTCGGGGGAAATGCCATTGTCGTTCCTTGGTGCCCCTTGGTGCCCTTGGTGCCTTGGTGGTTTGCCTTTCGGGACGGCGAATGCCGAACCGCCCCCATCGCGCCGCGTGCGGCGCTCCTACATGGCCGTGCCGTCCGGCTTCCCATGCCGACGTTCCAACGGCTGCCATCGCGCTGCGTGCGGCGCTACAGGGGGCGCGCCGTTCGTTTTCTTGTAGGAGCGGCGGTCACGCCGCGATGGGTTTCGGGACGGTCCTATCGCGCCGCATGCGGCGCTCCTACAACGGGAGCGGGCGATCGGACTCTTGTAGCCGCGATGCCTTTCGGAACCGCCATCGCGCCGCATGCGGCGCCTGCGGGCCGGGAACGGAACCCGTCGTCGTCCCCGGAAAGGGGCGCAACGCGGGGCGCCGAGCGCCTGCCGGATGGGGGACCTGCGCCCGGCCGGCCGATATGCGGTGTGCCTAGGAGAAGGCGCGGCGCAGCAGGCGATAAAGGGCGACCGGAAGCAGGATAGGCAGGGCGCCGACCACGTAAGCCAGCAGGATGGGCGCGAAGCTCAGGTTCTGGGCGGTGGTGAAGCCGTGCTGCTTGAGGTTCAGGGTAGTCATGGGGGGCTCCGGGTGGTGGGTTCGAAGGGTGGATCCGGGGATTCAGGCCTGGCGGTCGTCGCCGATCAGCAGGCGGTTGTCGGTCAGGTAGCGGTGGGGCGGGATTTCCAGGTTGGTGGGCGCCGGCTTGTTGCGGAAGACGCGGCCGGCCAGGTCGAAGGTGGAACCGTGGCAGGGGCAGAGGAAGCCGCCGGGCCAGGAAGCGTCCAACCCCGAGGAGGCGCCGGGATGGAACTTCTCCCCCGGCGAACAGCCCAGGTGGGTGCAGATGCCGATCACCACCAGGAATTCGGGCCGGATCGCCCGGTGCGGATTCCGGCAGTACTCGGGTTGCTGGTCCTCGCGGGATGCCGGGTCGACCAGGCTCCCCGTGGCGGTGGCAAGGGAGGCCAGCATTTCCGCCGTACGGTGGACGATCCAGACGGGCTTGCCGCGCCATTCGACGACCATCATCTCGCCGGGTCGCAACCGGGAAATGTCGGCCTCGACGGGCGCACCAGCCGCCCGGGCCCTTTCCGAAGGCGCCAGGCTCGCCAGCAGCGGCACGGCGGCCGCGGCCCCGGAACAGGCGCCGGCTGCGGCGAGGGTAATGACGAGGCGACGGCGGGTTGGATCCTGATCTGCCACGGCACGGCTCCGGTTTTCTCGATGACGATGCCGAGCCCATTACAAGGGCCGTGCCAACCCGGCCGCGGATGTTCAACTCATTGATTCATTGGGAGAGGGACAGGTGACAAGCCTCTGCCGCGACGGCGGGCCCAGGCCGTCGCGGGAATTTCCACTGCCAAATGGCAGCGACGTGTCAGTCGGGAAGCCTTCCGGCGGCCCGCAGGCCCCGGATGCGCCGGTAGAGGGTGCGTTCGCTGAGGCCCAGGTCCCGCGCCAGGGACCGGCGGTTGCCCCGATGGCGGACCAGCGCGGCGAGCAGGGCCGCATCCGGATCCGCCGGGTCGGCGGCAGCGCCGGCGGGCGCCGGCCGGAACACGGGGGGCAGCCCGCGCAGGTCGGCGGGCAGGTGTTCCACCAGCACGGTGTCGCCGTCGCAGAGCAGGCTGGCCCGCTCCAGGACATTGCGCAGTTCCCGGACGTTGCCTGGAAAGCGATGGCGCCCGAGGGCCGCCAGGGTCTCGTCGGCGATGCCCAGCCGCCGCTCCGGCGCCACCCGGGCGAGCAGCGAACGGGCCAGGAGGGGGATGTCGCCCGTCCGCTCGCGCAGGGGCGGCAACTCCACCGGAAAGGTGTTCAGCCGGTAGTAGAGGTCCTGCCGGAAGCTGCCCGCCGCCACCATGCCGAGCAGGTCCCGGTGGGTTGCCGAAACGAGGCGGATGTCGGCCTGGCGGGGCTCCACGGCGCCGACGCTGCGGTAGGCCCCCGTTTCCAGCAGCCGCAGCAGCTTGACCTGGATGCCCAGGGGAATGTCGCCCACCTCGTCGAGGAACAGGGTCCCGCCGCGAGCCGCCTCCACCAGCCCGACCCGCCGCGTCGTCGCCCCCGTGAAGGCGCCCTTCTCGTGGCCGAAGATCTCGCTCTCGAACAGGGTCTCGGGCAGCCCGGAACAATCGACGGCGACGAAGGGACGATCGGCCCGCCGGCTGGCGTCGTGGATGGCCCGGGCCACCAGTTCCTTTCCGGTGCCGGATTCGCCGAGCAGCAGCACGGTCGCCTCCGCCGGGGCCACCCGCGCCACCAGCTCCAGCATGCGCTGGAAGGCCGGCGCCCGGCCGACCAGGCCCTGGGCATGGGAGAGCCCCCGGGCCACGGCCAGGGGTTCCATCTTTTCCACGAACCAGGCGATGCGGCCATCGGCATCGCGCAGCGGCGAGAGTTCGATGTTCACATAGGCCTCGCCCTGGGGCGTGTGGTGCAGGTGGAGCACCCGCTCCCGCTGCCCGGAGCGCAGGCTCTGCTGCAGCGGGCAGGTTTCCCCGGCCTGGTCGCAGGGCAGGGAGAAATGATGGGAGACCTCGTAGCAGGTCCGGCCGGCGGATTCGCCTTGGCTGCCGAAACTGCGCCGGTAGGCGGCATTGGCCGCCAGGATGCGGTAGTCCCGGTCGCAGACGATGTGGGGCTCGGGCAGGGACTCGATGAAGGAAACCAGTTCGGGCGGGGGCAGGGACATGCTGGGGGAAGGCTCCGGATCGTCGGCGGCGACGCCGCCACTGCCATGATGGCAGTTCTGCCATCCGGGCTCAAGGATTCCTTGGCGAACAACGCCCGCCCGGGCCGGCGGACCTGCCCTCGCCCGGTGCCGGGGCCGCCGGGGGGCGGGTCATGCCGCCGTCGCCCTGGCGCCACCGCAGCAGGCCCTTGCGCCCTTCCTCCAGCAGGAACATCCCGCCGGCCATGGCGGGCAGCGCCAGCCACAGGACGGCCGGCGGCGGCGCCGCGCCGAACAGGACGTTGCCCCAGGGGGTGTAGAGGATCAGCAGCAGGATCAGCAGCTCGACGGCGAGGCCGGCCAGCAGGAGGGGATTGGCGAGCAGCCCGAAGCGGAAGGCGGACCGTCGCGGATGGCGGCAGAGGAACACGTTGGCCATCTGGGCGACGACGATGCCGGCCAGGCAGGCGCCGGTCGCCGCCAGGTAGAGGGGATCGCCCGGGGCCAGGACCTGGCCGGTGCGCCAGCCGCCGGCCTCGAGGACCAGGAAGAAGGCCGCCAGGGCAATGGCAGCCTCCAGCAGCCCCAGCCACAGGTAGGCGCGCAGCAGCAGGCCGCCGGAGAGCAGCCGCTCGTGGCGCGCCCGCGGCGGCTGCGTCATCACCCCGCCATGGGGCGGTTCGGCGCCGAGGGCCAGGGCGGGCAGCATGTCCGTGCCGAGGTCCACGGCGAGGATCTGGATGACGGTCAGCGGCAGGGGGATGCGGAACAGCATGAAGGCCAGGTAGGGCACCAGCTCCGGAATGTTGGAGGTCAGGATGTAGGTGAGGAACTTGCGCAGGTTCTCGAACACCGCGCGGCCTTCCTCGATGGCGGCGACGATGCTGGCGAAGTTGTCGTCGAGCAGCACGATGTCGGCCGCCTCCTTGGCCACGTCGGTGCCGGCCATCCCCATCGCGATGCCGATGTCGGCGGTCTTCAGGGCCGGCGCATCGTTGACGCCGTCGCCGGTCACGGCGACCGTCTCGCCCTTCTGCTTCAGGGCCTGGACGATGAGCATCTTCTGTTCGGCGGTCACCCGCGCGAAGAGGACCTCCTCCGCCTCCAGGGCCAGCTGCAGCTGCGCCGGCGACATGGCCGGCAGCGTCTCGCCGCGCAGCACCCGGGGCTCGTCGCCGCGCACCAGGCCGATCTCCCGGGCGATGGCCAGGGCCGTATGGGGATGGTCGCCGGTGACCATGATCACCCGCACGCCGGCCTCGCGGCAGCGGGCGATGGCCGCCGGCACCTCGGGCCGCGGCGAATCCTCCAGCCCGACCAGGCCGGCCAGCACCAGTTCCGCCTCCTCGGCCGCCTCCCCTTCCGGCAGCGCCTTCCAGGCCAGGGCGAGGACGCGCAGGCCCTGGCCCGCCATCTCCTCCTGGGCGGCCACCAGGGCGGCCCGCCAGGTCGCGTCCAGCACCCGGGTCGCGCCGCCCACGGAGAGGTGGGTGCACAGGGGCAGGACCGTCTCCGGGGCGCCCTTGCAATGGAGGGCGCCGGGCCGACCGCCGCCCCCGGGGGCCTCGATCACCGACATGCGCCGCCGCTCGGCCTCGAAGGGGATTTCCCGGACCCAGGTGCGCTGCGGCACCGCCATGCCCCGCCCGGCCGCCAGCTGCCAGAGGGCCTGCTCCATGGGATCGCCTTCCGGCCCGCCTTCGGCGAAGCGCAGGGTGTGGCAGCGGCCGGCCACCCGCAGCAGGGGTTCCGGCAGGTGGCCCAGGGAATCGCGGAAATCGCCGTCGGCGAACACCCGCTTCACGCTCATGCGGTTCTGGGTCAGGGTGCCGGTCTTGTCGGAGCAGATCACCGTGGTGCTGCCCAGGGTCTCGACGGCCGTCAGGTGGCGGACCAGGGCATTGCGCTTCGCCATCCGCTGGGTGGCCATGGCCAGGGACAGGGTCACCGTCGGCAGCAGCCCCTCGGGCACG
This sequence comes from Pseudomonadota bacterium, assembly GCA_052035955.1. Taxonomy (GTDB): domain Bacteria; phylum Pseudomonadota; class Gammaproteobacteria; order Burkholderiales; family Rhodocyclaceae; genus JAEUNJ01. Next base: position 9,473 of record JBPOHD010000050.1, read on the forward strand.
TTGGCGACGATGATGCCGATGGCGAACATCAGGTTGGCCCAGAAGGGCAGCCCCATGGCCTGGCCGACGGCGAAGAAGAGCAGGCCCAGGCCGCCGGCCAGCAGGGCCACCAGTCGCGACAGGCGGGCAATCTCCTGCTGCAGCGGCGAGGGGCCGCTGCGCACCGTCTGGGTCAGGTGGGCGATCCTGCCGAATTCCGAACGCATGCCCGTGGCGAAGACGACGGCCCGGCACTGGCCGGCCACGATCAGGGTGCCGGCCAGCAGCAGGTTATGGGCGCCCAGGGGCGACGGATGGTCGTCGGGGGCGGCCGTGCGTGCCTTGGGCAGGGGCTCGCCGGTGAGGGTGGACAGGTTGACCCGCAGGTCCTGGGCCTCGATCACCCGGCAGTCGGCCGGCACCTTGTCGCCCTCGCCGAGCAGCAGCACGTCGCCCGGCACCAGGCTCTCGGCCTCGACCCGGCGCACGACGCCGTCGCGCAGGGCATCCACCTGCTGCGGCAACAGGCGGCGCAGGGCGGCCAGGGCCTGCTCCGCCCGGTAGGTCTGCCAGAAGGAGAAGACCCCGTTGACCAGGATGACGCCGACGATGGCGACCCCCAGCAGGAACATGCCGCCGCCCGGGTCCCGGACCTCGGCAAGGAAGGCCAGCCCCGCGGCCAGCCAGAGGATGAGGGCGAAGAAGTGGGTGAATTCGCGCCCGAAGGCGAGCCACAGGGGTTCCCGGGCCACCGCCTCGACCCGGTTGGGGCCGAACTCCCCCAGCCGCCGCGCCGCCTCCGCGGCGGCCAGGCCGCCGGCCCCGGACCTGAGGCTGGCCAGGGCCGCCTCGGCGGTCAGTTGGGAGAGCAGCACGCTCATGATCTTTCAGCATACGCCGGCTGGAAGGGCGCTGAAGGCCCGGCGCACCGGGAATCCATGTCCGCGCAAGATCGCAAACCCATCGCGGCGTGACCGCCGCTCCTACAAAACCCGGTCGCCCGTTCCCGTTGTAGGAGCGCCGCATGCGGCGCGATGGGGTTGTCCGCCGTCCGCCGTCCGCGGTCCGGAAAGGCAAACCACCAAGACACCAAGGACACCAAGGGGCACCAAGTCACGACAATGACATTGCGCCCAGGGCGGCAATTCCGCCGAGCGGGAAGTTCCCGCAAAGCCATCTCCCTCGCCTTCCTTTGCGTCCCTCTGCGCCTTTGCGCCTTTGCGGTGAGGTTCTTGACCTTCCGCAGGCCGATGCCATCGTGGCGGCCAGGAAGGGCATCACGGCGTGACCGCCGCTCCTACAAGAGCCCGGTCGCCCGCTCCCGTTGTAGGAGCGCCGCATGCGGCGCGATGGGGTTGTCCGCCGTCCGCCGTCCGCGGTCCGGAAAGGCAAACCACCAAGACACCAAGGACACCAAGGGACGACAATGACATTTTCTTCGGGGCGGTATTTCCGCGGAGCGGGAAACGGCCGCAAAGCCCTCTCCCTCGCCTTCCTTTGCGCCCCTTTGCGCCTTTGCGTCTTTGCGGTGAGGTTCTTGACCTTCGGCAGCCCGATGCCATCGTGGCGGCCAGGAAAGGCATCGCGGCGTGACCGCCGCTCCTACAAGAGCCCGATCGCCCGCTCCCGTTGTAGGAGCGCCGCATGCGGCGCGATAGGGTTGTCCCGAAACCCATCGCGGCGTGACCGCCGCTCCTACAAGAGCCCGATTGCCCGCTCCCGTTGTAGGAGCGCCGCATGCGGCGCGATGGGGGCGGTCCCGAAAGGCATCGCGGCGAGGACGCCGCTCCTACCGAGACCCGTTTGCGCTTCCTTGCCTTCCCGCGGCCTTCCGCGGCATGGCGCCTCTGCGGTGGGGCTTTTCCTGCTTGCCGGGCGCCGAGGTCGCTGCCGCGACCGCCGGCCGGTCAGGGCCCGAACCAGGCCTCCACGGCGGCGCGCTCCGGCAGCCCTCCGGCATGGACCTTGACGCCATCGACGAAGACCGTCGGCGTGCGCTCGATGCCTTCGCGGATGATGCGCTCCATGCGCTCGACCCGCAGCAGACGGACTTCGACGCCGCGCTCGGCGGCGACCTCGCCGATCATGCGCACCGTCGCCTCGCACTTGCTGCAGCCGCTGCCATAGACCTTGAATTCCTTCATCGCGGATCTCCCCTGGCCCCCGGCGGCCGAAGGCGGTGGATGACGAAGGCCGCGCCCGCCGTCACCGCCAGCAGCAGCGCCGCGGTCCGGGGGTCGGCCAGCCAGTCGGGCGCGAACAGCAGCAACAGGCCCAGGCCCAGCATCATGAGGCCCGACACCAGCTTCAGCAACCGCCCCTCGGCCTCGCCCAGCTTGCGGCTGCCCAGGGTCCATGTGAAGGCGAGGACGATGGCCAGCAGCGGCAGGACGTAGACCGCGTTGTAGGCGGCCAGCCAGCCGTAGTGGGCGGCCGGACCGACACCCGAGAGGGTCAGGATGCGTGCATAGACCATGGGAAAGCCGGCGGTGCACAGCAGTTCGTAGGCATTGGCGGCCACGGCCAGCACCACCGTGCCGAGGGTCAGGGCGGGAAGGCTGTCGGCGCGCAGCAGGGCCCGCATGCGCTCGAAGAGCCCCGGCTTGGCCGATTCGGGAATCGACAGCGTGATCCCCTCGCGGAAGCGGAAGTAGTCCTTGACGTTGAGCCCGGCCACCACGACGGCCAGCAGGCCCGCCGCCACGGTGACGGCGCGCAGCTCGCCGGCCCAGCGGAAGACGTTCAGCCAGGCGGCCATGAAGAGGAAATAGACCAGGCCCGAGAAGAGCACGAAGGTGCCGCCGACGAAGAGCATGCGGGCCCGGCTGCGGGCATGGACGAGCAGCGAGAGCAGGAAGAGCAGGACGAAGAAGGCGCAGGGGTTGAAGGCGTCGAGGCCGGCGATGGCCAGGGTCAGCACGGGCAGCGAGAGCTCGCCCGGCTTCATGGCACCCAGCACGGGCACCTGCACCGTGTCCGGCGGCGGCGACCGGATCCCGACCCGGCAGTCCTCCAGGGCGGCCACCAGGGCGGCGCCGGTGGTCTCCGGGGCGTCGAATCCCACCCGCATCTCGCCGCAGAAGATGAAGGCCGGCACGGAGCTCGCGTCCTCGCCCAGGTCCGTGGCCATCCGGTCGTAGAGGGCGCCGTTGGCCGGCTCGCCGACTTCCAGGCTGTGCAGCACGAGCCACGGCAGGCGGGCCGGCAGGGCCTCGACGAAGGGCCGCGCGGCCTGGCAGTGGGGGCAGGCCCGGCTCCAGAAGAAGTGCAATTCGACGCCGTCGCGAGGAGTCACGGCCGTCCGGGCGGCCGTGATCGCCTTGCCCCCGTCCGCCGCCTCGGGTCGGAAGGGGGCCACGGCCAGGCAGCACAGGAAAAGAAGGATGGCAATGCGCGACATGCGCCGATATTGCCATCGAATCGAAGGTCTGGCGCCCGGAACGCGCCCGGCGACTCCCGGCCCTCAGCCCCTCCTGAAGCAGCAATAGACGAACTTCTGTTCGTCCCCGGCCGGCGTCACATGAACTTCGCGCAGGGATTCCAGCAGCGTGAAGGCGGCGCCGAGTTCGGCGGCCAGCCGGTCCGGGCTGTAGCGGCGGACGGGCAGCTTGCTGCAGCGTTCCGGCCCGTCCTCGGCGAAGGTGGCGATGATGGCATGGGCGCCGGGCGGCAGCGCCGCGGCCATGGCGGCGACGTAATGGCGGCGCTCCGCCGGCTCGGTGAGGAAGTGGAACACGGCCCGGTCGTACCACAACCGGTAGGGCCCTTCGGGATTCGCCCGGGCGATGTCGGCCACCCGCCAGCGGACGGCGGCGGCCCGCGCCCCCAGCCTTTCCTGCGCCGCCGCCAGGGCGGCGGCCGAGATGTCGAGGACGGTCAGCCTGGCGAATCGGCGCTCGAGCAGGTGATCGACCAGGGTGGAAGCGCCGCCGCCGACATCGATGACGGGATCGTCCCGCCCGACGCCGAGGGCGTCGATCAGGCGCAGGGAGGTCTCGGGCCGAACCTGGTACCAGCTGACCGTGCGGGGCCCGCGGGTCGCATGGACGGATTCCCAATGCTCCTTGCGGTCTTCCATTCCGCGCCCCCCAATCAGAACACGAGGACCCGGTCGGCCGCCGCCGTCCAGGCCGCGAGATCGGCCAGGGTCCGGCGCAGGGCGCCGGGCACCAGTTCGCCGTCCGCGATGCCGCGGGCGGTCATGCAGGTGCCGCAGAGGCCGACCTCGCCGTCGGTGGCGACCATCCGGACCATGTCGCCGGCGTTGTACCAGCCGTCCGGGACCTTCTGCCCCCCTTTCGCGCAGGCCACCGCGTCCCCCATGAGGAAGACCCGCACCTGCTGGTCGGGCAGCCTGGACAGGGCTTTGGCCAGGCGCAAGCCGTTGTAGCTGCGCTCGCTGCCGTAAGGCGGATCGTTGAGGATAAACAGGGTTGCAGGCATGGCGCTTTCCTCCGCGCGGCGCGCCGCGGCGCATGTGGTCGACGCGGCTATCAATCTAACGATCGTTAGACCAATCTAGTCCCGCGGCCGGCTGCAAGTCAAGGAAAACGCCGAACCCGGATAACATTCGTCGCCATGGGACCCGCCAGGAGTGACACGCGTCGCCTCAAGGACCTGCTCTACGAGCAGGTGGCGCGCATCGGCAAGGCCGCCGGCAGCCCGAAGCGGCTGGAACTGATCGAGCTGCTGTGCCAGGGGGAGAAGACGGTGGACACCCTGGCCCGGGAGGCGGCGATCAGCATGAAGCTGGCCAGCGCCCACCTGCGGGCGCTGCGCCAGGCGCACCTGGTGGACACCGAGAAACAGGGCAAGAACGTGGTCTATCGCATCGCCAACCGGGCGGTGGCGGATTTCTGGGTGGCCACCCGAACCCTGGCCGAGGACCGGCTGGTGGAGCTGCGGCTGGCCCTCGGCCGGATGGCGAGCCACCCGCAGGAACTGGCGCCCCAGGACCGGGAGAGCCTGGTGAAGCGGGCCCGCAAGGGGGAGATCGTGGTCATCGACGTGCGGCCGGCCGCCGAGTACGCGGCGGCCCACCTGCCCTTCGCCCGCTCGATCCCCCTGGAGGAACTGAAAGGCCGGCTGGCCGAGCTGCCGCCGGAAAAGACCATCGTCGCCTACTGCCGCGGCCCCTACTGCCTGATGGCCCGGGATGCCGTGGAACTCCTGCGCCGCCAGGGCTTCGACGCCCTGCGCCTGCCGGAAGGCGTCGCCGAGTGGGGCATCGCGCCGGTGCGCTGAGGCTTTCCGGCCTTGCCGGCGGCCGCCGGTCGCGGCGCCTCAGGCCTTCCCTTCGTACCACCCCTTGCTGGCGTTGACCACGCGCACCACCAGCAGCATCACCGGCACCTCGATCAGCACGCCCACCACCGTGGCCAGGGCGGCGCCGGACTCGAAGCCGAACAGGCTGATGGCGGCCGCCACGGCCAGTTCGAAGAAGTTGCTGGCGCCGATCAGCGCCGAGGGGCAGGCGACGTCGTGCTTCTCGCCCAGGACCCGGTTGAGCCAGTAGGCCAGGGCCGAGTTGAAGAAGACCTGGATCAGGATGGGCACGGCGAGCAGCGCGATGACCAGGGGCTGGTCGATGATGGCCTTGCCCTGGAAGGCGAAGAGCAGCACCAGGGTGGCCAGCAACGCGCTGATCGACCAGGGACCCATCCTCGCCATCACCGCCTCGAAATGGGCCTGCCCCTTCCCGAGCAGCATCCGCCGCCAGAGCTGGGCCAGGGCCAGCGGGATGACGATGTAGAGGACCACCGAGGTGACCAGGGTGTCCCAGGGCACGGTGATGGCGGAGATGCCGAGCAGCAGGCCGACGATGGGGGCGAAGGCGAAGACCATGATGGTGTCGTTCACCGCCACCTGGGAGAGGGTGAACAGCGGGTCGCCGTTGGACAGCCGGCTCCAGACGAAGACCATGGCCGTGCAGGGCGCCGCGGCGAGCAGGATGAGGCCGGCGATGTAGCCGTCGAGCTGGTCGGCCGGCAGCATCGGCGCGAAGAGGTTGCGCACGAACAGCCAGCCGAGGAAGGCCATGGAGAAGGGCTTCACCAGCCAGTTCACGAACAGGGTGACGCCGATGCCTTTGACATGGCTCCTGACCTCGTGCAGGGCGCCGAAGTCCACCTTCACCAGCATGGGGATGATCATCACCCAGATCAGCAGGCCCACGGGGATGTTTACCCGCGCCACCTCCATGCGGCCCAGGGCCTGGAAGGGCGCCGGCAGGAACTGGCCCAGGGCGATGCCGGCCAGGATGCACAGGAAGACCCAGAGGGTCAGCCAGCGCTCGAAGAGGGACATGGGCGCACCCCCAGCCGCGGCGGCCTTGGCGGTGACTTCGCACTGGGCGGACATG
>JBPOHD010000087.1:0-4511 GCA_052035955.1 Pseudomonadota bacterium
CGCCCACAGTTCATCGTCCAGTATCGGTTTGGCCATTTCCTCTGCACAAAAAAAACAGGGCAGAGGTTAACGAATTTCGACCTTTGTGAACAGGGGGTAACACTCATTTTGTTAGAGTTTCTAAGCCAAGAGAATCCCGCTCACATACTACTCCGGTCTTTTGTCCAGCATCTCGCGCACCTTGAGATTGTGCTGGACGTATCGGTTCCAATTGGATTTCGAGTCGCTCTCCCTCGGCTCGGTGAGGCATCGGGCACACATTGACACCGTAGGCGCGGCCTCGTCTCTGGTTCTTGCCTTTCCGCAGCACTCGCAGATCCGGCGCGATTCCTCTTCGGCGTCCAGGAGCCTTTGCATGACGGAGTTCGGGCGGTCCCCGGGATATGCGATGTAGACCCGAAGGCCACCCACCTTCTCCTTGCACTGGCGGATTCTCGGCCACCGGGACTTCGGGACGCCAAGAGCCGCCATGGCCTCGATCTCTTGCTCGAAGGACCTTGCCAGGCGGTCGACGATGTCGAACCAGCCGTCCCCGCACTCGAAGCCACGCTCGTCGAACACGGTCCAACCCGGCCGCTCCAGATGGGGGTAGGGGGCATCGACGCCGAGGGTCGACAGCGGTCTGGTTTCGGTCGATGCATCCAGCGTTTCTTGCTGTTCCGGCGCGGGGATCTCGGACCCCGGCCGCCGTTCCGGTTTCCGGAATAGCTTCGGATAGCGTCGGAGGAGTTCCTGTTGCAGTTGTAGGTTCACGGACTGGGGCTCCGGCGGGTTGGGCGAATGACGGCGTGCGCAAGCACGGCCGTGCTCGGAAGGTGATTTGCGTACGCTGATTGTGCCGCCGGGCCACGACGCATGGTGTCGCATCGGCATGGCATAATTGCGCCTTGGCGCGCCCGCGTTCCGTTCGGGCGGAGAGCTACGAACAGGAGATCGCGATGGCTGCGGGGACTTCGAAAGGCGGCAACAAGGATTCGAACATCTTCCGGAACCTGGAGCGCCTGGTCCACATGCTCCGATGCATTCCGCGTCACAGAAGGATATCCGTGGCGGACCTCCGTGCACGGATGGTCGCCGAGGGGTTCGACGTGAGCCCGCGCACCGTGCAAAGGGATCTGAACCACCTGTCCATTCTGTTCGGGATTGCCAGCGACGGCGCCAAACCCCAGGGATGGTTCTGGCCCAAGGATGCCGCGCGCGTCGATATTCCGGGCCTCGATCCGCATACGGCGCTTGCCTTCAAGATGGCCGAGAAGTACCTGGAACCGCTGCTGCCGGCGAGCACCTTTGCCTACCTGAATCCCTGGTTCCGGGACGCCAGTGAGGTGCTGGCGCGCAAGGATGGGGGCTTTGCGGGGTGGGTCAAGAAGGTCCGGGTCCTTCCCAAGGGATTCCCCCTCCTGCCGCCCAGGGCCAGGGCAGAGGTCCAGGAGACCCTTTACGAGGCCCTCTTCCGCGGCTACCAGGCTTGGGTCCGATACCGCCCTGCGGGATCGCGGACGGCCAAGGGACACCTGATCCACCCGATGGCGTTGGTGGTGCGAGACCATGTGGCCTACCTGGTTTGCCGGATCGGCGACCACGACTATCCGACCCAGTTGGTGCTCAACAGGTTTGCGTCGGCGAAAATGCTCACGGAGAAGGCGAAGGGCCTGCCCGGCTTCGACATCGACCGGTACATCGGGAAAGGCGAGTTCGGCTTCCCCAAGGGGGACCGGCGGATTGCCCTCGATGTCCGCATCCACCGGGGCGCGGCGATCCACTACCTGGAGAACCGGCTGTCCGAGGACCAGGAAGTGGTCGAGGACACCCCCGACCACCTGCGCTTCCGGGCGACGGTGCCCGACACCGCCGAACTGCGCTGGTGGCTGCTCTCGCTGGGTCAGCGCGCGGAGGTCCTGGGACCGCGCGCGCTGCGCGCCGACATGGCGGGGATCGTCGCGGAAATGGCTGCCACCTACGGCAGCGATCGTCGATAGCGGGATGCCCGGCACCATCGGGCGTGATCGGGCGTGACCGTACCGCCGGTTCCTATGCCAGGAACCCGATTGCATTCCCGGCATGGCCCTTGAGCCGGCATTCCTCGGCCAGGGCCTCGACCAGCTTCCCGGGTGCGGGCGCCTCGCCGGTGAGGGCCCATTGCCGGGCCACGACGGCAAAATCCCCGGGGGTGAGGGCATCGAGTGCGCCGAGGCGATGCACCACCTCCGCGGGCAGGGGCCCGGAGAGCTTCCACGTTGCCCGCAGCAACTCGACCCGCTGTTCCGGGCGCAGGCATTCGAAACGGACCTTGAAGTCGAAGCGGCGAAAGGATGCGGCGTCCAGCCGGTCGGGCAGGTTGGTGGTGCAGATGAAGATGCCTTCGAAGTCCTCCATCCAGGTGAGCATCTCGTTGACCTGGGTGACTTCCCAGGACTGGTGGGCTTCACGCCGGTCGGCGATGAGGCCGTCGGCCTCGTCGACCAGCAGCACGGCTTCCTCCTCCCGTGCCCGGCGGAACATCTCGGCGATCCGGGCCTCGGACTCGCCGACCCACATGCCGAGCAGGTCGGATGCGCGCCGCACCATCAGGGGCCGGCCGATGGCCTCGGCCATGTGCCGGGCAAGTGCTGTCTTGCCCGTCCCGGGCGGGCCATAGAAGCAGAAGGTCCCGCGTTCGCGTCGCCGCAGTCCGGCCACCAGTTCGGCCGCGTCGGGGGTCGCATTGACGCAATCCAGGCGGTAGTCGGCCATGGCGCTTCCCCGCGGCGGCGGCTTCTGGCCCAGGGCCCGGGCCGAAGCGCGCAGTACCCACTCGGCCACCTGCTCCGCCTCCTGGCCATTGCTGGCCCCGACCAGCCGGGTCACCCGGGCCGCCTTCTCGAGTTGGGCCGGGGTGACTTCCTCCCAGGTGCCCAGGCGGTTCAGCCATGGAGCGCCGACGGCGGTGTCGCCCAGATGCTTGTCGGCGATGCGCCGCCGCTGCACGGCCGGGGGCCGCGGCACCTCGAGCACCATGTCGAAGCGGCGCAGATAGGCGGGGTCCAGGTGGCCGACGCGGTTGGAGATCCAGATCGTCGGTACGGGGTTGGTCTCCAGGATGCGATTCACCCAGGCCTTGCCGGGCGAGCGGTCTTCCCGCACCGGCAGGTTGAAGATCGACAGCCATGCCATTTGCCCACCCGGAAACACGTCCTCCATCTCGTCGAACAGGATCATGCTGCCGGTGCCGCGCTGCAGGACCCGCTGGCAGACCACGTAGGAGGACAGGCGGCCCCGGGACCCCAGGGTTTCTCCGGCATCGTCGGCATGGCTCACCTCGTACAGGCGGGCACCGGCGGTGGCGGCGAGGACGCGGGCCAATTCCGACTTGCCGGTGCCCGGTTCGCCGTGCAGCAGGATGTTCACGCCCTTCTCCCGGCGGCCGAGCGACGCGCCCAGCAGGCGCGTCAGGAGGCCCAGGTCACCGGCGAGGTGGCTGAAGTCCTCTTCCGTGAGCCCGGACGGCGTGGCCGGGCGGAAGAAGTGCCGGACCAGGTCGTCCGGGCTGTCGGCCTGGCTCATCAGCGCGTTGCAGATCTCTTCGGGCGCGACCAGGGGAATGTCCGGGCTCATGAGGTCCCGCGTCGTCTCGACGAGGCACATCTGCTGCAGCACCCCGTCGGGGGACAGGATGCGCCGCAGCGCATCCCGCGGCTGCCGCAGCATGACGCCGAGATAGTGGGCGACGTACTGGTTGGTCTGGCCGAGGTCGAGGTTGCCGAGGGCCGAACCGAAGGCACGGAACCCGGTCATCAGCACGGCGGCGCCCAGGACTTCCCGTTCGAGGGTGTCGAGACCGACGAGCTCGCCGAGCATGGCGATGTTGCGGCCGAGGACGCTGTCCCGCAATTGAATGCCGTCGGCTTCCAGGCGCCGCAGGGTGGCCGCGACCTGACGGCGGGCCTGCCGGCAGTTCGGCGCCGGCGGCGGGTCGCCGAAGGGATCGGGACTCTCCTCGACCGTTTCCTCCGCACCCAGCAGGTAGGCGGTGGCGTCCTGGGATAACCCGCGGGCGACGAGGCGGTCCGGGAGGTGAGCGTTGGCCAGAAGGCGGAACAACCACAGGGCGGACATGCGCCGGTAGACCTCCAGGTCGGGATCGGCAGCTGCGGGTCGTTTCTGGCGGTTCGTCATCACGGTCTCCATGGGTTCCTGACGAAGAGGAGTCTAAGGCCGAGACGCGACGTTTGGTGTCGCAAACGGACCGCGCAAGATGGGTTGTGGAACGGCAACGCGGGCGGGACGATGGTCTTGCGGTGGGCCACGCCTGGGTGGCTTGCCAGACCCCCCGGCGCCCCCTACCGATTCTTTGTTAGCATTGGGCTTTCCCGTCGGGAGCAGACCGTGGCCCGTGCCAGCATCGCAGCCAGCATCGAAGAAGCCCGCCGCAGGCTCGTGGAGGCGCTGCACCCCGAGCGCATCTTCCTGTTCGGGTCGCATGCCTGGGGCACGCCCTCGCCGGACAGCGACCTGGATTTCCTGGTGATCGT
>JBPOHD010000081.1:0-8317 GCA_052035955.1 Pseudomonadota bacterium
CGGGACGGCCGTCATCGCGCCGCGTGCGCCGCTCCTACCGGGGCGGTCGGGTTTTTGTAGGAGCGGCGGTCACGCCGCGATGGGCGTCGGGACGGCGGTCAGCGCGCCGCATGCGGCGCTCCTACAGGGGCGGGCGGGTCTTTTGTAGGAGCGGCGGTCACGCCGCGATGCCTTTCGGAATCGCCGTCATCGCGCCGCATGCGGCGTTACAAGGGCGGTGGTCGGGTTTTTGTAGGAGCGGCGGTTTCGCCGCGATGGGCTTCGGGACGGCCGTCATCGCGCCGCGTGCGGCGCTCCTACAGGGGCGAACGGGTTTTTGTAGGAGCGGCGGTCACGCCGCGATGCCTTTCCGAGCCACCGGGATGCCCTCCGAGCCCCCGCCCCGTCGGCTTCCGGGGGACGGGGTGCCCCCTCGGCTAGAATCGGGGCATTCCGCCCACCGGAGTCCGCCATGTCCCGCTTCGCCCCGTTCCCGCTTTCCGCCGTCGCCTGCGCCGCCGCCCTGCTGTCCCTGCCGGCCGGGGCCCAGACCAGGCCGCCGATTGCCCAGTTCTGGATGGACGTGGCCACCAATGCCATGTCCATTCCCGGCATGGGCGACATGGACGAGGATTCCATGGGCATGATGGGCGGCATGTTCGGCGGCACCAAGATGATGGGCGGCGCGCCGGGCCGCTGGCTGGACCTGGCGCTCCATACCCGCAACAAGCCGGCCGGCACCGTCGGCGCCGATGCGATTCCGGCCGGCATGGCCATGAACGGCCCGCTGCCGCTGCTGCCGGTGCAGGCGCAGCCGCGCGGGGAGCGAAGCGGCGAGGAGCCGGTGGACATGGAAAGGCCCAAGGGCCGCCTGCTCTTCTACTGGGGCTGCGGCGAGGCGGTGCGACCCGGCCAGCCCAGGGTGCTGGATTTCGCCAGGGCGGGACCCGAGGAGTGGGGGAAGTTCATGGCCGGACGTTTCGCGCCCGACCGGGGCGCCAAGGCGGTGCCGGGCCGCTCGGTGTGGCCCAACGAGCAGGACCGGCAGCGGATCCCCAAGGCGGCGTCGCTGGAGGGTGTCCATGCGGTGAGCGGCGACGGCGTGCCGGCCGGGCTGCGCTTCAACGTGGCCGAGGCCTACGACTTCATGCCGAAGGTGGCGATGACGGCCGCCGGCGACGCCAAGGGGCCGGTGACGGTGGGCTGGCAGCCCCTCAACCAGGCGCGGGGCTACTTCCTCAACGCCATGGGGGCGCGGGGCGAGCAGGAGATGATCTTCTGGAGTTCCAGCGAGCAGCCGGACCCGGGCTGGGGGCTGCTGGACTACCTGTCGCCCGACCGGGTGGCGAAGCTGATCGACGAGAAGGTGGTGCTGCCGCCCTCCGTGCAGCGCTGCGTGATCCCGTCCGGCATCTTCGCCGGCGTGGAGGGCGCCATGGTGCGCATGATCGCCTACGGTCCGGAACTCAACGTGGCCCATCCGCCCCGGCCGGCGGACCCCAAGGCGCCCTGGAATCCGGAATGGACGGCGCGGGTGCGGGTCAAGTCCACCGGCATGACCCTGCTCGGCATGGAGGAGCGGGAATCGCGGCCGTCCCGGCGCCGTTCCTCGGGCCGGGAAGAGGCACCTCCGGCCCGCGAGGAGGAGGGCGGGCCCGGGCTGGGCAATCCGATGAACATGCTCAAGGGCATCTTCGGCCGCTGAGCCGGATGCCGACGGGGCCGTCGAGGATATCGTCATGACACCGGGAAAGGGCCTGCGCCTACTGCTGGCGGCCGTCGGCCTGCTGGCCGGCGCGGCCGGCCTGGGCGTCGCATTCACCTGGGCGCCGGACATTCCCGTCGAGGCCCTGGCGGCGCGCTGGGCGCCGCCGCCCTCCCGCTTCGTGGACGTGAAGGGCCTGAAGGTGCACCTGCGCGACGAGGGCCGGGCGGACGACCCGGTGCCCCTGGTGCTGATCCACGGCACCTCGGCCAGCCTGCACACCTGGGAGGGCTGGGTGGCGGCCCTCAAGGGCACGCGGCGGGTGATCACCCTGGACCTGCCGGGCTTCGGCCTCACCGGCCCCAACGCCCAGGACGACTACCGTGTGGGCACCTATGCCCGCTTCGTGCTCGATACCCTGGACGCGCTGGGCGTCGGCCGATTCACCGTGGGCGGCAATTCCCTGGGCGGGGAGGTGGCCTGGCAGGTGGCCGCGGCGGCGCCGGGACGCGTCGAGCGGCTGATCCTCGTAGACGCGGGCGGCTATGCCTTCAAGCCGGAATCGCTGCCCATCGGCTTCCACCTGGCGCGCATGCCGGTGGCAAGCCGCCTGCTCGAATACACCCTGCCGCGCCCGCTGATGGAAGCCAGCGTCAGGAACGTCTATGGCGATCCGGCCAGGGTCACGCCGGAACTGGTGGACCGCTACGAGGCCCTGACCCTGCGGGCCGGCAACCGGCGCGCCCTGGCCCGCCGCTTCGGCCAGCTGGAGTTCGGCGCCGATGCGGCCCGCATCGCCACCCTGCGCCTGCCGACGCTGATCCTCTGGGGCGGCCGCGACCGGCTGATCCCGCCCGAGAACGGCCGCCACTTCCAGCGCGACATCCCGGATGCATGCCTGGTGGTGTTCGACGACCTCGGCCACGTGCCCCACGAGGAGGACCCGGCCCGCACCGTGGCGGCGGTGGTGGACTTCCTCGCCACGCCCGCACCGGCCCACGCCCCGGCCCCCCAGCCGGCCAGCCAGACCAGGAGGTGACATGTTCCCCGAAATCGATGCAAGGATGGGCAAGGACGAACTGGCGGCGGCGACCAGGGCGATCGATTCGCGGCTGGTGGCCCTGGGCGGCGGCGCCTATGCCGGCCTGGGCTTCAAGCTCAAGGCCCTGAAGGCCGCCGGCTTCGACGACCGGGGGCCGCCGGCCTCGCCGGCCCGCCTGGCCGCCTACGGCAGGATCGCCCGCGTGCTCGACGCCCAGGGCGAGGCGGCGACCATGGACAGCGTGATCGCCGCCCTGGCGTAGCGGATCGGCGGCGCCCGCGGATGCGACTGGACGACCTGCCGCCCGACCCGGGACGCCGGACCTTCCGGCTCGCGGCCCTGGCCGTCGGCGGCGTCCTGGTGGGCGGCCTGGTCCTCTGGGGCTACGCCTATACCGGTCTCAAGGACAACTTCGCCGCCTGCGGCCAGCACCCGGACTACGGCGGCGACAGGAAGCGCTCGGCCCTGGCCCGCATGCAGGCCACGGTCCAGTGCCTGGACATCCGCAACGGCCCGGTGGAGAACTGGCTCGCCCGCGACATCCGGCGGATGGTGAACATGCTGCCCAACGCTCCCTGTTCCCTGGTCGGTGTCTGGCGCTCCGAAAGGCGGTCGACGGAATACCGGGTGACGCTGACGGCGGACGGGGAGTTCCAGGCCCGGTCGGCGGGCGGCGGCCACGAGGTACGCGGCTCCTGGGGCGTCCATGGCGGGAACATGGTCTGGTTCTACGAGGAGAAGGTGGTCTGGCCGCCGGACGTGAACCCGCTCAAGGCCGACGCGGTGGGCTTCACCCTGACCGAGGTGGACGGGACGAAGACCCGCTACACCCTGCTCGACCCGCTGCGCAACGACGCCTGCCCCTGAGGCGATTCCGGAGGAAGTCCCATGCTCCAGCTCACCCGCGAGATCACCCTGTCCGACTGGATCGCCGTGGCCTGGTTCCTCGCCTGCTGGGCCGGCTACGGCTGGCTGGCCGAACGGGCCCATGCCTCGTCCCGGGGCCTGGTCGGCCTCGGCCACCGCTACCGGGTGGCCTGGGCGAGGCAGATGCTGGCGCGCGACGTGCGGATCGTCGATTCGGCCCTGGTCGGCAACCTGATGTCCAGCGTCTCCTTCTATGCCAACACCACGATCTACATCATCGCCGGCCTGATGGCGGTGCTCGGCACCATGGACAAGGCCATCTCCGTCGCCGCCGACCTGCCCTTCGCCCGGGAGACGGGGCGCGAGCTCTGGGAGATCAAGCTGCTCGTGCTGCTGGCCGTCTTCGTCTTCGCCTATTTCAAGTTCACCTGGGCCCTGCGCCAGTTCAACCTGCTCTCCATCCTCATCGGCGCCGCGCCGCCGCCCTCCGTTTCCGAGGCGGAGCGGGAATCCTTCGCCGAGAAGATGGCGGCCGTGAACACCCTGTCCGGCGACGAGTTCAACCGCGGCATCCGGGCCTACTACTTCGGCCTCTCGGCCCTCGCATGGTTCATCCACCCCTGGCTGTTCATCGGCGTGACGACCCTGATCGTGCTGGTGCTCTACCGGCGGGACTACGCGTCGCGGACGCTGGAGACGCTGCGGCAGGGGCTGGAGTAGGGTCCGCCCTCCCCTCACCCCGTCCACGGACGGCATTGCACTGCCGTCCGGCTACGGCGCCTGGGGCGGGGGAGCGCCGGTTCACCGCCGGGGTGCGCCTCACCGTAGTTCCTGGTGCCCCTTGGTGTCCTTGGTGCCTTGGTGGTTCGAGATTTTCCGTTGGGACCCGGCACCGCGCCGGGAAAGGCGCTACTGCGGGTGCCGGGCGTCGGCGGCCAGCACCCGGATCATCCGGACGGTGTCCACGTCGGATTCGTGGTAGGCCGACTTGACGTATTCGGCGAAGGCGGCGTCGGGGTCGCCCGTCTGTTCGGCCAGCCGCGTGCGGTAGGCGAAGCGCAGGAAAAGGTGGCCGGGGCCGGGTTCCTCGACGGTGATGGTCAGGGTGCTGCCGGCGTGCTCGGCGGGGGCGGTGACCTCGAAGCGGATCCATTCGCCGCTGGCATAGGTGACCCGGTCGCGGATGTCGGCGCCCTGGAAGGCGAGCAGCCTCTCCAGGCGGCCTTCGCCGCGGGCGAGGACGGTGCAGGCCCGCAGGCCGGGCAGGAAGGGGACGGCATCCTCGGCCCGGTGCATGAGGCCCGCCCAGACCTGGGCCCGGGAGAGGACCGGGATCATCGGATTGCCGGGATCGTTGATCTCGACCAGGTGCTCGAAGCGCATCTCAGCGGCCTGCCTGCAGGGCGGTATCCAGGTAGCGGAGGAATTCGGGCAGGCAGCGCGTCTTCAGGTCGTAGCGTTCGACGATGGTCCGCCGGGCGGCGTCCTTGAGGGCCCGCCCGCGGTCCAGGTCCGTGAGGGCTTCGGCGATGGTATCCACCAGCCGGGCCTGGTCGAAGAAGTCGGTCAGGAGGCCATTGACGCCGTGCTCGACGACTTCGCGCACCGGCGGGGTGGCGGAGCCGACGATCAGGCAGCCGCAGGCCATGGCCTCCAGCATCGACCAGGAGAGCACGAAGGGGTAGGTCAGGTAGACGTGGGCCGCCGAGACCTGCAGCACCTTGATGAAGACGTCGTAGGGCAGGCGGCCGCAGAACTGCACGCGGGCCGGATCGAAGCGGTCGCCCAGTTCGGCCAGCAGGCGCTGGCGGTAGTTCTCGCCGGCGGGCAGCTTCTGGCCGTAGCTGACGTCGTCGCCGCCGACCACGATCACCCGTGCCCGCGGCCGGCGGGCCAGCAGCTCGGGCAGGGCGCGCATGAAGACGTGGAAGCCCCGGTAGGGCTCCAGGTTGCGCGAGACGAAGGTGACGATCTCGTCGCCGGCCTGGTATTGCCGCCCGTCCAGGGTCACCGTCGCCTCGGGATCGGGGCGCAGCCGCTCGGTGTCGACGCCCTCGTGGATGACGGCCAGCTTGGGCTTGAACACCTCCGGGAAGACGGAACGCTGCCAGGCCGTCGGGCAGACGCCGGCATCGAAGGCCTCGAGGGCGATCAGGTGCTGGGCGTTGCGCATGCGCAGGCGCAGGATGTTGTCGAGGCTGGCCGGGTACTCGGGGTCGAAATTCACGTCGGCGCCGCGGGCCCGGTAGAAGAACTCGAAATAGCCCATGACGGGCACGTCCGGCAGCACGTCCTTGACGAACAGGCCCTCGCCCCAGCCGGGATGGACGACGATGCGATCGGGGACCCAGCCGCGCTGCTTCAGCTCCAGGATCGCCCGGGCGACCGCCTGGCCGCGCCGGACTCCCGTATCGACGTCCCCCAGGTAGGGATGGATGCGGGCGCCGCCGGCCGGCGGCGGCTGGACCTTGTAGCCGGCCTTGACGAGGCGGGGCGGCGCATAGGTCGCCGCCGCGCGGACGTTGTCCACCATGCCGAGGCCGACCACCTCCTGGGCCGGATCCTCCAGCAGGGCCTGGACCACGTGCCGGAACTGGCCGGGGAAGTTCTGGTGGATGAAGAGGGTGCGCATGCTTGCCTTCGGGCCGGGTCCGGAAACGAACCGTCCCCGCCCTGGAAATCCTGATGGAAGGCGTTGATTCTAATGGGTGGCGGCCAGTTCTGCCGGAAGTCCGACAGCGCGCGGGGCCCAGGCGGCGCGACGGTTCGCCGTCCTGGATGGGCCCCGGCGGCGAGGGACATGGCACCGGCCTAGTCGCCGCCGCGGGATTCTGCGCCGCCATTCCATTGGGATGGTAGCCGGGCAAGGCCCTCACGCCGGTGGGGTAGAATGACGGATCGGGTCGGATGTTTCCCGACCCTCCCGGGAGGCCGGTCCGCTGCGGACCGGAAGGCAGCATGGCCAGGCTCACCACGAATATTGCCAACGTCGCAGCCCTGCAGGCGGACATGAACACGGCGGACGCCACGGGGCAGGACCTGATCTCCGGCCTGAATTCGGTCGATTACACCTTCTCGAGCTTCTTCTACGGCTCGATCTACTACACCTACACGTCGGCCACCCAGATTACCGGGGGCTTCTACGGCGGCGGCGGCACCTTCGACATCCACGGCAGCAACTTCAATTCCAGCCCCGTCAACATCAACTACATGGGGTTCTTCGGCGGCAGCAGCACCCTGGAACTGTGGGGCAACGTCCAGGGCACCGCGACGACGGTCACCGGCACCGTCAGCCGGATCAGCCTCGATTCGTCACTGGTGAGCCTGGACCTGGCGGGCAGGCTGAGCGTCAGCGAGGACAGTCCCGCCGAGAGCGGCACCCTGTCCTACATACGCATCGCCATTCCCGGGGCGCACCCGATCGTCGAGACCTTCACCGGCAGCTTCACCATGTCGGCGAGCGGCTACCTCTCGGGCACCGTGACCGCGATGAATTTCCAGGTCGATTCGTATGTCATCGACATCAGCGGCCTCAGCGCGCCGATCTCCCTCTTCAACGTCAATGACGAGGGGAATTCCGCCGCTACCATGCTGGCCGCCGTCTTGGCCGGTCCGGACACGGTGACGGGGACGAGCAGCGGCCAGACCCTCTACGGCTTCGCCGGCAACGACACGCTGACCGCGGGAAGCTGGGGACAGACCCTGGTCGGCGGCATCGGCAACGATACCTACCTGCTCGGGCCCTATTCCGACAGCGTCCTGGTGGAGCTGGCGGGCGAGGGCAGCGATTCGGTCGTCGCCGCGTTCAGCCTCGCCTTGCCGGACACGCTGGAGAACCTGACCCTGTCCGGCGCCGCCGACCTGGATGGGACGGGCAATGGGGCCGCCAACCAATTGACCGGCAATGCAGGGGCCAACCTCCTCGACGGCATGGCCGGCGCCGACAGGCTGAGCGGGGCGGCCGGCAACGACACCCTGGACGGAGGGAGCGGCGTCGATACCCTGGCCGGGGGCGCCGGCGACGACGATTACCGCGTGGACGCCACCGCCGATGCGATCAGCGAATCCGCCGGGGCCGGCCACGACACGGTGCGCGCCACCGCCAGCTATGCGCTTTCCGCCAACATCGAGGACCTGCTGCTGCTCGACGGGGCGGCCAACGGCGCCGGCAACGAGCAGGCGAACGAGATCGTCGGAAACGGGGCGGCCAACCTGCTGTCCGGGGGCGGCGGCAACGACACCCTGAGCGGCGGTGGCGGCATCGACACCCTGGCCGGCGGTGCCGGGGACGACCTCTACCTGCTCGACGGCGACCTGATCCAGGAAGCCGCCGGCAACGGCAGCGACACCGTGCGCAGCGGGCAGAGCCTCGTGCTCGCCGCCAACCTCGAGAACCTCGAGCTCACCGGCGACGATGACCTCTCCGGCACCGGCAACGCCGGCGCCAACCGGCTCCTCGGCAACGCCGGCGACAACCTGCTGACGGGCGGTGACGGCAACGACAGCCTCGACGGCGGCCCCGGCGCCGACCTCCTGGTCGGCGGCAGCGGCGACGACAGCTACACCCTCGACGACCCCGGCGACGTCGTCGTCGAGGAAGCCGACGGCGGCAACGACACCGTCTTCAGCGCCGTCAGCCTCGTCGTCCCGGCCAACATCGAGAACGTCGTCCTGCTCGGCGGCGCCAGCGCCGTCCTCACCGGCAGCGGCAGCGACAACCGGCT
>JBPOHD010000080.1:0-54909 GCA_052035955.1 Pseudomonadota bacterium
GCACGCCGAGGGCGACTGGCAGGGCCGCGCCACGTTTTCGCCGGAAATCCTGCGGGCGCTGGCGACTGTGCCACCCGATGCCGACCCGATTCCGATTGCCTACGCCGACGGACATATTCTGATCGGCGGCATGACGATCCTTTGCCAGTGGAGCTTGCCTAGCAGGAGCTTGCCCACGAAATCGAGAACCCCGGTCTGGTCGATTTGCTGGCACTCAACCGCACGCTCACACGCGCCGAAATCAGAGGCAGCGAACTGGGCAAGCACATTCGCAGCGCCAGAGAGAAGGCCGAACGTCGCATCAGGAACGCAGCTGCGCAGTTGATCGAACTGGAAATTTCGGAGCAGGAGATTCGGTTGCTGGTGGAGGCGAGAATCGGGTCAAGGTTGAATCTGCGCTGAACCCACCCATTGAAAAGTCGGCGCTAGCGGCACGGCGATAGCAGGAGAGACAAAGCCGTGACGCTGCTTCACCGCGTGACGGCGTGGTGCAGGACGTGACGCGGTAGCCGCCTGCAAGCCGCAAGCAGGCGAGCGGGGTTATCGCTGGCCTGCGCAGTGGCGCAGCGGCGGCGGGGCAGGAGTAGTGGCGGTGAGCGAAGGCACAAAGCCGTGGCGCGGTTGATTGCGCGACGGCGGCGTCCAGTACGTGACGCGATTGCTGGCATCAGACGTCCTGGCCCGCCAGCGCATAACGAATGGGCTTCCTTTGCATCACCACCCACTTTTACTCTTGTGACGCGAGGTTCCGCTGCCTGACGTACCGTAGGAACTCGATGAGGTTGATCCCCGACTGGATGATGGATAGTCGCCATCGGCGCGCTCGCTGCCGGATTTTCCCGTGTAGGGATTTTTGTTGCCTTGGGTCGAGTAGTTGTCGCTGCGCGTTCGGTTGGATTCCGTCTTGACGTGTGGCTGAACGACAGTGCCATCCCGTTTGACGTAGCCGTTGACCACGCGGTCAGCCAATACAGGGAATGCGACTACGGTCAGCAGTAATGCAGTGATGAGTTTCATTGTATTGCTCCTGTGAAGGCACGACAGCGCCGCTGCCACGGCAGATCAGGAAATGCTCATAGAGATGACTTAACCTCGGACTAATGACATCAGTGCAAACTGAAGTCTCTACTTGAAGGCTTTCTCTAATGGTTCTAGGATCACGCGCTTTCTCTCTACGCACTCCTCATATTCCTTATGCATTTTGGTGAAGCTATACATGACGCACAGTGTGATTAGGCCATCAATGTTCGTCGCGCCCTGCCCCGACAAGTCGTACGCTCTCCTGAGATGCTTGATCGCCGTATAGTTATCCCCGGCCAAGTAGTTATCTGCGACCAAGTACGTAGCCCCAAGTCCAGACCAAGCGCGGCTATTTTCTGGATCAATCGCCAGGGCATTCTCGTAGGTCTTGCGTGCATTGGCGTGATCGCCGAGGCGCCGCTGCGCGTTCCCAAGGGCCACAAATCCACGTACCGTTGGGAGCATTGATATAGATCTCTTGGCAGCCTCCGCTGCCTTCTCTGGCAGATCATTAGCGAGATAGTCGGATGACAATATATTCCACACAATGGGATTTTCCGCTTCTCGCTGAGACCACGCCTGAGCGTAGCGAAGAGCCTCTACGGGACGCGTCAACAACCCGCCATGCTCGATGAGCTGGTCCCACGCTCGCTCTTGCCAAGCCGCTTCATCCATTGCTAACTCAGGGGCGGCCGTCGATTCGAGCCCAGCCAAATACTCTGCCGGAATCGCAAAATTTAAGTTTTGGCTGTTTTCCAGATAGAACGTTGTGATACCGACAAGGGCACCTTGTGAATCGAACAAACCTCCACCACTTGAACCGGGAGAGATAGGCGTCGTTGTCTGTATGACCTTGATGCCCTTGCGATTGCGAATGCTCGATATCAACCCGTCGCTCAGGCTTAATTCAAGCCCCCGAGGTGCACCAATCGCGTACACTTTCGCGCCTACGCTAATAGAGGATAGAGGAACAATATTGGCAGCGGGCGCACGAAGATTTGGAACAATCAGGCGACACAGATCCTTGTCCTGATCCTCCGCAGTAATGCTGGCTGCGTGCTTCTTCTTGTTGTGCAAGATGACGACCTTGCTCGACCCACGCAGCACATGGCAATTCGTCACGACCTCTTCCTTGCCGGTTACAACGCCGCTCCCTGTCGCGCGGGTTTGGCCAGCGCCGTCGAGTGCGAGGACTACGACTACGCTCTTGCTGGATCGCTGAAATACCTGGGTAGCGCTCGCTGCCAGAGCAGCAGAGGGCACAAGAAACGCCATGCTTAGCGCGACAAGAAGTAAGCGGATCATGGTTTTCGTCCTTGGTGCCTATTCGTTGGAAGACTCATTCTTGTACTACTTGCGGCTGGACTGCTTCTTGAAGAGCCGCCAGACTTCGAGCATAAACCTCAAGGGGCACTCTCGTCGCTGGAGCCATTCGCTGCGGTGCGGTTTGTGGTGTAACCACAGTGTAACCGGCGGGCTCGAACCCTGAAACGTGGACATCATTGGACAGTTTAGGCAATTCCGTCTCGTGCCGCACTAACTTTGCCACTAACCAAGTCGGCGCCTGCCGTACGGGCGCCGTTGTCATTGATTCCTGGCGCGAACCGCCTTCGTGCGGTGTGCGCGGCGGCGATTGTCCCGATGAACTTGGCGGCGTCAAAGCCTGAAGCCCTCGTCATTCAGCGTTTAGCGGTCGTTTAGCTTGCCGCTCGGAAATGGCGGTTTCCGTGGAAACCTTGCTGGATACCAACCCCCGTATCGGTGTTGCTGGTCGCAGGTACGCAAGGCTTTGCGGGCCTGTGAGCGCGCCCGGTATCGGTACTTGACATCGGTCGCCATTTTGCTTGCTCCACTGCGGACCTGAGTGCGGACTGCCAGTTCGCGTACTGACCAGCCATATCCGGTAACCATGCATACTGCACTGCGAGCAGACGGCTGTATCGCTGCTGCGACCTCTTCTGTGCGCACTGCCCCGCGTACAACACGCTCATTGCGCACGCCGGTGCGTGCATGTTGATTCGCCTGTAACCATCCCTGAAATCTTGGCCGGTATCGGTAGTGGTTCGCATCCCGTCCAGGGTTAGCCAAGCGCGAACTGCACTGCGAACTACCCCATCCTGCCACTCATAGAAACCGCCGGCCGGCGCTATGCAGCGCCGCCGCTAGGCGACCGGAATATCAATCGCGGCAAACGTAGCCTATGATGAAGCAACGGAGGGCACCGGCGATGCAACTTCATCCACTGATACAGAAACTGCGGGATCACTACTTGGAATTCCGGAGGAAGGACTATCGCCGGATGAAGGCGGACGGAAGCCTGGAAAGGTTCCTCGAAACAAGGGCGCAGTCAGCGCTCGACCAAATGGAAACGCTGATGGCACAGGGGATCTATTTGGACCAGGCGCAGGAGATAGCGCTGGCGGACCTGTTCCCGCCGGAACAAACGCCAAGCCGGGAGCCGACGGGATCCGCGGAGACGTATCGCCTGCACCGGGCGGTAAATCGGATTCTCTGCAGCCAGAACGACGACTGATGATGACTTCAATAGCCCCTCTCACGACTATCCGGAAGCCCTAAAAGCAGCAGAAGCCGGATACTTTGCCGGTTTCCGATATGCTGACAGGCTCAGAACTCGAATCGCTACGGCAACACAAGCGAGACGGGAACGCCTACTTTCAAAAGGCCTTCAAGAAGAAGTAGTGCCATCACTGTATGCGCGCAACCGACCCAACTAAGCCATTGAGTTACCGCTAGCAAGACCGGAGGCAAAACCAATGCGCCAAGCGCTCTCAAATTTCTTCTATTTCTCAGTATTGACGCTACTCCCTGCCGCACTGGCGGTTCTGCTGCCTAATATTTGGTGGGGAGTTGTGCTGAAGGTTGTGCTTGGTTTCTGGTTGCTTGGGTGCGTAATGAATCTGCTGAGTGGCGCCTCAGTGTTCCATGGAACAGGGCCAGGATTCATCATCAACATCCCACTGTTCATGGCCGTGGTCGGGCTCGATCGGAGTTGGCTGCTTTTTCTGTTGACCGTTCTTTTCTTGCTGAACTCATCGGCGATTATCCTTATCAGCTACCAGCGCAATGTAGAAACGCAAGCGCCAAGGCCGGACGAGTAAATATCAGGCCGCCATCATCGGGAGCCTTTCTCCGTGTAGTCCAGTGTTTAGTGCCGACCGTTCAATTGCGCGAATGGTCGTTTCCGTGGCAACCATATTGCAACCTTGCCCCGTATCGGTATCCGTTCGCACTCTCGCTTTACCGTTCTGCTTGCGCACCTCGCCGCGCACCGGCCGCTGTATCGCTATAGCGGCGCCCTCGGTACGCACACCCCATAAGGGCGTGGAATGTGCGTACCCCGATGCGTACCACCGGATCAGGCCATGCGCACTGCGGACTGAAACAGTGGGAATTTGCACGTCGCCGCGCACCTGCCCACAATAGTGATTCACCGGAACGGCCCGACCGATCGCCGCGATTGCGCTGTGCCCCCACATGGCGAACAATGGCGCATCAGATCGACGACAGCCGGGATACCATCATGACCATCATGACTATCGTTCATTGGCGTCACTTACTCAGGCAGTGCTCTTCCAACATGCGAATTGATCGGGAAGCGGCCACGTCCATCATTGCCCTTGAGTTGAGGATGGAGGGATTCCGTGGCGTCAAACCGAGCGAATGCCGCCCGGCGGTTCTGGAGATTGCCCGAATTCAGCGCGGCGCCATAGCGTTTCACAACTGCCTTGCGAACGCGGTAGCGCCAACAGATGGCCGGTGTCAAACCTGATAGGGATACACCCGCTTGAGCAGCGTACGCTCAGGCCGCCAAAGCGCTCCAAATCTCCAGCGCACAGGCATCGCCACACCCAAGGCATACACCCCTTGCTCACCCGCCCCTCTCCGCGATTGGTTCGATCCTCGCGCCAGGGTGAATGGCCTGCACTTCGGTGAGGGTTTGCAGCGGCACAATGTAGCACTCGAACACGCGCCCGCTGAAACGGTCGCCGGGATGATTCTCCGGGTAGGTCACGCGCCAGCCCCAGGACGTTGCCGCCGTGTCGCCAGCGCTGACTTTCTACCCGACGGCCTTCAATGCCTCGGCATGCTCCCGCAATACCTGCCGCAGTTCGCGCAGCATTTGCCGTGCCCTGCCCTTGTCAGCGTTTCGCGCCACCTTCGCCTTACCCTCTTCCGACTTCGGCCCGGTGCTTTTCTCCCACGGCTTCCAGCGCCGGATTAACTCCGCTCGCAGTGCTTTGTGTTCCGGTGTTCTGACGTAGCTCATAGGTGTCCCCTGATAGTTTGCTTTGTTGATTTTCCAAACTTCCCGCCTGCGAAGATTGCCCGTTATTCACTTGCTGATTGTTGGCGATGTTCGCCTGCTTCACGAAGGCCACGCTTCGCGGATTCTTCATTTCAGCCAATGCCTCGATAGTCCGCACGGCTTGTGCTTGGGCCTTCAAGCCAAGGCGCAAGAAGGTATCGAAGTTGGGTATACGCTCCTGAGCGACTGCACGCCGGGACAGGTTCACGAAAATGGACTGCAGCGCCACCGCCTGTGACAACAGCATGGCCTCACATTTCGTCATATCGCCATCCCATACCTTTTCGATTGAGTCGCTAAGCACCTCATAGACTTCCATCAAACCGCCTTGCTGCTCACCGAATACCGCCTTGCTGTATGCCTCGATTACCGCCGCCGCATTGATCGGGCTTGATAGGTTGGTCGTTGCCTTCATCTTTTCCAGTTCCCTTTTCGCGGCCTCGCCAATCACTGCCGGTTGCTTCTTCGCTTTGGTTGCCATCATTCACCGCCTTTCTGAAATAGTCCCGGCCAGAGTTCCGCGCAGGATCGTTGATCTGGGTCGCTCGCCATCGGCGCATAGCCCGCGCACCGCAACAGCCGCGCCGGGTCAGGTCGATAAACTGGATTCGCCACCACCAGCGCCCCGCGTTCCGGCTTGGCAATGGTGCAGGCGCGTTGCCGAAGGTTCGCGCATTGGGAACAGGTGCGCCGGTCATCGGGGTCAGGCTTCGGCAGTTCCGCCGCCGCCCGTCCGGTGAAGTAGTCCCGCGAATCCGCGTCCCGCTGGCACTGGCCTATGACTTCGGCAATAGTCACCGGGTCAGTTTCCTCGATCAGTGCCAGCCATGCCCGGATTGCCGCTTCCTCTTCAGCGGTCATAGGGGCGGATGGTTGCCGGATGGTCGGGGTAAAGGGTTCCGCCGCGATTGCGTCCGGGTGCCGTTCCAGAATGGCAGCATGGGTCGCTGGCGGGGTGCATGAAACCTCTCCCGGATCGCGCTCGGGGTAGTGAATCAGCCACCAGCGGGAAGCGGTCGCCACCGCCATTGACGTTGGTTGGATGCTGTTCTGTGCCTCGGCTTGTAGCGCCAGCACTAGGTCGTCACGCTGGGCGCGGATCGCAGCGCGGTGTTCGCTGGTCAGGGCGTCACGCGGCGCGACATGCAGCCCGCCGGTCGCTGTCAACGTCAGCACCAGGCCGGCGCCGCGCAGGTGGTGCAGCAACTCGGGGGCGCCCATCAAAACACCTCGCCGTGGTCGGCCTGCCCGTCTTCGCGGTGCGGGGGCATACCCCTTTCCGGCGCCCGGCTGCCAACCCCACGTCCTGAACGTCCTGCATGTCCTGCTGCGTCGCTCGATCCTGTGGGCCTGGGCGTGGCGGTCGCCGGTCGGGCAGGACTTGCAGGACTTGCAGGACATGGTTCAGCCGGCTGAGGCTTGGGAAAAATGTGCCACCGGATCACGCCGCCAATTTTGGGCAGGCTCTTGCACTCGAACCCGATCAGCCGCAGTGCGGGTGCAAGCCGCCGCAGCGCGTCACCCAGCCCCTTCGCCGATTTCGGCCAAGCTTCGCCGTGCGGCCGGTATGGTTCTAGGTAGTCGAGTAGTTTCGACAGCGTGTCGTTGAAGGCGCCAGGCATGGCCGCCAGGTAGGCCACCAGTGCCGCGCCCACAGGCGACGCATCGATGGTGCGCAGCACGCCGTCCTTGCGCATGTCTCCGTACCGGGTCAGGAATGCGCCGGCCGGTTTGCCGTGAACCCTGAACACCGCTTCGCCCAGCGCCGCGAAGTCCGCCATGCGGGGCCGATGCTCTGGCGCAATCGATACGCTGGGCAGCGTCGCCAGCACCTTGACGAACAGATGTAGCAGCGCACCCAGCAGCGCCGGCTGCGCAGCCTCGAACCGCGCTTCCATGTCGCCAGCCAGCTCGCGGCTATGGATGGTCGGCAGGTCGATATGCAGGCAGCGGTCCAACAGGTCTTGCGCCGTCACGATCACGCTGATTCCGTTGAGCACGATGGGCTTGCGCAGTTCGATGATGGTTTCTTCGGCGTTGGTGTAGAGCGTGCGTGCCGAATAGCCGCCGCCCGTCGCCAGCACGCACAGCGCGTCCTGATACTGCGGGGGCAGGTGGCTCAGGTTTTCCAGGCTCACCAAGTGAGAGTTGCGCGCCGCGATCCACACGTCTTCCACGGACTTCGGCGCGGCCCGCAGATCGGCCTGATTCGGGTCGATCAGCCGCCGCAGCGCCCGCTGTGTCGAACTCTTGGCGCTGCCTTGCTCGCCCACCAGTTCCAGCACCACATGCGGGGTATCGGCGCGCAGGCATTCCAGCATCCAGGCCAGCACCATCAGGCGGTCGGCCTCGGGGACGTTGACCAGCGGCCACAGCGCATCCAGCTTGCCGCCACGCTCGGGCACGGGCATCGGCCGCATGGATGCGCTGCGGGTGAACAGCGGGGCACCAGCGCCGGCCACTACAGCCCACCCCGTCGCCGTCACCTGCACGCACTGCCAGGCGTCATTGCACAGGTCCAGCCAGTAGCCCGCTTCGGTCTTGGCGATGCGGGTGAACACCTCGCAGGCTTCGCCCTCGAACTGCGCTTGCCCGCGAAGCGTCGCCAGCGCCACCTTCAGCGACGTTTCGGTCGGCGCCCGGTCGTGCTGGGTGTAGTAGGCGTGGCTCAGGTAGTCACTGAAGCCGCTTGAAAGCACTCCATGCACCTGACGCGCGCCCCCAGCCTCGAACACGGCATAGGGCTCGCGCTGCGCGTCGTGCATGAACTGGCACTGACTGCGCGCCAGGGTGATCAGCTTGTCCGCGACGGTTTCGTCGTCGTCGGGCGGGGCGCCGTCACCATGTTGCAGTTGCTTGTCCAGTTCGGTGACGCCCACCCCGGCCCGCTTAAGCCGTATGCGCAGACGCACCCAGCCCGCGAAGTCTTGCGCCCGCAAGTCGCGCAGCGTCGACAGCGCCGCCGGCTCGAACGGTGCGCCCACGTCGCCGGCTTCCGCGGCAAGCGCCAGCGCGTCGGCGTCGGTGGTGGTCTTGTCGGCGTCCTGTTGCTGCACCGCGTTCAACACCTTGGGGTCAGCCGCAGCCTCGATCAGCGCCAGGTCGTTCAGCAGGGCATTCATGCTGTAGCCCCCGATGCCGCGACGGTCACGACCGCGCGCTGTGCCCACACGTCGCACCAGTCGGCGCCGGGCGTAGTGGGTGTCATCACGGCCACGCTCAGGCCCGCGCGCATCGCCCGCACCTTCAGGCTCTGCGCCGCAGCAGCCCCGGCCGGATCGGCGTCGGCAAACACCACGATGCGCCTGACGCCAGGTGGCCAGATGTAAGTGGCAAGGTTGCCCGCGCAGTAGGCGGCCACGGTGGGCAACCCTGACGCGAAGTGCGCCGCCTGGGCAGTCTCGATTCCTTCAGCAATGCCGATGACGCCATCCCGCGGGTCGTGCAGCGGTATGCAGGCGCCGGCCAGCGGCCCGGCCGCGCCGGTCAGCTTCTTGACGGTGGGCACAGGGGCTTTGCTTCCATCCGCAGTCAAGTAGGTGCGGTGTAGGGCCTGTACCACGCCATCGGGGCGGATCAGCGGCGCGATCATCGCCGGGTAGTTGCCACGGTCGCCGTCATCCCAATAGGTCAGCCGCGGGTGCAGGCGCAAATGCTCGGGCACCGGCCCGGCCAGCCCGCGCCGCCGCAGGTACAGCGAGACCGGGTCGCTGTCCGTCACCGGCACCGTCTTCGCCCACAGTGCCGCATTGCGCTGCGCGTTGTCGGCCCGCCGCTCGCGTATTTGGAGTTCGCGCTGCGTCTTGGCTTGGGCCACTCGCCGGGCCATGACAGCGCGTTCGGCCGGCGTCATCAGCTCTCGCCGATGCGCAGTCCACACCGATGAAGTGCCGCTGCGAAAGTCGCCGAAGACGCCAGCTCGGCCATCCTCGAACAGTTGGCACCAACCAGACTTGTCGCTGACGCGAGCGGACGTGCCGAAGCGATGGATGCGTCCAGGCTCGATGATCTCGGGAGCAGCGCCCAGCGCAGTCAGGATCGCCCCGCGGAATTGCCGAACATGATCGCCGGTCATCGCCGCCCCTTTTGCCATCCGCGCTTTTGCTGGTGATTGCATGAAGGCTTGGCTAGATTGAACCAGCCTATCAGCGGATCGGTTCCGGTATGATCCGGGGTGTCAGTCTTGGTAGTGGCTTTCTGCCCCGCACGGTTGCCGCCGTTGCGGGGTTTGTGTTTTTTGGTCATGTCGCCGCCCTTTATGCCGATGCAATCAGGGCGCGAATGTCCTCAACTCGCCACATGGTGCAGCGACCGAGCTTCACCGGCTTGGGAAATCGGCCCGACTTGACACCATCCCACCAGCAGGATTTTTTTACTGGGATGATTGGGGGAATCGGCGGTTCCGCTTTTGGGTCACCGATGATTTGCGGCAATCGCAAGAACCCAGTTTCAGGTAATTGGTTCATTCGGGATGCTCCGTCAATGGCCGTTGCTGGCCGATACGTGCATCCTGGATGCGTCAAAGCATCCGCGATACGCCTATCCAGCGGACGCCGCCCGCTGCCCGCTGGATGCCGTACAGTCTCCGCCGGAGACTGACTATCTGAACCTAATCCCTGTCTTTTTTGCGTGAGTGCGAATCCAACCGGTAACCGTTCTTGGCTCATACACAAAGCCTTGATGGGTCAGCCAGTCAGCAAGATACTGTCCAGCCTTTTCTGCGCTCGGAAATCTTGACCGGTCTTTCTCCCATTCCTCGATTGCCATTTCCATCGCCTTGTAGGTTTTCCGATGTCGCGCTTGGCTCAGGGCATTCACCTGCATTGATCGCCGCTTGCGTTCCTGATCCTGATCCTCAATGGCTCGGGTGTGCGTAGCCTCCCACCATCCCACTATTTGCAGGTGTTCGGCATAGCAAACAGCATCCATTGCCTTCAATGCGCATTCGCCACCACAAGATGCGGCTAAGGATATGTAGCTCCTTCTTACGCCGGCGCTCTTGAGAAACTCCCCTAGAGCCTCATCCATTTTTCTCGCGGGATCGTCCTCACGTTCGATAAAACTAACAGCCTCAGCCACCATCCAGATAGACAGAACCGCGAATAATTCATAGGGCTGACAATTTGGGAAACTCTCACTTCCAATTTCAGACCAATAGCTTTCATTCGCTTTCAGCGCATCAACTTCGCTGGTGTTTTGTGCCGTTGGAATGCCTAACGAATCTTCCATGCTTTCCTTGAATAGCCAGCGGCCATTACCTACCGACCCGCCATCCCATTCAAATAATCGCTCATGATCCCCAACTTCGTCTGCATGCCTCAAAAGCCTTGCTATTTCATCTTGCTTCAAGTCATCGAAGTGGCAATAGATCGAGAAACTGATGTCCTTAGCCGCGGAATCAATCTGTTCCGCGGTACGGGATTTCAGCAGCGCACGGGCGCGTTGAGCAATCTGAGGGAGTAGAGAAAATGGGTGGTTTGGAATGTCACCTAATAGCGGATTAAACCTCTTGAGTTCCCCGAAGTAGCTCATGGCGTTCCCTTTGCTCCCCCTGAATCAGTTGCCGCGCCAGCCGGGCAAGGGTTCCCGGCTTTCGCCCCGTCGGGCTAGGCGCGGCTTACTCGCTATGCCGCCGCTCTCTTGATCGGTGTCACGTTATCGTCGCCCTTCTTCCATGTGTCCAGCATGTCCGCCCATTGCTGCATCATGTTGGCGCGGTCTCCCAAATATTCTGCGTGATTGTATGTCCGCCGAACTGCATTGGGTTCGGCATGTGCCAACTGGCGCTCAATCCAGTCTGACGGGAAGCCCAACTCGTTCAGGCGGGTGCTCCCGGTTGTCCTGGTGGCGTGTGGGCTGTACTTCTTCCCCCAGCCCAGTGCATTGAGCATAGTGCGCAGCGACGCGCCGACCATCGGCTTGGTCCGATCATCCCGATGCGGGAATAGATGCCCATGGCGTCCGGTGAGGCCGTGTAGCGCCCTCAGCATCTCGACCGCTTGCGTGGGCAGCGGCATCGCATGTTCCTTGCGCTTTTTCATCCGTTCGGCGGGGATGCGCCAGATCGCCCCGTCCAAGTCGAATTCACCCCATCGGGCCTCGACGGCTTCGCTCGGCCGGCACAGGGTCAGCCACATCAGGCGGAAGGCGGTGATGGTTTCATGCCGACCGCCATGCCCATCCACGTCGCGCAGCAACTGACCGATCTCGGCGGAATCGAGAGGGCGCTTGTGCTGGGTCTTGTTGGCCGGCAACGCCTTGCGCACTGGATAGACCGGATCGGCATCTGCTCGCAGAGTGGACACGGCCAGTTCAAAGATGCCGGACATGGTGCGCTTGGCTTCCGCCGCGACCGTCAGGCCGTTCTTCTTTGCCGACGTGTTCATCACGTCGAGGATGTGCGCCGGGGTCACGCTCTTCACTGGCAACGTGCCGATCTTCGGGAACACGACGCGAGTGAGCATGTCCAGCCGGCGTGCCTTGGTGACTTCTTCCCAATCCTTCAAGGCCAGCCATTCCTTTGCCACAGCCTCGAAGGTGGTCGCACTTTCCAGTTCGCGCTTGATGCGTGCAAGTTGCCGGTTGTGAGCCGGGTTGATGCCCTGCTTGACCAGAGCCCGCGCCTTGATTCGCTCGTCCCGCGCCTCGGCCAGGGTAAATCGCCGACCACCGCGGCGGGCCTGCGCCTCTTCCGGCGATTCACCACTGGGGACGATCGCGTAGTCGCCAATCGCAAAGATGCTTTCTTTCGTGACATCGCCTTCGCGAAGCTCGAAGCGATAACGCCACGCCTTCACGCCATTGGGTTTGATTTCCAGATACAGCCCCTTGCCGTCTGACAGCTTGTAGGGCTTGTCCTTTGGCTTGGCGGTGCGGCATTGGGTATCGGTCAGCATGGCCTGGTCTCCCGGTCTGAGTCATACCCGGCATTTCTATACCCGGTTCTGACTCCATACCCGACATCGTACCCGGTTTATACCCGGCTGACAACGGACCAACCCGGATCAGCAAGGAACAAAAAACCCCGCATAAGCAAGGCAATACTGGGTTTCTTTTGTCCGCCTAAGATCGGCAGAATCCGAACTTTGGTTTAGACGTTGAACCGGAAATGCATGACATCCCCGTCATGCACGACATACTCCTTGCCCTCCAGGCGCATCTTGCCCTTCTCCTTGGCGGCGGTCTCGCCGCCGCAGGTGATGAAGTCCGCATAGGCGATCACTTCGGCGCGGATGAAGCCCTTCTCGAAGTCGGTGTGGATGACGCCAGCCGCCTGGGGTGCCGTGTCGCCCTGGTGGATCGTCCAGGCGCGCACTTCCTTGACGCCGGCCGTGAAGTAGGTCTGCAGGTTGAGCAGGCTGTAGCCGGCGCGGATCAGGCGGTTGAGCCCAGGTTCCTCCAGACCCATGTCGGCCAGGAAGACCTTCTTCTCCTCGTCGTCAAGTTCGGCGATCTCCGATTCCAGGGAGGCGCAGATGGCGACCACGGGCGCCTTCTCGGCGGCGGCACGGGCCATCACCTTGTCCAGCAGCGGATGCTCGCCGAGGACGCCGTGCTCATCGACGTTGGCGGCATAGAGCACGGGCTTGGCGGTGATGAGGCAGAAGGGCCTGATGTTCGCCATTTCCTCCTTCGACAGATCCAGGGCGCGGACGGGCTTGGCCTGGTCCAGTTGCGCCTCGACCTTCTCAAGCACCGAGACCAGGATCTTCGCCTCCTTGTCGCCGGCCTGGGCCGGTTTGCGATAGCGGTTCAGGGCCTTTTCGACGGTCGCCAGGTCGGCCAGCGCCAGTTCCGTGTCGATGACCTCGATGTCGGAAAGGGGGTCCACGCCGCCCGCCACATGGACGATATTGTCGTTCTCGAAGCAGCGCACCACGTGGACGATGGCGTCGGTCTCGCGGATGTTGGCCAGGAACTGGTTGCCCAGGCCCTCGCCTTTGGAGGCGCCGGCCACGAGGCCGGCGATGTCCACGAACTCGACGATGGCGTTCTGCACCCGCTGGGGCTTGACGATGGCCGCGAGGGCCGCGACCCGCGGATCGGGCACCTCGACGATGCCGACGTTGGGTTCGATGGTGCAGAAGGGGTAGTTCTCGGCCGCGATGCCGGACTTGGTCAGGGCGTTGAAGAGTGTGGACTTGCCCACGTTGGGCAGGCCGACGATGCCGCATTTGAGACTCATGTCTCTTCCTTTTTCATTGGGTTCGGGGCCCCGGCGGGGGCGGCTGGCGCCGGGGCCCCGGGGGGTGCCGGCTTGGCGTTGATCTTCTGCATGGCCGCGTTGAAATCCCCGCGGGCCAGGGCGGGCCAGGCGAGGAGCGCCCGGTCCAGGGTGCCCTCGATCTCGCCCCGCTCTTCCTTGCGCGGCGGCTTGAGGACGTAGTTGACCACCTCGTTGCGGTCCCCGGGATGCCCGATCCCGATTCGAAGGCGCCAGTAGTCCTGGGTGCCGAGGTGGGCCGTGATGTCCTTGAGTCCGTTGTGTCCGCCGAGGCCGCCGCCGAACTTGAGGCGGCCCTGGCCGGGCGGCAGGTCCAGCTCGTCGTGCACCACCAGCATTTCCGCCGGCTCGATGCGGTAGAAGCGCAACAGGGCGCCGACGGACTGGCCGGAGCGGTTCATGAAGGTCTGCGGCATCAGCAGCCAGAGGTTCTCCGCCCGGACGTTGGCGACGAAGCCGTGAAAGCGTGACTCCCGGGAAAAACCGGCCCCGAGTTCGCGCGCCAGGCGCTCACAAAACCAAAACCCGGCGTTGTGCCGGGTTTCGGTGTATTCGCCCCCGGGGTTGCCGAGGCCGACGACGAGGCGGGGTTTGGCCGGGGCCATTCAGTCCCCCGCCGGGAACCGAAGGAGGATCACTTCTTCTTCTCTTCCGGCTTCTTCTCGGTGGTGATCTGGGTTTCCGTCGGCGTCGCCATTTCGTCCGCCGCCGCACCGCCGCCGCGGATCACGATGGTCGCCACGACCGGATCCTCGCCCTTGTGCATCACGACCTCCACGCCTGCCGGCAGCTTGAGCTCGGAAACGTGCATGGACTTGCCGCCGACCAGGTCCTTCAGGTCCACCTCGATGAACTCGGGCAGGTCCTTGGGCAGGCAGCGTACGTCGAGTTCGTTCATGACGTGCTGGGCCATGCCGCCCTGGAGCTTGACGCCCGGGGCGATGTCGGCATTGACGAAGTGCAGGGGCACCTTCTGGTGGATCTGGTGGGTGTCGTCGATGCGCTGGAAGTCGACGTGCAGGACCTGCAGCCTGTAGGGGTGGCGCTGCACGTCGCGCAGGATGCACATCTGCTTGGCGCCTTCCAGGTTCATGGTCAGGACGGAGGCGTGGAAGGCCTCCAGCTTGAGCTTGTGGAAGAGCTCGTTGTGGTCGAACTCGACCATCTGGGGGGCTTCCGTACCCCCGTAAAGGATGCCGGGTACCCGGCCGGCGTGGCGCAGGCGGCGGCTCGCTCCGGTGCCCTGCGCGGCGCGCTTCGTGGCGTTGAACTCGATTTGCATGGTGTGCTCCAGTGGTGATCCCGTCCGCGACCAGACGGGAGGTTGATGAAAACTCAATCCATGAAGAGGGAGGAAACGGACTCCTCGTTGCTGATCCTGAGCATGGTCTCGGCCAGCAGGCCGGCGATGGACACCACGCGAATGCGCCCGCAATCGCGGGCATCCTCGCGCAAGGGAATGGTGTCGGTGACCACCAGTTCGTCCAGGGCGGAGTCGTTGATCCGGGCCACGGCGTTGCCGGAAAGGACCGGATGGGTACAGTAGGCGACGACGCGCTTGGCGCCATTCTCCTTGAGGGCCTGGGCCGCCTTGCAGAGGGTGCCGGCGGTATCCACGATGTCGTCCATGATCACGCAGGTGCGACCTTCGACCTCGCCGATGATGTTCATGACCTCGGAGACATTGGCCTTGGGACGACGCTTGTCGATGATGGCCAGGTCCGACTCGAGGCGCTTGGCAATGGCACGGGCCCGGACGACGCCGCCCACGTCGGGCGACACCACCAGCAGGTCGGGGTGGCTCTGCTTCCAGATGTCGCCCAGCAGGATGGGAGCCGCGTAGACGTTGTCCACCGCGATGTCGAAGAAGCCCTGGATCTGGTCGGCGTGGAGGTCGACGGTCAGCACCCGCTGGACGCCCACCGACTGAAGCATGTTGGCGATCACCTTGGCGGTGATGGCGACTCTGGCCGAGCGGGGCCGGCGGTCCTGGCGGGCGTAGCCGAAATACGGGATGGCTGCGGTGATGCGGCCGGCGGAGGAGCGCTTCAGCGCGTCCACCAGGGTCATCAACTCCATCAGGTTGTCGTTGGCCGGCGCACTGGTCGATTGCAGGACGAAGACGTCCTTGCCGCGGACGTTCTCGAGCAGTTCGACGCTGACCTCGCCATCCGAAAAGCGTCCCACTGCCGCCCGTCCGAGGGAGATGGACAGGCGCTTGACCACGTCGGCCGCCAGCCTGGGGTTGGCGTTGCCGGTGAATACCATCAGGCTGTCGTAAGCCATAGCCGCCGGTGCTGCGTCAGTGAAAGCGAAGCGGGCAGGCACAAGCCTGCCCGCGCATGAACTGGCTGGGGAGGAAGGATTCGAACCTTCGCATGCCGGAATCAAAATCCGGTGCCTTAACCAGCTTGGCGACTCCCCAATATCCGGCACCGCCACTGGATGGCAGGGCGCCGAAAGGACCGGCATTGTCCGGGTTTACCCTCCCGGTGTCAATCCAAGCAGGGGGTGGCGGTCGAGGCCGCGGGCCACGAAGCCCCCCGGACCGTCCGGCAGTGCGTCCAGCGCCGCTGCGGCTGCAGGCCCATCCGGAAACTCGGCAAAACAACAGGCCCCGGACCCGCTCATGCGGGCGGTCATGCCCCTGCTCCGCAGCAGGCCGAGGGCCCGCGCCACCTCGGGGAAAAGGCGGCAGGCGACCGGTTCCAGGTCGTTGGCGCCGAAATCCGGCCGCCAGTCCGCCGCCGAAATCGCCGGTGTGTCGCGACGCAGCGAAGGATCGCGGAAGATGTCGGGGGTCGGCACCTGCACGTCCGGAATCACCACCAGATACCAGGCAGGCGGGGCGACGACGTCGGTGAAGCGCTCCCCGACGCCTTCGGCGAAGGCGGTTCGTCCGTGGATGAACACGGGGACGTCGGCACCGAGTTCGAGCCCGATCCGCTGCAGCCCCGGCGAATCGAAGCCGCATCCCCACAGCTTGTTCAGGGCGATCAGCGTGGTCGCGGCGTCCGAGCTGCCGCCGCCGAGTCCGCCGCCCATGGGCAGCCGCTTGTCCAGCTCGATCGTCACCCCGGTCCGCAGACCCGCCGCCTCCCGCAATCTGGCCGCGGCGCGAACGCAGAGATCCCGGTCCGGGGCCACGCCCGGCAAGGGCCGGGCCTGCACGATCTCCCCGTCGGCCCGCGGCAGGAAGCGCAGGCTGTCACCGAAATCGACGAAACGGAACACCGTCTGCAGCAGGTGATAACCGTCGGCACGGCGCCCCACCACATGCAGGAAGAGATTGAGCTTGGCCGGCGCCGGCCAGGCCCGCGACCAGTCTGCCGAGCTCACGGCGACAGGTCCCAGGAATCCACCTTGAGCCGGATCTCCAGATCCTGCCTGCGGAATTCGATCAACACGGGCAAGGCGCCCGGGGCTTCCGATTCGTAGTCCAGGTAGGAAATCGTCCAGTCGCCCGCCCGGGCGGACTGAGGGCGCCCACGATCATCGACCGCGTTGGCGGGCAGATCGGCCAGGAGCCATCGCGGCAGGCCGGCCAGGGGAAGGTGGAAGCCGAAGACCTCGGCGAAGAGGGCTTCCCAGTCGGGCGCGCTGAACACCCGCCGCTCGGCCGTCGTCAGCCGGGCTCCGCTGCCGTCGCGGATCAATTCTGCGATTCCCTGGCCCAGGGGGGAGGAAACGA
The DNA here is from genome assembly GCA_052035955.1 of Pseudomonadota bacterium. Classification (GTDB taxonomy): domain Bacteria; phylum Pseudomonadota; class Gammaproteobacteria; order Burkholderiales; family Rhodocyclaceae; genus JAEUNJ01. The sequence goes on from JBPOHD010000080.1 coordinate 17,263, forward strand.
GCAGTTCATCCGCTCCGGTTCTGTGACTCCAGCTGATCCGCACATGGTGCCGGGCTTCGTCCTGGCGGACCGCCATGCGTCCCTCCAGGCGGAAGGAAAGAACCGCTGACCGGTTGACCGGCCGGACGCCGACGGCGGAGGGATCGACAGCCGGCACTCCGGCACAGGCGGAAAGCAGGAGGGTGACGACGATCCAGGCGGATCGCACGAAACGACGCCTCAGGGCCGGAATCTCTTGATGGTGCCCGAGAGGACTTCGTTGCTGGGGTTTGCCTTGGCCGACTCGGTCCACATGCGCAGCGCCTCGTCGCGCCGTCCGAGGGTCCAGAGCACTTCGCCCAGGTGGGCGGCGATCTCGGGGTCCTGTCGCATGCCGAAGGCCCGATTGAGGATCTCGAGGGCTCCCCTGTGGTCCCCTCTCCGGAACAGCACCCAGCCCTTGCTGTCCAGGATGAACGGATCCTCGGGCATCAGGGCAAGGGCCTTCTCGATCAGTTGCTGGGCTTCCTCGAGTCGTTCACTGCGATCGGCCAGCGAATAGCCGAGGGCATTGTAGGCGTGGGCATTGTCGGGCTTGAGTTCGATCAGGCGCCGCAGGTTGCGCTCCAGAACCTCGTTGCGCCCGAGCTTCTCGGCATACAGGGCCGTTTCGTAAAGCAGCTCGGGTTGGTCGGGCTGGGCGGCCAGTTCCTTTTCCAGGACCCCGTAGGCCTCGACGTGGCGTCCGGCATCTCGCAGCAGTTGGGCCTCGGAGATGGTGGCCCGTACCTTTTCGTCCGGCTGGCTTCGGGCAAAGTCCTGGAGCAGGCGGCGTCCCTCGTCGAGCCGTCCCTGCTTGGCCAGGATGCCGGCCGCCCGTGCCCTGGCCGGGGAAATCTGCTCACCGCCGGCGACCGATCCGTACCAGGAGACGGCCTCGTCCCAGCGGCGGGTCTCCTCGGCAATCTGGCCGAGGTAGAAACGCACCTGATCGGCATCGGCGGGCCCGATTTCGAGGAGCCTCTTGAACTGCTTCTCCGCTTCCGGCAGATCCCGCAACTGCAGGGACAGCACGCCAATTGCATACACGACGTCGGGTTTGTCGCCGTGGGCGGCGAGCAGCCCCTGGAATTCCTTGCGGGCCTCGTCGTAGCGCTTGTCGGCGACCAGGAGCCTGGCGTAGGCGAGCCTCGCGTCGCGGGCTTCCGGATTGCGCGACAGGTAGTCGCTAAGGATGGCCAGCGCCTTGGCCGGTTCTTCCGATATCAGGCGGACCTTGTTGAGGATGGCATGTTCCCAGTCCGGCCGCAGGGCCAGGGCGCGGTCGGCCGACTCGAGCGCCGCCGCTGCCTCTCCGGCGGCCTGTGCGGCCACGCTGCGCGCGAAATGGGCCTCCGGCAGGCTCAGATAGGGCTCGGTCACCTCGGTCACGACCCGCAGGATGGCCTTCTTGTCGGGATGCCGGGCGAGGGTCCGGTTGAGCAGCAGCAGGGCGGTGGCCTTGTCCTGCTCGGTCGCGAGCATGCGTCCAAGTTGGCCGGCCAGGTCCTCGGTCCGGTTGGCGGCGACCAGCAGCCCGGCCAGGGTCTGGCGGGCCTGGGTGGAATCCGGCTCCAGTTCCACCCAGAGCTTTGCCGCTTCGAGGGCGGGGCCGAGTTGGCGGGAGAAAAAGGCGATTTCCGCCGCCCGACGGGCGATCCGCGGGTCCCGGGTGGTTTTCGCCAAGTCCAGGTAGGCGGAACTGGAGAGGGCGAGATTGCCCCGGTTGCCGGCGATCTCGGCCAGGAGGAACTGGTACAGGATCTGGGGCGTCAGGTCGAGCTTCGGCAACGGCCGGGCGGCGGGGGCCTCTTCCTCTGCCCGGGCAAACGTCGACACCGCGACAGGCAGGCCGACGGCAAGGGCGACGGAGGCGGCGCGCAAGGCGCGGATCATGTAATGGGACATGGGAGCGGCACGAATCGGCGGGGCGGGTAGGTCGATAGAATGGGGCCATGTTAGCAATTTCGCAAGCCGGCCGCCGCCGGCAGGCCCATGCCCGAGCTGCCTGAAGTCGAGGTCACGCGGCTTGGCATTGCACCCGTCCTGACCGGGAAGCGGGCGACCGGCGCGGTCTGCCGCATCCCGGCCCTGCGGTATCCCCTGCCTGCCGGCCTTGGGCAGCGCCTTGCGGGGCAAGTGCTGGCCGATGTCTCCCGGCGCGGCAAGTATCTGCTTTTCCGCTTCGGCTCGGGGCGATTGCTCGTGCACCTGGGCATGTCCGGCAGCCTCCGCCTGCTTCCCGCGGGGACGCCCGCCGCCAAGCATGATCACGTGGATCTCCTCTTCGATGACACGATCCTGCGTCTGACGGATCCGCGCCGTTTCGGTTCCCTGCTCTGGCTGCCGCCGGCCCCGGCCGGACATCCCCTCCTGGATGTGCTGGGAATCGAACCGCTGGAGGCGGGGTTCACGGGCCAGTGGCTGCATGCGGCCCTCGCCGGCCGACGGGGCCCGATAAAGCCTGTCCTCATGGATTCCCACCTCGTCGTAGGCATCGGCAACATCTATGCATCGGAGAGCCTCTTCCGGTCCGGCATCGACCCCCGCCGGGCGGCCGGGAGGGTCTCGCGGCAGCGGTGCGAGCGCCTGGTTCCCGCCATCCGCGAGACCCTGCAGGCAGCGATCTCGGCCGGTGGCAGCAGCTTGCGGGATTTCATCGGCAGCGACGGGGAAATGGGGTACTTCCAGCAGGCCTACTTCGTCTACGGGAGGGAAGGCGAACCCTGCCGAAGCTGCGCCGGTGCCATACGCCTGCTGCGGCAGGCGGGACGCGCCACCTATTTCTGCCCGCACTGCCAGCGCTGACGGGGCAATCCGCTTGTGCTAGAGTCGGCTCGGGAACGCTGTTTCGGACGAAAGACATGAGCCTGGTTCAACAGTTCAACGCCTACAGCCGCTGGCGCGGCGGGCTCGGCAGTTCCATCGCGCGGTTGCGGCAGTGGCTCTCGGAGAACGGCCTCGCGGATGCGCAGACCGACCTCCGGCTGCGCCAGATGCTGGAACGATTGCGGGAAGACCGGCTCGTGGTGGCTTTCGTGGCGGAGTTCTCGCGCGGCAAGTCCGAGCTCATCAACGCAATCTTCTTTGCCGAGTACGGCAGCCGCATCCTCCCTTCATCGGCTGGCCGGACCACCATGTGTCCGACCGAACTGCTTTACGATCCGGCCGACGAACCCTCGATATCCCTTCTTCCGATCGAGACGCGGGGGCGCCAGACCACGGTCGCGGACCTCAAGCGGACTCCCGAGGAATGGCGCCGGTTTCCTCTCGACACGGCTTCCGCGGAATCCATGAGCGAGGCGCTGCGGCGCGTCGGCGAGCAGAAGTTCGTCAATGTCGCGACAGCCCAGGACCTTGGGTTCTCGATCGACGTGGCCGGCGAGAAGGGGCTGGAGTTCGACGATCTCGGCCAGGTGCAGATTCCCTGCTGGCGGCATGCCCTGATCAATTTTCCGCATCCGCTCCTCGAGCAGGGTCTGGTCATCCTCGATACGCCCGGACTCAACGCGATCGGTGCCGAGCCCGAACTGACCTTGTCCCTGCTTCCGAGTGCCCACGCGGTGCTGTTCATCCTCGCCGCGGATACCGGCGTCACCCAGTCGGACCTCGTCGTCTGGCGTGACCACGTTTCGGCGGCGGGCCAGAACAGGGGCAGGCTGGCGGTGCTGAACAAGATCGACGGCCTCTGGGACGGCTTGCGACCGGCGACCGAGATCGACGAGGAAATCAGCAGCCAGGTCGCGGTCTCGGCCCGCATCCTCGGCCTGCCGCCGGAGCAGGTGTTTCCGGTCTCGGCCCAGAAGGGCCTGGTCGCCAAGATCAATGGCGACGAGGCTATGCTCGAGAAGAGTTGCCTGCCGGCCCTGGAGCGGGCGCTGGCGGAGGAATTGCTGCCGGCGAAACAGCAGATCGTCACCGAGACCATCGCTGCCGAGGCGCAGGACCTCGTGGCCACCACCGACGCCCTCCTGAACACGCGCCTGGGGGGCCTGCGCGATCAACTGGCGGAACTGACCGACCTGCGCGGCAAGAACCAGTCGGTCATCCACTACATGATGCGCAAGGTGAGGTCGGAAAAGGACGACTTCGAAAAGGGGCTGCAGCAGTACTACGCCGTTCGCAGCGTGCTGTCACAACTGACCAACAACCTGTTCTCCCACCTGGGCATGGAAGCCTTGCGGGAGAACACGCGCCGGACCCGCGAGGCCATGCGGGACGCTTCCTTCTCCAAGGGCCTGTCCGACGCCATGTCGGGTCTTTTCAAGGCGGTACGGGGCAATCTCGCCAAGTCGGCCAAGGAGATCGACGAGATCGCGGCCATGATGGAGGCCATGTACCAGCGCTTTTCCGTCGAGCACGGCATGAAGCTTGACGCGCCCCGGGCATTCTCCCTTGCCCGCCATGAAAAGGAGATCGATCGCCTGGAGGAAAGTTTCAAGCGCCAGTTCGGGGGTTTCCTGGTCATCCTGACGCGGGAAAAGCGCGTCCTGACCCAGCAGTTCTTCGAAACCATCGCGGTGCAGATCCGCAAGACCTTCGAGAAGGCGAACCGGGACGTCGAGCACTGGCTGCGGGCCATCATGGCGCCCATCGAGAGCCAGGTCAGGGAAATCCAGCTGCAGCTGAAGCGCCGCCTGGAAAGCGTCAAGCGCATCCACGAGGCGACCGATACCCTGGAGGACAGGATCGCGGAACTGGAACACGGGGAACAGTTGCTGCTCGGCCAGCGCGCCGAACTCGGCGAGTTCGGAGAGGACTTGCTGCGCGGCGAAAAGGCTGCCGACGAGGTTCTTCGCCTCGCCACCGCGGCCTAGGGAGCCTCGGCCCGCGGTGGCGCCATCAAGGCGCCATGCGCAGGATGACTTCAGGCCTTCTGGGCCGTCAGCTTGAGGAACTTCTGCATCAGGGTGTCGTGGTCCTCGACGTGGTCGGGGTCGCCGGGGATGCAGTCCACCGGGCAGACCTCGCGGCACTGGGGTGTGTCGAAATGCCCGACGCATTCGGTGCACTTTTCCGGATCGATGATGTAGATCTCCTCGCCTTGGGAGATCGCGTTGTTCGGGCACTCGGGCTCGCAAACATCGCAGTTGATGCATTCGTCGGTGATGATCAGGGCCATTGCGGATTCCTTCTAGTTTCGTTGCGTGACTTTTGTCGCGAGCCGCTCGACCACCAGCGGCTGGACGAATTTCGAGACATCGCCCCCCAGGGTCGCGATCTCCCGCACCATGGTCGCCGAAATGAACATGTACTGTTCGCCGGGGGTGAGGAAGACGGTTTCGACGTCGGGATAGAGGTTGCGATTCATGCCGGCCATCTGGAATTCGTACTCGAAGTCAGAGACCGCGCGAAGACCGCGCAGGATCACATGGGCGCCGTGCTGGCGCAGGAAATCCATCAGCAGGCAATCGAAGCCGTGGACCTCCACGTTGGGGTATCGGGCAAGGATGGTCGTGGCGATATCCAGCCGTTCCGCCAGCGTCAGGAAAGGCTTCTTGGACCGGCTCTCGGCGATGCCCACGATGACTCGCTGGAACAGTTTCGAGGCACGGCGGACCAGATCCTCGTGGCCCTTGGTCAGCGGATCGAAGGTTCCGGGATAGACGGCGATGCCGTTGCTCATGTCGCTTCCAGCAAATGAAAATGCACTTGTCCGGCCGTGCCTGCCCGGGCCACCCGCCATGGCGCCGGCGGGTCGAATGCCGCCTCGGCCTCCACATAGAGCCGGCCTCCCGGCCGACACAGGGTGCCGACATGGGGCCATGATCGCTCCAGCAGGCCCTGCCGATAGGGTGGATCCAGGAAGACGAGATCGAATCCCCGGCCCGCTGCGGCGGCGGACGCGGCGAATTTTACCCCATCGCCGGCAATCATCTCCAAGCGGCCCGTGGCCGCCCCATCGGGGGCCAAGGTCGCGGCATTCTGCCGGAGGACCTGGAATACGCGTTGATCCCGCTCAACAAAGACCACCTTTTCGGCACCCCGCGAAGCCGCCTCGAAGCCCAGGATGCCGCTGCCGGCGAACAGATCGAGGCAGGTCCAGCCGCCCAGGTCCTGGCCGAGCCAGTTGAAGAGGGTCTCCCTCACTCTGTCCGGCGTGGGGCGCAGGCCCGGCGCTTCGGCCACCTTGACGAGTCGGCTGCGCCATTGGCCGCCGGTGATTCGGATGCGGCTCAATCGCCCGCCACGATGACCGTGACCATGTTCTCCCGCTTCACGTGGCGGGAGAAGGCTTCGCGCACGTCCTTGACGGTCACGACCTCGATCTTCTTTGGAAAGTCGTCCAGGTAGGTGAGCGGGAGCCCGTAGAAGCCGATTGCGGAGAGATAGCCGAGGATTTTCGCGTTGCTGTCGATGCGCAGGGCCAGGCCGTCGACCAGGTTTCGCTGTGCGGCGCGCAGCTCCTCGGGCGTTGGCCCCTGGGCCATGAAACCGGCAAGGGTGTCCTCGACCACCTTCAGGGCGTCCCGGGCCTGCTCTCTCTTGGTCTGCAGGCCGATTTCGAAGGGTCCCTCGAGGCGACGCGGCTGGAAATAGGAATAGACGCTGTAGGCGTAGCCCCTTTTTTCGCGCACTTCCTTCATCAGGCGCGACACGAAGCCGCCGCCTCCCAGGACGTAGTTGCCGACCAGCAGGGCATACCAGTCGGGGTCCAGGCGCTTGACCGCCGGAAGGCCGAGATGGATCTGGGCCTGGGTCGCCGGGTGGGGGACGCGGATGACCTCGGCCGCCGGCATTGCCACCGGCGGCAGTTCCGCTGCGGATTGTCCCGGCGGCAGCCCCTCGGTCAGGGTCTGGGCGATGCGTTCCGCCTCCTGGCGGTCCAGGTCGCCGATGATCGACACGACGGCCCGGGAAGCGGCGTAGCGGTCCCGGTGGAAGCTGGCCACGTCGTCGCGGGTGATGGCGCCGATGCTCTCGACGGTACTCACCCGGCCATAGGGATGGCCCGGGTAGAGGGCGGCGGCAAAGCGCTTGCCGGCGATGGCGTCGGGCCGCGTCTCGGCTTCCTTGAGGCCGGCGATGGCCCGTCCCTTTTCACGTGCGAACGCTGCATCGGGAAATCGCGGCTGGGCCAGGACGGTGCGGAACAAGTCCAGGGCGCCATCCCGCTCAGGTTTCGAAGCGAGCGTGCGCAGGCTCATGCCGGCCCGGTCGGCATCCACCGAGCCGCCCATGCGGATGCCCAGGTCCACCACGCGTCCGGCGATCTGCTCCTCGTCCAGGCTCCCGGCGCCGGCATCGAGCAGGCCCCGGGTCAGGCCTGCGAGCCCGGACTTTCCCGGCGGATCGTAGGCGGACCCGGCCGAAAAATCGACTTGCACGTCGACGATGGGAATGGCGTGGGTCTCGACGAAATAGACGCGGGCACCGGACGGCGCGGTCCAGTGCTCGATCTTCACGCCGGCGGCGGCCAGGGACGAAAACAGACTGGCGAACAGGACTACGAGAAAACGAGTCATGGACATTACCTCAGTGGCGCACGGCGGCGGCCGGCTTGCGCGGCTTGGCACCATCGACGGGTTGGGGTTCGAGGACGGCCACGGTCAGGGCATCGTCGAGGAAATACTTGCGGGCCACCGCCTGGACCTCTTCGGCGGTGACGCTGCGGATCTTCTCCAGCAACTTGTCGATGTCGCGCCAGGACTGGCCCGCGGCCTCGGTACCCCCGATTTCCATGGCCTGAGCCATCAGGGAGTCCCGCTTGTAGACCTGGGCGGCGACGGTCTGCACCTTGACCCGTTCCAATTCCTCGGGGGCGACGCCCTCGTCCTGGATGCGGCGGATTTCCGCCCGCAGGGCCGCCTCCAGGTCCGCCACGGTACGGCCCGCCGCCGGCTGGCCGTCCAGGAAGAATTGCGCTTCTCCGCGCAGCGTGGCGTCGTAGCCGGCGCCGGCCGACTGGGCGATCTTCTGCCCGCGCACCAGGTTCCGTGCGAAGCGGGCGGCCTCGTGGCCGTCGAGGACGGCGGCGAGCACTTCCAGCGCAAAGGCCTCGCGGTCCTTCTCGACGTCCTTGAGCTTCGGCATTTTCCAGGCCATGGACAGGTAGGGCAACTCGGCGGGGGCCTTCACCACCACGCGCTTGATGCCTTTCTGGGGCGGTTCGTTTTGCGGCTTGCGCTCGGGCAGGGCCTTGGCCTTGATGGGACCATAATATTTCTCGGCCAGGCGGAAGACATCGTCCTTGTCCACGTCGCCCACCACGACCATGTAGGCGTTGTGCGGGGAATACCAATGGTCGTACCAGTCCCGGGCATCCTTCCAGTTCATGTGCTCGAGGTCGTCCATCCAGCCGATGATGGGACGCCGGTAAGGGTGGGCCTGGAAGGCGGCGGCGTTGAGGGCCTCGTGGACGAGCGCCTGGGGATTGTCCTCGGTCCGCATGCGCCGTTCCTCCATGACCACCTGGATCTCGGACTTGAAGTCCTTCTCGGTGAGCAGCAGGTTGGCCATGCGGTCCGCCTCCAGGGACATCATTTCCGGCAGGGCCCGCTTGGGAACGATCTGGAAGTAGGCGGTGTAGTCCCGGGACGTGAATGCATTGTCGCGGCCACCGGCCTCGGCGACCCGCTTGTTGAACTCGCCGCCGGCGACCTTGTGGGTCCCCTTGAACATCATGTGTTCGAGGACGTGGGCCACGCCCGAAGTCCCATCTTTCTCATCGATGCTGCCGGCACGGTACCAGACCATATGCACCACCGTCGGGGCCCGGCGGTCCTCCTTGACGATGACCCGGAGGCCGTTGGCAAGTTGTTTTTCGTAGGGGTTGGCGAAGGTCGCGCCGGCGCAGGCCAGCAGCAGGGCGAAAAGGGCGGTTCTCGTCATGTCGTCGTAAGAGCCTCTGTTAAAATGATTTTCGGCGCATCTTAACCCGCCGCGCCGCATAGGACATTCCGCCCCCATGTTTGGTTTCCTGAAAAAGAAGGACGACGCCGAGACGCCCTCCACCCCAGAGGCCGCCGCGGTGCCGCCCGTTGCCGAAGCGGCCGCCCCGGCCCCGGTGAAGCTCTCCTGGAAGGATCGGCTGAAGGCCGGCCTGTCGAAGACCCGCGCCCAACTCGGCGGCCAGTTGAACGGCCTTTTCCGGCGGGCGCGGATCGACGACGAACTACTCGAGGAACTGGAATCGACGCTGCTGATGGCCGATTGCGGGGTGGACGCCACCCAGTGGCTCCTCGACGAACTCAAGGATCGGGTCAAACGCCATCGCCTGGAGACGCCGGATCAGTTGCAGCAGGCTTTGGTCGAACTGCTGGAGACGCTGCTGGCGCCTCTCGAAAAGCCTTTGGACCTTGGCGCCCACTCCCCCTTCGTGGTGATGATTGCGGGAGTGAATGGCGCCGGCAAGACCACCTCCATCGGCAAACTGGCCCACAAGTTCCACGACGACGGGCACTCGGTGCTGTTCGCCGCCGGCGACACCTTCCGCGCCGCTGCCCGGGAACAACTGATGGAATGGGGTCGCCGCAACGACGTGACGGTGATTGCCCAGGAGTCCGGAGATCCGGCCGCCGTGGTCTTCGACGCCGTCGGCGCCGCCCGGGCCCGGGGCACCAGGATCGTGCTCGCCGATACCGCCGGGCGCCTTCCCACGCAACTCCACCTGATGGAGGAGATCGCCAAGGTGAAGCGGGTGATCCAGAAGGCCGATCCAACCGGGCCGCACGAAGTCCTGCTGGTGCTCGACGCCAACGTGGGCCAGAACGCCGTCCAGCAGGTCAAGGCCTTCGACAAGGCCATCGGCGTCACCGGGCTCATCGTCACCAAGCTCGATGGCACCGCCAAGGGCGGCGTGCTGGCTGCCATCGCCCGCCAATGTCCCAAACCTGTCCGCTACATCGGCGTCGGGGAGTCCATCGAGGACTTGCAGCCCTTCCGAGTCAAGGAATTCGTCGCCGCCCTGTTCGAGTCCCCGCCCCGGGCATGATCCTGCCGCGCCGCCGATCGACACCTGCCGTCGGGCCCGACGGCGTGGTCGGCCTGCTTCACCCGCGGACCCGAGGATGATCGAGTTCCAGGGGGTCGGGAAGCGTTACCCGGGCGGTGGCACGGATGCTTTGGCCGACCTGAACTTCCGGGTCGAGGCCGGCGAACTGGCCGTCATCGGCGGCCATTCCGGCGCCGGCAAGACCACCCTGTTGAAACTGATCCCGGCCATCGAGAAACCCGGCACGGGGGTGGTCCTGGTCCAGGGGCAGAACGTCGGCGCCCTGCGTCCGGCCGCGATCCCTTTCCTGCGCCGCAACATCGGCCTCGTCTTCCAGGACCAGAAACTGCTGTTCGATCGCAATGCCTTCGACAATGTGCTCCTGCCCTTGTCGATCGCCGGTTTCCCTCCCCAGGAGGCGGCCCGCCGGGTGCGGGCGGCCCTCGACAAGGTGGGACTGCTGGACCGGGAGCGTGCCTTTCCGGAAGGACTGTCCGGGGGCGAGCAGCAGCGCCTGGCAATCGCCCGCGCAGTGGTCGGCCGACCCGCGCTGTTGCTGGCCGACGAACCCACGGCCCATCTGGATCCCGAGAACGCGGCCGCCGTCGCGGACATCTTCCTGGACTTCCATCGGGTCGGCATCACGGTCCTAGTCGCCACCTACGACCGGTCCCTGTTTCCCGGTGCCCGGCGACTCGAACTGGACCACGGAAGACTGGCCCCATGAACTGGCTTGCAACCTGGCTTCATGGCCATCGGCAGGCCGCCATCGCTGCCCTGCAACGGTTGGCCGCGACGCCTTTGAATACGCTGCTGGCGGTCCTGGCCATGGGGGTTTCCCTGGCGCTGCCGGCCCTTGGCGAGGCGCTCCTGGCCAACGGCCGGGGTCTGGCCGAACGGGTCGCGCCGACCCTCGAAATCTCCTTGTTCCTGACTCCCGAGGCGGGAAGAGCGGCGGCCGACGAGGTCAGGCGGCGCCTGACCGCGAATCCGCGAATCAATAGGGTGCGCTTCCTCGCCCGGGAGGAGACTCTGACCCGCATGAAGATGGCCGAAGGCCTCGGCGATGTCATCGAGGCGCTGCCGCGCAATCCCTTTCCTGACGCCTTCACGATCCGTCCCGCCGATACCGCACCGGCCGCCATGGACGCCCTGGCGGCGGACCTGCGCAAGCTTCCCCAGGTCGAGCACGTGCAACTCGACTCGGCCTGGACCCGACGCCTGGACGCCCTGTTGCGTCTGGGCCGCATGGGGACCTTGCTGCTGGCAGGACTCTTGGGCCTGGGCGTCGTCGCCATCGCTTTCAGCACCGCCCGCCTGCAGGTGTCCACCCGCACGGCGGAAATCGACCTGTCCAGACTGCTCGGTGCCACGGACGCTTTCATCCGTCGCCCCTTCCTCTGGACCGGCGCTTTTCAAGGCCTGCTCGCCGCCGTCGCTGCCTTGGCCATCGTCTTCTCGGTAAGCTTTTGGCTGAGGACTCCGGCGGCCGAGGCCGCTGCCCTTTACGGGCTTGAACTTCAGTTGCAATGGCCGGGACCGGACTACGCGGCCATCCTCCTGGCGACCGGCGCCGTCCTCGGGTGGTTGGGCACGACGCTTTCCCTGCGGCAGTTTCTGGTCAATACCCGATAAAATCGCGAAACTATTTTGACCGTTAGCACTCATACGCAGTGAGTGCTAATATTGGGTCGAAAGGAGACCGTGACGATGAGCCATGCCCTATTGAATGCCAACTTCCCCGTCCCTTCCGCGGCGTCGAGCCTGGAGGCTTATATTCAGGCCGCCAATCGGGTTCCGATGCTTACGGAATCGGAAGAAAAGGAACTGGCACGCCGTTTCCGGCAGGACGAGGATTTGGATGCAGCCCGCCAATTGGTGCTGTCGCACTTGCGATTGGTCATCGCGGTCGCCCGGGGATACCTCGGCTACGGCCTGCCGCATGCCGACTTGATTCAGGAAGGCAACATCGGCCTGATGAAGGCGGTGAAGCGGTTCGACCCCGAACGGGGCGTGCGCCTGGTGTCCTTCGCGCTGCATTGGATCAAGGCAGAAATCCACGAGTACATCCTGAAGAACTGGCGCCTCGTGAAGGTGGCGACCACCAAGGCGCAACGCAAGTTGTTCTTCAACCTGCGCGGCATGAAGCAGGACAGCCGGGCCTTGGGTGCCACCGAGGCACTGGCGATCGCCAAGGAACTGGGGGTCAAGCCCGAGGAAGTGGTGGAAATGGAAACCCGGCTTTCGGGGGCCGACGTTTCCCTGGAACCGCTGAACGAGGATGACGACGAACGCATCGCGCCCATCGCCTACCTGGCGGCGGACACGGGTTCGGAACCGACCGCCCAGTTGGAGCGCCGCGAATACGACCGGCTTCAGGACGAGGGTTTGCAGGGAGCCTTGGCGACCCTGGACGACCGCAGTCGCGACATCGTGCGTCGGCGCTGGCTGGCCGAGGACGGCGAGGAGGCTGCCACGCTGCACGAACTCGCCGCCGAGTACAAAGTGTCCGCTGAACGGATCCGCCAGATCGAGGTCAAGGCCATGCAGAAGATGAAGGGTGTGCTGGCAGCGAGAATGTAAGGCACGCTTCCTGCAATGCGAAGGGCCGCCGTTGGCGGCCCTTTCGTTTGTTGCCCGTTGCGGTGCCGCGGGTCAGAACCCGATGCGCCGACTGGCCTTGCTGCGGGGCAGGTCGAGATCCCGGGCCTTCAGTTCCGAGCGACCATCGAGTTTGGCCGTGCCGAAGGCGGCCATGAGGCGTTTGCGCATGTCCCGCGGCGGCACGTCGGCCAGGGCTTCCATGACTTCGGCCGGAGGTTCCGACGGAAAGCCCCAGGCGTGTTCGGCCACGATCTCCCGGTACAGCCGGCACGCGATGCGGAACGATTCGTCCCCGTCGGGACGAGGCACCTCGTAGACGTTCATCCGGTTGAGGATCGGCTCCGGCAGGGGCCGATCGTCGTTCGCCGTCGATACCCACAGGACGTGGCTGGCATCCATGTCCAGTTCGACGAATTCGTCGCGGAATGCCCGGGCGGTGTCGCGTTCCAGCAGACCGTACAGCGCCCCCATGGGGTCGTAGCGGGAATCGCCGCCTGCCTTGTCCACCTCATCCAGCACCATGACGGGATTGGCATACTCGCCGTTCACCAGGGCATTGGCCACCTTGCCCGGTTTGGCGTTGCTCCACTGGGACGAGGCTCCGGAAAGGATCCAACCCGCGGTCAGGGAACTCATGGACACGAACTCGTAGCCGGTACCCAAGGTCTCGGCCAGGCAGCGGGCGAAGTGGGTCTTGCCGATTCCCGGTTCGCCGAGCAGGAGCATGGGCGAGAATTGCACCGGCTCGTTGCCGGACACGGCCAGCGCCAGGTATTTCTTCAAGTCGTCGATGACTTCGGAGAAATTCGGGCAGCGCTCATACAGGGAGTCGAGGGCATCGGCCGAGGAAGGCTTGACCACGAAGCGGACGCCGCCCCGTTGCCTCATGCGGTCATAGAAAGCGGACAGGGATTCGTGGCGGCCGGCCGCCCCATCCTCGAGGGCCCGCTCGACGTCGGACACGCAGTAGATTTCCCGCATGTCGGCCAGCGGAATGCGGATCTCGGCTTCAGGCATGGCACCTCCTCACTCGCGACGACTTCCCCGTCCCGGCGTCCGGTCGAATGCCGGGACGTACGTGTTTCGATCAGCAAGTTCGGGGCCAGTTCATCCCCCCAGGCACGCCCGCCACCCCTACCGTGACCGGAGTCACGAAACCTCCGGCGACCCTTATGGTTCGGCGCACCACGCCGGGGATGGACGCGCACCGCGAAGGCGCATCCGGGTCAGGCCAGGGCGTGGTCGACGAGCAGGGCGGCGAAGAGCAGGGCCAGGTAGAGGATGGACCAGCGGAAGGATTTGCGCGCGACCTCGTCCGTGTAGCTGCGCCAGACGCGCCAGGCGTGGAGGAGGAAGACGCCGTCCAGGACGATTGCGGCCAGAAGGTAGGGAAGCCCGCTCATGCCGACCAGCCACGGCATAAGGGTGACCGCCGTCAGGCCGACCGTGTACAGGAAGACGGCCCGGCGGGTGTATGCGGCGCCGTGGGTGACCGGCAGCATGGGCAGGCCGGCGGCGGCGTATTCCTTGGCCCGATAAAGCGCCAGGGACCAGAAGTGGGGCGGCGTCCAGACGAAGATGATGAGGAAGAGCAGCCACGCCTCTGCCGGCGCTTCTCCGGTCACCGCCGCCCAGCCGAGCACCGGCGGCATGGCGCCCGAGGCGCCGCCGATGACGATGTTCTGGGAGGTGCGGGGTTTCAGGTAGATCGTATAGACGATCGCGTAGCCGACGAAGGTCGCCAGGGTGAGCCACATGGTCAGGTGGTTCACAAAGTGGTAGAGCAGCGACAGCCCGACGCCACCCATCACCCCCGAAAAAAAGAAGACCTCGAAGACGCTGACTTCGCCCCGCGGCAAGGGTCGCGCCCGGGTACGCGCCATGACGGCGTCGATGTTCTGTTCGATCAGGCAATTCACCGCGGCGGCGGCGCCGGCGGCCAGGGCGATGCCGACGGTACCGGCGATCAGGACGTGGGGCGGCACCATGCCCGGGGCAGCCATGAACATGCCGATCACGGCACAGAAGACGATCAGCGACACCACACGCGGCTTGGTCAGCTGGACGTAGGCGTTGAACCGCAGGGCGGTGGTCTGCAGAACGAGGGTGGCTTCCTTCATCGCGATCCTTGAGGGCCGATCCGTTGAGGTTTGAATGGTCGCGCGAGTTTATCACGGCCGTCGGGCGCATATACTGCTGCCTCCGCGTAGTGCGCCCCTTCCGATGAAATGCAGCCGAGCCGTGGCTCTGGGGCCGGCGACCGTTCCCGTTCTTCCATGAACCCAGACCTTCCCATCCCCGACGACGTTTCCCGCCGCCTCGCCCGTGGCTGGCTCTGGATCGGGATCGCGGCCCTGATCGGGTCCGGCCTTCTGGCCGTCCTGCTGGTGCTCTCGCGCACCCCGGGTATCCAGGACGTCTTCCCGCTGCGCGACTTCTTTCGCGCCGCCCTGGTGGTACACGTGGATCTTTCCGTCGCCATCTGGTTCATGGCCTTTGCCGGCGTGCCGTGGAGCCTGATCGGTGGCGCCCGCTGGACCGCCCTGGCACGGAGCGGGCTGGTCCTCGCCGCCATTGGAACGGCCTTGTTGACGCTCAGCCCCTTCTTCCCCGGCGCGCTGCCGGTACTGAACAATTACATACCGGTACTGGACCATCCCGTGTTCTTCGCCGGGCTGGGGATCGCCGGCGCCGGTTTTGCGGTCACGATCGTTCGCACCCTGGTCTGCGGGCTGCCCGGCGCGGCCACCGGGTCATCCCTCGCCTGGGGCATCTGGCTGTCGTCGCTGGCGGGTGCCGTGGCGATGGTGCTCTTCGGTGCCGGTTGGCTGCAAAGGCCAGCGTGGGAGGGCCAGGCCCTCTACGAAGCGGTGTTCTGGGCCGGCGGCCATGCGCTGCAGTTCCAGCACACACTGCTCCTGGCCGTGGGATGGTTTGCCCTCGCCGCAGCCCTCGGCCACCCGCCGCTGCGCCTGCCGCGAACGACGGCCCTCCTGTTCTGGCTGGCTGCCCTGCCGGTCGCGGCGGCGCCCCTCGTGCTGCTTGCCGGACCACCCGGCAGTGCCGGACACGTGGCCGGCTACGCGCGACTGATGGAATGGGGGCATCCATTGATGCTGCCCCTGGTGGCAGCTGCGGGCCTGGCCCTGTTCCGGGTCCTCGGCCAGTCCTCGCCCCTCAAGTCGGCCTTCCTGGCCTCCTTCGTCCTGTTCGCGGCGGGCGGAGTCCTCGCCTACATGATCAGGGGTGCCAACGTGGTCATCCCGGCCCACTACCACGGCTCCATCGTCGGCGTCACCCTGGCTTTCATGGGATTGGCCTACCTGCTGTTGCCGCGACTGGGCTGGGCCGAACCGACCGGGCGACTGGCGCGCTGGCAGCCGTATGTCTATGGCGGCGGCCAGTTGCTGCACATCCTCGGGCTGGCCTGGTCCGGCGGCTATGGGGTGCAGCGCAAGGTAGCCGGCGCGGAGCAGGTCCTGGTCTCCCTGCCGCAGAAGATCGGCATGGGCATGATGGGCCTCGGGGGCCTCATCGCCATCATCGGCGGACTGCTCTTCGTGGTCGTCTGCCTGAGGGCGATCCTCGGAGCTCAGCCGGCGGTCAGCGCCAGATAGTCGGCAACCATCCGTTTGGCATCCTGCGGCGCCGAGAATACGGCGAGCAGGCGACCCTTCGGGTCGATCAGGTAGATGGCGGCGGTGTGGTCCACGGCGTAATGCTTTTCTCCGGACTTGTCATGGCGCACGTAATAGACCCCGAGGTGCTTGGCCAGGGCCGCCAGGGCTGCATCGTCGCCGACGGCGCCGATGAAGGCGGGATCGAAGTGGGGCACGTACTGGGCGAGCAACGCCGGCGTGTCGCGCTTCGGGTCCACGGAGACGAAGGCGACCTGCGGCTCGGCTCCCTTGGCTTCCGCGATGCCGGCCTTGACCTGGGCCATCAGGGCCAGGGCGGTCGGGCAGATGTCCGGGCACTGGGTGTAGCCGAAGAACAGAAAGGTCCATCGCCCGGTCAAGTCCTTGTCCGTGAATTTGCCGCCGGCCCTCTCGAAATCGAAGGCGGGCAAGGGCTTCTCGTCCCGCAACAGGGTGGCAGACAGGTTCTGGGATGGAGGCATGCCGGCGGGAACCCGGGGTGTCACGGTCGCTCGCCAGGCGAGGAGGGCGCCCCCGACGGCGAGGACGGCCCCCAGCCAGACGAAGGTCCGCGCCCAATTTCCGGATTTCACTTCCATCGACCCTTTCCAAATGAACGAGGCACCCGCAGGTGCCTCGTGGCGATGCTAGCAGATCAGTTACGGCGCGTCACTTGCGCCCGTAGCAGTAGGGGTCCCACTCCTCTGAAACCGAGGGCGGAGACGGCCAGTTGCCGTGGGGCGGCGGCGAGACCGTGGTCCATTCCAGGGACTTGGAGCCCCAGGGATTGTCGCCGGCCGCCGGACCCTTGACGGCGCCGACGACCCAATTGACGACGGCGATCAGGAAACCGACACCCAGGATGGCCGCACCTACTGTCATCAACTGGTGGGCGCCTTCGAATTGCGGAAAGTGGGAGTAGTCGTAATACCGCCGCGGCATGCCCTTGACCCCGATGTCCATCATGGTCCAGAAGACGATGTTGGTGCCGACGAAGGTAAGCCAGAAGCCGGCCTTGCCCCAGAACTCGTTGTACATGCGGCCGGTCATCTTCGGAAACCAGTAATAGACCCCGGCGAAGATGGAGAAGGTTCCCGCGACGGCCATCACGTAGTGGAAGTGTCCCACGACATAGTAGGTATCCGACAGGTGCAGGGTCAGGGAGGTCACCGCCAGCGGGACGCCGGTCAGGCCGCCGATGAGGAACAGGAATAGCACGCCCAGGGCGTAGAGCATCGGCGTCTCGAAGGTGATGGCGCCCTTGTAGAGGGTTCCCACCAGGCCGATCACCATGAGGCCCACCGGCACCGAGATCATCAGCGTGGTCACCATTTGGCCGATGCGCAGCCAGTCGGCCATGCCAGTCACGTAGAGGTGGTGCACCCAGACCTCGCCGGCCAGCAGGACGATGCCGCCGATGCCGCCATAGACCACCATCTTGTAGTTGAAGACGCGGTTCTTGGCAAAGGTGGAGACGATCTCGTAGATGACGCCGATGAAGGGCAGGAAGATGACGTACACCGCAGGATGCGAATAGAACCAGAACAGGTTCTGGTAGGTCAGCACGTCGCCGCCCCGGGTGGGATCGAAGAAATTCGTGCCCAGGTACTTGTCCAGGCTGATCATGGTCACGGCGGTGCCCAGCACCGGCACGAAGATCAACTGCAGCACGAAGGCGCCGAGGGTGCACCAGACGAAGATGTTCAGCTTGCCGAGGGTCAGCCCAGGGGCCCTCATGTAGGCGATCGTGGTGAGGAAGTTCACGCCACCGATGATCGACGCGAAACCCAGGATCAGCACCGTGAAGGTGTACATCGCCGTATTGCCCGTGGTGATCGTCGAATAGGGCGGATAGCCGGTCCACATGACGTCCGGCGGGTCGGGCAGGAAGAAGGTCAGCAGGGCCAGGATGATGCCGACGTAGAACAGCCAGACCGACAGCGCATTGACCCGCGGGAAGGCCACGTCCTTGGCCCCGATCATCAAAGGAATGCAGAAGTTGGCGAAGAATCCTGTCAGGGCCGGGATCTGGAAGCCGAGGATCATCACCGCTCCGTGGGCATAGAGCCACACGTTGTACTGGGTCGGGTTGGCGGTGATGGTCGGACCCACGGTGGAGAGTTCGGCGCGCATCAACAGCGCCATGATGCCGGCGACGGCAAAGGCGGCGATGGAACCGATCAGGTAAAGGACGCCGACCCGCTTGTGGTCGGTGGTGAAAATCCATTCTTTCCAGTTCATTCCGTGGCTCTCCTTACGCGGATTTCTTCTTGCCGGCCTTCGGCGCCGGGGCCGGAGCGGCGGCGGGGACCGGGGCGGCGCCGGACTCGGCGGTCTTGATCTTGGCGCCCTCCTGGTCGTACCAGGCATTGAACTCAGCCTCAGGGACGACGATGATCTTCCCCGCCATGTAGGAGTGCATGACTCCGCAATACTCGGCGCAGGTCACCAGGTGCTCTCCGGGCTCTTTTGGGAGGAACCAGAGGTAGGTCACCCGGCCGGGCATGGAGTCCTCCTTCACACGGAAGTCGGGAATGAAGTGGCTGTGCAGGGTGTCGCGACTGGTCATGCGCAGCACCACCGGCTTGCCCGCCGGGACCTTGAGCTCGTTCTGGGTGCGGACGCCGTTGGGGTAGGTGTAGTCCCAGCTGTACATGCCGGACTCCAGCTGCACCTCCAGCCGATCGGCGGGCACCTGCCGGTACGCGTTCCACAGTTGCCAGCCGTTGGCAGCGACGAACAGGTCGTCGGCCAGGAAGACGAAAGTCGGTATCACCGCCCAGGCCACGGCCGTGGCCGGAGAGAGCTTGGGTGACTGCCCCTCCTCGCCCGGGCCGCGCGCGCGGTATTTCCAGATGAAGTAGGCCGTCATCAGCGCGAACAGGATGCCGATGACGGTGATGTCGATGATCACCTCTTTCCAGAGGTGATCCCAGCCGGCGGCCGGGTCGACGATCTTGGCCGGCGCTGCCCCCTTCTCGGCGTAGGCCGGCGTCGCCGCCGCCATGTCCGCCATCAGGCAGCCGGCCGCGACCAGCAGCCCGGCGAGGCCTCTTTGCATCGAATCACGCATGCGTCCTCCCCATCCTTTTTCTGTATATCCAAGCACCCAAGACCATCAAAGTAATTCCCGACAGCAGGGAACCGACCCCCGCCAGCAGGGAGTAATTCCACTGGTAGCGCCCTTCGGCGTAGTTGTAGCTGAAGCAGGCCCCCGTCATGATGTCGAAGACCGCCGTGGAGTTCGAAATCCGTTCCCAGTCGGCGTCCATGATCGCCAACTCGATATTGCGGGCGTCCATGCGAGTGCCGTAGATATAACGCGCGACGCGACCCTGCGGCGTCAGGAATACCAGCACGTTCGGATGCAGGAAGGCTTCAGCGGCATCCGACCAGAAGAAACGGAAACCGACGCTGCCGGCGAAGGCGGCCTGCCCATCGGGCTGCTTCACCACTGCATGGCGCCAGCCACCGCGCATCGACTCGGGAACCGCGCCCGTCTTGCCCAGGAACTCCGAGGCGCTGGCCGGCGTGTCCCTGCGGTCGAAGGACACCGTGAGCACACGGTAATCCTCCCCAAGGCGAAAGCGGTCCACCTTGGACAGCACCTTGGCCAGTTCGGCATTCATGACCGGGCAGGTGCCGTCGCAGCCGTAATACGAAAGCATCAGGATCAGCGGCCTTCCCCGCAGATCGCCGATGCGGAAATCTTCGCCGGAGGCGTCTGTGAGCACGGTCCCCTCCGGCAGCTTCGAACCCAGGTATTTGGGCTCGTCGATCTGCATGAAGGACGAATCGACAACCGATTCCCGCGTGGGTTCGCTCACGGCGCGCGCGCCCATGGACGACAGCATCGCCAGCAGCACGACGGTTACCAGTAGTAAACCTGGGAGACGACGAAGAACCAAATGATGTCCACGAAATGCCAGTAAAGGCCCGCCGTCCGGGCGAAGCCCATGCTGAGGTTGCCTGAAAGGGCCGGCTTGAGCGCGGCCAGGAAGATGCAGAGGCCGACGATCACGTGGGACCCGTGCAGACCGGTAATGGAGAAGAAGACTGTCCCGAACACGTTGGTCTTGACCGAGAAGCCCTCGTGGAAGAGGTGGCTCCATTCGAAGGCGGACATGCCCAGGAATCCGGCACCGAGCACGATGGTGATCAGGAGCCATTTCACGTAACCGGACTTGTCGCCGCGATGGAGGAGATCCTCCGCATAGTGGATCGTGAAGCTCGATGCGACCAGCACGGCGGTCATCACCAGGGGCATCACCTTGGGCAATTCCACGGTGCCCGCGGGCGGCCAGACCGGGGCGATCAGGCGCATGTACCAGTAGCCGGCGAACATGGAGATGAAGATCATCGCCTCGGCCAGGATGAACCAGCCCATGGCCCCGTAGCTGAGCCCCTCGCCCTGGGTATGGGCCTCGTTGACCCAGCCGACGATCCCGGCGACGATCATCGGCACGCCGAGCCCGAGGCTCAGGATCGCCGCGAAGGGCATGTTGTAGGCGAAATGGAACGAAAACGCGATCGGCAGCATGAACAGGATGCCGAAGCTGATCACGAAGGGCCAGACGCTGGTGTCCCAATGGGCGTGGGCCGCGCCGTGATGACCGTCGTGCGCGTGTGCGTGCGCCATGTACTCCCTCCCTGTTGTGTTTCTCGCCCCGCATGTTCGCCTGCTCGTGTCGGGCGGCGGTTGCGATCGGTTTAATTCTGAAACATAATAATGCGACAAATCGCCGCATGATTATTTCAGGCTTTAGGCGACTCCGCAACGGCAGCGCAGAAGCGCGCCTGCTTCCCCGGGAGGAAAACTCGACGATGAAACAACGTTTGCTGCTCGCGCTCGCATTCGCCGGCGCCGCCGGAATCTCTTCGGCGGCCGGCAACCCGGAAGCGGGCAAGGAGAAATCCGCCGCCTGCGGCGGTTGCCATGGCGTGGACGGGAATAATGCGCCGGAGATCTTCGCCGCGCTGAAGGCGCCGAAGCTGGCCGGGCAGTTGCCCGAGTACATCGCCAAGCAACTGCACGACTTTCGCGCCGGACGCCGGACGAACGAGCAGATGACTCCCCAGGCACAGGCGGTGGCGGAGGCCGACATCGCCGACATCGCCGCCTATTTCGGGCAGCAGAAGGCGACGCCGGCCGAGGGCAGGAAGGAGCTGGCCGCCCAGGGGGAGAAGATCTTCCACAAAGGCAAGGGACGGCCCGCCGTCGTCGCGGCCTGCGTCGGCTGTCATGGCCTCAAGGGGGTCGGCCGCGGTGACTGGAGCAAGACTTACAGCCGGGTTCCGGTCGTTCTGGCGCCCGCCTTGGGCGGCCAGCATGCCGCCTACATTGCCGGCCAGCTCAAGGCCTACAAGGATGGCGCGAGAAACAACGATCCGGCGAAGGTGATGCGCGACATCGCCGGTCGCCTGGACGAGCAGGACATCGCCGCGGTTTCGGAATACCTGGCGACCGTGGCACGCTGAGGATACGGAGGAGGAGACGGGGCGGCGGCGCAAGAAAGGCAAGCCGAACCCGGAGAAAACAGCCCGCCCACAAGGTGGGCGTTTTCATTTCCGGGGGGCGGATTCCGCCAAGGCCTCCAGCAGTTTGCCGTGAATGCCTCCAAAGCCGCCGTTGCTCATGACCAGGATCCGGTCACCTGTCCGGGCCTGCGACACCACGGCCGCCACCAGGGCGCCCAAGTCTTCGAAACTGGCTGCCCGGTCCGCCAGTGGGGCCAGGATCTCGGCCGGATCCCAACCGAGCCCTTTTGCGTAACAGAACACGGCATCGGCTTCCCGCAGGGCATCGGGAAGACGTGCCTTCATGGTTCCGAGCTTCATGGTGTTCGACCGGGGCTCGAGGACGGCAAGGATGCGGGCTGACCCGACTCGTGCCCGCAATCCGGCGATGGTCAGTTCCATGGCCGTCGGATGGTGGGCAAAGTCGTCGATGACCGTCACCCCCCTCACGGTCCCGCGGACTTCGAGACGCCGCTTGACGCCTCGGAAACAGGCCAGGGCCTCCAGGGAAACCGCGGGCGGAACGCCGACATGCCGCGCCGCTGCGACGGCGGCGACGGCGTTCGACCGGTTGTGGCTCCCGGCCAGCGCAAGATTCACCCGGCCCAGGGTCTCGCCCCCGGCCGTGAGCGGGAATCGTCCATCGCTGTCCGGCTCCCCGGCGTTCCAGCCGTCGGGGCTGCCGAACCACTCCACGGGGGTCCAGCAGCCCCGGGCGAGGACCCGCTTCAGGGACTCCTCGCAGGCATTGGCGACGATCAGGCCATTTCGCGGCAGAGTTCGGACCAAGTGGTGGAATTGGGTCTCGATGGCAGCGAGATCCTGAAAGATATCAGCGTGATCAAACTCAAGATTGTTCAGGACCACGGTACGCGGCCGGTAATGGACGAACTTCGAGCGCTTGTCGCAGAAGGCGGTGTCGTACTCGTCCGCCTCGATGACGAAGAAGGCGGAGTCGGTCAGCCGCGCCGAGACGCCAAAATCCTCCGGCACGCCGCCGATGAGGAAACCGGGATTCAGCCCGCCACGCTCCAGCAGCCAGGCAAGCAGCGAGGAAGTGGTGGTCTTGCCATGGGTGCCGGCCACGCCAAGCACCCATTTATCCCGCAACACGTGCTCCGCAAGCCACTGGGGACCGGAAACGTAAGGCAGGTTTCGGTCGAGAATCTCCTCGAGCAGCGGATTGCCGCGCGAAATGGCGTTGCCGACCACCCAGAGGTCCGGCGCCAGGGAAAGCTGGTCGGCGCCATAGCCTTCCATGAGATCGATGCCCTGGGCCGCCAGTTGTGTGCTCATGGGAGGGTAAACATTGGCATCGCAGCCGGTCACCCGATGTCCCGCCGCCCTTGCCAGGAGCGCTATTCCCCCCATGAAGGTGCCGCAGATGCCGAGGATGTGGATGTGCATGGAGAAAAGGAGGGGGTGGGGGGTGTGTAGAATGGCCGCCGGATTCTACCGTCCTTCCCGGTCACTCCCCATGACCCGCCATAAGCCGCCCGCCCGCGCCCAGGACAGCCTGCGCCGTGCCATCGCCAGCGCAGCTGCCCGTCTGATGGCCGAGGATGGCATCGGGGACTATGGCGCCGCCAAGCGAAAGGCGGCGCGCAGTCTGGGGGTCGGGGAGGGTGAAGCGCTCCCTAGCAATGACGAAGTTGCAGATGAGTTACGTGCTTATCACGCTATTTTCCAGGAAGATGAGCAGAGGGAACGATTGCTGGAATTGCGTGCCGCAGCCCTCGACGTCATGCATTTCCTCGAGGATTTCCGCCCTTATCTGACGGGTGCGGTACTCGACGGAACCGCAGCGAGATATGCGGAGATCGAGATAGATCTCTACGCCGATAGCGCGAAAGACGTCGAGATATCCTTGTTGTCGCGCGAAGTGCCCTACGAGTCCGCCGGCGGCCCGTCCGGTGGGCCGGATGCGCCGGAGGCGCAATTGCGTCTGGATTGGAAAGGCAATCCCGTATTGTTGTCGGTTTTCCCGCGGGCCGGTGAGCGGCGCCAGCGCCGCAACCCTTACAGCGGCAGGATCCAGGCACGGGCCCGGGCCGAGGCGGTCCAGGCGCTCCTTTCGGCGACACGGCCGTGAAGAGATTCCTGCCGCTGCTGCTGTTCGTCGCCGGTTGGGCGCTTTGGACTTACTTGCGGCCCCCGCCCCCCTACCCGGAGATCCCGCCGCCGACGGGCCCCCACGTGGAGCAGGCCTTGGCCGCCCTGACCAAGGCGCGTTGGCCGGAACCGGCGGGGCGGTCCATCGGCCTGGCCGATTGGTCGGACCGGATCCGGGTCATCAACTTCTGGGCAACCTGGTGTCCACCCTGCCGGGCGGAAATGCCCGCATTTTCCCGGGTGCATGAGAGGTTTGCCGACAAGGGCGTCAGTTTTGTCGGTATCGGCATCGATACTGCCGACAAAATCATGGAATTCGCCAAGAACAACCCGGTTTCCTATCCTTTGGTATTGGGGCAGCAGGAAACCCTCGAGCTTACCGGCCTTTTGGGGAACGGCCCCCTGGGCCTGCCGTTCACGATGATCCTGGACCGGTCCGGGAGGCTGGATTCAGTCCAGGTCGGCCGGCTTTCCGAGGCCGAACTGGAGCGCCGGATCCTGCGTGCCCTGGCGGCCGAAGGCTCGTCGCGCTAGACAGGAACACCCGATTTGCGGCAAACTTGCGGTCATGTCCAAGCAAACTGACGCCAAGCGGCCGCAAATTCTCGTTCTTCACGGACCCAATCTGAATCTCTTGGGCACCCGGGAACCCGAAGTCTACGGTGCCACGACCCTGGCCGATATCCATCTGGCCATGGAAACCCGCGCCAAGACGGCGGGCGTCCAGATCGAGAGCTTCCAGAGCAACAGCGAGGGCGAACTGATCGACCGCGTGCAGGTCGCCCGCTCGGAAGGCATCCGCTTCATCATCATCAATCCGGCGGGTTACACCCACACCAGTGTCGCCTTGCGCGATGCCCTGGCTGCGGTGTCCATTCCCTTCATCGAGGTGCACCTGTCCAATGTGCATGCCCGGGAAGAGTTTCGCCGCCGTTCCTATTTTTCCGACCTTGCGGTCGGAGTCATCTGCGGCCTCGGGGCCCAGGGCTACGTTCTCGCCCTGGACGCCGCCCTGGCCCGCATCGGGCGGCCCTGACGGCAGCCATTGCGCGGACCCTCAGGGGCCGTGACGTAGCGAGGAAAGACGATGGACCTGAGAAAACTCAAAACCCTGATCGATCTCGTCCAGAACTCCGGAATTTCGGAACTGGAAATCAGTGAGGGGGAGGAAAAGATCCGCATCGCCAAGCACTGTGCGCCGGGAGCGACGACCGTCCTGATGGGGGCGCCCCAGGCGGCTGCGGCCGCTCCCCCTCAATATGCAGCCGCGCCGGTTGCCGTCGAGGCCGCTCCCGAGGAACCGGATGGTCACGTCCTGAAGGCCCCCATGGTTGGCACCTTCTACCGTTCCGGCAGTCCCGGTGCCTCGGCCTTCGTGGAAGTCGGCCAGGCGGTCAAGCAGGGGGACACCCTGTGCATCATCGAGGCCATGAAACTCATGAACGAGATCGAGGCGGACGCCGGCGGCACGATCAAGGCCATCCTCGTCGAGAACGGACAGCCCGTCGAATTCGGGCAGCCCCTTTTCGTTATCGCCTAACGGCTGGCGGCGGGATCCGCGCGGAAGGATTCCGCGGCGGACCCGGGCTGCGGAGTTCCCATATGTTCGAAAAAGTCTTGATCGCCAACCGGGGGGAGATTGCCCTCCGGGTCCTCCGTGCCTGCAGGGAATTGGGCATCCGGACCGTCGCCGTCCATTCGGTGGCCGATACGGAAGCCAAGTACGTGAAACTGGCCGACGAGTCGGTCTGCATCGGGCCTCCGCCATCCGCCCAAAGCTACCTCAACATCCCCGCGATCATCTCTGCGGCCGAGGTGACCGATGCCGAGGCCATCCATCCTGGCTATGGTTTTCTCTCGGAGAACGCCGACTTCGCCGAGAGGGTCGAGAAATCGGGCTTCGTCTTCATTGGCCCAAAGCCCGAAACCATACGCCTCATGGGCGACAAGGTTTCCGCCAAGGACGCCATGAAGGCGGCCGGCGTGCCCTGCGTGCCCGGGTCGGACGGCGCCCTGCCGGAAGACCCCAAGGAAATCGTGAAAATCGCCCGGGCCGTCGGCTACCCGGTGATCATCAAGGCGGCAGGCGGCGGCGGCGGTCGCGGCATGCGCGTGGTGCACACCGAGGCCGCGCTGATCAACGCGGTGAACATGACCCGGACCGAGGCCGCGGCGGCCTTCGGGAACCCCATGGTCTACATGGAGAAGTTCCTCGAAAACCCGCGCCACATAGAGATCCAGATCATCGCCGACCAACATCGCAACGCCGTCTTCCTCTGGGAACGGGATTGCTCCATGCAACGCCGGCACCAGAAGGTCATCGAGGAGGCGCCGGCCCCCGAAATCAATCGACGCCTGATCAACCGCATCGGCGAGCGCTGCGCCGATGCCTGCCGAAAGATAGGCTATCGGGGCGCCGGCACCTTCGAGTTCCTCTACGAGAACGGAGAGTTCTACTTCATCGAGATGAACACCCGGGTCCAGGTCGAACATCCGGTCACCGAACTGGTCACCGGCCTGGATATCGTCCAGGCGCAGATCCGCATCGCCGACGGCGAGAAGCTCTGGTTCCGTCAGCGTGACGTGCAGCTGCGCGGGCACGCGATCGAGTGCCGCATCAATGCGGAGGATCCGTTCAAGTTCACGCCGTCCCCCGGCCGGATCGTGAATTGGCATCCGCCGGGCGGGCCTGGTATCCGCGTCGATTCCCACGCCTACTCCGGCTATGTGGTGCCTTCCCACTACGATTCCATGATCGGCAAGCTGATCGCCTATGGCGACACCCGGGACCAGGCCATCCGTCGCATGCGCATTGCCCTCTCGGAGATGGCCGTGGAGGGCATCAAGACGAATATCGCGCTGCACCAGGACCTGATGATGGACGAAAGGTTCATCAAGGGTGGCACCAGCATCCACTACCTGGAGCAGAAGCTGGCCGCCCAGGCGGAAAAGAAGAAGGCCTGAGGTCCGGGCGGACGACATGGGCTGGGTGAACGTCAGCCTGGAAACCGACGCCCGCCATGCGGAGGCGCTCTCGGAGGCCTTGATGGAGGCGGGCGCCCTGTCGGTGTCCGTCGAGGACGCCTGGGCCGGCACCGACCGGGAGACCCCCCAGTTCGGCGAGCCGGGCGGCGTCGAAACTCCCCTGTGGGAAACCAGCCGCGTCGTCGCCTTGTTCGATCCCGCCGCAGACCTGCCGGAACGGGTGGCGGGTGCCGCCGCTGCCGCTGGCCTGGAGGCACTGACCGAGGTCCGCTATGCCGAGGTGGCCGAGCAGGACTGGGTCCGGCTCACCCAGTCCCAGTTCGAACCCATCCGGGTGAACGACCGGCTCTGGATAGTCCCGTCCTGGCATGCCGCCCCAGACCCCGATGCCCTGAATCTCGTTCTGGACCCCGGCCTGGCCTTCGGCACCGGTTCCCACCCGACGACCCGCCTCTGCCTCGAATGGCTCTGCGACAGGGTGCGGCCCGGCAGCACCCTGCTCGACTATGGTTGCGGATCGGGTATCCTCGGCATCGCAGCCGCACGCCTGGGCGCAGAACCCGTGGTGGGGATCGATATCGACCCCAGGGCCCTGGAGGCAGCCGCCGACAATGCCCGCAACAACGGTGTCGCGATGACTCTGCGCAGCACGCGGGAAGCCTTGAACGAGACCTTCGACCTGGTGGTGGCCAACATCCTGACCAATCCCCTCTGCCTTCTGGCACCCCTCCTGGCGGGACGGGTGGCGGCCGGCGGCCGGCTTGCCCTCTCCGGCGTCCTGGCGTCCCAGGCCGGGCAGGTCATGGACGCCTATGCGCCCTACATGGCGCTGCGCGTGGGGGCCACCCTCGACGGCTGGGTACGCCTGGAGGGCGGGCCGCCGGCATGATGCTGACCCGCTGTCCCTCCTGCGAAACCATCTTCCGGATCACGCCGGAGCAGTTGAAGGCTCGCCAGGGCCGCGTGCGCTGCGGCGAGTGCCGGCACGTGTTCAATGCCCTGGACACCCTCCTCGACGAGTCGGGGCCGCTGACGAGGCCGGTCCCGCAGGAGGTTCCGGCCTCCGTGGCCGACAGGGGTGGGCCGCCGCAGGCGAGCCAGGCGACGACGCCCCATCCCGCGGCGGACCTGCTTCGGGATGCCGAGTCTTCCCGACCCGGTGGGGAATTCCCGGGGTCCGGACCCGATGCGCCACCATCCCCGGGCGAACCCCGGGGGGAAGCGGCGGACCCTCTTGCCGCCGGCGAACCCTTGGCCCCGCCGGACGGCCCGCCCGACCCGGCGGCCTCTCCTGCCCTCGAGGTAATGCCCGAACCGCCCGGTTCGCCGGCCGAGTCGCCATCGCCAGCGACTTCCCCGGAACCGGTCGCCGAGGCAGGCCAGGCGTCGGCACCGGAATCTGCGCCGGAGCCTGCTCCGGAAGCCACGCCGCCCGCCGATGGCGCCTTCGACCCGGACGCCGAATCCTTCCTCGCCGACACGGTTTCCAGGCGCCGCCTGTGGCCCTGGATCCTGGCGACCCTGCTGGCGTCGATGTTCCTGGCCGGCCAGGCCGTCTACCATTTCCGCGTCGAGCTCGCCGTGCTGCATCCGGACGTCCGGCGGGCCCTGGCGACGGGCTGCGAAATGATCCGCTGCGACCTGCCGCTGCCGCGACAGCCGGCGCAACTGGGCATCGAGTCCTCCGACCTCCATCCCGACCCCGAAAACAAGGCCCGGCTGCTGCTGTCGGCGACCCTCCGCAACCGGGCGCCCTTCCCCCAGGCCCTGCCCCACCTGGAAGTCACCCTGACGGATACCGGCGACCAGGCCCTGGTGCGCAAGGTCCTTGCCCCTGCGACCTACCTGCCCGGACGCCGGGCCGACGAGGGCATCGCCGCGAACTCCGACCTGCCTGTATCCCTGGCCATCGACGCTGCCTCGGTGCCTGCTGCCGGCTACCGGCTGTACATCTTCTATCCCTGAGGCGGTCCAGCCAACCGCGCGGGCCGCGATTGTCCGCCGCGGCGTTAGGACCTACACTCTGCATCCCCAAACCCCAACAGGAGAAGCACATGAGCTCCACCGTCACCCTGCGCGGCAATCCCGTACACGTAGGCGGTTCCTTCCCGGCCACGGGATCCGCCGCCCCGGACTTTTCCCTGGTCGGCGCCGACCTGGCCGACAAGAAGCTGGCCGATTTCGCCGGCAAGAGGAAGGTCCTCAACATCGTCCCCAGCCTGGACACCCCCACCTGCGCCACCTCGACGCGCAAGTTCAACGAGAAGGCCGGCAGCATGGC
The DNA here is from genome assembly GCA_052035955.1 of Pseudomonadota bacterium. Lineage (GTDB taxonomy): Bacteria > Pseudomonadota > Gammaproteobacteria > Burkholderiales > Rhodocyclaceae > JAEUNJ01. The sequence continues at coordinate 46,352 of JBPOHD010000080.1, forward strand.
CAACACGGTGGTCCTGGTCATCTCCGCCGACCTGCCCTTCGCCATGTCCCGCTTCTGCGCGACCGAAGGGCTGAAGAACGTGGTCACCCTTTCGACGATGCGCGGCCGTGATTTCATGGGCAAGTACGGCGTCGAACTGGTGGACGGCCCCCTGGCCGGCGTCACGGCCCGCGCCGTCGTGGTGCTGGACGAAAACGACAAGGTCATCCATTCCGAACTGGTGCCCGAGATCGGCCAGGAACCCAACTACGAGGCGGCCCTGAAGGCCCTGGGCTGAACGCCGGCGCAGCCGGCCACCCGAGGCGCGGGTGATATACTCGCGCCTCGTTTTTTTGCGGTTCCCGCCATGAAAACCCTGATCTGCGGCTCGGTGGCCTACGACACCATCATGGTGTTCCACGACCGCTTCAAGAACCATATCCTGCCCGAGCAGATCCATATCCTCAACGTCGCCTTCCTGGTCCCCGATATGCGTCGGGAATTCGGGGGCTGCGCCGGAAACATCGCCTACAACCTGAAGCTGCTGGGTGGCGAGCCCCTGATCATGGCGGCGGTCGGTGACGATGCCGAACCCTATCTCGCCCGCCTGCGCGACCTCGGCCTGGCGACGGACCACGTGCGCCGGATTCCCGGCAGCTATACGGCCCAGGCCTTCATCACCACGGACCTGGACGACAACCAGATCACCGCCTTCCACCCCGGCGCCATGAACCACTCCCATGCCAACCGGATCGCCGATGCGGCCGGCGCCTCCCTCGGCATCGTTTCGCCGGACGGACGGGAAGGCATGGTCAGCCACGCCCGGGAATTCGCCGCCGCCGGCATTCCCTTCGTCTTCGACCCCGGCCAGGGCCTGCCGATGTTCTCCGGCGAAGAGCTCATGGAATTCCTGAAACTCGCCGACTGGTGCACGGTCAATGACTACGAGGCGAAACTCCTGTGCGAGCGGACCGGGCGGGAGATCGCAGACCTGGCGCGGGAGGTGAAGGCCCTGGTGGTCACCCTCGGGGCCGACGGGTCGGAGATCCATGCCGACGGCCGGCGGATCCACATCCCCTGCGCGAAGCCCGAGCGGCTCGAGGATCCCACCGGTTGCGGCGACGCCTATCGCGCCGGCCTGCTTTACGGCCTGGCGAGGGGCTGGGGCTGGGAGAAGACCGGCCGTCTCGCGTCCCTCATGGGAGGGATCAAGATCGCCCACCGGGGCGGGCAGAACCATGCGCCGGAGCGGGCTGCCATCGCCGCCCGGTTCAGGACGGAATTCGGAGAGGAACTATGAACGTCAGGAATTTTGCCGCCGCCGCGGTCGCGGCCCTGGTCCTCGCCGGCTGCGCCGGGAGCCAGTCCGGTTCCAGCTACACGCGCGGCCAGGCCCGCGGCGAAATGAACGTGCGCCAGGGGGTGGTGGAAAGCGTCCGCCAGGTGACCATCGAGGGCGGTTCGGACGGCACGGTGGGCACCGTCGCCGGGGCGGTGGTCGGCGGCATGGCCGGCAGCCACCTCGGGCGGGGCCGTGGGTCCACGCTGGGGGCGGTCCTCGGCGCCGTGGCCGGCGGTGCCGCCGGTTCGGCCATCGAGGACAAGGTGGCCCGCAAGGCGGGACTCGAGATCACGGTCAAGCTGGACAGCGGGCAACTGATCGCCGTGACCCAGGAGGCCGACGAGCAGTTCCGGCCGGGCGACCGGGTGCGCGTCCTCTCGGGACAGGGCAGCACGCGGGTTTCGCACTAGGCCGGCAAGGCCTCAAAGGGCGGCGCGAATCCGCGCCGCCGTTTCCTCCAGTTCCGCCCGTTCCGGATTGCGGACCGGCCACACCAGGTCCATCGGGTCGCCCTGCCAGCGCGGCAGGACATGGATGTGGACATGGAAGACCGTCTGCCCGGCCGCCGGCCCGTTCGCCTGGTAAAGGGACAGGCCGTCCGGCGAAAGCGCCGTGCGGACGGCGCGGGCCACCCGCGCGGCCGTCCGCATCAGGGCACCGGCCGTCTCGTCCGGCACGCCGTAGATGTCCTCGACGTGCGCCTTCGTGGCCACCAGCATATGGCCCGGATTGACGCTGCCGATGTCCATGAAGGCCAGCGTCAACTCGTCCTCCCAGATACGGGTACTCGGAATCTCGCCGCGCACGATGCGGCAGAACACGCAGTCATCCATCGAAGTCTCCGCAAAAAATCCGTCATGGACCGATCCCTATAATAGCCGGCCATGTTCCACAGCCTGCGTGCCTACCTGCGCCTGGCCCGGGCTGCCCTGCATCTGCTCCAGGGCGCCGCCACGGTCGCCCTCCTGTTTCCGCTCGTTCCGGAATCTCGCCGTCGCGTCATGAAGCGACGCTGGTCGCGGCAGCTGGTCGGATGCCTGGGCGTTTCCCTGCGCCACGGACCGCCAGGGGAGGGTTCCGGGATGCTGGTCGCCAACCACGTGTCCTTCCTCGACATCTTCGTGCTCAATGCGGTGACACCGGCGGCCTTCGTGGCCAAGGACGACGTGCGCTCCTGGCCGCTCATCGGCTGGCTGTGCCGACACACCGACACCATCTTCATCGAACGGGGCAGCCGACGGGCGGCCCAGCAGACGCGGGAGCAAGTGGTCGGGAAGCTGCGCGGCGGCGCCCTCGTGGCCGTCTTTCCCGAGGGGACGACCACCTGGGGCGACGAGGTCCTGCCCTTCCACGCAGCGCTCCTGCAGAGCGCCATCGATGCAGGGACGCCGCTGACGCCGGCCGTCATCCGCTATACGGATGGCTGTGGCGAGCCGACCCGGGCACCCGGCTACGTCGGTGACATCGGCCTGATGGAATGCCTGATGGCGATCGTCCTTTCGGACGGATTGACGGCGCACGTGGAGATCCTTCCGGCCATGGCCACCGAGGGCGTGGACCGGCGCCACCTGTCGGCCCATGCGCACCGGGCGGTGGCCCATGCGCTGGCCCGCGCCAGCGGCAGATCCCCGGACCTCCGCGTGCCGCCGGCGGACCTCAGTCCCAGCCTGACGGCTCCACCTGCCGCGGGCAGGGCAGGCTGAAGACCTGACGGTCCTCCAGTCGGACCGCCGTCAGGGCGCCGCCCCAGAGGCAACCGGAATCCAGGGCCAGCAAGCCGGGTTCGGCGCGGAAACCGAGCGCCGACCAGTGGCCGCAGACCAGGGTATGGCGGCGGGCTACCCGGCCGGGCGCCGAAAACCAGGGATGACTGCCCGGTGGCGCCTTCTCCGGCGGTCCCTTGGTCTTGAAATCCATGCTCCCGTCGGCCCGGCAGAAGCGCATCCGGGTCATGGCATTCACGATCACCCGCAAGCGGTCCCAGCCCGCCAGGTCGTCCTGCCAGGCCTCGGGCTGGCTGCCCCACATGTGGGCCAGGAAGTCGCGGAAATCGTCCGCCGCCAGGGCGGCTTCCACCTCGGCCGCGAGATCTCCGGCCCGCGGAACATCCCAGGCGGGCAGCAGGCCCGCGTGCACCATCGCGTATTCGCCCTCCGCGTGGAAAAGGGGGCAACGGCGCAGCCAGTCGATCAGTTCCCCGCGATCCGGCGCCGCCAGCACCGGGCCCAGGGTGTCCTCCCGGTTGGTCCGCCCAAAGCCCTCGGACTGCATCACCAGGTGCAGATCGTGGTTGCCGAGGACGCAGACGGCGGCATCCCCCAGCCCGCGCACGAAGCGCAGCACCTCGAGGGACTGGGGTCCCCGGTTTACCAGGTCTCCCACGAACCACAGCCGATCCCGGGTGCGCTCGAAGCCGATGTAGTCGAGCATGCGCAACAGGGGTGCGTAGCAGCCTTGCAGGTCGCCGATCGCATAGGTCGCCATCGCTCGCCTCAGGGATTCACGGCGTACTTGTACTCGGGGACCCACCCTGCCAGCGCCGGCCGCACCTGGTCCGCGCGCATGGCCTTCGTGGCCAGCCAGGCGTCGATCCGTGCCAGCCACTCGGCATCGGGTGCCTGCTGGGGGCGCATGATGCGGAGCTTGGGATGGGGCGTGGCGAGGGTCGTCTCGCCATCGGCAAGCAGTTCCTCGTAGAGCTTTTCCCCGGGCCGCAATCCCGTGTATTCGATCCGGACCTCGTGCTCGCTGAATCCCGAAAGCCGGATCATGTCCCGGGCCAGGTCGGCGATGCGGATCGGTTCCCCCATGTCGAGGACGAAGATCTTCCCGCCCTCGCCGTCGCGGCTGGCCATCAGTCCGGCCTGCAACACCAGTTGGGCAGCCTCCGGGATCAGCATGAAGTAGCGGACGATTTCCGGATGGGTCACCGTGACCGGGCCTCCGGAGGCGATCTGTTCCTTGAATTTCGGGATCACGCTGCCCGAGGAGCCGAGCACGTTGCCGAAACGCACCGTGACGAAACGGGTCGCCGCACCGGCGGGGGCCGCCTCCACGGCCTGCATGGCCTGGCAGACCAGTTCCGCCAGGCGCTTGCTGGCACCCATCACGTTGGTCGGATTGACCGCCTTGTCGGTGGAGATCAGGACGAACTGGCGGGTCCCGTGGCGCATCGCCGCCTGGGCGACGCGACGGGTCCCGAGGACGTTGTTGCGGACCGCCTGCCAGGCGTTCTCGCCCTCCATCATCGGCACGTGCTTGAAGGCGGCGGCGTGGAAGACGACTTGCGGACGGTGATCGCGGAATACCTCGTCGAGCCGTTCCGTATCCCGGACGTCGCCTATGGCGCAGGCCACCGGCTGTGTCGGCCAGCGGGCCGAGAACTCCTGCTCGAGCCGGTAAAGCGCGAACTCGGATATCTCGTAGAACACCAGGCGAGCCGGCCCGAACCGCGCGATCTGCCGGCATAGCTCGGAGCCGATGGAACCCCCCGCACCGGTGACCAGCACCACCCGGTCGGCCAGCAGTCCCTGCAGGCCGGCATCGTCGAGCAGGACCGGGTCCCGTCCGAGCAGGTCCTCCAGATCCACCCGCCGGACCTGGGAAATGGAAACCCGCCCGCCCATCAGGTCGTCGAGCGGAGGGACCGTCAGCACCGTCAGTCCCGCCGCCGCCGCCCTCTCGACGGCGCGGCGCCGCGCCGAGGGCGCTTCGGCCGGCATGGCGATGATGGCGTGGCTGACGCCCAGGCGCTTCGCCTGCTCGCCGACGGCGTCGGCCGGGCCGAGGACCGGCACGTCGTTGACCCTGCGCCCATGGCGGGCCGCGTTGTCGTCGAGCAGCCCCACGGCCTGCCATTCCTTGCTGCGGGCCAATTCGCCGATCAGCTGCGCCGCCGGGCCGCCGGAGCCGATCACCAGCACCGGCTGCTTGCTGTCCTGGCGCAGGAAGGCCAGTTGGCCGTCCTTCCAGGCCCGGTAGAGGAAGCGGTTGCCGCCCATGACGACGAGCAGCAGGACGGGATGGAGGACCAGGACCGATTTCGGCACGCCGTAATACCCCGACACCAGGACTGCCGCCGCCGTCAGGATGGCACCGGCCGAGACGGCTTTCAGCAGGCGCCGCAGGTCGCCCATGCTGGAGTAGCGCCAGACCCCCCGGTAGAGGCCGAGGGCCAGGTAAATCAGCGCGTACAGGGGCAGGATGCCGCCCAACGTCCGCCAGGCGGCTGTCCAGAAACCGGCCGGGATGTCGAAGTTGAAGCGCAGCCAGTAGGCGGCGAGCCAGGTCAGTCCGGTGGCGACCAGATCGTGTCCGAGGGCCGCCAGACCGCGCGGGTGGAGTCTCATGGGGCCCCTGCCCCCCGTCCCCCTTCCCGTGGAAGGGGGTGACGACGGTTGGCCGCTGCGCGGCTCGAGGTCGTTGAAGGCGCCGTCCTTGGGACGGCCCGGCGGACGGCGTTCATGCCGCGGCGACCTCCATCACGCGGGCGACCGCGGTGAGGGTGTCCGCCATGTCGTGATCGCCGAGGGTCGGATGGATGAGAAACATCAGGCTGGTCCGGCCCAGTTCGGCCGCCACCGGGTGCGCCGTCGGCGGCCCGCCATCGCATGTCGAGAAGGCCCTTTCCCGGTAGATCTCGCTGCAACTGCCGGCCATGCAGGGGATGCCCTCCGCGTTGATGGCGCCGATTACCTTCGCTTGGTCCCAGGCGTCGTTCAATTGCTCGGGACGCAGGTAGGCGTAGAACTTGTAGCCGGCATGGGTGGCCCGGGGCTCCGGATGCGGGACTCGCAGCCCCGGCATTGCTGCCATTCCCTCCCCCAGAATGGACCAGTTGCGACGCCGACGTTCATTCCATTCCGGCAGCTTGCGCAACTGCAGGCGACCGATCGCGGCCTGCATTTCCGTCATCCGGAAGTTGCTCCCGAAGGATTCGTGCAGCCACCGGAATCCCGGCGGATGGGCGCGGTTGTACACCGCATCCCAACTCTTCCCGTGGTCCTTGTATTCCCACGCCCGCCGCCACAGCGACTCGTCGTCGGTCACCAGCATCCCGCCTTCGCCGCCCGTGGTCATGATCTTGTCCTGACAGAAGGAGAATGCCGAGCACTTGCCGAAGCCGCCCACGGGCCGCCCCCTCCACGCGGCGCCGTGGGCCTGGGCGCAATCCTCGACCACGTGCAGACCATGGGCATCGGCGAGGGCGAGCAGGGCATCCATGTCGCACGGCCATCCCGCCAGATGCACGGGGATGATCGCCCGTGTCCGGGCCGTCAGGACCGCCGCCACCGTGTCCGCGGTGAGATTGCCCGTGTCGCGGTCTACGTCGGCGACCACGGGCCGGGCGCCGCGGGCGACGACGCTGCTCGCCGTGGCGATGAAGGTCCGGCTGGGCACCACCACCTCGTCGCCCGGACCCACGCCCAGGCCGATCAGGGCCAATTCCAGGGCCAGCGTTCCGTTGGCCAGGGAGATGGCATGGCGGCAGCCGCAGGCGGCGGCGAACTCCTCCTCGAAGGCCCGGCATTCGCTGCCGGTCCAGTAATTGACTTTCCCCGATGCCAGTACCGCCGTCGCCGCCTCGATCTCGTCCGCCGCGAAGACCGGCCAGGGGGCGAAGGGCCGCTCGCGCACCGGCGCGGCGCCGTCGATGGCGAGGGATTTCATCGCCCGGCTCCGATCGGACGGCAGGGAGAGCCGACGGCACGGCAGCCGTCCGGGAGGTCGGCGAGCACCGTGGCGCCGGCGCCGACGATCACTTCGCGGCCGATCCTCACCCCGGGCATGACGACCGATCCGGCGCCGATGAAGCTTCGCTCGCCGACTTCCACGGCGCCGCAAAGATGGACCCCGGGCGCCAGGTGGACCGCGTCGCCCACCCGGCAATCGTGGTCCACGGTGGCCGCCGTATTGACGATGGCGTGGCGTCCGACCACCGCATCGGCGTTGATGATCGCGCCCGGCATGACCAGGCTGCCGGCCTCGATCCGGGCGTATTCGGAGACGACGGCGGCCGGGTCCACGGCGGCGACGAAGGTGAAGCCGGCCTCCTCGAGCCATCGGGCGACGGCCGAGCGGGCGTCGTTGGAGCCGATGGCGACGATGCCGCGCCGCACCCGGTCGCCGGCGGCCTGCAGGGTCCGCCGGTCGCCGGCCACGGTTTCGCCGAGGACGCGCGCGCCGGTACGGCCGGGATCATCGTCCACGAGCAGCAGCGACCGGTGGCCGCCGCGGCGCAGGCAATCGATCACTACCTTGGCATGGCCGGAGGCGCCGAAGACGAAGAGGGTGTCAGGCATTGCGGTTGCCGGTGAATCGGGGCATCGTGGATTGACCCGGGTGGCTGACTCCGCGGGCGCGGAAGACCGTTGCCAGGGTCAGGAAAAGGATGCGCGCGTCCAGGGCCCAGGACCGATGGTCCACATACCAGACGTCGAGACGGAAGCGCTCCTCCCAATCGACGGCATTGCGCCCATTGACCTGCGCCCAGCCGGTGATGCCGGGCCTTACCTCGTGCCGGCGCGCCTGCTCCGGCGAATACAGGGGGAGGTATTCCATCAGCAGCGGGCGGGGACCGACGAGGCTCATGTCGCCGCGCAGGACATTGAACAGCTGCGGCAGTTCGTCGAGGCTGCTCGCCCGCAGGCGGCTGCCGAAACCCGTCATCCGCTGCTCGTCCGGCAGCAGGTTGCCCGCGGCGTCCCTTTCCTCGGTCATCGTGCGGAACTTGAGGAACTCGAAGGGAGTTCCACGGAGCCCGGGCCGTCGCTGGCGCAGCAGCACCGGCCGGCCCAGGGACAGGCGCACGGCCATCGCCGTGGCGAGCAGCAACGGGGAGGAAAAGACCAGGAGGGCGAGGGAAACGACGACGTCGAAGAGACGTTTGGCCACGGAATTGACCCGGACGGCGGTTAATTCAATATTTTCCCATAAAAGGCCAGTTGCCCCGCCACCACTTCCCGCTGGCCGAACTCGCGCAGGGCCCTGTCCCGGCCCTCCCCGCCGAGGGTCTGCCGCAGGGGCTCGTCCACCGCCAGGCGGCGCAACAGGTCGGCGATTGCCCTGATGTCGCCCGGCGGATGCAGCAGCCCGGTTTCCCCTTCCGCTACGGCGTCCGTGACGCCGTAAATGCGCGACGCCAGGACCGGCAGGCCGACCGCCGCCGCCTCGATGGCCACCAGGCCGAAGCCCTCCCGATGGCTGGGCAGGCAGAAGATGTCCGCCGCCGCCATGT
>JBPOHD010000066.1:0-10731 GCA_052035955.1 Pseudomonadota bacterium
GATGAACTGCTTGAGCATCTGCTCGGTGACGGTGAAGTCGGCGATCACGCCGTCCTTCATGGGCCGGATGGCCGTGATGTTGCCGGGGGTCTTGCCCAGCATCTGCTTGGCCGAGGCGCCGACGGCCTGGATGGTCTTCTTGGCGTTCGGACCGCCTTCGGTACGGATCGCCACCACCGAGGGCTCGTCGAGCACGATGCCCTTGCCGCGCACGTAGATCAGCGTGTTGGCAGTGCCCAGGTCGATGGCCAGGTCGGTGGAAAAATAGGAATTGAGAATGCCGAACATCGAGGATTCCGAGAGATAAGCGGGAGGGGGCCGGGCGGACCGGTGGGGACGGGTCGGCGGCGGCGCGAAATGGCTTATCATACCCTATTGCGCCGCGCCAATTAAGGGCGCGGCCCGGCCGGCCGGGCCGGAAAGGCCGGTCCGCCAACCCGAACGCTCCTCCCCGACCGCCACCCTCCTACCCATGTCACTGACCACCGACGACGTGCGCCGCATCGCCCATCTGGCGCGCCTGGAAGTCTCGGCCGCCGAGACGGAACACACCCGGGACCAGCTCAACGGAATCCTGACCTTCATCGAGCAGCTCCAGGCCGTGGACACGACGGGGGTCACCCCCATGGCCCATGCCGTGGACGTGGTCCAGCGCCTGCGCCCGGACGCCGTCACGGAAGCCGACCGGCGGGCCGCCTTCCAGGCCGTGGCGCCGGAAACGGAAGCCGGGCTGTACCTCGTCCCGCAAGTGATCGAATAGGCTTCTCCGCCATGGCCCAAGAAGAACTCCTCAACGCCGGGCTGCGGGGTCTATCCGCCGCCCTGGCCGAAAAGCGCGTCTCCAGCGTCGAACTGACCACGCTTTACCTGGACCGCATCGCCCGGCTCAACCCGACGCTGAATGCCTTCGTCAGCACCGACCCGGAAAAGTCCCTGGCCATGGCCCGGGAGGCCGACGCCCGGCGGGCGGCCGGCGAGCGCGGACCCCTGCTGGGTGTTCCCATGGCCCACAAGGACATCTTCTGCACCGAGGGCTGGCGCACCACCTGCGGCTCGAAGATGCTGTCCGGCTTCGTCTCGCCCTACGACGCCCATGTGGTCACGCGCCTGAAGGAAGCGGGCATGCCCGTCCTGGGCAAGCTCAACATGGACGAGTTCGCCATGGGTTCCTCCAACGAGACCTCCCACTTCGGTCCGGTCCGGAATCCATGGGATCCGGGCCGGGTGCCTGGCGGTTCCTCCGGCGGCTCGGCGGCCTCGGTGGCCGCCCGGCTGACCCCCGCCGCCACCGGCACCGACACGGGCGGATCGATCCGCCAGCCGGCGGCCCTGTGCGGCCTCTCCGGCCTCAAGCCCACCTACGGCGTCTGTTCCCGCTACGGCATGATCGCCTTCGCCTCCAGCCTCGACCAGGCCGGCCCCATGGCGCCCTCGGCGGAAGACTGCGCCTGGATGCTCACCGCCATGGCCGGCTTCGACCCGCGGGATTCGACGAGCCTGGAACGCCCCTCGGAGGACTACGCCCGGGACCTGGACAGGCCGCTGGCCGGCCTGCGCATCGGCCTGCCGCGGGAGTTCTTCGCCGCCGGAATGGATGCCGACGTGCGCGCCGCCGTGGAAGCGGCCCTGGACGAATTCCGCCGCCAGGGCGCCACCACCGTCGAGGTGAAGCTGCCCAACTCCGGCCTCTCGGTGCCGGCCTACTACGTGATCGCGCCGGCCGAGGCCAGTTCCAACCTCTCCCGCTTCGACGGGGTGCGCTACGGCCACCGGGCCGCCGAATACGGGGACCTGATGGACATGTATTGCAAGTCCCGGGCCGAGGGCTTCGGGGCGGAGGTGAAGCGGCGCATCCTGATCGGCACCTACGTGCTCTCCCACGGCTACTACGACGCCTACTACCTGCAGGCGCAGAAGATCCGCCGCCTGATCGCCGCCGACTTCACCGAGGCCTTCAAGGCCTGCGACGTGATCATGGGCCCCACTTCGCCGTCGGTCGCCTTCCCCTTCGGCGCCAAGAGCGCCGATCCCGTCCAGATGTACCTGTCCGACATCTACACCATCGCCGTCAACCTGGCGGGCCTGCCGGGCATGTCCATCCCTTGCGGTTTCGGCAGCGGCGGCATGCCCGTCGGCATGCAGGTCGTCGGAGACTATTTTTCCGAGGCGAAGATGCTCAACGTCGCCCACCGCTACCAGCAGGCCACCGACTGGCACCGCCGCGTGCCGGCCCTGGCGGCCTGATGTCATGAACCGGAAGGCCAACCACCAGGACAGCAGGTTCACCAGGGGGCACCCAGGCAGGCTTTTGCCGATCGGGTTTCCTGGCGGGGCTCGGTGCTTTTCCATCCATGGGGGTGGATGCCTTTCGATTTCACGCAGACCTCGCAAAGGAGAAAGCCAATGATCGGCCACACCATCGAAGACCTGCAGCCCGGCATGAGCGCCAGCTTTTCCAAGACCATCACCGAAGCCGACATCCTCCTCTTCTCCGGCGTCTCCGGCGACATCAACCCGGCCCACCTGGACGAGGAATACGCCAAGAACACGATGTTCAAGGGCCGCATCGCCCACGGCATGCTCTCCGCCGGCCTCATCTCGGCGGTGCTCGCCAACCGGCTGCCCGGTCCCGGCACCATCTACCTGGGCCAGACCCTCAAGTTCAAGGCGCCGGTGCGCCCGGGCGACACCGTCACCGCCACCGTCACCGTCAGGGAAGTGAACGTCGAGAAGCGGCGGGTCGTCCTAGACACGGTCTGCAGCGTCGGCGGCAAGCCCGTGATCGAGGGCGAGGCCACGGTGATGCCGCCGGCCAAGGCCTGAGCATGGCCCGACTGTCCCGGCCGTCCGCCTGGCTCGCCGCAGCCGTCCTGGCCGGCTGCGCCACGCCGGAGCCGCCGGTGGCGGAGCGCATGCCGGAGCCGGGGATACCCGAGTCGAAGCCGGCCCCGCAGGCGACGGCCAGGCGCCCACCCGCGGGACGCCCGTCGAGGCTGCTCGAGGGCCGGGTCGTCCAGCCCCAGCCGAGCCGGCCCCTGAACGTGGCGACGCGCTGCGAGTTCAGGGACGAGACCGGCTACGGCGGCCGCCTGGACCTGCATGTCGCCGAGTCGGAGGTGCGCCGCTTCGAGGCGCGCGTCGACATTCCGCGGCGGGGAGTATGCCGATTCGATCTCAGGGAATTCCGCCAGGCCGGCACCGCGCCGGTGGCACTGAAGAAGGAACGCAGCAACTGCGCGGTGCGGCTCTGGGAACAGGACGGCCGGGTGACGGTCTCCTTCCTCGATTGCCGCAGCCAGTGCAGCAACGGCTCCGCGGACTACCTGTGGCCCATCCTGGTCGATGCCGGGTCGGGCCGCTGCTCCTGAGCGGCGCCGTCATGCCAACGAGATGTCGAGGTTGATATGAGTCAGTGGGAAGTCGTCATCGGCCTGGAGACCCATGCCCAACTCCAGACCCGTTCCAAGATCTTTTCCGGGGCCGCCACGGCCTTCGGCGCCGAACCCAACGCCCAGGCCTGCGCGGTGGACATCGCCCTGCCCGGCGTGCTGCCGGTGCTGAACCGGGAGGCCGTCGTCTGCGCCATCCGGTTCGGCCTGGCCGTCGGCGCCGACATCGCCCCCCGTTCCATCTTCGCGCGCAAGAACTACTTCTATCCGGACCGGCCCAAGGGCTACCAGATCAGCCAGTTCGAGATTCCCGTGGTCTCGGGGGGCGGTCTCTCCATCGCGCCCGAGGGCAAGGAACCGAAATTCGTGCGCCTCACCCGCGCCCACCTGGAGGAGGATGCCGGCAAGTCGCTGCACGAGGACTTCCACGGCCGCACCGGCATCGACCTGAACCGGGCCGGGACGCCGCTGCTGGAGATCGTCAGCGAGCCCGACATGCGCTCCTCGGCCGAGGCCGTGGCCTACGCCCGCGCCCTGCACGCCCTGGTGCGCTGGATCGGCATCTGCGACGGCAACATGCAGGAGGGCTCCTTCCGCTGCGACGCCAACGTTTCCGTGCGCCGCCCCGGCGCGCCCCTGGGCACGAGGCGGGAGATCAAGAACCTCAATTCCTTCCGCTTCCTGCAGCAGGCCATCGACTACGAGATCGGCTGGCAGATCAACGAGCTCGAGGAAGGCCGACCCATCCACCAGGCCACCGTCCTGTTCGACCCGGAGACGGGCGAGACGCGCGCCATGCGCTCCAAGGAGGACGCCCAGGACTACCGCTACTTTCCGGATCCGGACCTGCTTCCCCTGGAGATCACGCCGCCCTGGATCGCCGAGGTGAAGTCCGGCCTGCCGGAACTGCCCGGCGCCATGCGGCAGCGCTTCGAGGGGGATTACGGCCTCTCGGCCTACGACGCCGCCACCCTGACCTCCACCCGGGAGACGGCCGCCTGGTTCGAGGCCTGCGTCGGCGCCGCCGGCCAGGCCCTGGCCAAGCCTTGCGCCAACTGGGTGATGGGCGAACTGGCCGCCCGCCTCAACAAGGAAAACCTCGACATCGCCGCCTCGCCGGTATCGCCGGCGCAACTGGCCGGGCTGGTGGCCCGCATTGGCGACAACACCGTCTCCCACAAGATCGGCAAGGACGTCTTCGACGCCCTGTGGGCCGGCGAGGGCGCCGACGCCGATGCCATCATCGCCGCCCGCGGCCTGAAACAGGTGACCGACGCCTCGGCCATCGAGCCGATCATCGACGAGGTGCTGGCTGCCAATGCCAGGTCGGTGGAGGAATTCCGGGCCGGCAAGGAAAAGGCCTTCAACGCCCTGGTCGGCCAGGTCATGAAGGCCACCAGGGGCAAGGCGAGCCCGGCCCAGGTCAATGATCTGCTGAGGAAGAAGCTGGGCGGCTGAAGCGCCGGCCCCCATGGGCCGAACTGCGCCTGCGGGGCCGTGCGATCAGGGGTTGGCAGGAGCGGCCACGCCGCGATGGGCTCCGAACCGCCGCATATCGCGGCGCAGGCGGCGCTCTACGACACCGGACGGATGGCTCCTCGCAGGAGCGGCGGTGACGCCGCGATGCTTTTCGGGACGGCCGCTATCCCGCCACGGGCGGCGCTCCTGCAGGGGCGTGCCGGATTGCTTGTCGTGGCAGCGGCATCTGCGCCGCGCCGTCGGTCCCCGGATCAGCCGGCCGGCCGCAGACCGTTCAGAACAGCTCGATGTCCCCGCCCGCCGTGGCCTGTTCCCGCTCGGCCATGAATCGTTCCAGGGCCTCCTGCACGGGGGTGCCGTGGACCACGGCCTCGAACATGGCCACTTCCTCGGCCATGGTGTACTTGCCGCGGATGCGCTGCTGCAGCTCGACCCATTCCTCGGGGTTGTAGAGCCGGCCCTTGTCCGACACCAGGTTGGAGAGGTCGGCCAGGCTGTGGCAGACGTGGGAGAGGCGCTGGGCCAGCTTGTCGTAGAACTGGAAGGCGACCACGGCCTGGTGCACCTTCTCCGACACCTGGACCATGCCGGCCTCGATGTCGTGCCGGGCGGCGCCGGCGGTTCCCTCCGACGGCAGGACGGCGGCGGCAGCGGAAACCTGGCCGAGGGTGCCGGCGAGCTGGGTGAACGCGGTGGTCAGCACTTCGACCGAGCTGCCGGACTCGCGCATGGCCGCTTCCACCTGCCCGGCCGCCAGTTCCAGCATCAGCACGGTCTCGCGTACCTGGCTCCAGTCCAGGTCCGGACTCTGGGCGCGGCTGCCGCGCGGGTTGTCGTTGTTCATCATCCCTCCCGATATCTTTTTGATTCTACCGGTTCCGGTCCACCATGACGTAGCGCTTGCGCGTCGGTTCCAGGACCTCGAACAGCCCGCGGAAACCGGCCGGAATCACGCAGGCGTCGCCGGGCCCGAACTCTCGCGCGGCACCGTCCTCCGCGCTGATCCGGATCCTGCCCTCGAGGACCTCGAAGAACTCGTGGCGGCCGCCGTGGAAATCGATGCGCCAGGCCCCCGGCCCGCAGCGCCATTCGCCGATCGACAGCTCGCCGTCGTTCGCCGCATACCTTTCGAAAGTCGTCCGCAGCGGCGGCACGCCTATGCAGCGTTGGGCTGCCGGCCGGTCATCCTCGCCCGCCGGCAACGGCTCGGCGAAATCCACCAGGGGGATCATGTGACCTCCCTCCCCGCGGCGCCGCGGGCCCGCGTCCGCGCGGCCCCGAATCTGCCGCAGTGCCGCCGCGGGCAAGGGCGGGCGCTCAACCCGCGACCCCCGGCTGGCGGAAGGCGGCGAGGCCCGCCGCCACGGCCAGGAACAGGACCCCGAGGGTACGGTTGGCCCAGGTCAGGTGGCGGGGATCCCTGAGCAGGTCCAGGGCCCTGGCCGCCAGGCCCGTGTAGCCGGCCATGACAAAGGAATCGACGGCGATCATGGTGATGCCCATGACGGCATACTGGGGCGGCAGGGCGGCCGCGCCGTCGATGAACTGGGGCAGAACGGCGAAGGAGAAGAGGACGGCCTTGGGGTTGGTGCTGTTCACCAGGAAACCGCGCAACAGCTGGGTGCCCAGGGGCTCGCCGCCCTCCCCGGCCGCCAGGGCGGCCGGATCGAGGCCGGCGGCGCGGGCGAAGAGGAGCGAGCTGCCCAGCCAGGCCAGGTAGGCCACGCCCGCCCAGCGCACCACCTCGAAGGCCCACAGGGACGAGGTGATCAGGGCGCCGATGCCGACGGCCACGATGACGAGCTGCAGCAGCAGGCCCAGCTGCAGGCCGATGGCGACGCCGTAGCCCCCGGGAAATCCGCTGCGCAGCCCCGAGGCCATGCTGGCGAAGGCGCCCGGACCGGGGGACACCGAAATGGTCACCGAGGTGGCGAGGAAGGCCAGCCAGAGGTGCCAGGCCATCAGTGCTTCCGCCCCGGGTCGCGGCCGACGAAGGAGACCGGGAACACGGCCTCCGGCCCGGCGCCCTTGTCCGGCGCCGAGGCATAGTCCGGCATCTGTTCCATGACCCGGCCCGAGGCCTGGACCAGCTTCTGTACCAGCAGCTGGATCTGGTCGGACAGCCATTCCTCCTCGCAACGGGTGGGCATGAAGCGCATCTCCTTCACCCCGTCGGGAATCTCGTCGGCCGGGACCACCTCGTTGGCCGCGTAGGCGGCCGAAAAGAAGGGCCCGGCGATGAAGCGCAGGCGGTAGTCGCCGTCGGGTTCCGGCTCGAGCAGGAAGATGCGCACCCCCTCGGCGCGCTGGTTGTCGTCCTCGCCCAGTTCGCCGAACACCGGCGCCGCCGCGAAGGCCTGGCCGCCGCGCTGGCGGACGTAATGCACGGCCTCGGCGAAACTCAGGCGGCCGTCGTCGTCCGCCACATTCTCTTCCGTCATGGAGGTCTCCTCGTGTCCTTTCCTGTCGGCCGGATCAGAGCAGCGGCGCCAGCCAGCGCTCCGCCTCGGGTACGGTCATGCCGGCGCGGGCCGCCCAGTCCTCGAGCTGGTCGCGGCCGATCTTCTGGATGGCAAAGTAGCGCGCCTCCGGGTGGGCCAGGTAGAAGCCCGACACCGAGGCCGCCGGGGTCATGGCGTAGCTCTCGGTGAGGGCCATGCCGGCGTTCCCCGGCGCGTCGAGCAGGTCTAACAGGGCGCCCTTGGCCGTGTGGTCCGGGCAGGCCGGGTAGCCGGGGGCCGGGCGGATGCCGACGTACTCCTCGCGGATCAGCTGGTCCCTGTCCAGGGCCTCGCCGGGTGCATAGCCCCACCACTCCCGGCGCACGCGTTCGTGCAGCCATTCGGCGGCGGCCTCGGCCAGGCGATCGGCCAGGGCCTTCAGCATGATGCTGTCGTAGTCGTCGTGGCGGGCCTCGAACTCGGCCAGCTTGGCCTCGATGCCGATGCCGGCGGTGACGGCGAAGGCGCCGGCATAGTCGGCGATGCCGGAATCGGCCGGGGCGACGAAGTCGGCCAGGCTCTGCTGGGGCTTGCC
This sequence comes from Pseudomonadota bacterium, assembly GCA_052035955.1. GTDB lineage: Bacteria > Pseudomonadota > Gammaproteobacteria > Burkholderiales > Rhodocyclaceae > JAEUNJ01. Next base: position 7,905 of record JBPOHD010000066.1, read on the forward strand.
GTCGGGGCGGGCCTGCTGCTGGCGCAGGCCGTGCCAGGTCATCAGCGGGCGCCCGTCCTCGCCCAGGAACTCGATGTCCTCGCCGCGGGCGCGGGCCGGGAAGAGCCCGAAGACCGCCCTGGCGGTGAGCCACTTGTCGGCGACGATGTGGCCCAGCATGGTCCTGGCGTCGGCCAGCAACAGCCGGGCCTGCTCGCCGACCACCGGGTCCTCCAGGATGCGCGGGTAGCTGCCGGAGAGATCCCAGGTCTGGAAGAAGGGACCCCAGTCGATGTAGTCGGCGAGCACGGCCAGGTCCAGGTCCGGCAGGGCGGTGACGCCGAGGCTGCGGGGGCGCACCGGCGCGTGGACGAGGCGCGCCCGCCGCTCCCGGGCGGCTTCCAGGGCCAGCAGGGGAACGCCCTTCTTGGCGGCGTGCTGCTCGCGGGCCCGCTCCTGGTCGGCGGCGATCTCCGCCCGGTAGCCGGCGGCCTGGTGGTCCGAGAGGAGCCTGGTGACCACGCCGACGGCCCGGGAGGCATCGGGCACGTAGACCACGGGCTGGCCGTAGTTGGGGGCGATCTTGATGGCCGTGTGGGCGCGCGAGGTGGTGGCGCCGCCGATCAGCAGCGGCACCGTGAAGCCCTGGCGCTCCATCTCGGCCGCCACGTGGCTCATCTCCTCGAGGGAGGGCGTGATGAGGCCGGAGAGGCCGACGATGTCCGCCCCGTGCTCCCGCGCCGCGGCGAGGATCCTGTCGGTGGGCACCATGACCCCGAGGTCGACCACCTCGTAGCCGTTGCAGCCGAGCACCACGCCGACGATGTTCTTGCCGATGTCATGGACGTCGCCCTTCACCGTGGCGATGACGATGCGGCCCTTGGCGGCGGCGCCGCTCCTCGCCTTCTCGGCCTCGATGTAGGGAACCAGGTGGGCCACCGCCTGCTTCATGACGCGGGCCGACTTCACCACCTGGGGCAGAAACATCTTCCCGGCGCCGAAGAGGTCGCCGACGGTGTTCATGCCGGCCATCAGCGGCCCCTCGATGACGGCCAGGGGCGGCTTGCCGGCGGCCTCCAGGGCGGCCCGGCACTCCTCCGCGTCGGCGACGACGAATTCCGTGATGCCGCGCACCAGCGCGTGTTCCAGGCGCTTGTCGACCGGCCAGGCGCGCCAGGCCAGGTCCTGGACCTGCTCCTTGGCCTGCCCCTTCACGGTCTGGGCGAATTCCACCAGGGCGTCCCCGGCACCCGGCCGGCGGTTGAGGACCACGTCCTCCACCTTCTCGCGCAGCACCGGATCGAGCTGGTCGTAGACGCCCAACTGGCCGGCGTTAACGATGCCCATGGCGAGGCCGGCGCGGATGGCATGGTAGAGGAAGACGGTGTGGATCGCCTCCCGCACCGGGTCGTTGCCGCGGAAGGAGAAGCTGACGTTGGAGATGCCGCCGCTGGTCCGGGCGCCGGGCAGGTTCTCGCGGATCCAGCGCACCGCGTCGATGAAGTCGACGGCGTAGTTGTCGTGCTCGGGGATGCCGGTGGCGATGGCGAACACGTTCGGGTCGAAGACGATGTCCTCGGCCGGGAAGCCGTCTTCGGTCAGCAGCCGGTAGGCCCGGGCGCAGATGTCGATCTTGCGCTGGCAGGTGTCGGCCTGGCCGGCCTCGTCGAAGGCCATGACGATGACGGCGGCGCCGTAGCGGCGGGCGAGCCTCGCCTGCTCCAGGAACCGGGCCTCGCCCTCCTTCATGGAAATGGAATTGACGATGCCCTTGCCCTGGATGCACTTCAGCCCCGCCTCGATCACCTCCCACTTGGAGGAGTCGAGCATCAGCGGCACCCTGGCGATGTCGGGCTCCGAGGCCACAAGGTTCAGGAAGCGGACCATGGCGGCCCGCGAATCCAGCATGGCCTCGTCCATGTTCACGTCCACCACCTGGGCGCCGCTTTCCACCTGGGCGCGGGCCACGGCCAGGGCGTCGTCGAAGCGGCCCTCCAGGATCATCCTGGCGAAGGCCCGGGAGCCGGTGACGTTGGTCCGCTCGCCGACGTTCACGAACAGGCTGCCGTCGACGACGTTGCAGGGTTCCAGCCCCGACAGGCGCAGGGCTCGGGCCGGAGCCGCCGGCTTGCGGGGCGGTGCCGAGGCGAGGATGTCGGCGATGGCGCGGATGTGTTCGGGCGTCGTGCCGCAGCAGCCGCCGGCGATGTTGAGCAGGCCGTCGCGGGCCCAGCGGCCCAGTTCCTCGGCCAGCATCCCCGGCGTCTCGTCGTAGCCACCGAAGGCGTTGGGCAGGCCGGCGTTGGGGTGGGCGGAGACGAAGCAGTCGGCCACCCGGCCGATCTCCTCCACGTACTGGCGCAGCTCCTTGGCGCCCAGCGCGCAGTTGAGGCCGAATGACAGGGGCCGGGCGTGGCGCAGGGAATTCCAGAAGGCTTCCGCCGTCTGGCCGGACAGGGTGCGGCCGGAGGCGTCGGTGATGGTGCCGGAAATCATCACCGGCCGGCGAGCGCCGCTCTCGTCGAAAAACTGTTGGATGGCGAACAGCGCCGCTTTCGCGTTCAGAGTGTCGAAAATGGTCTCCACCAGCAAAATATCCGCGCCGCCTTCGACCAGGGCGCGCGTCGCTTCGGTGTAGGCGGCGACCAGTTCATCGAAGTGGATGTTGCGGAAGCCGGGATTGTTCACGTCCGGCGACAGGCTGGCGGTGCGGTTGGTGGGGCCGAGAACGCCGGCCACGAAGCGCGGCTTGGCCGGGTCGCGGGCGGTGAATTCATCCGCCACGCTCTTGGCCAATCGGGCCGCTTCTCGATTCAGTTCTGGCACCAGGCTTTCCATGCCGTAGTCG
>JBPOHD010000017.1:0-80485 GCA_052035955.1 Pseudomonadota bacterium
GCTGGCGGACCGGCCCTGGCTGACGTGGACGCCTACCGGGGGGGTGATACGCTTGGGGACTCCCGGGGCAGACGGGGGGTGGGGGCGGGAACCGGGCGGCCCGATCAGGCCGCGCCTTCGTAAACGATCTTCCAGCGCCCGTCCTCCTTGATCCAGTACTGGCGCTTCTTCATCGCGTTGGACAGGTTGCTGCTGCGGTAGTCCTGGTCGAAGGTGACGACCACGTACTCTTCCTTGCCGGGATTGCGGAACATGCTGACATTGCTGGCCGCCACCTTCACCCAGGCCTTGCCGGCATTCACCTTCCGTTTCTGGGCCAGCCACCGATCCAGATTCTGGCCGTCCGACTGGAAGCGTCGGGAGTAATGGCGGCCGTAGCTGGCGACGTCCAGGCTTTCCCAATCGCGCCGCCATTCGTCGATCATCTTCTGCAGGGAGGCGCGCTCGGCCTGCCAGTCGTCGAGGGACAGCCACTCGATCGAATTGCTGATGATCACCGGCGTCAGGCCGATCTGCAGGTTCTTGGCGAGGGCGTCCAGGTCCTGGTTGGCCAATACGACGCAGCCGTCGGAGGCCTTGGGGGGGCGCGAAAAGGTGTCGGACGGTGTGCCGTGCAGCCAGATGCCGTGGCCATTGCGGCCGTGGCGACGGTCCCACTCGTTCGGATAATTGATCGGAAAGGCGCCGCTGCCGTAGAAATCGGTGAGTTTCTGGCGCGGCAGGCTGGCGGTCACGTGATAGACGCCGATCGGGGTCCGCTTGTCGCCTTCCTTGACTTTCTCCGCACCCAGCTTGCCGTGGGTGACGTAGTAGTCGGCGACGAACCGGGGGGTCCCGTTGTGGTTCTGGTAGAGATAGAGGCGCGCCTTCTCCGTGTCCACCACGATGGCATGTTTCTGGTCGGGCGGCATCTGGAGCAGGTAGCGGGGAAGGTAGTTGGTGGCCGGCCGCGTCCGGTAGGCCTTCAGGCGGGCCATCGCCTCTTCCCGCAGGTCGGCCACCTTGTCGCCGGCAACCTGGGTGCCGCCCTCGCCGAAGGTGCGCAGGGGACGGGTGCGGGCAAGCAGAAGATCGCCCTTGATCAGGTGCCCGAGGCGGAAGTTCGGGTAGGCCCTCAGCAATGCGTCCACCTGGGCAAGGGCCTCGTCCCAGCGGTGGCGCTCGATGGCGTCGAAGGCCTCCGCGAGCAGGGGCTCGGGACCGGAATCGGAGTGGATCACCGGCGCCGGCGCGGGCCGCCTGACCGTCTTTCCCGACACGGGCAGCGACCAGATGGCGGAAACGACCAGGATGGGGACGAGGATGCCGCGCAGGAACGCCGTGCTGCGCCGGGTCGGGCGGGAGGAGGCGGTGACGGTATGCCTCATCGGTCCGGTCAGTTGCCGACCCGTTCCTGCTGGATCAGCCACCTGCCGTCCCGCTTCACCAGGACCAGCACCTTGCCGGCCGAGGTCTTCAGGGAGGCCGCCCGGTAGTGCTGGCGGAACTTGACGGTCACCTTATCGGGACCGTCCTGGGTCACCGCGACATTCTCGACGCTGACCTGAATCGCGCCCGGCTTGTTGATGCGCTTCTGCCGCTCGGATTCCCAGGCCGCCCTGGCCATGCCGCCGGGCGTCTGGAAATCCTTCGCGTAGTGGCCCAGGTAGGCCTTCACGTCCTTGCGCGACCAGGAAGCCGCCCAGGCCTCGATCGCCTTGCCCACGTCGGTGGCCGCCTCGGGAGCCTTCGGCTCCGCGGCCGGGACGGGCTTGGCTTCGGCGGGTTTCGCCTCCACCGGCTTCGCCGGCTCCGCCGGTCTGGCCTCGGCCTTGTTCTCGGCCTTGCTTTCGGCCTTGGGTTCCGGCCTTTGTTCGGGCCTGGCTTCCGGTTTGGCTTCGGGTCTGGCCTCGGCCGGCTTGGCGGCAGCCGCAACGGCGGCCGGGCGGGCCCTGCCGGAACTGCCCATCAGGTCGCGGATCATCGCCAGCTTGGTCTGGGCGCTGGCATTCGACGAATCCAGTTGCAAGGCCTTGTCATAGGCCTGGCTGGCCAGGCGGGCGTAGATGTCGCCGAGGTTCTCGTGGGCGGTGGCGTAGGACGGGTGGGTCCGTATGGCCATCTCGAGGGCCTGCTTCGCCTTGTCGTACTGCTTCTGCTGGGCGTAGATCACCGCCAGGTTGTTGTAGGGCTCCGGCAGTTCGGGGTAATCCTCGGTCAGCCTGGTGAATACGACCACGGCGTCCTGGCTGCGGTTCATCTCGGTCAGGATGAGGCCCTTCAGGAAGCGTCCCTGGGCGTCCTTGGGCTTGCCGGCCAGGAACTTGTCCACCTGTTCCAGGGCCTGGGTGGCCTGGCCCTGCTTCAACAATTTCGAGGCATCCTGCAGGGAATCGGCCCGGACGGTCGCCGCGGCCACCGCCAGCAGGAGACCGGCCACCGCCGGAAGAACGAGGCGGGGCGCGGAAAAGCGGCGGGAGGGGCTCATGTTATACTGGTTTTGGCGGGTCGATTTTGACCGGTAATTCTATCAAGAAGCGCCCCCCGGCAACAACTCGGCCGGCCGCCGGACACAGGCGGAAAAAGGCCTCAATCCCGTTAATCCCCGGAATTCTCCCCGAATGCTGAAGATTCACAACTCCCTGGCGCGCGAGAAGCAGGACTTCGTCCCCATCGAGCCCGGCAAGGTCCGCATGTACGTCTGCGGCATGACCGTCTACGATTACTGCCATCTCGGGCACGCGCGGGTCCTGGTCGTTTTCGACATGGTGGTCCGTTGGCTGAGCGCCTCGGGGTTCGATGTGACCTACGTCCGCAACATCACGGACATCGACGATAAGATCATCCGCAGGGCCGCCGAGAACGGCGAGTCGATCCGCGCACTCACCGACAGGTTCATCGCCAGCATGCACGAGGATGCGGCAGCCCTCGGCGTGGCCAGGCCGACCCATGAGCCCCGTGCAACCGAGTACGTCGGACAGATGCTGGACATGATCGGCCGCCTGGAAAGGAACGGCTACGCCTACGTGGCGGCCAACCGGGACGTCTGCTATTCGGTCCGCAAGTTTCCCGGCTACGGCCGCCTGTCCGGAAAATCCCTGGAGGACCTGCGGGCGGGGGAGCGGGTCGATGTGGTCGAAGGCAAGCAGGATCCGCTGGACTTCGTCCTCTGGAAGCATGCCAAGGAGGACGAGGGCGAAGAGGTCCGCTGGAATTCGCCCTGGGGCGGCGGTCGTCCCGGCTGGCACATCGAATGCTCGGCCATGGGCTGCGACCTGCTCGGTGAGCATTTCGACATCCACGGCGGTGGCCAGGACCTGCAATTTCCCCACCACGAGAACGAGATCGCGCAGAGCGAGGGGGCGTCGGGCCGGACCTTCGTCAATTTCTGGATGCACAACGGCTTCGTCCGAGTCGATGACGAGAAGATGTCCAAGTCCCTGGGCAATTTCTTCACCATTCGCGACGTCCTCGGGCGCTACGATGCCGAAGTGGTCCGCTTCTTCATCCTGCGCGCCCACTACCGAAGCCCGCTCAATTATTCGGATGCCCACCTGGACGACGCGCGCCAGGCGCTCAGCCGCCTATACACGGCGCTGAAGGGGGCGGAGGGGCAGGCAGATGTCGATTGGGAGGAGGCGCACGCCCGGCGCTTCAGCGAGGCCATGGACGACGATTTCGGAACCCCCGAGGCGGTCGCCGTCCTCTTCGACCTGGCCAATGAATTGAATCGCACGCGCGAGATGCGCCTGGCGGCGCAGTTGAAGGGGTTGGGCGCCATCCTGGGCCTGTTGCAGCGGGACCCGGTGGAATTCCTGCAGGCGGGGCGGACGGACGGCCTGGGCCCGGATACCATCGAGACCCGGATCGCCGAACGGGCTGCCGCCAAGAAAGCGAGGAATTTCGCCGAGGCCGACCGGATTCGCGACGAGTTGAAAGACGCCGGCATCGTCCTCGAGGATTCACCTTCCGGAACCACGTGGCGGCGGGCGTGACGAGCAAGGAACGGCGGGGTTTCCGGCCCGCCGGCATGGTCCGGAGCGGGCTATGGCAGGCGGCGGAAAAATCGATTAGAGTAGCAGTCCGATACCAATAACCCGAGAGGCCACCCATGAGCAACAAAGGGCAGATGCTACAAGACCCGTTCCTGAACACGCTGCGGCGCGAACATGTTCCGGTCTCCATTTACCTGGTCAACGGCATCAAGCTGCAAGGCCAGATCGAATCCTTCGACCAATACGTCGTCCTCCTCAAGAACACGGTCACCCAGATGGTTTACAAGCACGCCATCTCCACCGTCGTGCCGGCCCGGGCCGTCAATTTCGCCCATGAAAACGGGGGCGAGTGACACGCGACTGATCTTCCCGCCGGAGGCGGTGCTCCCCGACTGATGTTCGAGCGTCCCGCCACCGGCAACCAGGCCATCTTGGTTCAGCTGGATTTCGGCGACGGCGATTTCGCCGAACGCCTCGACGAGTTTCGTCTGCTGGCCGGCAGCGCCGGCGCCCTTTGCCTCGAGGTGATCCAGGGCCGTCGCCAGCGTCCGGATTCCGCCACCTTCGCCGGCAAGGGCAAGGTCGCCGAAATCGGCGAGGCGGCCGTGAGTCTCGGTGCCGACCTGGTGATCTTCAACCACGAACTTTCGCCGGCGCAGCAACGCAACCTGGAGCGGGAACTGGGCCTTCGCGTGGTCGACCGGAGCAGCCTGATCCTCGACATCTTCGCGCTGCGCGCCCGTAGCCACGAAGGCAAGCTGCAGGTGGAACTGGCCCAGCTCCAGCATCTCGCGACACGCCTGGTCCGCGGGTGGACCCACCTGGAACGCCAGAAGGGCGGCATCGGCTTGCGCGGCCCGGGAGAGAAGCAGCTGGAAACCGACCGGCGGCTGCTCGGCAAGCGGGTGGCGCTGCTCAAGGATCGCCTGAAGCAGCTGGAACGGCAGCGCGCCGTTCGGCGGCGGGCCCGCGACCGCCGCGACATGCTCGCCGTTTCCCTGGTGGGTTATACGAACGCCGGAAAATCCACCTTATTCAATGTCCTGACCAAGGCTGGCGCCTATGCCGCCGACCAGTTGTTTGCCACCCTGGACACGACTTCCCGGCGGGTGTTCCTTCCCGACACCGGCCAGGTGATCGTTTCCGACACGGTCGGATTCATCCGGGATCTCCCCCATTCCCTCGTGGCCGCCTTCCACGCCACGCTGGAGGAGACCGCCCAGGCCGACCTCCTGTTGCATGTCATCGACTCGGCGAGTCCGGACCGGGACCAGCAGATTGCCGCCGTCGATGCGGTACTGGCCGAGATCGGGGCCGATCGGGTGCCGCAGATTCTCGTCTGGAACAAGATAGACCTCACCGCCGCGGGGCCGGGAGTCGACCGGGACGACTATGGTAGACTCCGGCGCGTCCGCGTGAGCGCGCGCACGGGGTCCGGAATGGAACTCCTGCGGGCCGCCCTGGCGGAGGCCGCCCGGGAGCATGCGCCCGGGCAGTCGGTCGAGGCCGACGCGGCATGAGACCGACCGGGCTTGAGTAATCCGCGCCTGCCCCCATTTCACTCTCCACCCTTATCCACGGATTCTCAGACCATCGTGTTCGCAGGCATCCTGATGTCCCTCAACGATCACGGTTGGGGCAACCGGCCCGAAGGTGGGGGCGGCGGCAACAAGGGCGGCGGCCCTCCCGACCTGGAAGAACTCTGGCGCGACCTGAACCGCCGCCTGTCGGCCATGTTCGGGCGACGCGGCGGCTCGGGCGGTTCCGGTGGTTCCGGGGGCGGTTTTCCGCCGATCAATCTCCGCCAGTTCGGCGGCGGCGTCGGCCTGTTGCTGATTCTGGTGCTCGTCGTTTGGATGGGGAGCGGTTTCTACATCGTCGACGCGAGCCAGCGTGGCGTCGTGCTCCAGTTCGGGCGATACAAGGAATCGACCGATCCTGGCCTGCGCTGGCGCCTGCCGTGGCCCGTCCAGAGCCACGAGATCGTCAATCTTTCCGGCGTGCGTACCGTGGAGGTGGGTTATAGGGGTTCCGAGAAGAACAAGGTGCTCAAGGAAGCCCTCATGCTGACGGACGACGAGAACATCGTCAGCGTCCAGTTCGCGGTCCAGTACCTGTTGAAGGATCCGCAGAACTATGTGTTCAAGAACCGCCATCCCGACGATGCCGTCGTCCAGGCGGCAGAGACCGCGATCCGGGAAATCGTCGGCAAGAGCAAGATGGACTTCGTCCTCTACGAGGGGCGCGACCAGATCGCGGCCAATACCCAGAAACTGATCCAGGATATCCTCGATCGCTACCAGACCGGCATCCAGATCCGCTCGGTGACCATGCAGAGTACCCAGCCGCCGGAGCAGGTGCAGGCCGCATTCGACGATGCGGTGAAGGCGGGTCAGGACAAGGAACGCCAGAAGAACGAGGGTCAGGCCTATGCCAACGACGTCATTCCGAGAGCCCGCGGCGCCGCCTCCCGGCTGATGGAAGAGGCCAACGGATACAAGGGCCGCATGATCGCCACGGCCGAGGGCGACGCCTCCCGGTTCAAGCAGATCCTCGTCGAGTACAACAAGGCGCCGGACGTGACCCGCAATCGACTCTACCTGGAGACGATGCAGCAGGTTTACGCGAACACCTCCAAGATCATGATCGACGCCAAGGGCAGCGGCAACCTGCTCTACCTTCCCCTCGACAAACTCATGCAGTCGGTCGCGGTGCCGGCCGCCGCCGCGGCGGCAGCCGAGGCCACGCCGGTACAGCGCAGCGCGCCGGCCGCCGTTTCCAACGAGGTGCCGCCGCAACTTGAGAAGCTCCCGGCAGTGGAGCAGGGCGGGGTATATGGTTCCTCGTCGCGCAATCGGGAGTCGCTGCGCTCCCGCGAGCGGGGAGAACGCTGATGGGGCGCCACATCTCCTTCATCGCCTCCCTGGTTTTCGGGTTCATGGTCGTCGCCGCCATGACCATCTTCACCGTGGACCAGCGCCAGTTCGCCATCATCTTCCAGCTCGGCGAGATCAAGGAAGTGATCACGGAACCCGGCCTCGCCTTCAAGTGGCCGCTGATCCAGAACGTGAAGGTCTTCGACAAGCGCATCCTCACCCTCGATTCGCCCGAGCCCGAGCGCTTCCTGACCGCGGAGAAGAAGCCGGTCCTGGTCGATTCCTTCGTCAAGTGGCGCATCCACGACGTCAAGCAGTACTACGTCTCCGTCGCCGGCGACGAGCAGGTGGCGAAGACGAGGCTTTCCCAGACGGTCAATTCAGGCTTGCGCGAGGAGTTCGGCCGGCGCACCGTCCATGACGTGGTCTCCGGTGAGCGGGACAAGATCATGGCCGATGTGCGCACGAAGGCCGATGCCGACATGCGGGCGATGGGCGTGGAGATCATCGACGTCCGCCTGAAGCGCGTCGATCTGCCGCCGGAGGTGTCGGAATCCGTCTATCGCCGAATGCAGACGGAGCGCAACCGCGTCGCCAACGAATTGCGTTCCCAGGGCGCGGCGGAGGCCGAGAAGATCAAGGCGGACGCCGACCGGCAGCGGGAGGTGATCGTCGCCGAGGCCTATCGGGACGCCCAGAAGATCAAGGGCGAGGGCGATGCCAAGGCGGCGGCGATCTATGCCCAAGCCTTCGGCCAGAACGCCGAGTTCTATGCCTTCTATCGCAGCCTGGAGGCCTATCGCGGGGCCTTCAAGAACAAGGGCGACGTCCTCGTCGTGGAGCCCAATTCCGAGTTCTTCAAATACCTGCGGGGTGCCGGCAAGGGCTCCGGCAAGTAGTCCGCCGGCGTCCGGTTTCCATGCTGACCACTCTGTTGCTGGCCTTTGCACTGATGCTCGTGATCGAGGGCGTGCTGCCCTTCATTGCCCCCCGGGTCTGGAAGGAAACCTTCCAGAAGGTGAGCCAGTTGGCCGATGGCCAGATCCGGTTCCTCGGCCTGTCGTCGATGCTGGCCGGGCTGATCCTGATGGTCCTGTTCCAATGACCGCCCGGCGCTGGATCCTTCCCGAATCCGTCGAGGACCTGCCCCCTGCCGAGGCGAGCCGCGTCGAAGCCTTGCGCAGGCGGGTGCTCGACGAGTTCGGACGGCACGGCTACGAACTGGTCATTCCACCGCTGATGGAATACCTGGAATCGCTGCTTACCGGCAGCGGCGGCGATCTGGACTTGCGCACCTTCAAGCTCGTGGACCAGTTCTCCGGCCGGACCATGGGTCTGCGGGCCGACATCACGCCCCAGGTGGCGCGGATCGATGCCCACCTCCTGAACCGGAGCGGCGTTTCCAGGCTTTGCTACTGCGGCAGCGTCCTGCACGCCCTGCCGGCCGGCCTGCTGGCCTCCCGGGAACCCCTGCAGATCGGCGCCGAACTCTACGGCCATGGCGGCCTCGAGGCGGACATGGAGGTGATCCGGCTGCTGGCGCGCGTCCTTGCCTTGTGCGCCATTCCTCCGCTCCGCATCGACATCGGCCACCTGGCGATCTTCCGTGCGCTGGCGCGGCACGCCGGACTGGAGCCGGTCCAGGAGCGGGAGGTCTTCGCGGCCCTCCAGGCCAAGGACATCCCGCTGCTCGACGAACTTCTGCGCGGGGTCCCCGATCCTGCCCGCGACGGACTGCGGGCCCTGCCCACCCTTTACGGCGACCGCTCGGTCCTGGCGGAGGCCGCTCGGGCGCTTCCCGGCTGGGAGGAGATCGCCGCGCCGCTGGGGGAACTTCGCCGCCTGGCGGATGCCCTTGCGGACCTGCCGATCAGCTTCGACCTCGCCGACCTGCGAGGCTACGACTATCACAGCGGCGCGGTGTTCGCCGCCTACTGCGAAGGCCATCCGGGTGCCATCGCCCTCGGAGGCCGCTACGACAAGGTGGGTCAGTCCTTCGGACGCGGCCGCCCGGCCACGGGCTTCTCCATGGATCTCCGGGAAGTGGCCCGCCTGGCCCCTCCCGTCGCCCAGCGTGCAGCCATCCTGGCCCCCTGGCCCGAGGATGAGGCCCTGCACGGGGCCATCGAGGCGTTGCGCGGCGCCGGGGAAACCGTCGTCGCGGAATTGCCCGGTCACGAGGGAACCTGGGGCCACGCCGGCTGCGACCGGCACCTCGTCCAGCGCCAGGGCAAATGGATTATCGAGGCATTGAAGGAAAGCGCAAATGGCTAAGAATGTTGTCGTCATCGGCACCCAGTGGGGCGACGAAGGCAAGGGGAAGATCGTCGATTGGCTGACCGACCATTCCCAGGGCGTCGTCCGCTTCCAGGGCGGCCACAACGCGGGGCATACCCTCGTCATCGGCGGGGCCAAGACGGTCCTCCACCTGGTGCCGTCCGGCATCCTGCGCCCGGGCGTCGTCTGCTACATCGGCAACGGCGTCGTGCTGTCTCCGGATGCCCTGATCAAGGAACTCGACGAACTGAACGCGGCCGGCGTCGATGCCGAGGCGCGTCTTCGCATCTCCGAGGCCTGCCCCCTGATCATGCCCTACCACCAGGCCCTGGACGTGGCGCGGGAGGCCGCCAAGGGCGCCGGAAAGATCGGCACCACCGGGCGTGGCATCGGCCCCGCCTACGAGGACAAGGTGGCCCGCCGCGGCCTGAGGCTGCAGGACCTGCTGCGGCCCAAGCGCTTCGCGGAGAAGCTGGCGGAGCTTCTCGACTATCACAACTTCGTCCTGAAGAATTACCTGGGTGCCGCGACGGTCGATTTCCAGAAGACCCTCGAGGGCGCGCTCGCCATCGCGCCGCGCCTCGCACCCATGGTCGCCGACGTGCCGAGGGCCCTGTACGACGCCCACAAGGCCGGCGCGAACCTGTTGTTCGAGGGCGCCCAGGGCACCCTGCTGGACATCGACCACGGCACTTATCCCTACGTCACCTCGTCCAACTGCGTGGCTGGTGCGGCGGCGGCCGGCGCTGGCGTCGGACCCGGCATGCTGCATTACGTTCTGGGCATCACGAAGGCCTATACCACCCGCGTCGGCGGCGGGCCGTTCCCGACCGAGCTTTACGACGCTGTGGACAAGCTCGATCCCGTCGGCAAGCACATGGCCACCCGCGGCCATGAGTTCGGCGCCACCACGGGCCGGGCCCGTCGCTGCGGCTGGTTCGACGCCGCTGCCCTCAAGCGCTCGATCCAGATCAACGGCGTCTCCGGTCTCTGCGTCACCAAGCTGGACGTGCTGGACGGACTGGAAGAGATGAAGATCTGTACCGGCTACAAGCTGGACGGCGGGTTCTCGGACATCCTGCCGGTGGGGGCCGACGACCTGGGCCGCTGCGAGCCGGTCTACGAGACCCTGCCCGGCTGGACGGAGAGCACCGTCGGGGTGAAGGCCCTGGAAGGCCTGCCTTCGGCCGCCCGTGCCTACATCCGGCGCATGGAGGAGGTCTGCGGCGTACCGGTGGACATGATCTCCACCGGCCCGGATCGGGACGAGACCATCGTTCTGCGGCACCCCTTCGCGTAATCCGCCGGCCGTAAGGCCGGCGCGGCCTTCCCGTCAGCGCGTCTTTCCCTTGCCGAGGCGCGACCGTGCCTCGGCAATGCTTGCGGCGACGTCTTCCCGGATTCCGGAGTCGGGCGCTGCCACCCGTTGCAGGTGCTCCCAATGCCGGAGCGCCGCGCGGTAATCCCCTCGCTCGTACGCTTCGGTGCCCGCCAGCCAGAGTCCCTTGTCGTGGTCCGGCGCCGCAGCCAGGACGCCGGCCACTGCCCGGGCGGCCTCCGGATTCCAACGCCGGCCGTTGGCCATGACGAGGGCGTCGGCCAGGTCGGCCCAGGCATCGGCATTGCCCGGCGCGCCATCCACTGCCCGGCGCAAGGCGATGACCGACTCCTCATATCGTCCCAGGGCCAGATATGACCGGCCCAGCAGGGCCCAGCCCCGGGCATCGTCCGGGTTGGCGGCCAGTTTCGCCGCCAGCCGTTCGGCCATCGCGGCGAAATCCGCCGGGGCCTGGCCGCCGTGTCCCCGGGGAGCCGGGGCCGCCGGCACGGGCTCGGGAGGCCCGCCGGGAACGGATTTCCAGTAGATCGGGATGGCAAGGAGGGCCATGGCCAGTGCTCCGCCGGCGATGGCCGCGATCGTTGTCCAGCGTCGGTCCATCGGCTTGGTTTGGCCGACGGGGCCGATCTTGGGATCTCGTACGGATGATTGAATTGTCATTTCAGTAACTCTCCGGGTTGTGGTTGTCGCCGTGGCAGCGCAGGTAGCAGCGGCCGCGGCTGGTGCCGGTCGATTCGAACTTCAGCAGGCCCGAGGAGTTGGGCGTGACGACGGTGGTGTCGAAGTTGATGAGCTTGCTGTTGTTGGTCGCGGTGCCCAGTGCGCTGCCGACGCCATGGGGCGCGTGGCAGACGTTGCAGGGCGTACGCTCCTCCACCACGTGTTTCCTGTGGAAGCGGAAGGCGCCGCCTTCCGTGACGAAGGTATTGCGGTTGTGGCACTTGTAGCAAAGGGCGTAGGCGGCGGGTGATTCGGTGGTCCGGTCGGCCGTCAGGTACTGGCGTTCCAGGATGGGGGCATAGGTGGAGCCATGGGGGCCCTTGGGGCCGGTGCCACCGGCCCCCGGGCCCGCGTTGTTGTTGTGGCAGTCGCCGCAACCCATAGTGCTGGCGGTCGTCCATGGGCCGAGCAGGCTGGGAACGTTGGTATTGCGGCCAATGGCGGTGATCGGATGATAGGACGGCCCGGCGCCGTCCACCTGCAGGCGGATGTTGTTGTCCGGCAATTGGCGGCGGGTGCGCGGCGCCGGCTTGCCCGGGCTGTCCCCGTGGCAGCGGAAGCAGATCTCGTATTCCCTGGTCGCTGGATTGGCCTCGGTTCCCGACCGGTTGATCCCCCGCACGCCGGCGAGGCTGCCCGGCAGGAGTCCGGCGGCGCCGTTGGTCGCGTGGGGGTTGTGGCAATCGACGCATTCCACATGGCGGGTCGACGCCAGCGCCGGTTCGTTCGGCGTATGCACGCCGGTGCTGGCGGCGACCGGATGGATCGAACTCTTCCCGGTGAACTCCCCTTGCACGTTCTTCGCCGCCACGTTGCCGCCGTGGCATGCGTAGCAGTTCGTCTCCTCCGCTGCATGGTTGAGCAGCCATTTGCGTCCGCCGGCCGTATGGGGGCGGTGGCAGTTCTCGCACGCGTTTCCGGCCACCGTGGTTTCGCTCGTATGCGGCCAGGGATTGGTTCCGCCACCCTTCCAGGTGGCCGTCGAGGTCCGATGTGAACTGGCGGTCCAGGAGGCCTTCTGGTGGCAGGTCACGCAAAGGGCCGAGGCGGTATTGCGCATCACCAGGAACTTGCCATTGGAATTGTCGTGGGCGTCGTGGCAGGACGTGCATTGGAGTTGGCCGGTCGCATCGAGCCTTACCCGGCCGGTGAGGGTGGCCGGACTGGCCAGTTCCCCGCGGCTGGCCGCCAGGGCTGCCGTGTAGGCGAACGATATCGGATGGTCGTCCGACAGGTCGGTGCCGAGCCGCCCCGTCCCCGCCGGCATTGGCGGTCCTCCGGTCACCGGGATCGCCGCGCCCCGCGACAGGACTTCCCCCAGGGCGATGGTGCCGTCGTGACAGCTGAGACAGAGCAGGGAGGCTCCCGTGGGCTGTCCGGCGCCGCCCTTGGCGGTCGAACTCGTGTAGGGAACGTAAGTGGTGCCCGGGGTGCGCCGGTTCCAAAGCCCGGAGGAAGGCGAGGCGTTGTGGGGCGCGTGGCAGAAGATGCAGATCTCGGTCTCCGAGGGCGACTTCACGGCCCCGGGACCGCTGATCGACAGGTTGTGCCTGGAATTGACCACCGACGTGGCGGCGACCGCGGCCGCCGCCGCGATGGCCAGGCCCGCGACGACGAGTCGGGCGAGATGGCGGAAGTGGCGCCTCATGGCGTATCCCAGAGGTAGCGGAACATCTGGACCCGCTGGTTGTAGGAATCGGCCACGTAGATCGTGTCGTCGCTGCCGACGTGAATTCCGGCCGGCAGCCAGAATTCACCCGCTTCGCGGCCTTGGGCGCCGAATGCGAGGAGCAGGCCGCCGTTTGCATCGAATACCTGTATCGCATGGAACAGGGCGTCGGCCAGGTAGATGTGGCCGTGGCGGTCGGTGGCAATGCCCTTGTGCCGGGCGATGTCGCCCGTGCCATCACCGAGCCTGCCGAAACGCGCGAGGGGGCGTCCGTCCGCGTCCAGGGTCTGGACCCGGAAATTCAGCGAGTCGGTGACGAGCAGCCGGCCGTCGGCGAGGCGCCAGAGGAAGGTCGGGTAATTGAACTCCCCCGGTCCGTCGCCGCGCTGCCCGAATTCGGCCGATCGACGGCCGTCGGCAGTGAACGCGGCGATCCTGTGGGCACGGGTGTCGACCACCAGCAGGCGCTCCCGCTCGGGATCCCAGGCGATTCCGGTGGGCTGGCCGAGGCTGCCCTCCAGGGAGAGGGGTTCCGCCTCGCCGGCGCCCGGCCTCAGCACCAGCACCTGGCGCAGGGCGGAATCGGTGACATAGACGACGCCCCCCTTGCCGACGGCAAGTCCCACCGGCGACGGGATCTGGCTTTGCTGCGGTCCGCGCAGGAGTTCATGCCGGCCGTTCCGCCGGTCGAAGCGGTGGACGCCCCGGGCCCCGGGGTCTGCGACGTAGAGCAGGCCGCCGTCCTCCGCCACGCTCATCGGGCGAACCAGCCTTTCGTCGTCGGCGCCGAACAGCGCGTCGGCGAGCCGCTGGAGGAAGCCGCGCCGAATGCCGAGGTCCTCGGGTCCGGAGAAGCTGCCGACATGGGCGATGCGCGGCGTCGCGGGCGGTCCCGGCCAGACCAGGCTGGCGTCCTGGCCGGCGGGCCGCTCCGGCGCGGACGTGCAGCCGGCGTGCACCGCGGCGGCCAGCAATGCCGCGACGATGGTTCGGGTCGCCCGGATGGCAGTCGTCAAAAGTCCCTCCGTGCCTGAATCTGGACCAACGACCGCTTGCGTTCGGCCGAGCCCTGGGTTTCCCTGGTCATCACCAGGTCGGCGTTGACGAGGAGTTTGCGGTAGCGCCAATGGGCGCGCAGCGTACCGGTGAGACGCGACAAAGGCAGCAGGGCGCCGTTGTCCCGTTCGTAACCGATATCGCCCGACACCTCGATTCCCGGCGGCAGGATTCCGCGATAGCGCAGGTCCATGCCGGTGATGTTCATGTCCTGGGCCGCGGTCCGGTAGTGCATGCGCACCCGCCGTGCCCCCAGTTGCCACTGGCCGGCGTGGCTGAAGAAGGGGTCGTCCATCTGGGCGTAGCCGTCCGCCGACGTCCGGGTGTATGAGGCGATGGTCTCCCGGCGATCTTCCGTTTCCAGGCCGCCGCCGATGGTCGCGGCTGCCGGCAGATTGAGGGGCAGGTCGAAGCGGGCGCCCAGGAGACTTGCTTTCACGGCATTCAAGGGGGAGGTCGGAAGGCCCGAGGTCAGGGTCGGCCTCACGTCGAGGTGCCGGTACCAGACGCTGAGGAAGCTCCGATAATTCCACCCGAGGCTCAGGGAGCGGTCGGCCTGGCGCACGCCGTAGGTGCCGCCGACGTCGTAGGCGTAATCGAGCAGCACTTCCTGCCCGTCCAGGATGCTGCCGCCCACCAGGCGCTGGATTCGGGTCTGAAGGCCCACCAGGCTCAAGGCGTAGTCGATTCCCTCGACATAGATCTGGGTGCGCGCCAGGTTGGAGACCACGACGGTGCCGCCGACGACCCGGGGCTGGCCGAGGCCGAAGGTGGCCAGGCCGGTCAGCGTGGCACGCTCGCCGAACACCGTTGCCTGGGCTGCGAAGGCCTGCTGGTCGCGGTTCTCCAGTCGCCAGGAGGCGCCCGCGGCAGCGGTTCCGCCGGCCAACGGCGCCTGATACTGGAGACTGCCGTCGGCAGTGCGGGAACGCAGGAGAAACTGGGTCGTCCGGTTGTCGTCGGTCCGCAGGGCGGCGGCCGTCGTCAGGTGTTCGTCCGCCCGCCACGCCATGCCGCCGGCCAATGAGTTCAGCGTGGCGCTGTTGGCCCCCTGGATGCTTTCGGACCGGTTGTGGGTCAGGTAGGTCTGCAGCGCGTCCGAGTGCCGGGCACGGAAATCGGTGAGCATGCGGAGGTCCCGCCGGTCGGGAATCCCGCCGGCGCCGAGGTCGAAACGCTGGCTGTCCTGGTTGATCAGGTGGGTGATCTCGTAGCGCCGTCCGTCGCCGAAACGCAGACGGGTGTCGAGGCCCATCCCCTCGCTGCTGGATCGGGTGGGCAGGATTGCGAAACGCGGATTGCCGCTCGCCGAATCCTGCCGGCCGCTCTGGTAGCGGAACTCGGTCGTCCCTGCTTCCCCGAAGGCCCGGCTGGCGCGGAAATTCAGGCGTTCGCTGCGGTCCCGCACCACCATGTCCGTTCCGCTTCCCGTGGTTTCGGAGCGTTGGGCGTCCAGATTGAGGGGGGTGTTCGTGGCCGGCGACAGGAGGGCAAGGTCGATGCCGTAGCGCGTGTTCTCCTGGGTCAGGATTTGGCCCGGGGACAACGCCACGGTGGGATTCAGGTGGTCGAAGAAGATGGTGCCCCGATAGGGCTTGTCGCGCAGGAAGGAGGCGCGGGCGGTCAGGTTGTACAGGAGGCTTCGGCCCTTTTGGCCCGTGCTCTCCGTACTCGTCGTTGCCGCGTCCAGGATCGGGCCGCCGCCCACGTCCAGGCTCAGGAAGTTCGGGTGGTAGACGTAGCTGTGGGTGAGCAGGAACAACTCCTGGCGAAAGTCGGTCCAGGCCTGGCGAGTCGAGGGGCTGCCGGGCTGGCGGGCGCTGAAGTCATCGCGCGTGAAGCGCATGGATGCGTAAGCTTCGACTCCGGTGATGCGAAAGGGGGCGAATTCCTCGCCCAGGGATGTTCCGGGACCCAGGATCGCGGCCGGCAGCACCGCCAGGATCAGCGGATGCCACGACGGGCGGCGGGCACCGTCCGTCGCGGGGTCGTGGAAGCCGGATCCTGACGGCGGGTCGGTGGCATGCAGCGAAGACGTCCGGGACATGGGGTGGGTTTGGCCTGCGCCGGCACTGCGGAAGGAACTTCCGCCTCAGGCGGGCGTTCCTTCTGCCGGGCCGAGCGTGGCCTGGCCGCGTGCCGGTCCTCTCGCGGGGCGCCCGTCAGGGACGCCCGCCGTCCGCCCGGGCTTGTGCGCCGGCGGCATCGCCGATGAGTTCCCGCCCTTGCCTGCCGAAGCCGAATACGTCCACCTTGTTCGGACCGAACTGGCTGGTCACCATGACCAGGTACTCGACCTCGAACCCCGGCGCCGCGAAACGGCGGAAGAGCGGGACGTTGTCGTAATCGATGGCGACCGCCGCCGGCAGGTTGAGACCTTCCCGGCCATCCTCGGGTTGTCCGAAGTAGAGCAGCAGTTTGCCGTCCGGATTGAACACCTGGACGTTTTCGAAGGCGGCGTCGGCGATGTAGATCAGGCCGCCACGGTCAATCGCGATGCCCTTTGGCCGGGAGAAGTTGCCCGGTTGGTTGCCGACCTCGCCGAAACCGCCCAGGAAGCGGCCGTCCGGCGCGAAACGCTGCACGCGATAGTTGCTGGTATCCACGACGTAGATGTCGCCGTTGGGGGCACGGGCGAGGTTGGTCGGATGAAAGAGTTCGCCGGGTCCCGAACCTGCCTTTCCGAAGGACAAGGTCTGCTTGCCGGTCTTCTTGTCCAGGACGAGTACACGGTGATTGAGGATGTCGGCGACATAGAGGCTGTCTCCGGCGATGGCCACATCCACGGGCTTGTAGCCGTCGTCGCCGCCGAAGGCGGCCTGGAAGCGCTCGTCCGGCCCGAAGACGAGGATCTGGTTGCGCGCCGTATCGGTGACGTAACGGGTGCCGTCGGCATCGAAGGTGACATTGATCGGGCGGCGCATCCGCCCGCTGCCGTTGCCCGCGAACATGCGGTATTGGCGGCCCCGCAGGTCGAGGATCGCCAGGCCCGGGGCACGGCTATCCACCACATACAACTTCCCGTCCCGCAAGGCGACCCCGTAGGGCTGGCGGAACTGCTGGGCCGTCGCGTCGTCGCCCGCGATGAACTTGGCGAAACCTTCTTCCGGCGCCGTGACGTCCCGCTCGCCGGTGAAGGTCGCCAGGTGCTGGATTCGCGCCGCGCCAGGTTCCGAGGGGTAGAAGACGGGGTCGGCCGCGGCGCCGGCCTTCCCGGTCGGCGGGTTGGAGACGCAGCCTGCCAGTGTTAGAGGCAGGGCCAGCACCAGCACCGCCAGTCGGACAATGCGGTCCGCCGTCGGCGAAACGGATCGGAGACCGGTGCTCATTTCTTGTGGCAGGCGATGCACAAGGCGCTTCCCGCATTGGAGATCTTGACCATGCCGGTCCCCGCGGCGCCGACCGTGAAGGTGTTGTGCACGTCGTGGCAGGAGGAGCACTCCATCTTGCCGGCGAAGAGCATCACGCTGTTGATCGTCCCGGTCTTCGTCGAGGTGCCGGTACCGATGGTCACGGTCTTGACGGAGGGATCCTCCAGGGAGCCGTCGGCAGTGGCCAGGGCAGTGTTGTAGGTAAAGCCGATCGGGTGGTCGTCGCTCAGGTTGTTGCTCAGGTTGTTGGCCGCGGTGATGAAGGTGGAGGGCGTCGCGACGCCGCCGAAATTGTCCACGGCCACCGTGCCATCGTGGCAGGACAGGCACAGTTTCGACCGGCCGCCCACGGCCAGGCCGGTGGCGTTCAGGGTCGCGCTCGAATACATCGTGTAGGTCGCGGCCGAGTTCTTGTGGTTCCAGAGCGGCGCATCCGTCGTCGTGGTGTCGGCCTTGTGGGGCGTGTGGCATGCAATGCAGATCCGACCACCCGACCAGGCCTTGGCCGTGAAGTCGTGGGCGGAGCCCGTGATGGTCCCGGCATGGAGCAGGGGCATGGCGAGGGCGAACAGGGTCGGCACGAGGGTGCGGGCGATCCGTCGAAGCAGGCAAATTGCGGTCATGGGCAGGTCTCCAATGAGGCGGGTGATTCGGATTCGGTTCCGGTTGTGCCCCACGGCGGGCGATGTCGCCGGCCGGTTCCGGCGGCCCGCATTCCCGAATCCGGCAGATCGGGTTCTCGGACGCGGGAAAGTTTCCCACACTTAAACATTAAATGTCAATCATGGAAAAAATTCCCACGTAAGGCTAGAATCCGCCCGGCTGCAGGTCCTTCCGGCCCGTGTGCGTTCCCGGAATCGAAAACAGGAGGTCTCAGACATGGAAGGCGAAGCTGCTCTGGCCGCCCCGGATTCCCGGATTCGGGAGAATCCCCGGCACCATCGTGGCTTCGGAATCCCGGTCCAGGTGGCGGTCACCGCCGGTTGTGCGGCCATTGCCGCAGCCGCCTTCTGGGTGATCCGCTTCCGTCCCTATCAGGCCGGCGCGGGTTTCGGCTATTTCCTGGGGATCGCCGGCGGACTGATGCTGCTGAGCCTCCTCCTTTACCCCTTCAGGAAACGCCAGCGCTGGACCCAGTTTGCCGGCCCCCTGCGCCATTGGTTCCGGGTCCACATGGTGTTCGGCATCCTGGCTCCCCTGACCATCCTTTTCCATACCGGTTTCCGGGTGGGTTCCCTCAACGCCGCGGTCGCCCTTTCCTCCATGCTCCTGGTGGGGGCGAGCGGGGTGGTCGGACGTTTCGTGTATCGACGCATCCACCACGGCCTCTACGGCAGTCGCGCCAATTTCGAGGAATTGCGCAAGGAACTCGACGCAAAGCTGGCCAATCTGGCGCCCAGGCTCGCCCGTCTTCCCGCCGTGCGGGACGACGTCGCCCATTTCCTCGCCATCGCCGGAAGACAGCCCCTCGATCGCGGCGCACGCCTGCAACACTTCCTGACCCTCGGCTGGCAGCGTCACCGGGCGGTGCGGGTCGCCCGACGGGCCATCTGCACCAAAGCGAACTGGCGCCACGAGGAGGACCACGAGCGGGCCGCGATGATCGACCTGTTGCGCCATGTCGAGGCCACCCTTCTGGCGGTGCAGCGGGCCGCCCAGTTCGCAGCCTATGAGCGCCTGTTCGCCCTCTGGCATGTATTCCACGTTCCCTTCGTCTACATGCTGGCGGCGAGCGCGGTGATACACGTCGTTGCCGTCCATGCCTATTGAGGGCAGACCGGGGTGGCTCCCCTTGCTCCTGCCGCTGTTGCTGTTCCTTGCCATCCCGGCGGCCCTCGCCCTCAACATCGAGTCGGCGATCATGCCCGGTGAATTGATCCGCGGCCACGAGAAGGCCGAGGCCGATTGCGCCAACTGCCATGTGCGTTTCGACCGTGCCGCGCAGCCGAGGCTTTGCATGGCCTGCCACAAGGAGGTCGGCCAGGACGTGCGCCTGCGCCAGGGTTATCACGGCCGCCTCAAGGATGCGGAATGCCGGACCTGCCACACGGACCACAAGGGCCGCGGGGCACATATCGTGGTACTGGACGAAAAGGCCTTCGACCACGCGGGCACCGATTTCCAGCTTCAGGGAAAGCACCGTCCGGCGGCTTGCCGTGACTGCCACCGGCCCGGGAAGAAACACCGGGACGCCCCCTCGGAATGCGACGGCTGCCACCGCAAAGACGACGTGCACAAGACCGCCCTGGGCAGCCGATGCGGCACCTGCCACACGGCCAGGGACTGGAAGGAAACCGGATTCGACCACGGGAAGTCCCGCTTCCCCCTGCGCCTCGCGCACGCCAAGGTCGAGTGCGCCGACTGCCACCCGGACAAACGCTATGCAGGGACCCCGAAGGAATGCAACGGCTGCCATCGGGAGGACGACGCCCACAAGGGCCAGTTCGGCAACCGCTGCGAAAAATGCCATGACGAAGGCCAGTGGAAGCGATTCTTTTTCCAACACGACCGGGACACCCGATTTCTCCTCCGGGACCGTCACCGCCCGGTGAAATGCACCGCCTGCCACAAGGGAACCCTGTACCGGGAGCGGATCGGCAGCGCGTGCGTTTCATGCCACCGGGGCGACGACGTGCACAAGGGCGAACTCGGCCAGAAATGCGAGAGTTGCCACAACGAGAGGAACTGGAAGGCCGGCAAGTTCGACCACGAAGCGGCCTTCCCGTTGCGCGGCGCCCACCGGGAGGCCCGCTGCGACGGGTGCCACCGGGCCAGGAACTACGCCGACAAGCCGCCGACGGCCTGTTTCTCCTGCCACGAAAAGGACGATCGACACCGGGGGCAACTGGGCCGCCAGTGCAAGGACTGCCACACGGACCGCAACTGGCGGGTGCCCGAATTCGACCACGAACGCAGCCAATTCCCCCTGCGCGACCGACATGTCCAGGTGGCCTGTGCCAAGTGTCATTCCACGCCGGCCTTCCGGGACGCCGCCAGGGAATGCGCCGGCTGCCACCGCAAGGACGACGTCCACAGGCAGGGCTTGGGCGAACAGTGCGGAAAGTGCCACGACGCGGCCGACTGGAAGCGGGGCCGCTTCGACCACGACCGGGAGACCAGGTTCGTCCTCGCCGGCGCCCACCGCCGCATCCGCTGCCACGCCTGCCACGACAAGCCCTGGACGGGCCGCAGCATCGTGGCGGCGGAATGCTACGGCTGCCACAAGCGTGACGACATCCACTTCGGAACCTACGGTACCCGCTGCGAGCGCTGCCACGCATCGGACGACTGGCGCCACATCATCGACCCTGAGTACCGCTCCCCGGCGAGGGAGCGGAAAGGAGGCGGGAAATGATGCAGACCCCAATCCTGGCCCTTTACGCGCTGCCTCTGGCGGCTGTCATCGCGGTGTACCTTCGCCTGCGCCGCCGCCGGGAAAGCCATGCCGCCGATACCTGGCGGGAAGCCCAGGAGGCCGGCCTCACCGAACCGGTCAGCCTGCATCCGGTGGTCGATCCGACGATCTGCATGGGTTCCGGCGCCTGCACCCGGGCCTGCCCGGAACATGCGCTGGGCATCGTCGACGGCAAGGCCCACCTGGTGAATCCGACGCTTTGCATCGGCCACGGCGCCTGCGCCGCCACCTGTCCGGTGGAGGCCATCACGCTGGTGTTCGGCACCGAGAAGCGCGGGGTGGACATTCCCTACGTCAAGCCTACCTTCGAGACCAACGTGAACGGCATTTTCATCGCCGGCGAACTGGGGGGCATGGGCCTGATCCGCAAGGCCGCGGAGCAGGGTCGCCAGGCCATCGAAACCATCGCCCGCCAAAGGGCGCTCGAAGGCTGGCTGGACGTGGTCATCGTCGGCGCCGGGCCGGCCGGCATCGCAGCGACCCTCGGGGCCATGGACAGGAAGTTGCGCTTCGCCACCATCGAGCAGGAGGAGTCCCTGGGCGGCACCGTCTATCACTACCCACGCAACAAGATCGTCATGACCCAGCCGGTCAATCTGCCCCTCGCCGGCAAGGTCAGGATGGGCGAGATCAGCAAGGAGGCCCTGCTCGAATTCTGGTCCGCCGTCATCGGGCGCCACGAAGTGCCCATTCGTTTCGGGGAGCGCCTGGAGTCCATGGAGCCGGACGGCACCGGTTACCGGGTGCGCACGACTCGGGGCGAGCACCGCACCCGCAATGTCCTGCTGGCCATCGGCCGGCGAGGCACGCCCCGCCGGCTCGACGTGCCCGGGGAGGATCAGTCGAAGGTCGTTTACCGCCTCATCGATCCCGAGCAGTACCGCGGTGGCAACGTGCTGGTCGTGGGGGGCGGGGACAGTGCCATAGAGGCGGCGGTGGCCCTGGCGGACCAGCCCGGCACGACGGTGACCCTCTCCTACCGCGGCGACGCCTTCGGGCGGGTCAAGGTGAAGAACCGGCAGCGTCTCGCGGAATCGGAAAGCGCCGGGCGCCTGGAAGTGCTGCTGGGTTCGAAGGTCCTGGACATCGCGCCGGACCACGTCGATATCTCTGCCGGAGACGCGATCCTGCGCCGGCAAAACGATGCCGTGATCATCTGCGCCGGGGGCATCCTGCCGACCCCCATGCTCAGGGAAATCGGCATTCGCATCGAGACCAAGCACGGCACGGCCTGAAGCGGTTCCGGCGCCGGGGCGGATGAAAAATCCGGTCCCGGAAAGAAAAAAAGCCGCGCAGGCGTTAAGCTACGCGGCTTCTTGTGGCGCATTTCGCTGCCGGAATGCTGTGGTGCCCAGGAGAGGACTCGAACCTCCACGCCTTGCGGCGCTAGTACCTGAAACTAGTGCGTCTACCAATTCCGCCACCTGGGCAGGCGCGAAACGAGGCGCGAATTCTAACGGAAAAGAACGAATTGTCAAACCGAAAATCCCCTGGTGCGAAGACCCTTTCCAAGGTCCGCCGCGCCGACCCCTTCCTCGAGCGTGAACTCGCCAAGTACGAACACCCCCTCCCCAGCCGGGAATACGTGCTGGATACCCTGACCGCCCAGGGGACGCCGGTCTCCTTCGAGCGCCTGTGCGAGCTGCTGGACGTCGCCGACGTCGAATGGGACGGCTTCTCGCGGCGCATGGGGGCCATGGCCCGGGACGGCCAGGTGATGCAGAACCGGCGCGGCGACTGGCTGATCCCGGACAAGGCCGACCTGATCCTCGGCCGTGTCCAGGGCCACCCCGACGGCTTCGGCTTCCTCGTCCCCGAGGGCGGCGGCCAGGACCTCTACCTGCCCGCCAAGGAAATGGACAATGTGCTGCACGGCGACCGGGCCATCGCCCGCATCGTCGGCATCGATCGCAAGGGGCGTCCCGAGGGCAAGATCGTCGAGGTGACCGAGCGGGCCAACAAGGACGTCGTCGGCCGCGTCTTCGAGGAGCACGGCGTCTGGTACGCCGTCGCCGAGAACCGCCGGATCAGCCAGGACATCCTGCTGGCGCCGCCCGAGAAGGGCGACCGCAAGGCGCCGCGCCCCAAGTCCGGACAGGTCGTCGTGGTGGAGATCCTCGAGCAGCCGTCCAAGCAGTCGCAGCCCATCGGACGGGTGAAGGAAATCCTGGGCAATTATGCCGATCCCGGCATGGAGATCGAGATCGCCTTGCGCAAGCACGACCTGCCCTTCGAGTGGTCGAAGGAGGCCCTGCGGGAGACAAAGGCGCTGCCGGACGCCGTGCGAAAGACCGACTGGAAGGGCCGCGAAGACCTGACCCAGGTCCCGCTGGTGACCATCGACGGCGAGACCGCCCGCGATTTCGACGATGCCGTCTGGTGCGAGCGCCAGGGCAAGGGTTTCCGCCTGGTGGTGGCCATCGCCGACGTTTCCCACTACGTGCGGCCGGGCGGGCAGCTGGACCAGGAGGCCTACGACCGGGGCAACTCGGTGTACTTTCCGCGCCGGGTCATCCCCATGTTGCCGGAGAAGCTCTCCAACGGGCTCTGCTCCCTCAACCCGCAGGTGGAGCGCCTCTGCGTCGCCTGCGACATGAACGTCTCGGCGACGGGGGAGATCCGCCACTACCGCTTCTATCCTGCGGTCATGTGGTCCCACGCCCGGCTCACCTATACCGAGGTGGCGGCCGCCCTGTTCGAGGACGACGCGGCGGCCCGCGGGAAGCTCGCCCCCCTGCTGCCGCAACTGGAAGCGCTGGATGCCCTCTACCGGGTGCTGGCCAAGGCCCGGGCGAAGCGCGGCGCCATCGACTTCGAGACCGTCGAGACCCGCATGGAGTTCGACGAGCAGGGCAAGATCGCCGCCATCCTGCCCTACGAGCGCAACGACGCCCACCGCATCATCGAGGAGTGCATGCTGGCGGCCAACGTATGCGCCTCGGATTTCCTGAAGGAGCGCGAGCATCCGGCCCTCTACCGCATCCACGAGGGTCCGACACCGGAGAAGCTGGGCAAGCTGCGCGACTTCCTGGCCACCTTCGGCCTGCAACTGGGGGGTGGCGACGAACCCACGGCCAAGGATTACGCACGCCTGCTGGAACAGATCGGCGGCCGCCCCGACAAGCAGCTCCTGCAGACGGTGATGCTGCGCTCCCTGCGCCAGGCCATCTACAGCCCGGACAACGTGGGCCACTTCGGCCTCGCCTACGAGAGCTACACCCACTTCACCTCGCCGATCCG
Organism: Pseudomonadota bacterium; assembly: GCA_052035955.1. Taxonomy (GTDB): domain Bacteria; phylum Pseudomonadota; class Gammaproteobacteria; order Burkholderiales; family Rhodocyclaceae; genus JAEUNJ01. The sequence goes on from JBPOHD010000017.1 coordinate 23,938, forward strand.
GCGCTATCCCGACCTGATGATCCACCGGGCCATCAAGGCCGCCCTGGGCGCCCAGCGCTACGAGCCCGGCGACTGGAGCGACATGGGCCTGCACTGCTCGGCCACCGAGCGGCGGGCCGACGAGGCCACCCGGGACGTGGAATCCTGGCTCAAGTGCTACTACATGCAGGACCGCATCGGCGAGGAATTCGAAGGAAGCATCTCGGCTGTCGTGCCCTTCGGCATCTTCGTCGCCCTGGACCACGTCTTCGTCGAGGGTCTGGTCCATGTCTCGGAACTCGGCGCCGACTATTTCCATTTCGACGACGCCCAGCACGCCATGGTCGGCGAGCGCACCGGGCGCCGCTTCCGCCTGTCCGACCGGGTGAGGGTGCAGCTGGTGCGGGTGGACATGGAGCAGAACAAGATCGACTTCCGGCTCCTGGACGTCATCCCGCGGGGCCGCGAGGCCGCGGCTGGCTCGCCACCTGCCACGCAGGCCGGGCCGGCCCAGCGGAAGGGGAAGGCCCGTGGCTGAGACCCGACTGATCCACGGCTTCCATGCCGTCACCGCCAAGCTGCGCCACGCCGCCGACGACGTGAAGGAGATCTACCTGGCCGAAGGCCGCCAGGACGGCCGTGCCCGGGACCTGGTGAAGGCCGCCGCCGCCGTCGGCGTGCGCGTGATGCCCACCGATCCGCAGCGCCTGGAGGGGCTGGCGCCGGGCCAGCGGCACCAGGGTGTCGTCGCCCGCGTCTCCGCAGTGCAGAAGCACGTGACCCTGGACGACGTGCTGGACACCCTGGCCGAGCCTGCCCTGCTGCTGGTGCTCGACGGCATCCAGGACCCCCACAACCTGGGCGCCTGCCTGCGGGTGGCCGACGCGGCGGGTTGCCATGCGGTGGTGGCGCCCAAGGACCGCGCCGTCGGCCTCAATGCCACGGCCGTCAAGGTGGCCAGCGGTGCCGCCGACACCGTGCCCTATGTCACCGTCACCAACCTGTCCCGCAGCCTGCGCGAGATGCAGGAGCGGGGCGTCTGGACCGTCGGCGCCGAGGCCGAGGCGCCGGCCGACCTCTACGGCACGGACCTCTCGGGGCCCATCGCCTGGGTCCTCGGCGCCGAGGGTTCCGGCCTTCGCCGCCTGACCCGGGATACCTGCGATATCCTGGCCCGCATCCCCATGCAGGGCAGCGTGGAGAGCCTCAACGTCTCGGTGGCCAGCGGCATCTGCCTGTTCGAGGCGCGGCGCCAGCGGGGAAGCAAGGGGGGCAAGGCATGAGCGGCATGTGTTTCGTGGACCACGGGGCCGGCGGCGGGCCGGAGGTGCTGGTACCGGCCACGGGGGCCGTGCCAGAGCCGAAACCGGGCGAGGTGCTGATCGAGGTGGCCTATGCCGGCGTCAATCGGCCGGACGTGCTGCAGCGGTCGGGCAGGTATCCGCCACCGCCGGACGCCTCGCCGGTCCTGGGCCTGGAGGTGGCGGGCCGGATCGCGGCCGTCGGCGAGGGTGTCGCCCGCTGGCAGGCCGGCGACGCCGTAACGGCCCTGACTCCCGGCGGCGGCTACGCCGAATTCTGCACGGCGCCGGCCGTACAGGTGCTGCCGATCCCGTCCGGGATGGACCTCTGCCAGGCTGCCAGCCTGCCGGAGAACTGGTTCACCGTCTGGGCCAACCTGATGGACCACGGGCGCCTGGCCGCCGGCGAGACGCTGCTGGTCCACGGCGGCTCCAGCGGCATCGGCCTGGCCGCCATCCAGCTCGGCAAGCTCGTCGGCTGCCGCGTGCTGACCACCGTCGGCAGCCCCGAGAAGGCGGCCTTCTGCAAGGCCTGGGGGGCCGATGCGGCCATCGACTACCGGGCGGGTGATTTCACCGAGGCCGTCAAGGCCGCCACCGGCGGCGCCGGCGTGGATGTCGTCCTCGACATGGTCGGGGCCAGCTACTTCCAGCGCAACCTTTCGCTGCTGAAGCGGGACGGCCGCCTGGTCTCGATCGCCTTCCTGGAAGGCAGCCGCGGCGAATTCGACCTGATGCCGATCATGCTGAAACGGCTCGTCGTCACAGGGTCGACGATGCGGCCGCGGACGCTCGCCGAAAAGGAAGCGATCCGCGATGCGCTGGAGGGCCGCGTGTGGCCCGCCATCGCCGAGGGCCGCGTGCGTAGCCACGTCCATGCGACCTTCCCGCTGGCCGAGGCCGCCGAGGCCCACCGATTGATGGAAAGCAGCCGGCACATCGGCAAGATCATGCTGGCGGCGCGCTGAGGGCAGGGAATGGCTTTCGCACGCACGGAGCGGAGGCGGGCCCTGGCGACGCGCAAGGTCGCCTACCTGCTGTTCCTGCTGACCCCGACGCTGATGCCGGCGGCCCTGCATCTGGGGTCCCTGACCGGCCTGCCGGACCTCATGGCCTGGTACCCGGTGTTCTGGGTCTTCGGACTCATTCCGGTGCTCGATTTCGCCATCGGCGAGGACCGGGTCAACCCGGACGAGGCCACCGAGACCCGGGCCATGCAGGACGATCCCTATTACCGGGCCCTGACCCTGCTCGCCGTGCCCATCCAGGCGGTGCTCCTGGTCTGGGGCGCCTGGGTGTTCGCCCACTGGCCATTCGGCCCCTGGGGCATGCTCGGCTGGCTGGTCTCCATGGGCGTGGTCTCCGGCATCAATGCCATCAACATTGCCCACGAGCTGGTGCACCGGCATGGCCGCCTGGAGCCCTGGGCCGGCGGATTCCTGCTGTCGCTGGTCGGCTATGCGGGCTTCAAGGTCGAGCACGTGCGCGGGCACCACGTGAATGTATCGACGCCCCTCGACGCCTCCTCCGCCCGCTACGGCCAGTCCCTCTATGCCTTCCTGCCCCACGCCTGGAAATGGAATTTCCTCAATGCCTGGCGGCTGGAGGCCGAACGGCTGCGCCGGCGGGGCCTGCCTGCCCTGCACTGGCGCAACGAACTTATCTGGTGGCATGGCTTGAGCCTGGCCGTTGCCGTGACGCTGGCCTGGGCCTTTGGCTGGCTCGGGCTCGTCTTCTTCGCCGGCCAGAGCTTCGTCGCCTTCACGGAACTGGAGATCATCAACTACGTCGAGCACTACGGCCTGCACCGGCGGGTCAGGGCGGACGGCCGCTTCGAGCGCACCACCCACCAGCATTCCTGGAACAGCAGCTACCTGCTGACCAACCTGTTCCTGTTCCAGCTCCAGCGCCACTCGGACCATCACGCCCATCCGGCCCGCCGCTACCAGGTATTGCGCCACTTCGACGACAGCCCGCAGTTGCCGGCCGGCTATGCGACCATGGTCCTGCTGGCCCTGGTACCGCCCCTTTGGCACAGGGTCATGGATCCGCGGGTCGAGGCCTATTACGGCGACGAACCGGAACAACTGGCGTCCGTCCGCTGAAGCCGGACACGACCGGGTCAGAAGACGGGGTCCCCGGGGAACAAGGGGCCGGTCGCGATCTCGCCGACCGGGATGCGAACCAGCACCGTGGCCATGGGGCCGATGCCCGTGTCGGGCCTCGCTTCCCAGTAGGTGATCGTGTCGAAGTCTCCGGCGGCGTTCCGCGACGGGCGGACGATGCCCATTCGATCGACTTTCACCGTCCGCTGGCGGTGGTTCAGGTGCCGGGCCGGCGCCTCCATGACCGCCACGGCGTCGTCGAGGTAGTCCTCCAGGGTCGGGGGCGGGCGGACCTTCCTGTCCGCGATTGCATCGGCTGCGAACCGACCGGATCGGTCCTCCGCCGGCGGCCTGCGGGAAAACGGATCGTCGTGCGTTTCCGGACGCAACGCCGGTGCTTCCTCCATAGCGGTGCCGGCCGCCGCGGCGATGCTCCGGCGCCGTGCCCGCATGTGTTCCAGGGAATGACGTATCAGTTGCCTGAAGACGATGCGCCCCGTCAGCGAGAGGGCGTGGGCTTCCGATCCCGCCACGGCGTGAAGACGATGACGGGTGAAGGACATCATCCTTTGCGGTATGTCCCGGACGAGGATTCCACCCTCCAGCCCTTGGCCGAACACGGTCTTCTCCCGGCGTTCGGCGAGCAGCAGCGCGAACAGCGTTGCCGACCCGGCATGCCGCGGGGAGGCGAGAAATTCCCGCACGTTGGGGTCCCGGCCGGCGATCTCTCCGATCGACTCCGCGGTGGCGAACAGGAGGTGGACCAGGGGGTCCGCGGCAAAGGCGCGGCGGGTCAGTTCCACCGGCGGTTGCAGGCGGGCGACGACCAGACGGGTATGGAGGATGGCTTCCTCGACGGCGGGCGCCAGGCGCTGCCGGTAGTCGGAGAGGGCGCGCAGCCTCGGATCGGTGCGGTCGACCAGGGCCTCGATGGCGACCTCGACCAGCCGGCGGTCTCCCCCGGGCACCGGGTCCCCGTCGGTTGGAAACAGATGCTTCAGGAACTCGAACACCGCGCTCAGTTCCCCCGTTCGAACGCCTCACCGGCGGCTGCGGCTCCCCGCGATGCCGCGAAGTGTGGGGAAAATCCGTGGAAGGAGCAAGCGACCAATGCCGGCGCCGGCGCTCCTGTTGCGTCCAGGCCGGCGGGTTCCCCCACCGTGCGCCCCTGTCGCGCCGCCGGCGGCAGAAAAAAATGCCCGCCACCCTCCGGCGACGGGCATGGGCTCGAACCACGCCGGCCGACCCGATGCTCCCGGGCAGCCCGGCGGAGATTCGCGACCCTTACTTGCGGCGTCGGCGGGCAACCGCCCCGAGGATCCCCAGGCCGGCCAGCATCATGGCGTAGGTCTCGGGTTCCGGGACCGGCGGATGGTAGGTGACGCTCGCCCCCATGACGCCGTTGATCTCGTTGTCGCCGTCCGCAATCAGGGCGCCCGGGCCGCCCCAGATGATCGAGGCATAGCGGAAGGTCCTGCTGGTGCCGGTGCCGACGGCGTAGGTGAAGCCGTCCCACTTGATCCCGGTGTTGCTCATGAAGCCTTCCAGCCAGACGCGCTGGGTGACGGCCTGTGTCCAGGTGATCCTGTCATCGGAGAGGTAAACCGTGGATTCGATGGCTTCCTGGGGCAGAGGGCCGTGATCGATGGTGTTGAAGATAATGGCGGTGGATGCCCCGGGGCCGAGGTCCCACACGGCGCCGCCCACGCCGCTGCCCGTCTGCAGCCAATACTGGTCGATGTTGCTGCCGGCATAGGTCCGGTCCCTGTCGCTCGGGTAGGTGTAATCGAAGCTCCCGGTGCCGGTGAGGTCGTTGGAGCGGCCGGCCGCGTTGGCGCCGGCGCCGGTCTGGCAACCGTCGCAGGCGATCAGCGGTGCGGCGGTGAACCCGGCCGTGTTGAAGACGCCGTCGTCGAGGAGCCCCTTGTCGATCACGAGTTGCCGGTTGGCCAGGGTATTGGACCCGTAGAAGAGGCTCGCGAAGGTGCCTACCGAGGCGCCCTGCCAGGTGCGCCCATCGTTCGGGTCGGTCACCAGGGCCGCGGAAGCTGCCTGGGCGAGGGATACAAGGACCAGGGCCGCAGTGCCCTGCTTCAGATGGGCGGGATTCATGTGCGTGTCACTCCATGTGGTAGGTTGCGAAGGCACGGCAATGCGCGACGAAGGCACGCCATTCAATACGGGCGGCCGGCTCACCGTATAGATACGAACATTTTGAGGATGAATGGTTCCGCGGCGGATGGCAATAGTCCATTCGGACTATCGCGGGTGGCCGGGACGACGGCGTGCGGCGGCAGACCATCGACCACGGAGGCATCGATGCCCAGGATACTCGGCGAACCCATACTTTCCCCCAGGTTTGCGCTGGCGCTCCAGTTCGCGAACCAGGTCCATTCGGCCCAGGTCCGCAAGGGAGGAAGAGTGCCCTACATCACCCACCTGATGTCCGTCTGCGCCCTGGTCCTGGAGAACGGCGGCGACGAGGACGAGGCCATCGGGGCATTACTCCACGATGCCGCCGAGGATTGCGGCGGGAGGCCCATGCTCGAGTCGGTGCGCACCCTGTTCGGAACCAGGGTGGCCGACATCGTCGAGGGGTGCACCGACACCCTCGAGGACCCGAAACCCGATTGGCATCGCCGCAAGGAGGCCTATGTCGTCCATCTGCGCACGGCGTCACCCTCGGTGAAACTCGTGGCCGGCTGCGACAAGTTGCACAACCTTTCGTCGACCTTGAAGGACCTGCGGGGCGGGCCGGGGCCGGACTACTGGGTCCGATTCACCGCCGATGCGGCAGCCCAGGCGTGGTACTACGGGGCTTGCGCAGAAGCCCTGGAGGCGGCGCCCGCGTCGCCGGTGGCGGGGGAGTTCAGGCGGGTGTTCGGGGAGTTCCGGGCCGTCCTGGTGGGCCATGGTGCTTCGGCGGAATAGGCCATCGTCCTGATCGACCCGTTCGGGGGCGAACTCTCACCGTACTGAACGGTGCGTGCCTGGCTCGTCCCCTGAGCCACCCGCGGCACATGATGCGGGCTGAAGGGCTCGCTCGTCCATAGGTTGCCCTTCGAAGACGATGAATCCGGGAGCCACAAATGAACTCGAACGCCCGTGAAGTGTGGGATTGGGACGAACTCCCCCGAGTCGACCTCGGTCCGGAAGGTCACCGGAAACGCCCCAGGACGGAGGAATGGCCGCTTACGCTGGCCACCGGTCGGGTGATCCGACTGGACCGCTACTTCCAGCAGGACACCGCCCGGGGTTGGTTGTGCGGGGCGCCGTTTCAGCATGTGCGCGAGCAGCAGGTCGAGGAGGCATTGTCCTCTGCCCGCCGCGTCTTCCAGCGGCGCGAAGATGAGCCGGTGCATCTCCTGCCCCCGATGCTTTACCGTTACACCTCGAAACTGCCGGTGCGGATCGCTCCCTCGGGCATCACCGAGATGCTGGCGTTGCCGCCGGTCTGCTCGATGGCGGAATTCCGTTCCGATTCGCCGGTGCGGGATTCCGACCAGGTCTACTCGTCCCTCGTCGCCGTCTGGTTCCAAAACCGGTACGGCCTGCCGGAGGATCCGTACGTTCTTGAGATGTTGCGGACGATGCCCTGGGACGAGCTGGCGGGCGACTGGACACCGTGATCCCGCCCTCCGGCCCGTTCAGCGCGCGATGCGCTGGCCGACGGCGCCGAGCCAGGGCAGCCCGTTGCGGGCCAGGTCGTCCCGCATGGCATCGGAGAACAACAGCGAGGGCAGGCGGGCGATGTCCGGCTTCTCCAGGGTTTGCCGGTGGCGCTCTGCCGATTCCGCGTCGGGGAACGGGTCCGACGTGCTCTGCCCGGTCGCCCGCTCGATGACCCGCCAGTTGCCCTGGCGGTGGTCACGCCGTGTGCGGAAGCGGCGGGTGGCGGTCGGGAAGGCCAGGTCGTCGATGCGCACCGCGAAGCAGGCGGCGAGCCCCTCGACCGCCTTCAACACGATGCGGTCGTAGAACACGGCCAGCCCGTCCGCGTCGGCATTGGGAAAGCGTTCGGCGTGGAAGCGGCCGGGCAGCCAGGCGATACCGTCGAGACGGCGCTCGACGGCCAGCAGCACCATCGCCCTCAGGGCCAGTTCCACCCATTGGGTCTCGTAGGGATTGGCGGGCGGAATCTCGTCGTCGAAGGGATCGGTTTCGGTGCCGCCGGTCCCTTCCGCAGAACGCTGACGGAGCAGTTCCCGGCGCCCCTGGTTCCAGTCACTCTGGATTTCCTCGATCACCAGGAATCGGCCGAAGAAGGTTTCCCGCTCCTTGGTGCGGATATGGGCCACGAGGTTGCGGACCGGAAAGTGATCGCTCCAGAAGTCTTCCCGCAGGTTTGGCAGGGTGAGCCACCATTCCGTGTAGAAGGCGCCCATGGGCAGGGTGTATTCGGGGAAGGCGTTGACCGCCTCCGATGGGCCGACGAAGCCGGCCTCGCGCAGTTGCCTGGCCATTTCGGCGACGACCTGCCGGCCGAAGGCCATGGCCTCCCGGGCAGTGGCGAATTCGACGCCGGGGACGTAAGTCGGCAGGACCTTGCCGCCGCTCTTCACCGTGAAGGACCAGTAGTGATGGCGCCCGAACAGGCCGCGGTCCGCCTCGATGTGCAGCCAGACGTGGAGGCCAAAACTGCGGTCCCGGTAGCGGAGGACGCGGATCTGGCGCTGGCCGTTGCGGATGCCGGTGGGTGGCAGTTTCTCCGGCCGCGGCAGTTTTTCGTAACGGACCGCGGGAGAAAACGGGGCGATGACGCAGCGCTGGAGGAGCGGGGCGCAGGGCGGTCTTCGGGACAGGAAGGCTTCGATTTCAGCGCGGGTGATGCGGGCATCGGCGTGCCGTTCGAGCAGGGGCACGATCCCGGACCATTCGATCTCGGTGGCGCTGACCCCCTTGCTGCGCAGGTTGCGCAGGGTGCCGGCCCATTGCCGGCCGGTGGCGCTGGCCGGTCCCGCCGCCTTGAGCTTCCTCAGCAGGGGTGACCAGAGATTGACGGGGACGACCTCGTGACGCTCGGGGGTGGTCGCCTGGGTCATCGCGCCATCGCCTCGCTGGAAACGTCCTTCCAGTCTTTGTCTATGGATTTACGAACCCGGATTCGAAAATCATGGATTGTCATCGAGCAGGTGGATTTCGATGCTCCCGGCGAGGCCGCGTAGGACCGCATCGATCCCTTTCAGGCCGGCCAGGGCCCCGGTCGGCAGGCTCACGTCCCGGGAATGGACAACGCCGGATTCGCGCGGGTTGATCCGGATCAGCGGGGCCTCGACGGAGGCGCCCATCGTCCGGGCGGTCGGGATGTGGGTGCCGGCGCCCAGTTCGACGACCACAGGGCATTCGACGCTTTCCAGCCATCGCTTCAGTGCGGCCCGCTGGACGCGTTCCCGGAATTCCAGCCAACGCCAGTCGCTGAACATGAGGATGTTGGGACGCGCCAGCCCGCCGCAATGGGGGCAGGCCGGCATCGGCCCGGTGAGCAGGCAGCGTTCCTCGTCCACGTCGGGGTGGAAGTCGGCGGCGGGCCAGATGTCGCCCGCGCAACCGGCGAGGCATTGCAGATGATGGATGGAGCCGTGGACCTCGCAGACCTCGGCGGCCTTGAAGCCGGCCTTCTGGAACTGTCCATCCACGTTGCTGGTGAAGACGAAGGCACCCCTGGGCATCTGGTCCGCCCAGTCGAGCAGGATGCGGAAGCCGTCGTGGGGCAGGGTGGCGCGGTAGAGGGCCAGGCGGTGGCCGTAGAAGCCCCAGGCCATCCGCGGGCGCTCCTCGAAGGCGGCCGGCGAGGCGATGGACTGGAAATCGATGCGGGCCCTGCCAAGGGCGGGGTAGGCGCGCCAGAAGCCCTCGGCGCCGCGGAAGTCGGGCAAGCCGGAATCGACGCCCATGCCGGCGCCGGCGGTGATCAGGAGGCCGTCGGCGGCATCGATCAGCCGGGCGGCGCGGTCGAAAAGGGCGGGGTCGATGGGGGTCATGGCGTTCCGGCTTTTCGTGGCGGGGAGTTCATCGGAACAGGTTGAGGCATTCCCGGCTCAAGGGATGAGCCTCAGGCCGCCTCCGGCATCGGAATCACCTTGGCGCCCCGTTGTGCGGCGGCCAGTTGTTCGCCCCACCAGTGGTAAAGCCGGATTCGCTGCTCGAACCTCTCGCCGCGGTCGTAGGCCCGCGCGACCTCATTGTCGTGGGCGTGGTCCAGGGCCAGTTCCACCACCTCGCGCTCGAAGCCATGGTCCCGGGCCAGGGTGGCGAAGGCGCTGCGCCAGCCGTGGGGGGAGTGTTTGCCTTCGAGGCCGAGGGTGACCCGATATGCCTTTTCGATGCCATCGCGGCCGATGTGCTTCCCGCCGGCGGGGGAGGGGAAGAGGAATCCCCGGCCGCCGATAAGGCCGCGCCACTGCTTGAGCTCCTCGACGATCTGCTTCGGCAGCGGAATCCGGTGGTCGATGTCCCGGTTGTTCACCTTCATCTTGCGGCGGGGGATGACCCATATGGGCTGTTCCGCCTCCAGGTCGAATTCGCGCCATTCGGCCGTCACGACATTGCCGATGCGGGCCGCGGTATAGGCGCAGAGGCGGTGCCCCAGGTGGATGGGGCGCGAGAGCCGGGCCTGTTCGGCGCGGCGCAGGATGTCGCCGAGGGCCTTGAATTCGACGATGGCCGGCATCCGGCCGCTGTCCTTCTTCCGGGGCAGGATCTCGCGGGCGGGGGCGGCGGGGTTGTCGCGGCAAAGGCCCCTGGCCTGGGCGTAGCGGAACACGCCGTTCAGGTGCTGGAGGATGCGGGTGGCCGTTTCCAGGACGTCCCGCTTGTGGATGTCCTCGATCGCCTTGGCCACCATGGCGGGGGTGATGCTAGCAATGGGAAGGTTGCCCAGCGCGGGGTAGACATCCCGCTCGAAGGCGCGGGCGGACTTGGTATGGTGCCCGGGGCTCCACTCCCGCTGCTTCATGGCCAGCCATTCCTGGGCCACCGACTGGAAGGTGTTCTCGGCCGAGGCGGCGGTGGCCGCCCGGCTGACCCGGCGGGCGTCCACCGGGTCCTTGCCCTCCCGGATCAGGCCCTTGAGGTCGGCCAGGGCGATTCGCGCCTGGCCCAGGCTGACCAGTGGATAGGTGCCGACCGAGAACACCTTTTCCTTGCCGCCGATCCGGTACTTGATGCGCCAACTGGGGCTGCCGGCCTTCGGGATGAAGAGATAAAGGCCGCCGCCGTCGGCCAGTTTCTTTCCTGGCTCGGCCGCGGCGACGAACGCCTTGACGGCCTTGTCGGAGAGTTTGTTCCGTATACCCCCAGCCATGATTTTTCCCTCGTCCGATTTTCCTGATATACCCCCTTGTCTACCCCCATTATGGTCGGCTGTTGGTGGATATTGCAAGTGCTCGTTGGACGAACAAGGCCCGAAAAACCAAAGAAAAACGCCGTCACTTGGACGGCGTTGGATAAGTTTGGGGGTATTAATGGTGGAGGCGGGGGGAATCGAACCCCCGTCCGCAAGCCCTCTACAGCCAGCCCTACATGCTTAGCCTCGTCGTTTGATTTGACCCGCAACCCGCCGCCGGGCAGGCTGGTTGCAGGCGAGCCGCTGGGTTTTCGTGGCGTTCCCCCGCGGCGAGGGACGCCCTTAGCTCACGTGAATGACGCTGCGACGGATCTTTGGCCCCCTCGGCTTGCGCCTCGGGGAGATCCGATCCGGCCCGTGAGCCGTCCGGTGCAGCGCCCGCAGGGATTAAGCTGCGAGAGCGAAACGCTCGTCGTTGGCGTTTGTGGTTTTCCAGATGGATTTACGAGGTGACTGGTCCTCGGCATGCACTGAACTGCTTCGCGACCCACGTCGAAACCAGGTCGCCCCCAGTGTTTGGAACATTCATGAAGATACGGCCGACGGTCGCATCTTCAAGGCCGCCAGTGTAGCACCCCGCAATCTCAGATGAGATCGAGGAGTTCGATCGGCTGGCCGATGACCCTGTCGGCCTGCCAGTCGTCGATGCCGGCCGCATCCTCCAGGTAACCCCAGGCCGCGGCTATCGCCAGGGTCCCGGCGGCGCGGCCGGCCTCGATGTCCCGGCGGTCGTCGCCGACGTAGAGGGCGCCAGCCGGGTCGGCACCGGCCAGGGCGCAGGCCATGAGGATGGGCAGGGGATGGGGTTTCGGGCGCGGACAGGTGTCGCCGCAGACCAGGCCGGCGGCACGGTCGCGAAGCCCCAGGCCCTCGGCGACGGCATTGGTGAAGCGCTGGGACTTGTTGGTGACGATCCCCCAGGGAATGCCCAGGGCGTCGAGGCGGTGCAGGACCTCGGCCATGCCGGGGAAGAGGGCCGTGCCCTCGCACAGGGCCGCCTCGTAGTGGTCCAGGAAGCGCCGTTGCAGTTCCGAGTAGGGGGCATCCTCGGGACCGAGGCCGAAGCCGACGCCCAGCATGCCGCGCGCACCCTTGGAGACGTGCGGCCGCAGCCTTTCCAGGGGCAGCGGCGGGCGACCTTCCTCGGCCAGCAGCCGGTTCAGGGCGCCGCCCAGGTCGGGGGCGGTGTCGGCCAGAGTGCCGTCCAGGTCGAAGAATACGGCGCTTGCCCCCGCCATGTCAGGATTCGCGGACGGCGCGCAGCAGGTAATTGACGTCGGTATCGCGGCCCAGGCCGTAGGTCTTCAGCAGCGGGTTGTAGCTCATGCCGACGATCTCCTCCACCCTCAGCCCGGCGAGGCGGCAATGCCGGGACAACTCGGCCGGCCTGATGAATTTGGCATAGTCGTGGGTGCCGCGGGGAAGCAGGTTCAGCACGTACTCGGCGCCGATGACGGCCAGCAGGTAGGCCTTGGGATTGCGATTGATGGTGGACAGGAATACCTGGCCGCCGGGGCGGACGAGAGCGGCGCAGGCCCGCACCGTGCTGGCCGGGTCGGGCACGTGCTCGAGCATTTCGAGGCAGGTGACGACATCGAAGGCGCCCGGCGCCTCCGCTGCCAGCGCCTCGGCCGACACATGCCGGTAGTCCACCTGGCGGCCGCTTTCCAGCAGGTGAAGGCGCGCCACGCCGAGCGCCTTTTCCGAGCGGTCGATGCCGGTGACGCGGGCCCCGAGGCCGGCCATGCCTTCGCTGAGCAGCCCGCCGCCGCAGCCGATGTCTACCACGCGCCTGTCCTTGAGCCCGGCGTGGCGGTCTATCCAGGCCAGTCGCAGAGGATTGATGTCGTGCAGGGGCTTGAACTCGGAGGTCGGATCCCACCAGCGGTGGGCCAGGTCGCCGAACTTGGCCAGTTCCCCGGGATCGGCATTGAGGGTGTCGCTCATGGATGCTCCTGTGCAATGAAAAAAGCCCTGCGGGGCAGGGCTTTTTTCGGAAACGCCGGAAACCGGCTTATTGCTTGGTGCCGATGACCTCGATCTCGACGCGGCGGTCGGGCTGCAGGCACTCGATGACCTTCTTGCTCTTGGCGCCCTTGCACTGGTCAGGCTTGGTGACCGGCTGCTTCTTGCCCTTGCCTTCGGTGTAGACCCGGTTCGGCTCGATGCCCTTGCCGACCAGATAGGCCTTGACCGACTCGGCGCGCTTTTCCGACAACACCTGGTTGTACTTGTCGGTGCCGAAGCGGTCGGCGTGGCCGACGGCGATGATCACTTCCAGCTTGATGCCCTTGATCTTGCCGGCCAGTTCGTCGAGCTTGGCCTTGCCTTCGGGCTTCAGGGTCGCCTTGTCGAAGTCGAACAGGGTGTCGGCGGCCAGGGTGATCTTCTGGGCGGCCGGCTTCGGCGTCGCGGCGGCGGCGGGCTTGGCCGGGGCAGCCGGGGCGGCGGCGACGGGCGGCTCGCACTTGGCCTTGGGCATCAGGTCCTTGTCGCACTCGCAGCCGACCGGGAACTGGCCCGCCATGGCGGCTTCGGCCGCGGCGGGTGTCCAGAAGCCGGTGCGCCAGCACAGGCCGAAACCGCTCTTGGCAACGAGGCCGCGCTGGTCGATCACGTAGGGCACGACGCCCTTGGTGTCGACGGGGGAGGATTGGGCGATGGCGGAACCGGCAACGTTGAAGAGGGCGGCGGCCACCACGGAAATTTTCACTAGGCTTTTGATCATGTTCTCCCTCGATGGTAAGAGAAGTTTTTCGAACGCGCCCGGTACCGCAGGCATCAACCAAGCATAAACGGGGCTCAACTGGAAAGCTTATTTTGCCACAAGCTCACCGTGTCAAGCAATTGATCTTCTTGAATGCCGGTCAGCCGACCCTTGCGAAGCCGGCATTCGCCCCGCACCCAGACGGCGCCGACCTGCTCGCGACCGGCCACGTAGACCAGGTGGGAGACCGGATCGAAAACCGGGCCGAGGAACCATTCGTCCAGGCGCACGGCGCACAGGTCGGCCTCCTTGCCGGGCTCTATGGAACCGATCCGGTCGTCCAGGCCCAGGGCCTCGGCACCGTGCAGCGTCGCCATCGCCAGGACCCGATGGGCGTCCAGTGCGGCCGCATCTCCCGTCCCGGCCTTGGCCAGCAGGGCGGCATGGCGCATCTCGTGAAAGAGGTCGAGCCGGTTGTTGCTGGCCGCGCCGTCGGTACCCAGCCCGACCCGCAATCCCTGCGCGTCGAGGGCCGGGACCGGCGCGATGCCGCTCCCCAGCTTCATGTTGGAGGTGGGGCAATGGGCCACCGATGAACCGGTTTCGGCGAGCAGGGCGATCTCGTCGGCCTCAAGATGAACGGCGTGGACCGCGATCAGGCCGGGCCCCAGCAGGCCCAGCCGACGCAGTCGTTCCAGGGGGCGAACGCCGTGCAGGCGGACGCTGTCGCGGATTTCGTCCCCGGTCTCGTGGACATGGATGTGGATGGGAATCTCGAGCTGGGCGGCCAGGGTCGCAATCCGCTCGAATGTCCGGTCCGACACCGTGTAGGGAGCATGGGGGGCCATGCAGAAGGACACCAGGGGGTCGCCCAGGAGGCTGTCGCGGACGGCCAGGCCCTTGCGCAGGTAATCGTCCGCATCCGTGCCGTAACGGGTGGGAAATTCGAAAGCGAGGATGCCCAGGGCGGCGCGGATGCCCACGGCACGGGACGCCCGGGCGGCCTCCTCGGGATGGAAGTACATGTCGTTGAAGCAGGTGATGCCGCCGCGCAGCATCTCGGCGGCGGCCAGCAGGGTGCCGTCGAAGACGAAGTCGGGGCCGACGAATCGCCCCTCGGCCGGCCATATCCGCTCCTTCAGCCAGGCCATGAGGGGCAGGTCGTCCGCGTAACCGCGCAGCAGCGCCATCGCGGCATGGGTATGCAGATTGACCAGTCCCGGGATCAGCACGTGCCCGGGCAGGCTTTCCCGGACCCTGGGCGAATAGCGGTGCGCCGCCTCGGCGGCCGGCAGTACGTCGAGAATCCGGCCGCCATCGATGGCGACTGCGTGGCCGGCCAGGGCCTCGGCTGCGGGACGCACCGGGACCACCCATCCGGCCTCCAGGATCAGGTCGATGGCCCGGGGTCCCCCGGGGGGCTGGGTTTCGCGCGACATGGGCGCGATTAGACCGGAAAAAAATCTTTCCGACAATGGCTTAGCGTCGAAACCTGCGATGTCGCCGGAAGCCGGCCGGGGATGTCGCGGACGGGTCTTCCGGAGCGCGCGGCGGACCCCGGCGAGGGACCCCGCCATGCTAAAATCGCGGTCTTTTCACGCCGTCGCCTCGTCGCTCCGACAGTGCCTCTCTAGCCGCGCCCGACCCCGCAGGATCCCCCGCCCGCCATGACGTCCTTCGCCAAAGAAACCCTGCCCATCAGCCTCGAAGAGGAGATGCGCCACTCCTACCTCGACTACGCCATGAGCGTGATCGTGGGGCGGGCCCTGCCGGACGTGCGGGATGGCCTGAAACCGGTCCATCGGCGCGTGCTTTTCGCCATGCACGAGGCCAACATCGCCTGGAACAGGCCCTACGTGAAGTGCGCCCGGGTGGTCGGCGACGTGATGGGCAAATACCACCCCCACGGCGACTCGGCGATCTACGACACCCTGGTCCGCATGGCCCAGGACTTCTCCCTGCGCTACACGCTGGTGGACGGGCAGGGCAACTTCGGTTCCATCGACGGCGACAATGCGGCGGCGATGCGTTACACCGAGTGCCGCCTCGACCGCATCGCCTCCGAACTGACGGCAGACATCGACAAGGAAACCGTCGATTTCCAGCCCAACTACGACGGCAAGGAACAGGAACCCACGGTCCTGCCCTCGAAGATCCCCAACCTGCTGATCAATGGCAGCGCCGGCATCGCCGTCGGCATGGCCACCAACATCCCGCCCCACAACCTGGTGGAAGTGGTGGATGCCTGCCTGGCCCTGCTCGACAACCCGGCCATCGACATCGAGGACCTGATCAAGATCGTCCCGGCGCCGGACTTTCCCACCGCCGGCCTCATCTATGGCCTGTCTGGGGTGCGCGAAGGCTACCTCACCGGCCGGGGCCGCGTCGTCATGCGCGCCCGCACCCATTTCGAGGACCTCGAGAAGGGCAACAGGCAGGCCATCATCGTCGACGAGCTGCCCTACCAGGTGAACAAGAAGTCCCTGCTCGAGAAGATCGCCGAACTGGTCAACGAAAAGAAGATCGAGGGAATCTCCCACCTTCAGGACGAGTCGGACAAGTCCGGCATGCGCGTGGTGATCGAACTCAAGCGCGGCGAAGTGCCCGAGGTGGTGCTCAACAACCTCTACAAGCAGACCCAGCTCCAGGATACTTTCGGCATGAACATGGTGGCCCTGGTCGATGGCCGCCCGCAGTTGCTGAACCTCAAGCAGATGCTGGAGTGCTTCCTGTCCCATCGGCGCGAGGTGGTGACGCGGCGCACCGTGTTCGAATTGCGCAAGGCGCGGGAGCGGGGCCACCTGCTGGAAGGCCTGGCCGTCGCGCTGTCCAACGTGGACGAGATCATCGCCCTGATCAAGGCGGCGCCGACGCCGGCCGATGCCAAGCGGGAGTTGATGGCCCGCACCTGGCGCTCGGCCCTGGTCGAGGAGATGCTCGCCCGGGCTTCCGCGGAGGCCTCCCGGCCGGAAGGGCTGGCGCCCGAATTCGGCCTCTCCCGGCGCGGCTACCTGCTCTCCGACGCCCAGGCCCAGGCCATCCTGGAACTGCGCCTGCAACGCCTGACGGGCCTCGAGCAGGACAAGATCGTCAGCGAGTACAAGGAAGTCATGGAGCAGATCGCCGACCTGCTGGACATCCTCGCGCGGCCCGAGCGCATCACCCGCATCATCGGCGACGAACT
Source organism: Pseudomonadota bacterium (assembly GCA_052035955.1). Classification (GTDB taxonomy): domain Bacteria; phylum Pseudomonadota; class Gammaproteobacteria; order Burkholderiales; family Rhodocyclaceae; genus JAEUNJ01. The sequence goes on from JBPOHD010000017.1 coordinate 40,559, forward strand.
GGCCGCCATCAAGACCCAGTTCGGCGACAAGCGGCGCTCCGAGATCGTCCTCCAGACCGCCGACATCAACCTCGAGGACCTGATTGCCCGGGAGGACATGGTCGTCACCCTGTCCCACACCGGCTACGTCAAGCGCCAGCCCCTGGACGACTACCGGACCCAGAAGCGCGGTGGCCGCGGCAAGAAGGCGGCCGACATCAAGGAAGACGATTTCGTGGACCGGCTGTTCATCGCCAACACCCACGACTACATCCTCTGCTTCTCCAGCCGGGGCCGCGTCTACTGGCTCAAAGTCTACGAAGTGCCGGAAGGCACCCGCGGCTCGCGCGGCAAGCCCATCGTCAATCTCTTCCCCCTGGAGGAGAACGAGAAGATCACGGCCATCCTGCCGGTCAAGGAGTTCGACGAGAACCATTTCGTCTTCATGGCCACGGCCATGGGCACGGTGAAGAAGACCCCGCTGACCGAGTTCTCGAATCCCCGCAAGGCGGGCATCATCGCCGTTGCCCTGGACGACGGCGACTACCTGATCGGCGTCTCCATCACCGACGGTGCCTGCGACGTCATGCTCTTTTCCGACGCCGGCAAGGCCGTTCGCTTCGAGGAGGGCGACGTGCGTCCCATGGGCCGCACCGCCCGCGGCGTGCGCGGCATGATGCTCGAGGACGAACAGAGCGTCATCTGCATGCTGGTCGCCCAGGGCGAGGAGATGAACGTGCTCACCGCCACCGAGAACGGTTTCGGCAAGCGCACCCCCATCGCCGAATATACGAAGCACGGCCGCGGCACCAAGGGCATGATCGCCATCAGCACGTCGGAGCGCAACGGCAAGGTCGTCGGCGCGGTGCTGGTCCGGCCCGACGACGAAGTGATGCTGATTTCCACCGGCGGCGTGATGATCCGCACCAAGGTCCAGCAGGTGCGCGAGACCAGCCGCTCCGCCCAGGGCGTGACACTGATTTCCCTCGATGACGGCACCCGTCTGGCCGGCATCGAGAAAGTTATCGAAACCGACGAAGAGGAGTAATCGCATGGCCCGAGTGTTCAATTTCAGCGCCGGCCCCGCCGCGCTGCCCGAAGAAGTCCTGAAGCAGGCTGCCGAGGAGATGCTCGATTGGCGTGGTTCAGGCCAGTCGGTCATGGAAATGAGCCACCGGGGCAAGGAATTCATCGGCATTGCCGAAGCCGCCGAGGCCGACCTGCGCGAGCTGATGGGCATCCCCGCCAACTACAAGGTGCTCTTCCTCCAGGGCGGCGCCACCCTGCAGTTCGAGATGATCCCCATCAACCTGCTGCGCGGGAAGGCGGGCGCCGACTACGTGCATACCGGCGAGTGGGCCAAGAAGGCGATCAAGGAAGCCAAGGCCTTCTGCCACGTGAACGTGGCCGCCAGCGCCGAGGACAAGAGCTTCTCTTACGCCCCGGCCCAGGCCGACTGGAAGCTCGACAAGGATGCCGCCTACGTCCATTACACCGCCAACGAGACCATCGGCGGCGTCGAGTTCCACTGGACGCCGGACACTGGCGAGGTTCCGCTGGTCTGCGACATGTCGTCCAACATCCTGTCGAAGCCGGTGGATGTGTCCCGGTACGGCCTCATCTATGCCGGCGCCCAGAAGAACATCGGCCCGGCGGGGCTAACCATCGTCATCGTCCGCGACGACCTGATCGGCAAGGCCGTCCCGACCCCGCCGACCATGCTGGACTACAAGATCCACGCCGACGCGGATTCGATGTACAACACGCCGCCCACCTATGCGATCTACATCGCAGGGCTGGTGTTCCAGCTCCTCAAGAGGACCGGTGGCCTGGCCGCGGCCGAGCAGCGCAACGTCGAGAAGGCCGGACTGCTCTACGACTACCTGGATTCCACCGACTTCTACCGGAACCCGGTCGCCAAGGCGGACCGCTCCCGCATGAACGTTCCCTTCACCCTCAAGGATGCGGCCTTCGACGAGGAGTTCCTCAAGGGTGCCAAGGCGCGCGGCATGGTGCAGCTGAAGGGCCATCGCTCCGTCGGCGGCATGCGGGCCTCCATCTACAACGCCATGCCCATCGAGGGCGTCAGGGCGCTGGTGGAGTACATGAAGGAATTCGCGGCTTCCAAGGGCTGATCACATCATGGCTGACCAATTCCAGATCCTCATCCTCAATGCCATCTCCGCCACCGGACTGAAGCGCCTGCCTGCCGAGCGCTACGTCACCGGCAAGGAGATCGCCAAGCCCGATGCCATCCTGGTCCGTTCCGCGGACATGCATGCCATGGACATTCCGAAGAGCGTCCTGGCCATCGGCCGGGCCGGCTCGGGGACCAACAACATTCCCGTCAAGGCCATGTCCGCCCGCGGCGTGCCGGTATTCAACGCTCCCGGGGCGAACGCCAACGCGGTCAAGGAACTCGTCCTGGCCGGCATGCTGATGGCCGCCCGCAACATCGGCGGCGCCATGAGGTTCGTCTCCGGCCTGGATCCGGCGGATCCCGAGATGGAGAAGAAGGTCGAGGGCGGCAAGAAGACCTATGCCGGCTACGAGCTGGCGGGCCATACCCTCGGCGTCATCGGCCTCGGCAAGATCGGCTGCCTGGTGGCCGACGCCGCCATCAAGATGGGCATGCACGTGATCGGCTACGACCCGGAGATCACGGTCGATGCCGCCTGGAGCCTGCCTTCCCAGGTGAAGAAGGCCAATACCCTGAACGACGTGCTCAAACACGCCGACTTCATGACCCTGCACGTGCCCCTGGTCGATGCAACGCGCAAGATGATCAACGCCAAGTCGCTTGAAACCATGAAGCACGGCGCCGTGCTGCTCAACTTCGCCCGCGAGGGCGTGGTCGAGGAGGCGGCGGTGCTGGCGGCCCTCGAGTCCAAGAAACTCTCGACCTACGTCTGCGATTTTCCCAGCGCCCACGTGAACAACCACCCGAAGGTCATCGCCCTGCCCCACCTGGGCGCCTCCACCGCCGAGGCCGAGGAGAACTGCGCGGCCATGGTGGCCGACCAAGTGCGCGACTTCCTCCAGGACGGCAACATCCAGAACGCGGTGAATTTCCCCAACGTGGTCATGCCGCGCGAATCGGGTTTCCGCCTCGCCATCGCCAACGCCAACGTTCCCAACATGGTGGGCCAGATCTCGACCGCCATGGCCGAGGCCAAGCTCAACATCCACAACATGATGAACAAGTCGAAGGGCGACGTGGCCTACACCCTGGTGGACGTGGATAGCAAGGTGCCGAAGAAGGTGGTCGACGCCATCGCGAAGATCGAGGGCGTGCTGCACGTCCGTTACCTGCCGGTCGAATCCTGACACCGGCGCGGGCGGCGCATCCGGGAGTTCCTGCCCCGGGTCGCCGCCCGAATATTCTCCGACGGGGGTTGGATGGCTGACGAAAAGGAAGAACTGGGGCGCCTGCGCGACGGCATCGACCGCATCGACGACCAGGTCCTGCGGCTGATCAGCGAGCGGGCGCAGCTGGCCCACCGCATCGGCGAGATCAAGAAGGGCAACATCTACCGGCCCGAGCGCGAGGCCCAGGTGCTGCGCCGGATCGCCGGCGACAATCCCGGTCCGCTCCCTGAGGGGGCCGTGCGGCAGATTTTCCGCGAGATCATGTCCGCCTGCCTGGCCCTGGAACAGCCCCTGCGGGTGGCCTACCTCGGGCCGGCCGGCACCTTCTCGGAAACCGCCGCCAAGAAGCACTTCGGCTCGGGGCCGAACCTGACCCCGTGCTCGGCCATCGACGACGTCTTCCGGGCCGTCGAGTCCGGCAATGCCGACTATGCCGTGGTGCCCGTGGAAAACTCCACCGAGGGCGCCGTCGGCCGCACCCTCGACCTGATGCTGACCTCGCCCCTCAAGGTTTGCGGCGAGGTGAACCTGCGCATCCACCAGAACCTGCTCTCCAAGGCTGCGAGCCTCCAGTCGGTCAGGCGCCTCTATTCCCATGCCCAGTCGCTGGCCCAGTGCCACGAATGGCTGAACCGCAACCTGGCGGCCCTGCCGAGGGTGCCGGTGGCGAGCAACGCCGAGGCCGCCCGCATGGCCGCCGAGGATCCCGAGTCCTGCGCCATCGCCGGCGAAGCCGCCGCCCAGTTCTATGGCCTCGACATCCTGGCCGGGAGCATCGAGGACGATCCGAACAACACGACCCGCTTCCTGGTCCTGGCCGGCCATGACGCGGGTCCGTCGGGCCTGGACAAGACCTCCTTCGTCTGTTCCGCCCAGAACAAGCCGGGTGCCGTCCACGACCTGCTCGTGCCGCTGTCGGTCCACAAGGTGTCCATGAGCCGCTTCGAGTCCCGGCCTGCCCGGGGCTTCGGAGGCAGCCGCTGGGAGTATGTCTTCTTCATCGACGTGGAGGGCCACCGGGAGGAGCCGGAAGTGGCGGCCGCGCTGGAGGAACTTCGCGGCCGCGCGGGCTTCCTGAAGGAGCTCGGTTCCTATCCCCGTGCCGACCGGTGATCGGTGAAAGAAGCTCCAGCGCAAGGTCGCGAGGGCGCAAAGAGCGCAAGGTTCCGTCGGGGCATGGGGAGACCGCGGGGATGGTTTCCGGTTTCCAGGGCTTCTTTGCGGCCCATTGCGGCCTTGGCGTCTTTGCGGTGAAAGGAAGGTTTTTTCCATGACCAACAACATGAACATCGCCCAATCGGCGCCGGATTACGTGCGCGCCATCTCTCCCTACATCCCCGGCAAGCCCATCACGGAGCTGGCGCGGCAGATGGGCATTCCGGTGGAGCGCATCGTCAAGCTGGCGTCCAACGAGAATCCCCTCGGCATGAGCCCGAAGGCCCGGGCGGCCGTCGAGGCGGCCATCGCCGGCATCGAGCGCTATCCGGACCAGTTCGAACTGGCGAAGGCCCTGGCCGACCGGTTGGGCCTGCCGATGGCGCAGATCGTCCTCGGCAACGGCTCCAACGACGTGCTCGACATCGCGGCCCGGGTCTTCCTGGCGCCCGGCCGCTCGGCCGTCTTCTCCCGCCATGCCTTCGCCGTGTATCCGCTCGCCACCATGACGGCGGGGGCCGAATGCCTCGTCGCGCCGGCCAAGCATTACGGCCACGACCTCGCCGCCATGCGCAGCCTCATCCGGGCCGATACCCGCGTGGTCTGGATCGCCAATCCCAACAACCCGACCGGCACCTTCCTGCCCTATGCGGACGTGAAGGCCTTCATCGCCTCCGTGCCCGCCGACGTGGCGGTGGTGCTGGACGAGGCCTACAACGAATACCTGCCGTCGGGGGACCGGGTGGACACCCTGCCCTGGGTGAAGGAGTTTCCCAACCTGGTCATCACCCGCACCTTCTCGAAGGTGTATGGCCTGGCGGGATTGCGGGTCGGCTACGGGGTCGCGTCGCCCGAGGTGGCGGACCTGATGAACCGCATCCGCCAGCCCTTCAACGTGAACAACCTGGCGCTGGCCGCTGCCGTGGCGGCCCTCGACGACCATGTCTTCCTCGCCGAGAGCTTCGACCTCAACCGGCGCGGCATGGCGCAGATCGTCGCCGGGCTCAAGCGGCTCGGCCTGGAGCACATTCCGTCCCACGGCAACTTCGTCACTTTCGGCGTCGCCGACGGCGCCGCCGTGAACCAGAAGCTGCTCCAGCAGGGCGTCATCGTCCGGCCCATCGGCGGCTACGGCCTCCCCAACCACCTGCGCGTCACCATCGGCCTGCCCGACGAGAACGAGCACTTCCTGGCAGCGCTGGAAAAGGCGTTGTGAAAGGCGTTCAACGCAGAGGACGCAGAGGACGCAGAGGACGCAGAGGACCCGGAGAAATGCATACCATTCGAGAATTGCCATTTCCAACCGGGGCCGTGCGCGATTGAATCGTTCTTGCATTTCCGGGTCGGGAGAGCGAAAACGAATTTCTCTGAGTCCTCCGTGTCCTCCGCGGTGAAAGGTTTTTCAACGTGAACAAGATCGTCATCTGCGGCGTCGGGCTGATAGGCGGGTCCTTCGCGCTGGCCCTGAAAGCAGCCGGCGCGGTGGGCGAGGTGGTGGGCCTGGGCCGCACCCGGGAGCCCCTGGAGGAGGCCCGGCGCCTGGGCGTCATCGACCGGATCGCCGCCGACTGGGGGGGCGCCCTGGCCGGGGCGGACCTGGTCCTGCTGGGCATGCCGGTGGGCCAGATGGCGCCGGTGATGGCCGCCCTGGTGCCCCACCTGGGCCCCGATACCCTGGTCACCGACGGCGGCTCCACCAAGGCCGACGTGGTGGCTGCGGCCCGCACCGCCTTTGGCCCCCGCATCGGCCAGTTCGTGCCCGGCCACCCCATTGCCGGCGCGGAGAAGAGCGGCGTCGCCGCCGCCCTGGCCGGGCTTTACGAGGGCAAGCGCGTCGTGCTGACCCCCTTGCCGGAGAACGCACCCGAATCGGTCGCCCGGGTCCGCGCCGCCTGGGAAGCCTGCGGCGCCCGGGTGTCCGAACTGGCCCCGGGGGAGCATGACGGCGTCTTCGCCGCCGTCAGCCATCTGCCCCACCTGCTGGCCTATGCCCTGGTCCACGACCTGGCCGGGCGGACCAATTCGGAACAGCTCTTCGGCTTCGCCGCCGGCGGCTTCCGCGACTTCACGCGCATCGCCAGCAGCCATCCGGAAATGTGGCGGGACATCTGCCTGGCCAACCGGCAGGCCCTGTTGAAGGAACTCGACGCCTACATGGCCGAACTCCTGGAGACCCGCGTCCTGCTGGCCTCCGCCGACGGTCCCGGCCTGGAGGCCATGTTCGCCACGGCCCGGGCCCGGCGCGACGCCTGGATCGATTCCCTGACCCCGCCCCCGGGGGAATGACCATGGAAACCCTCGACCTGCCGCCCCTTCGGCTTGCCGCCGGTCCCGTGCGCCTGCCCGGCTCCAAGAGCATCTCCAACCGCTGCCTGCTGCTGGCCGCCCTCGCCTCGGGCGTCACCGAGATCCGCGACCTGCTCGACTCCGACGACACGCGGGTGATGCTCGCGGCGCTGAAGGCCCTGGGCATCGCCGTCGAGTCCCTGGGCGGATCGGCCTGGCGGATCACCGGTGCCGGCGGAACGTTCCCGGTCAGGGAAGCCGACCTCTTCCTCGGCAATGCCGGCACGGCCTTCCGGCCCATGACCGCCGCCCTGGCCCTTTCCGGGGGGCGCTATCGACTCTCCGGCGTCGCCCGCATGCACGAGCGGCCCATCGGCGACCTGGTGGATGGTTTGCGGCAGATCGGCGCCGACGTGCGCTACGGGGGCAACGAGGGCTTTCCGCCCCTGGAGATCCGCCCGGCGGCGATACGCCTCGACGGCCCGATCCGCGTCCGTGGCGACGTCTCCTCCCAGTTCCTGACGGCGCTGCTCATGGCCCTGCCGCTGACCGGCCGGGAGGCGGTGATCGAGATGACGACGGAATTGATCTCCAAGCCCTACGTCGAGATCACCCTGAACCTGATGGCCCGCTTCGGTGTCGCGGTCGAACGGGAGGGCTGGGCGCGCTTCCGCATCCCCGCGTCCCCGGGCTACCGCAGCCCGGGCCCGCTGCACGTGGAGGGCGACGCCTCCTCGGCCTCCTATTTCCTTGCCGCCGGGGCCATCGCCGGCGGTCCCGTGCGGGTGGAGGGAGTGGGGCGGGCCAGCATCCAGGGCGACGTGGCCTTCGCCGTCGAACTGGAGAAGCTCGGCGCCCGGGTCGCCATGGGCGACAACTGGATCGAAGCGAGCGGACCCCCGTCCGGAAAGCTGAAGGCCTTCGACCTGGACCTGAACCACATCCCCGACGCCGCCATGACCCTGGCCGTCTGCGCCCTGTTCGCCGACGGTCCCTGCCGGTTGCGCAACATCGCCTCCTGGCGGGTCAAGGAGACCGACCGCATCGCCGCCATGGCCGCCGAACTACGCAAGCTCGGGGCGGAGGTGGAAGAGGGGGCGGACTTCCTGCGCATCTCGCCGCCGGCGGCCCTGCTGCCCGGCGCCGCCATCGCCACCTACGACGACCACCGGATGGCCATGTGCTTCTCGCTCGCCGCCCTGGGCGGCGTGCCGGTGCGCATCCTCGACCCCGGCTGCGTGGGCAAGACCTTCCCGGAGTATTTCGAGCATTTCCTGCGGGTGACCGCGCCCGTGGTCGCCATCGACGGCCCCTCGGCCTCGGGCAAGGGGACGGTGGCCCAGCGCGTCGCGGAGGCCCTGGGCTTCCACTTCCTCGACAGCGGCGCCCTCTACCGGCTCACGGCCCTGGCGGCCCTGCGCGCCGGGGTGGCGCCGGACGACGAGGCCGGCGTGGCCGCCGTCGCGGCGGCACTGCCGGCCGAGTTCGCGGGCGACCGGATCCTCCTGGCCGGCGACGACGTCACCGACGCCATCCGCGCCGAGGAGGTGGGCGTCGGCGCTTCCAGGGTGGCCGCCCTGCCGTCCGTCCGGGCCGCCCTGCTGGACCGCCAGCGGGCCTATCGGCAGGCGCCGGGCCTAGTGGCCGACGGGCGCGACATGGGGTCCGTGGTGTTTCCCGATGCGCCGGCCAAGGTCTTCCTGACCGCGAGCGCCGAGGCGCGCGCCGAACGGCGGCATAAACAGTTGATCGACAAGGGAATGCCTGCTAACATTCACGCCCTTTTGCAGGACCTGCGGGAGCGTGATGCCCGCGACGCCGCGAGAAGCGTCGCGCCCCTGCGGCAATGCGACGATGCCGAGCGGGTGGACACCACCGACATGGGCATCGAGGAAGCGGTGAGCGCCGTGCTGGACATCGTCCGGCGGAAGCTGCCGAAACAGTAGAAAGCAGTCCTGGCTGTACGTGGCAAGTAGTGGCAAGTCGTAGCAAGTAGTGGCAACTCGCAACAAATCGTGGCAAGGGCGCCGCCCAGCGTGGCAGCGCCGGCAAAGGCGTCGCGTCGGCCGCCCGGTCGATGCGGCAATGTGCAACCAGCCCGTCCTCCCGGGGGCGGTATTTCGGAAATCCAATCTATGTCCGCTGCAACCGCCGCCGTGAACCCGAACGAATCCTTCGAAGCCCTCTTCATGGAGAGCCTGTCGCGCCAGGAAATGCGCGCCGGCGAAGTCATCACGGCTGAAATCGTCCGCGTCGACCAGAATTTCGTGGTCGTGAACGCGGGCCTCAAATCCGAATCCTTCATTTCGGTCGACGAATTCAAGAACGACCGGGGCGAGGTCGAGGCCAACCCCGGCGACTTCGTGCAGGTCGCCATCGAGATGCTCGAGGACGGCTACGGCGAGACCCGCCTGTCCCGCGACAAGGCCAAGCGCATCGCTGCCTGGAACGACCTCGACAAGGCCCTGAACGACGGCATCCTGGTCAAGGGCGTCATCACCGGCAAGGTCAAGGGCGGCCTCACCGTCATGACCAACGGCATCCGCGCCTTCCTGCCCGGCTCCCTGGTGGACACCCGTCCCGTCAAGGACACCACCCCCTTCGAGGGCAAGGAATACGACTTCAAGGTCATCAAGCTCGACCGCAAGCGCAACAACGTGGTCCTCTCCCGCCGCGCCGTGCTGGAAGCCAACATGGGCGAGGAGCGCCAGAAGCTCCTGGAGAGCCTGCAGGAAGGCACCATCGTCAAGGGCGTGGTCAAGAACATCACCGACTACGGCGCCTTCGTGGACCTGGGCGGCATCGACGGCCTGCTGCACATCACCGACCTGGCCTGGCGCCGCGTCCGCCACCCGAGCGAAGTGCTCACGGTCGGCGACGAGGTGACCGCCAAGGTGCTCAAGTTCGACCAGGAGAAGAACCGCGTCTCCCTGGGCATGAAGCAGCTGGGCGAAGACCCGTGGGTGGGCATCGGCCGCCGCTATCCCTCCGGCACCCGCCTGTTCGGCAAGGTGACCAACCTGACCGACTACGGCGCCTTCGTCGAGATCGAGCAGGGCATCGAGGGCCTGGTGCACGTCTCCGAGATGGATTGGACCAACAAGAACATCCACCCGACCAAGGTCGTCCAACTGGGTGACGAGGTCGAGGTCATGATCCTCGAGATCGACGAGGAGCGTCGCCGCATTTCCCTCGGCATGAAGCAGTGCATGGCCAACCCGTGGGAAGATTTCGCCATGAACCACAAGAAGGGCGACAAGGTCCGCGGCGCCATCAAGTCCATCACCGACTTCGGCATCTTCATCGGCCTGCCCGGCGGCATCGACGGCCTCGTGCACCTGTCCGACCTCTCCTGGTCCATGGCCGGCGAGGACGCCAAGCAGAACTACAAGAAGGGCGACGAGATCGAGGCGCTGGTGCTGTCCATCGACGTCGAAAAGGAGCGCATCTCCCTGGGCATCAAGCAGCTCGAGGGCGACCCCTTCACCAGCTTCATCGCCACCCACGACAAGAACAGCGTCGTTCCGGGCAAGGTGAAGAGCGTGGACGCCAAGGGTGCCGTCATCGACCTGGGCGGCGACATCGAGGGTTACCTGAGGGCTTCCGAAGCCTCCCGGGATCGCATCGAGGACCTGCGCAGCCTCTACAAGGAGGGCGACTCGGTCGAGGCCATGATCATCAACGTGGATCGCAAGTCCCGCTCGATCAACCTGTCGATCAAGGCCAAGGACCAGGCGGAACAGAACGAGGCCATGCAGAAGCTGGCCGCCGACACCTCGTCCGCCAGCAGCGGCACCACGAACCTCGGCGCCCTGCTGAAGGCCAAGCTCAACCAGCAGTAATCACGTCCGGCAGGCGCGATCATGACCAAGTCCGAGTTGATTGCCAGGCTGGCGGCCCGCTTCCCGCAACTGGTGGCGAAGGACGCCGACTTCGCGGTCAAGATGATCCTCGATGCGATGACCACGGCATTGGCCCGGGGCGATCGCATCGAGATCCGCGGTTTCGGCAGCTTTGCCCTCAACTACCGGCCGCCGCGGACGGGGCGCAATCCCAAGTCGGGGGAGAAGGTGCAGGTACCGGAAAAGTACGTGCCCCATTTCAAGGCCGGCAAGGAATTGCGGGAGCGGGTGGACGAGACCACCTGACGCCATGATCGCCCAGTGGTTGCAAGGCGGCGCCCCTGGGGGGGTGTCGCCTTTTTTCATGCCTGTCGAGGAATCCGGCTCCCGATGATGCGAGTTCTGGTCTGGTTGCTGCGGGGGGTGGCCTTCGTGCTGCTGCTCGGGCTCGCGATCAAGAACGATCGCGCCGTCGAGCTGCGCTTCTTCCTCGACACCGGCGTGGTGGCCCCGCTTTCGCTGGTCATTCTCGCCGCATTCGCGGCCGGCACCGTCGTCGGCGTCACTGCGGCCCTGGTCACCCTGGTGCGCCAGCGCCGGGACATCTCGCGCTTGAAGCGCGCCTCGGGGGAGGAGGCCGGCTGATGGGAATCGAACTCTGGTGGCTGCTCGCACTGCCCGCCTTCTTCGTCATGGGCTGGGTGGCGGCACGCATCGACATCAAGCATGTGATCCGCGAGTCCCAGGCGCTGCCCCGCTCCTATTTCAAGGGACTCAACTTCCTGCTCAACGAACAGCCCGACAAGGCCATCGAGGCCTTCATCGAGGCGGCCCGCGTGGACCCGGAGACGGTCGAACTGCACTTCGCCCTCGGCAGCCTGTTCCGCCGGCGCGGCGAAACCGATCGGGCGATCCGCATGCACCAGAACCTGATCGATCGCGATGGACTGTCCGAGCCCCAGCGCCTGCAGGCCCTGGCCGAACTGGGCCAGGACTACCTGAAGGCCGGCCTGCTCGACCGGGCCGAGGAAATCTTCGTCCGGCTGCGGGGGACGTCCCACGACGAGGAGGCCCTGAAATGCCTGCTGGAGATCTACCAGCAGGAGAAGGAATGGGGCAAGGCGATCACCATCGCCCAGGCCATGCCCGATCATGCCGACCACCTGTGGCGGCGCAAGATGGCCCAGTTCTACTGCGAACTCGCCTCCGGCGAGATCCTCCACGGGAGGTCCGCCGAGGCCCGCGGCATGCTCGAGGAGGCGCTGGCCAACCACCGCAAGTGCGTGCGCGCCGCCATCCTCCAGGGCGATCTGGCCTGGAGCGAGAACGATGCGGAAACGGCCATCGAGGCCTGGAAGCGCGTCGAGGGCCAGGACCCCGTCTACCTGGCCCTGGTGGCCGGCAAGCTCATGGAAGCCCACCGCAAGGTCGGCCGTGCCGAGCCGGGCACGCAGTTGCTGCGCGGCTACCTCGAACGCCATCCGTCCCTGGACCTGCTGGACGAAGTCTTCCAGGCGGAACTGGAATCCGGCGGCGCCGAGGCCGCCTACAAGCTGGTGCGCGACGAACTTCGCCGAAATCCCACCCTCCTCGGGCTGGACAAGCTGCTCGAGGCCCAGATCCTGGTCTCCCCCGTGGAACGGCGGGCCGACCTGGAACTGATCCGCAACCTGATCCACGGCCACACCCGCCGTGTCGCCCGCTACCGCTGCGACGAGTGCGGTTTCAAGGCCCGCCAGTTCTACTGGCGATGCCCGGCCTGCGGCGGCTGGGAATCCTTCCCGCCGCGGCGCACCGAGGAATTCGACCTGGCGCCCTGACGCGGCCGCCCCACCCCATGGCCATGAAACTGCCCGATACCTCCCATGCCCCCATCCTCGTCGTCGGCGACGTGATGCTCGATCGCTACTGGTTCGGCGACGTCTCCCGGATATCCCCCGAGGCGCCGGTCCCCGTCGTCAAGGTGGACCGCTCCGAAGAGCGGCCCGGCGGCGCCGCCAACGTGGCTCGCAATTGCGTGGCCCTGGGTTCGCCGAGCACCCTGCTTTCGGTGGTCGGCGCCGACGAGGCCGGGGCGGCCCTGGCGCGCCTGCTGCGCGACGCCGGCGTGGATTCCAGCCTGCACGAGGACGTCCAGATCTCGACCACCGTCAAGCTTCGGGTCGTGGCACGCCAGCAGCAATTGCTGCGCATCGATTTCGAGAACTCGCCCAACCACGAAGTCCTCAAGGCCAAGCTGGCCGACTACGCGGAGCGGCTGCCCGGCTGCCGGGTGGTGATCCTGTCCGATTACGGCAAAGGCGGCCTGGCCCACATCGGCGATATGATCCGCCTGGCTAGGGAGGCCGGCAAACCGGTCCTGGTGGACCCCAAGGGCGAGGACTACGAGCGCTATCGCGGCGCCACCCTGCTGACGCCCAACCGGGCCGAACTGCGCCAGGTCGTCGGCCGCTGGGGCGACGAGGCGACCCTGGCCGCCAAGGCCGAGCGCCTGCGCCGCGACCTCGGCCTCGAGGGGCTGCTGGTCACCCGTTCCGAGGAAGGCATGACCCTGTTCACCGCCGACGGGGCGCACCACGAACCGGCCGTGGCGCGGGAAGTCTATGACGTGTCCGGCGCCGGCGACACCGTGATCGGCACCCTGGCGGTTATGATGGCGGCGGGCCTGGACCTGCCGACGGCCATGGGCCTGGCCAACAAGGCGGCCGGCGTCGTCGTCGGCAAGTTGGGCACCGCCACCTGCAGCCGGGCCGAACTGGAGGCCGCCTGCGCATAAAATGACCGGGTGTCGCCCGCCCCGGGCTGGGGGCGGGGACGTGCGGCGGCTTGCCGGCCCGGTTCCAACGACAGACCGGCCGTCCCCGGCCGGGACGGCAAAGCGGAGATTCCATGTACACCATCGTCACGGGCGCCTGCGGCTTCATCGGCGCCAACCTGGTCAAGGCCCTCAACGACAAGGGCATCACCGACATCATCGCGGTGGACAACCTGAAGCGGGCGGACAAGTTCCGCAACCTCGTGGATTGCGAGGTCGCCGACTACCTGGACAAGGAGAGCTTCATGGCCCTGGTGGCCGACGGCTACTTCGACGACGGCGTCGAGGCGGTCTTCCACCAGGGAGCGTGCTCCGACACCATGGAGACCGACGGCCGCTACATGATGGAGAACAACTACCGCTATTCCCTGGACCTGATGGACTGGTGCCAGGACCAGCGGGTGCCCTTCCTCTATGCCTCGTCGGCCTCGGTCTACGGCGGTGGCGGCGTGTTCCGCGAGGAGCGCGAGTTCGAGTCGCCCCTGAACGTCTATGGATACTCGAAGTTCCTCTTCGACCAGATCGTCCGCCGGCGGCTCACCGACGCCGGCGCCCAGATCACCGGCTTCCGCTATTTCAACGTCTATGGACCCCGGGAGCAGCACAAGGCGCGCATGGCCTCCGTCGCCTTCCATTTCTTCAACCAGTACCGGGCCGAGGGCAAGGTGCGCCTGTTCCAGGGCACGGCCGGTTATGCCAACGGCGAGCAGCGCCGCGACTTCGTCTTCATCGACGACGTGGTGAAGGTGAACCTGCATTTCCTGGAGAGCGGCGTCTCCGGCATCTACAACCTGGGCACCGGCCGCGCCCAGAGCTTCAACGACGTGGCAGTGGCCACCGTCAATGCCTGCCGGTCCGCCGAGGGAATGGCGACCCGTACCCTGGCCGAACTTCAGGCCGAGGGCATCATCGAGTACGTCGCCTTCCCCGAGGCCCTCAAGGGCAAGTACCAGAGCTATACCGAGGCCGACCTGACGCAACTGCGGGCCGCCGGCTACGAGGCGCCCTTCGCGACGGTCGAGCAGGGCGTGGCCGCCTACGTGGCGCACATGCAGAAGGCATCCTGAGGCGGAGCGCGGACATGGACAAGGCCCTCGAGGACTTCGTCGGCAACACTCCCCTGGTGAGGCTGAAGCGCCTGCCGGGGCCCGACAACGAGCGAAGGAACAACGTCATCCTGGCCAAGCTGGAGGGCAACAACCCGGCCGGCTCGGTGAAGGACAGGCCGGCCCTGTCCATGATCGCCCGGGCCGAGGCCCGGGGCACCATCAGGCCCGGCGACACCCTGATCGAGGCGACCTCCGGAAATACCGGCATTGCCCTGGCCATGGCTGCCGCCATGGGCGGCTACCGCATGGTCCTGATCATGCCCGAGAACCAGAGCATCGAGCGCGTCCAGACCATGAAGGCCTACGGCGCCGAGATGATCCTGACGCCGCGGGCGGGAGGCATGGAAGCGGCCCGGGACCTGGCCGAGAAGATGGTCGCCGAAGGACGCGGCATCATGCTCGACCAGTTCGCCAACCCCGACAATCCGCTGGCCCACTACGAGGGCACCGGGCCGGAAATCTGGCGCGATACCGGCGGCCGGATCACCCACTTCGTCTCCAGCATGGGGACCACGGGCACCATCATGGGCTGCTCCCGCTTCCTGAAGGAGCGGAATCCCGCCATCGCCATCGTCGGCTGCCAGCCCGCCGACGGTTCCCAGATTCCCGGCATCCGCAAGTGGCCCGAGGCCTACCTGCCGAAGATCTTCGACCGCAGCCGCGTCGACCGGGTCGAGTCCGTGAGTCAGGCCGAGGCCGAGGAAATGACCCGGCGGCTGGCCCGGGAGGAGGGCATCTTCGCCGGCGTCTCGTCGGGAGGTGCCCTGCACGTGGCCCTGCGGGTCGCCCGGGAACTGGAGAATGCGGTCGTCGTGACCATTGTCTGCGATCGTGGCGACCGTTACCTCACGACGGGCGTTTTCCCCGCCTGAGCGTCGTTGCGGTCGCGGCGCGGCACCCCCGGCCGCGTTGGCCGGAGGGTGCCGACTCGCCGGCCTGGCCGCCGCCCTCCTGTTCTTCCTCGACCCCTGTCCGGCGGTCGCCGCCGGGCTGGTCATGAGCCTCGAGAACATCCGCCATCCGGCCGTCGAGGCCGACGGCGTCGCCGTCACGATCGACGACCTGGGCAGCGGCGAAGCCGACCTCCGATTTGCCCGCCTGCGCATCGCCGGCGTCGAATACAGCGACCTCGCGGTGCATTGCCAGGGCTTCGCCATCGACGGCGACGGCATCCGCTGCCCGCGCGGCAGCATCCGCCGCGGCGGTCCCCGCGGTGCCGACCGTCCGGCCCTGCCTTTCTCCTTTTCCTACCGGCCTCGGGATGGCCGCCTCGAACTGGAGGTCGCCGGTGCCGACGCCCTTGCCTGGTCGCCCCTGGTGAAGCGCATGCGCGGCTGGAAACCGGAAGGCCTCGCCGAGTTCCGCCTGGTCGCCGACCGGCGCCAGGCGGGCCTGAGCCTGTCGCTGCGGGGCCTGCGATTCGCCGGCCCCGAGGGTGACATCGCCGGCGACGGGATCGATCTGCACGTGTCCGCCCGGGCCGAACGGAGGGAGGCCGGTTGGACCTGGTCCGCCGCCGCCGACTGGTCGGCCGGCGTCCTGCACTGGGCACCCTGGACCCGACGGGGCGGCGTCCGGATCACGGCGGAAGGCGAACTCGACGACCGGGAATTGCGGGTCGATCTCGCCCGCCTGGATCTCGAGGGCCTCGGCGGCGTGACGGCCAGCCTGGGTTGGGACCGGGAGCGGGGCGCGCCGAATCGATGGGGTTTCGTCACCGAATCCCTGGATCTGGAGACCGCCATGCGGGAGTGGGGGCAACCCTGGCTCGACCAGTTCGGTGCGCCCCGGTTCCGCGCCGACGGCAGCATGCGCTTCGCCGCCGAGTGGTCGGCCGGCCAGATGCGCAGCCTCTACGCCGGGCTGGAGGACGCCAGGCTGGCCGACGAATCCGGGCACCTGGTACTGGAGGGCATCAATGCCAGGATTCCCTGGGATCCGGCAACGCCGTCGGAGGCCGAATTCGGCATCGCCGGCGGTCGCCTGGGCGAGCTTCCGGTCGGCGGCTTCCGAATCGCCGCGACCCTGCGCGGCCATGCCATGGCCATCGGCCGCCTGGACATGCCGCTGCTGGACGGCAGGCTGAGGATCGACGACCTGGTGGCTACCGTCGACCCCGATACCGGCAGATGGCGCGGACACTTCGCCGGCGGCGTCGAGGGTGTTTCCATGGCCAAGCTGTCCTCCGCCCTGAAGCTTCCCGCCATGGGCGGAAGCCTGAGCGCCCGCATCCCCGGCGCCACCTATGCCGACCGCCTCCTCGCGCTGGAAGGGACCCTGGACATGGAGGTCTTCGACGGCCGCCTGCGGGCGAGCGACCTGCGCGTCGTCGATCCCCTCCGTCCCGGGCAGCGCTTCGTCGCCGACGTCGAGGCCCGGGGCCTGGACCTGGGCCTGCTGACCCGCACGTTTTCCTTCGGCAGCATCGAGGGGCGCTTCGATGCCGACATCCGCGGCCTGGAACTGCAGGGTTGGTCGCCCAGGCGTTTCGACGCCAGTTTCCGCAGCAGCCCGGGCGACTATCCGCGCAGCATCAGTCGAGGCGCCCTGCGCGACATCTCCGCCCTCGGCGGGGCGGCCGGCGCCGACGCGGTGCAGGCCAGCCCGGCCGGCCTGGCGAGCAGCTTCTCCTACCGGCGCATCGGCATCGGCTGCGTCCTGGCGGGCGGTGTCTGCCGATTGCAGGGCCTGGCCGACGAAGGCGAGGGACAGTTGCTGGTCGAGGGTGCCGGAATCCCCTCCGTCAGGGTCATCGGCTACAATCGCGCGATCGATTGGAACCTGCTGGTGTCCCGCATCCAGGCGGTGATCGCAGGTCGGGTCAAGGCCGAGATCGAATGAGGGATATCCCGATGTATTGGATTCGCCGTCGGCTTCGACGGCCCGCCCTGGGCGCCATGGCCTTCCTGGCCGTATCGGCGGGCGGCTGCATCACGATCAACATCTATTTCCCGGCCTCGGCGGTGGAGAAGGCCGCCGACCGGATCATCGACCAGGTGTGGCAATCGCGTGCGCCCGAACGGCCGCCGGCCTTCGGCGGGCAGGCGCCCGCGTCGGAGGCGGCGCGATGAGGCACTGGCGTGCCGCCGCCGTTTCCATGGCCCTCTGGGGGGGCGTCGTCGCGGCGGAGGAAATCGACCTGGCCTCGCCGGCCATTGCCCGGTTGACCGCCGCCATGTCCGAGCGGCACGCCCGGTTGAGGCCCTTGTACGAAAGCGGCGCGGTGGCCCTGGCCCGCAACGGCGGCGTCGTCCTCCGGGATGCCAGCGTCCTGGGTCCCGGCCAGCGCCAGGCGGCCGGCGCCCTGGTGGCGGAGGAAAACGCCGATCGCGTCGCCCTCTACCGGGAACTTGCCCGGGCCAGCGGCAATCCGGGCTGGGAACCGGACATCCGCGCCACCTTCGGGCAACGCTGGATAGACCGTGCACCTTCCCGCTGGTGGGTGCAGGGCGCCACCGGCGCCTGGCAGCAGAAGCCCTGAACCCGGACCGACCCGTGACGCCCATCCTCGTCTTCGACATCGAGACCATTCCGGACGTGGCCGGAATCCGCGCCCTGCACGGGCTCCCGGCCGCCCTTTCCGACACGGAGGCGGCCGAGTTCGCCTTCCAGAAGCAGCGGGCGCGCAACGGCAGCGACTTCCTGCCCCATCACCTGCAGCGCGTGGCGGTGATCTCCTGCTTCCTGCGCAACGGGGACGGCATGAACGTCTGGTCCCTGGCGGAGCCGAAACTCGCCGAAGGGGAGATCATCCAGCGTTTCTTCACGGGCATAGAGAAGTACACGCCCCAGCTCGTGTCCTGGAACGGCGGCGGCTTCGACCTTCCCGTGCTCCACTACCGGGGCCTGATCCACGGCGTCGCGGCGCAGCGCTACTGGGACATGGGGGAGGGCGACTACCGGGATAGCCGCGACTTCAAGTGGAACAACTACATCAGCCGTTACCACGCGCGCCATCTGGACCTGATGGACCTGCTGGCCCTTTACCAGCCACGGGCCAATGCTCCCCTGGACGAATTGGCCAGGCTCATGGGCCTGCCCGGCAAGCTGGGCATGGATGGCGGTGCCGTGTGGTCGGCCTGGAACGAGGGCCGCATCGACGAGATCCGCGATTATTGCGAGACCGACGTCGTCAATACCTACCTGGTATTCCTGCGCTTCCAGCAGATGCGGGGCATCCTGACGCCCGCCGAGCACGATCGGGAGGTGGCGCTGCTGAAGCAGCACCTCGGTGCCCTGGCCCAGGAGCACTGGCGGAAGTTCCTTGCCGCATGGGAATGATCATGGCATTCGATCGGGGTCGCCGCGGTCCGGCCTCCGTGTTCCGGCTCCTGATGGTCACCTCCGGCCTGGCGCTGGCCGCCGCTCCCGCTGCCGCCCAGGTCTTCCGCTGCCTGGAGAACGGACGCCCGGTGTTCCAGGACACGCCCTGTCCGGATCCCCGCGCCGCCCCGCCGGCAGCCCGCCCCGCCGACGAGAGCCGGTGGCCCTACGGATGCTATGAATTGCGGGCGACGGCAGGCACGGCCGAGAACCAGGCCTTCCGCATCCTGTCCTCCGGCGGCCGGCCGGTCATCGCCTTCAGGGAGAAGGGGACAAAGCCGGAACTGCTGGCCCTGCGGCCGGCCAGCGTTGCCGAGCTCGAACAGGCGGCCGGCGGCGGGCGCATGGAGTTCGAGGACGGCTACGTCCTGAGCGAGTTCGCCGGCAAGGGAGAAAAGCCCATCGGCCTGTTCCGCCAGGGCCGGACGCTGTTCGGCTACTTCTTCGTCGCCAACGGTCCCGTATCGCGCGTGGACTGCCGGGGCTGGTGATCGATGGTCGAGGAGGCTCCCGGCATCCGGTTCGTTCCCGATCCCGCCGGGCGGCGGAGTTCCCTGGCCGCCGGCCGGGCCATCCTTGCCGCGGCCCTGGAACCGGCCGATCCGGCGGGTGCCCGGGCCCTGCGCGAGGAGACCGCCTGGCGGACCGGGTATCCGCGGCATGTGCGCGCCCTGGTGGAGGCGGGTCTGGCCTCGCCGGAGCGGGCGATCGCGGTGGCCCGGAGCGGCCTCGCCGCCGCCGCGGAGTCCCTGGAATTCAGCCGAGGCGCCAGGGTGACCTCCCTGGCGGCGGCGATGGAGGCGCCGGCCCATCGGTTCCGCACCCTGCTGATCGAAGGCAAGGGCGACCCGGCGCCGGTCCCCTGGCGCCTTCCCTACCGTGGGCGGGAACTGGCCGGGCCGGAGCTTCTGGACCGGCTGGACGCCTGGGAGGCCGGCGGCATCGTCGAGCCGGGTCACGCGGCCGCCCTGCGCCGTGCCGCCCGCCATCCGGAGTGGTTCGACCTGTCGGACCAGCACGTGGCGATGCTGGGCGCCGCCGCCGAGGCCGGGCCCCTGGCCTGGCTGGCCCGCTGGCGCGCCAACATCGTTGCCGTCGAACCGCCGCGGGCGGGCACCTGGTCGCGCCTGGCGGCGACCGCCGCGGCGGGCAACGGCCGCCTCTTCGCCCCCCTGGCACCGGGCGCCGGCACCGACGTCGCGGCGGCCGGAGCCGACCTGCTGACCGACACGCCGGAGATCGCCGCCTGGATCGGCGAGTTCCGGGCGCCGCTGGCCGTCGCCGCCCTGGCCTACCTGGACGGGGAGAAGCACGTGCGCCTCGTGGCGGCGATGAACGCCATCGTCGACGCGGCGGGGCGCCAGGGCCGCGATGCCACCGCCGCCTTCCTCGCCACTTCCACGGATGCCTTCGCGGTCCCGTCCTCGGTCGCCGGTCCGGCACGGGCGGCCTATGCCGAACGGGGTGCCGCCCGCCGATTGGTCCAGGGACCGCTGCGGACGCTCACGGGTGGGCGGCTGTTCGCTCCCCATTACGGCCCGGGCCCGGGCGAGGGAGGCCATGGCATCGCCGATTGCCTGATCCTGCAGCAGGGTCCGAACTACGCCCTCGCCAAGCGCATGCAGCAGTGGCAGGCCACGGTCATGCGCGACGACGGCCGCCGGGTCTCCTTCAACGTCACCCCGTCCACCACCACCCGCTCGGTGGTCCACAACCGGGGCCTGGCCGCCGGATTCCGGGGTGCCGGCGCCTTCGGCATCGAGGTGTTCGCACCCGAGACCACGAATGCGATCACCGCCGCCCTGCTGGTCCACGACCTGCGCTGCCCCGAGTCTGTCGGCAATCCCGCCCGGCCCCTGGGCCATCCCCTGGACCTGCTGACGGCCCAGGCCAATCATGGCGGCCTCTGGCGCCTTCCCTACCTGCCGCGCAGCGTCCTTCCCCTGGCGGCGGCCCTGGGCTTCCTCAAGCGATGAGGAGGGCCGGGCTTGGATGAGGGAAGGTGGGCGCCGCCGCCCGCCGGGGCCGCCATCGCGCTGCCCCGCGAGCAGGGGGTGATGAGCTTCCGCCACTGCCGCCATGGCCTGATGGCTTTCCTGTCCGCCGACGACACCATCGGACGGGCGCTGGACATCTACGGCGAATTCGCCGAAAGCGAGAACCGGTTGATGGCCTCGCTGCTGCGCTCGGGTGACCGCGTCGTCGACGTGGGCTGCAACGTGGGCACCGTCAGCCTCGCCCTCGCCGCGCGCGTCGGGCCGGACGGCGAGGTCCTGGCCTTCGACCCGCAGCGACTCGTCTTCCAGGCCTTCTGCGCCGCCGTCGCCCTGAACGGACTGACCCAGGTGCGGGCCTGGCACGCGGCGGTCGGCGCCAGGCCGGGCCGCGTTCGCATGCCCCTCGTCGATCCGCGGAAACCGTTCAATTTCGGCGCCGCCCGGGTGGCCGGCGACGGCGCCGCAGGGCCGGGGGAGGACGTTCCGCTGATGACCCTGGATTCCCTCGACCTGCCGTCCTGCCACCTGCTCAAGATCGATGTCGAGGGCATGGACTTCGACGTCCTCCTGGGCGGCGAGGACCTTGTCCGGCGCTGCCGTCCCGCCATCTACATGGAGGCGAAGCAGGGGCCCCGTACCCGGGACGCCATCGCCTGGCTGCTGGAACGGGATTACCTGTGCCACTGGCATTTCGCCGCCTTCTACTCGGCCGACAACTTCAACGGGGTCAGGGAAAACGTCTTCGGCCACCGGGGCGACATCAACCTGCTGGCGCTGCCGGCGGAGAAGCCGGCGCGGGCCCGCCTGCCGGCCGTCGCGGGGCCGGAGGCCGACTGGCGGCGCGACTACGAAGCGTTCCTGAGGCCGGGCGATGCCGGCTGAGCGGGGGGCATAGTCCGATCGGGCTATTGCCGACGGGGTATGCCTCGTGATTTGATGCGGAATGCGATTCCGAACCGCCGGGCCGCATGCCCGGCTCCCCTAGACCCGATCCGCGAGGTTTCCATGAAAAGTTCCCGCTACCTGCCCGTCCTGCTCGGCGCCGCCCTCTCGCTGTCGGCCCAGGCCGCCACGTCGATCCCCGATGTCTATAGCCGGACCGGTCCTTCGGAGACCCTTTCGGTGCCCTTCACGAACCCCGGGGTGGCCACCGCCTTCAGCTACTCGGGGAACGTGGAGGTGATCGTCTCGGGCACCGGCTATAGCGCCGGGTCCGCGATCAACGATGCCTTTTACGGGGTCCCCTCGGGGGTTTCCTACAATGCCCAGTACTACCAGCTCAACCTGGGCTGGACCGGCGCCGACCTGGTTCCGTTCGTCGGGGAAGCCCGCAATGCCAACAACTTCATCACCTTCATCGAGGGCGTCGGTGCCGTGGCACCGACCGCCACCCCGGCCTATAGCCCGGACCACGTCTACCGTTTCGTCGTCCAGGTGCCGCTCGCCTCGGGCCCCCTGCAGTTCGGCGTTTCCGACGGAAACTTCGGCGACAACGGGGGCGAGTACCGCATCCAGGTGTTCCAGTTGCAACCGGTGCCCGAGCCGGAAACCTATGCGATGATGCTGGCCGGCCTCGCCGCCCTGGGGCGAGTCGGGCGCCGCCGGCGTGCCTGACGGGACCATCGGTTTCGCGACCGGGGCCGGCACAGCCGGCCCTTTTCTTCTTGGCCGGCGGAGGAGACGTCATGCAACTCGAAGCCATTCGCGGTGACATCACGCGCCTGTCCGTCGATGCCATCGTCAATGCCGCCAACGCATCTCTGCTGGGCGGGGGCGGTGTGGACGGCGCCATCCACCGGGCCGCAGGACCGGAGTTGCTTGCCGCCTGCGAGGGACTCGACGGCTGTCCCACCGGCGACGCAAAGGCGACTCCCGGTTACCGGCTGCCGGCGCGCTGGGTCATCCATGCCGTCGGGCCACGCTGGCGCGGCGGCAGCCATGGGGAGGCGGGACTGCTGGCCTCCTGCTATCGACGGAGCCTGGAAATCGCCGTCGATCTCGGGGCCGCCAGCATCGCCTTTCCGTGCATCAGCACGGGCATCTACGGCTTCCCCGCCGGGCCGGCGGCGGAGATCGCCGTCGGCACCGTGCGCGCATTCGCGGAATCCGCGAAGGCCCCGCGGCAAGTCGTCTTCTGCTGCTTCTCGGCCGAGGACCTGTCCCGCTACGAGGCACTCCTGTCGCGGGGCGTCTGAAGCTCCCGCCGGGCGAGGGCCTCGAGGGCGTACTTCAGGGCGGCCTCGGCCTCCTCCATGCGGTCCCCGGCCCGTCCCAGTTCCTTGACGTCCCGGTAGCGTATGGCGTCGGCCAGCCGGGTGAGGCCGTCGCGACGCAGCCCCAGGTAGTCGAGCATCTTCTGCCGCACGCGCTCCAGCTCCTCGGTAGGCATGGGCCGGCCGATCAGGTCCACCTCCACGCCGCCGTAACGCCCCGTGGCGTTGCGCAGCATCTCCTCCGCCTCCCGCTCGCCTATCCTGCCCGCGGCCACCAGGGTGCCCAGGTGGCGCAGGTCGTTGGCAAGCCGTGCCTCCACGTTCATGAGCTTCTGGGCCGACCGGATCAGGGACAGGCGCCCCTTCGCGTCCAGGCCCGCGGCCGGGGCGACGAAGGCCAGGGCGAGGACGGCGGCGATCACGCCCCCGTAGGCCAGGCTTCGCCGCCGCGCGGCAACGTTCGCGACCCGGGCCGGGGGTCCCGGCAGGATGCCGAGCAGCAGGCCGCAGAAGAAGCCGCCCGCATGGGCGCCGTTGTCGATGCCATCCTGCTGGATGCCGTTCCAGAAGGCGTAAACCGTGAAGGCGAGGGTGCCTGCGAAGAGCAGGAGGCGCTTGCCTTCGGACAACAGGTGGTGCCGCCCGGCCAGGGCAGGGGCCAGCGCGCCGACGACGCCGAAGATCGCCCCCGAGGCGCCGACGCCCACCCGGTCCATGCCGGAATAGAGGCTGACGACGCTTCCGGCGAGGCCGCTCGACAGGTAGATCAGGAGGAAGAACGCCGGCCCCTGCATGCGCTCGAGCAGGCGGCCGAAGGCGTAGAGGGCGATCATGTTGCCGATCAGGTGGTCGATGCCGCCGTGCAGGAAGGTGGCGGAGAGCAGTCGCCACACCTGGCCCTCCTGGATCAGGGCGGAGAAGTTCGCGCCCCAGGCGACCAGCTTGCCGACGTCGGGCGCCAGGAGGCCGCCGCCCTTCCAGACGAAGAGCGCGAAGACCAGGCAGTTGGCCGCCACCAGGGTCCGCGTCATCCAGACCGAGGGCGGCGGCGCCGCAGCGTCCTCGGCTGCACGGATGGCCGGCCCTGTCGTTCGGCGCGGCGCCGCCTTCCGGCCGTCGGGCGCCGCCTCGGCGGCCGGGCGGGCCCGGGAGAGGAGCGCGAAGGCACGCCTTCCCCGGTCCAGCCGGGTCGCCGCTTCGGCGGCGTCGATGCGATAGGCATTGGCGCGGAGCGAATCGAGCAGGGCCTGGTAGGCGGCCCGCAATTCCTCCTGGCTTGCCTGCGGCCCCAGGCGCAGGGTGCGGCGTGCTTCGTCCTCGGTCATGGGCTGGCCCGCCGGGCGGCGGAGTGGTTATGCTGGTTGGGAAACCCGGGCAGTATAGACCGTACCGCCGCCATGCGTCGGTCCGAGTGCATCCGGCGCCCGCGCCGGGGCCCACGGGAGCGCGGGGCCCGGGATCAGACGGTGGCCGTCGCCGGCGGGGCCGCCAGGCGCCCGGCCAGGTTCCCCAGCCCCAGGACCCGGAGGGCCGCCGCCAGGCGCTCCGGGCGTGCCGTCGCCATCAGTGTCAGTTGTCCGCGGCCGCGGCCGGCCTCGCCGGCCAGGCGGACGACCTGGCGGCCCACCGGCTCGGCCACGTCGACCAGGTCTGCCCGACTGCCGGCCACCGCCCGCAACTGGCTTGCCAGGAAGGAATAGTGGGTACAGCCGAGGACGAGGCGGTCCACGCCGGCCTCCAGCAAGGGCACGATCCGTCCCTCGACCTCGGCCGCGAAGCCGGGGTCCTCCAGATGGAGGGTCTCCACCCGCGTCGCCCAGCCCGGGCAGGCTTCCACATGCACCCGCACATGGCCCGCATGTTCCCGGATCAGGCGGGCCAGTCGCTCGCTGCGCGCCGTCGATTCGGTCGCCAGCACGGCGATTTGGCCGCTGCGGGTCGAGGCCGCGGCCGGCTTGACGCCCGGCTCGACGCCGACCACGGGAATGCCCGGGTGGCGCAGGCGAAGCTCATTGACCGCCGCCGCCGTGGCGGTATTGCAGGCCACCACGATCATCCGGCAGCCCCGTCCCGCCAGGTGGTCGCCGATGGCGAGGACCCGGTCCCGGATGAAGCCGTCGGGGCGCCCGCCATAGGGCACGTGCGCCGTGTCCGCCAGGTAGGTCAGGTCCGCTGCCGGCAGCGCCCGGGCGACCGCCGCCAGGACCGACAGCCCCCCCAGGCCCGAATCGAAGATGCCGATCAAACCGCGCCTCCGACCGCCCGGCGCAGCCGCGCCAGTTCCTCGAGGGCCCCGGGAAAGCCCTCCACCTTCAGCGTGCCGTGGGGGATTCTCGCCACCCGGTGGGTGCCACGGCCGCCGGCCCAGATCTCGATGCCGGAAGGTACCCGACGACGCAGGTCCAGGAGCAGGTTGGCGATCCGTCGGGTCGGGAACGCCAGGCTGAAGGAAAGGCCGACGACATCCGCCTTCTGCGCCGCGGCCGCGGCCGCGACCTCGTGCATGGGGGCCTCGGTGCCCAGGGAAAGGCAGTGGGCGCCGCGCCGGGCCAGAAGGGCCTGGAGCATCAGGATTCCCAGGCCGTGGGATTCCCCCGGCGGGGTCGCGACCACGAAACGGGGCGATCCGTCCGGGCGGAACTCGCCCGCGATGGATTCCCGCAGCAGGCCCTGGATGACCTCCGAATACAGGTGCTCCTCGTACACCGCCAGCAGGCCCAGGGTCCAGGCCTCACCGACGGCCTCGGTCAGCGGCGCGACGGTGTCGACGATGAAGGATTCGAGGCCCTGCCGTTCCCGCGCCGCGATCAGTTCGCGCCGCAGGGCGACGAAGTCCTGGCGCCGCAAAATTTCGAAGATCGATTCGTGGAAGGCATCGATGCAGCTGCGGTCGCCCTCCGCCAGGATTCGCAGTTCGGCCAGGTCCAGACCCATCACCGCGCCGGGCCGCCGCCCGCCGTCGATGAGCCGCTTGACGATGCGCAGGCGCTCCACTTGATCGACCGGATAGCAGCGCTCGCCGCGACCGTCCCGAATGGGATTCGGGAAGCCGTACCGGGTCTCCCACTTGCGCAGGACATCCTTGGAAATCCCTAATTCCCGCTCTAGTATTTGTATTCTAACTGGTTGTTTAGGCACTGTTTTATAGAATGTCCTGGACATTAACCTCTATGTCGTCTAGGATACGCCGACTTTTCACGGGGGCGTGCCCGATACCCGCACCGCCGTGTCACCCGTTTTTTTTGCCGGTACCTTTTTTCCGGCCGCGTGATGGAAGAATCCTTGTTGCCTCCCGAAGCAATCGCCGACGACCGTTGGGTCGTCCGCCGTCGATTGCGATTGGCCACCCACGGCGATCATGTGCGCCTGAACCGGCATCCCATGCTGGTCGGCCTCACCCGCAAGGGTTTCCCACTCGAACAATACGGTGCGATTCTAAGCGCCTACCATCGTTTCTATGAGGCCATGGAACCGGCGCTGCTCGAATGCATCGCCGCCGAGCGGGTGCCTTTCTCCTACCTGGAGCGGCAGAAGCTGCCCTGGCTGGCCGCCGACCTGGCCGTCCTCGGCCGGCCTCTGCCGGAGGCGCCGGCGGGCGGGATCCCGCTGCCCATGGATCGGGCCGACCTGATCGGCGTGCTGTATGCCATCGAGGGCTCCACCCTCGGCGGACAGGTGATCGGTCGCCACCTGGCGCATGGCCTCGGATTCACCGCGGCCCGCGGCGCGCGCTTCTTCAACGCCTACGGCGCCGACACCGCCGCCCGTTGGGCCGGGTATTGCGCCTTCGCCGAAATCATCGCCGACGACGAGGCCGCGTGCCGCCGCGCCGGTGCCGCGGCCGGACGGGTATTCAACGCCATCGAGAACCTGCTGGACGACAGCCATGCCGGGCAGATCTGAGGATCCAGGCTACCGGGCCGAACTCGAGGCGGCCCTCCAGAACTGCGCCCGGGAGCCCATCCACCGGATCGGCAGCATCCAGGAGGGCGGCGTACTGGTGGCCTTCGCCGCCGCGGACTGGCGTGTCGCCGCCGTCAGCGCCAATTTCGGCGAACTCTTTGCCCTGCCGGCGGCCGAGGCCATCGGCCGGACCGCCGCCGACATCCTCGGCCCACGCCAGGCCGAGCGCCTGTGCAGCCTGGCCGAGCTGCAGACCCTGCCCGGCGCCTCCATCTGGTCCATCGCCGTGGTCCGCGACGGACAGGCCGAGAACCTGGATGCCCAGGTGTTCCGGACCGAGCACCACGTGGTCCTGGAGATCGAGCGCCTGCGGACTCCGGAGGGCGACGTCTTCCACGAGTTCTTCATTCCCATACGGGATGCCCTCTGGCGCCTCGATGCGGAGCAGGACCTGACCCGCTACGCCGGGGCCGTCGTCGACCAGGTCCGGGTATTGACGGGTTTCGACCGGGTGATGATGTATCGCTTCGACGCCAACTGGGACGGCGAGGTGATCGCGGAGACCCGGCGGGAGGACCTGGATGCCTACCTGGGGCATCGCTTCCCGGCCTCCGACATTCCGCCCCAGGCCCGGGACCTCTACACCAAGAATCTGGTTCGCCTGATCGCCGACGTCGACTCGACCCCGGTGCCCTTGCTCGTGTCGGACGGCGATTCGGGAGGCATCGACCTCAGCTTTTCCTGGCTGCGCAGCATGTCGCCGGTGCATGTGGAATACCTGCGCAACATGGGGGTGAAGGCCAGCCTGAGCATCTCCCTGGTGCAGAACGGCCGCCTCTGGGGCCTGATCGCCTGCCACCACATCGAGCCCAAGTACGTCTGCCTGCGCCAGCGGGAACTGGACGAGTTCATCGGCCGGGTCGTCTCCCTGAAGCTCATCCAGATGGACACCCAGGAGCGGGCTGCGATCAACGGCCGCATCCGCGACCTGCTGTTCGCCCTGACCGAGGGCATCCGCGGTGCCGAGGACCTGGACGGGGCCGTCGCCCGCTACCGCGATGAATTCCTCGGCGTCGTCGGCGCCGACGGGGCCGTGGTCTCGGTGGGCAATACACGCCACCGCATCGGCGACGCGCCGGGCCCCGAGGCCCTCGAAAGCATCGTCGCCATCCTGCGCGGCATGGAGCCCGCCCCCGTCTACCACACCGAGCACCTGGCCGAGCTCTGTGCCGACGTCCCCGAATGCCGTGACATCGCCTCCGGCATGATGGTGGCGCCCCTGGACCACGAGATGCGCGACTTCGTCATGTGGTTCCGGGCCGGCATCCTGCGCACCCTGCGCTGGGCGGGACAGCCGAACAAGGTCGTCGTGCGCGAGGACGGCGTCCTGCGTGTCTCCCCCCGCGAGTCCTTCGACACCTGGATCGAGACCTACCGGGACAAGTCCATGCCCTGGTCCCAGGTCGAGGTGGATGCCGCCAACTCCCTGTCCCTCGCCCTGATCGAGGTGCTCGCCCAGAAGGCGCTGCGATCGAAGGAGGAAAGCTACCGCCTGCTGGCCGAGAATTCCACGGACATGATCGCCAGCATCGACCTGGAGGGCAACTTCCGCTTCGTCTCGCCGGCCAGCGCGGAGCTGCTGGGCATCCCCGCCGAGCAGATGCTGGGCAAGCGGGTGGGCGATTACGTTTACGAGGAGGACCGGCCCGCCGTGCGGCGGGTGTTCGAGAGCCTGCTCCAGGCAGGTGGCGCCATCACCACGCTCGTCCGCACCGTCGCCGCCGACGGGCGAACCGTCTGGGTCGAGGCCACGGTCAAGCGCACCCACGGGCCCAGCGGCCAGGACGAACTGGTCATGAACGCCCGGGACGTCACCCAGCGACACACCTACCAGCTCGCCATCGAGGAGGTTCATCGGCGCAATGCCCGCATCCTCGACGCGGCGGGCGACGGCCTGGTCAGCCTCGACCGGCACGGCTGCATCATCTATGCCAACGAAGTGGCGCTGCGCATGCTGGACCGGGAGGAGAAGGACGTCATCGGCGCCCATTGCTGCGCGGTGCTGTGCGGCACGGACGACCACGGCACCCCGATCGGGCGCGAGACCTGCCCCTTCCTCGCCACCCTCGAGGACGGCGAGACCCGCCAGGGCGAACTGACCGTGCTGCAGGCCGACGGCCATTCCGGCCAGATGGCCGGCTACGTCTGCACTCCGCTGCAGGAGGAAGGCGCCATCAACGGCTGCGTCGTCGTCTTCGCCGAGCGCGGCCCCGGGCGTCCCCACGACGAGGCCCCGACCGACGTGATCATCGATCAGGCCTCCGAGGCCGTGATGGTGACCGATGCCGAGGGCCGGATCACCTCCGTCAACCGGGCGTTCAGCGAGATCACCGGCTATGCCGCCGAGGAGGCGGTCGGGCAGACGCCGCGCATCCTGAAATCCGGCGTGCATACGCCCCACTTCTACCAGGAATTCTGGAAGACCCTGGCGGAGAAGCATCGCTGGGTCGGCGAGGTCTGGAACCGGCGCAAGAACGGGGAGATCTATCCCCAGTGGGGCAGCGTCACCGCCGTCCTCGACCACGAGGGGCGGCCGCGCAACTTCGTGGCCGTCTTTTCCGACATCTCCAAGGCCAAGCAGGCCGAGGAAAAGCTCTACTACCTGGCCAACCACGACACCCTGACCGGCCTGCCCAACCGCATGCGCTTCTCCGAGCAGCTGGGCCGGGCCATAGAGCGGGCCAAGCGGACCCGCAGCACCCTCGCCGTCGCCTTCGTGGACCTGGATCGCTTCAAGATCATCAACGACACCCTCGGCCACGCCGTCGGCGACCTCTACCTGAAGCGGCTCGCCGAGCGCCTGCAGGGATCCACCCGCAAGCAGGACACCCTGGCCCGCTGGGGCGGCGACGAGTTCGTCATCGCCCTGGAGGACGTCATGGACCGCAACGCCATCGGCGAGGCGGTGTCCCGGCTGCTCGGCCGGCTGGCCGAGCCCATCCACGTGGAAGGTCAGGAACTGGTGCCAACCGCCAGCGTCGGCATCAGCATCTACCCCGAGGACGGCGTGCTCCCCGGAGACCTGATCAAGGCAGCCGATGCCGCCATGTACCGGGCCAAGGAGCTCGGGCGCAACCGCTTCGAGTTCTATACCGAACGCATGAAGGAGGAGCTGAGTGAGAAGTTCAGCCTGGCCGGCGAGATCCGCCGCGCCCTCGCCGGCGGCGAGTTCCGCCTGCATTTCCAGCCCCAGGTCGATGCCCGCAGCGGCGCCGTCATCGGCGTCGAGGCCCTGGCCCGCTGGCAGCATCCGGTGCGCGGCCTGCTCGGACCCCTGCACTTCATCCCCCTGGCCGAGGAGATCGGCCTGATTTCCGAGTTCGGCGAGTGGGTGCTCCACGAGTCGTGCCGGCAGATGCGCGAGTGGCGCGACAACGGAGTACCCGTACCGCGCGTCGCGGTGAACGTGGCCCCCGCGCAACTGAAGGACGGCTTCGTCGATTCCGTCCGCCATGCCCTGCGCGAGTCCGGGATCCCGCCGGACACCCTGGAGATCGAGATCACCGAGGGCGCGCTGGAGGCTGGCGAGTCCGTGCGCGAGGTCTTTGCCGGGATACGGGAGATGGGGGTGCTGCTGTCGGTGGACGACTTCGGGACGGGCTACTCCTCCCTGTCCCACATCAAGCTCTTCCCGATCACCTGCTTCAAGATCGACAAGTCCTTCGTCGACGGCATCCCCGGCAACGATGCCGACGTTGCCATCGTGCGCACCATCCTGGCCCTGGGCAGCAGCCTGCACGTGGAGATCGTCGCCGAGGGCGTGGAAACCGCCGAGCAGGCGGACTTCCTGCGCTCAGCCGGCGTCACCAACATCCAGGGCTTCTTCTACGGTCGGCCCATGCCGCCGCCCCTGCTGGCCGAGTTCCTCAGCCGCTACGCCCCGCCGATGCTTTGAGGCGGTGGGAGGGGGAGTCGGCCGGGCGACGATAGGCCGCGCTTAGCCGCCTAAGGTTCTATCAATCGTTTCAGCACTGGGTTGCGCTACACTGGTATTTGCCGAATGTCATGAGCAGCCCATGCCTCCCCTCGCCCATCCGGGTCACGACCTCGCTGAACATCTGTATGCCGTAGCCAACCGGGCCCGAACGCATGCAGCAGCCTTCGAGGGAGGCGATTGGGCTTGTTTGGCCGGTCTCTGGCATGACCTCGGCAAGTATCGACCTGCCTTCCAGGCCTGCATCCGGGCCGCTGACGGGGCCGACGCCCACCTCGAAAGCCGGCCCGGAAAAGTCCGCCACGCCATCGTGGGCGCCTTGCATGCCCAGGGGCTCGGCCCCTATGGCAATCTGCTTGCGTACCTGATTGCCGGTCACCACGCCGGCCTGCCCGACTGGTATCCGGACGAGGCACCTGGCGCCGCGTTGTCGCAGGAATTGATCGACCAGCGCGAGGCACTCGCCGATGCCCTGTCCGGCGGAATTCCGGCCGCCATCCTGAATGCTGGGAAGGCCGGTCTCGGCAAACCGCCAGTGCGCGAAGCAAGAGAACTGCACCTATGGCTGCGCATGCTTTTCTCGTGCCTCGTCGATGCCGACTTTCTCGACACGGAAGCGGCGCTCGATTCGGTGCGCAAGAAATTGCGGGGCGGTTACGCGGACCTTGCCGTGTTGCGCGCCGCCTACGACCGCTACATGGCAAGCGCTTTCGGTCCCCCCGACACCCACGTCAAGGAACGGCGCGAGGAGATTCGCGCTGCCGGTCTCGTGCATGCCGCCGACGCGCCGGGCCTCTTCAGTCTCACCGTGCCCACCGGTGGCGGCAAGACCCTGGCCTCGCTCGGCTTCGCCTTGCATCACGCTGTCACCCACGGCCTCAAGCGCGTCATCTACGTCATTCCCTACACCAGCATCATCGAGCAGACCACCGACGTGTTTCGCCGGGTGTTCGCCGGCATCGAACCGATACCGGTGATCGAACACCACAGCAATCTCGATGTCACCGATGAGACCCGCGAAACGCCCAGAAGCCGGCTCGCCGCCGAGAATTGGGACGCACCGGTGATCGTCACCACCAACGTCCAGTTCTTCGAATCGCTCTATGCCGCGCGCGGTTCGCGCTGCCGCAAGCTGCACAACATCGCTGAAAGCGTCCTCATCCTCGACGAGGCTCAGTTGTTGCCGCCCGAGCATCTCGCGCCAATTCTCGATGCGCTGCGGCAACTGAAGGACCGTTACCGCGTCTCCATCGTGCTTTCTACTGCAACCCAGCCTGAGCTGACCAAGTGCCGTCGCGACCCGTTTGGTCGCATCCAGCTTCATGGCCTAGGCGACGCCCGCGAACTGGCGCCCGATCCCGACCAGCTATTCCGCGAACTTGAGCGAGTGACCGTCAGCCTGCCGGCTTCCGATCAGGAACGTCGGGACTGGGATGGCATCGCTGCGGAACTGGCGGAGCACAGGCAAGTGCTGTGCATCGTCAATCGCCGTGACGATGCCGAAGCGCTGTGGCGAAAACTGCGCAATCTTGGCGTGGAAGGGATGGTGCACCTCTCCGCCCGGATGTGCGGCGCTCACCGGGCCGAGGTCATCGCCCATGTCAAGACCGAGCTTGCTGCCGGACGTCCCTTGCGTGTGGCCAGCACCCAATTGGTGGAAGCAGGCGTCGATTTCGATTTCCCCGTCGTCTATCGCGCCATGGCCGGGTTGGACTCCATCGCCCAGGCGGCGGGCCGGTGCAACCGGGAAGGCAGGCTTCCCGACAAGGGCCGGGTGGTGGTCTTCAATCCGCCCAAGCCCTCGCCCAACGGGATTTTGCTCATAGCCGAGCAGGCCGCAAAAAGAGTCCTGGCAGGCGCGTCTGGTGAGCCACTGGCCCCCCCAAACTACGCTTGTTACTTTGATCGCTTCTACGCCGACCTTCATGGCCACGACAAGGAGGGCGTGATGGAGTTGCTGACAAAGGATGCCGCCAAAGGGCGAATTCAGTTCCGTACCGCAGCAGCCAAGTTTCGTCTGATTCCCGACGAAGGCCAGCGCGCCGTCTTCGTTTTATGGGGAGAAGGCGCGGCTCTGATCGGGCAACTGAAGACGGTGGGCCCGCACCGGACGCTGATGCGCCAGTTGCAGCGGCACGCGGTGACGCTCTACGACTACCAGTGGAAGAAGTTGCTGGCGGGCGGCGATCTTGAGTTGTACGAGGACTTCCTGATTCAGAAGTCCGAGGCCCTGTACCACCCTGAACTGGGATTGTTGCCCGAGGTGCCCGATTACATACCTGAGCGCTTGATGGCTTGAAAGGAGGACCCTTGAAAACCTACTGTCTGGAAGTCTCCGGCGACTACGCCTGCTTTACCCGTCCGGAAATGAAGGTGGAGCGGGTGAGCTACGACGTCATTACGCCATCGGCCGCGCGGGCGGTGTTCGAGGCCGTCCTGTGGAAGCCGGCGGTCCGTTGGCACATCCGCAAGGTGGAGGTGATGAAGCCGATTCGCTGGATGTCGCTGCGCCGTAACGAGGTGGGTGCGGTGGTGCCGGTGGGCAGTGTCAAGAGTGCGATGAACAAAGGGAGTGGCGATCTGGCGCTCTACATCGAAGACGAGCGCCAGCAGCGGGCGGGCCTCTTCCTGCGCGACGTTGCCTATCGCTTGCATGCCGATCTGGAAGTGCTGCGCGCCGCCGGCGCCAACAATCCGCCGGCCAAGTTCTGGGAGATGTTCGAACGTCGGGCCGCCAAGGGGCAGTGCATCAACCAGCCGTACCTGGGCTGCCGCGAGTTCGCCTGCAAGTTCCGGTTGGTGAAGGAGGGCGAACCGACCGAGCCGATTTCCGAAACCCGCGACCTCGGCTGGATGCTCCACGACATGGATTTCGGCAACCTCACCGAGCTCAAGCCGCGCTTCTTCCGAGCTGAGCTGAAGAACGGCGTGATGTTGGTCCCGGATGCGGGAAGCCCGGAGGTGAGGGGATGATCCTCCAGGCGCTTGCTGATTACTACGATAGAAAGAAGGATGAACTCCCTCCTGAAGGATTTCAGTCAATGGAGATTCCGTTTGTGATCGTGCTTGATCGGGGCGGTCACTTCGTACAG
Organism: Pseudomonadota bacterium; assembly: GCA_052035955.1. Lineage (GTDB taxonomy): Bacteria > Pseudomonadota > Gammaproteobacteria > Burkholderiales > Rhodocyclaceae > JAEUNJ01. The sequence continues at coordinate 74,636 of JBPOHD010000017.1, forward strand.
CTTCGAGATACGCGAGAAAACAAGCGAGGACGACAATTTGTCGTTCCTCGGGCTGAGACCCGATCTGGAACCGGTTCATGGGCCAAGCCAAATCTGTTGTGGGACCACTACGGTTTCGTGCTTGGGCAACCGAAGGGCGACAGCGACTCAGATCGGGAAATGGCCGCCAAACAACACCGGGCGTTCAAAGAGCGAGTAATGGCGGTTGCCGGAAAGCTGCCAAGCGACCATTCGGTTCATGCAGTGTCTCAATTCTTAAGGCGCGGTGAGTTTTCCGGTGTGCGCGATGCTTCGGGATGGCTAGATTGCATCAAGAAGAAGGGCTGCAACCTATCCTTTCAAGTTGTCGACGAGAACGTTCTGGTCGCGGAAGATCCGATGCTATCTCAATTCTTGTCGGATACCGACGAGGCGGCTGCTTCCAGAGACCCGATCATTCGGGGCATTTGCCTTGTGAGTGGCGACGAGGATGCAATCACCCGGTTGCATCCGGCTATAGGTGGGGTCGGTGAGAAGCCGGTTCCACTAGCGGCAATTAACGATGGGGTAAGTCCGGCATTTTCGTCGCTTGGCAAGTCTCAAGGGTACAACTTTCCTGTTGGCTCCAGAGCTTCGTTCGCCTACGCCACCGCGCTACGGAACCTGCTGCGCAACGGGTCCACGCAGAAGCTGCGCGTTGCCGACGTGGTAACGGTGTTCTGGGCTGAAAAGGAGAGCGGCAGCGGATTTGAGTCGGCCTTTCTCAGTTTTCTTGAGCCTCCAAAGGACAACCCGGATGCCGGCACCCAAGCTGTGGCGAGTCTTCATCGCAGCATTCGAGACGGAAAGCCGTTCACTGACGATGACAGCCAACGTTTTCACGTCCTGGGTCTGTCGCCAAATGTTGCACGCATTGCCGTGCGTTTTTGGCATGTGGCGTCGATTGCCGAACTCGGGAGAGCCTTCTATCGCTACTTCGAGGAGTTGAACATTCAGCGTCCATCATTCGATGCCGATGCTCCGATGACACTGTTCCGGCTGCTGTCGGCTACTGCCTTCGACGGAAAAGCAGAGAACATTCAACCCAACTTGGAAGGCGAGGTGGTGCGGGCCATTCTGACTGGGGGTCGTTATCCGGAAGCATTGATGCAAGGGGTCATGCGTCGGATTCGCGCGGACGTCGCTAAACGCAGGAATGGACATTTGCTGGAGAACGTCCCTTGGACGCGTGCCGCGGCACTCAAGGCTTGGCTGATTCGCAATTCAAACAAGGAGATTACCGTGTCGCTGAATGAAGAGAACACCGATCCGGGTTACCGGCTCGGCCGCTTGTTTGCTGCCCTGGAGCGGGTGCAGGAACGCGCCCAGGGCAATCTGAACGCCACGATCCGCGAGCGCTACTACGGCGCGTTCTCCAGCACACCGCTCACTGTGATGCCGCTGCTGATGAAGCTCAAGAATCACCATCTTGCCAAGCTGCCGAATCGCGGCGAGGCGGTGAATCTGGAAAAGCTGCTGGGGCAGGTGATCGACGGCTTGGGAACTGTGCCGCCTCGATTGACATTGGCCGAGCAAGCCCAGTTCGCCGTGGGCTACTACCACCAGCGCCAAGCTTTCTTCGCCAAGCCCGAAACCGAAACCCCCGATCAAACCGCTGCCTGAGGAACGACCATGAGCCTGAACAACCGTTACGACTTCGTTTTCCTGTTCGACGTGAAAGACGGCAACCCCAACGGCGACCCGGACGCCGGCAACCTGCCGCGCCTGGATGCCGAGACTGGCAATGGCCTGGTGACCGACGTGAGTCTGAAGCGCAAGGTGCGCAACTACGTCGAGATGGCCAAGAGGACGCCTGAAGAAAAGGCGTTGGAAGGGTTTGACATCTACATCCGTGAAAAGGCCGTCTTGGAAAGAACCCATCGTACTGCCTACAAGGAAATTGGTGCTGAAGCCGACTTGGCGGACGACGGCAAGAAGGGACGGAAGGGCAGTCCCGAAAGCGTAGACAAGGCTCGAAAATGGATGTGCGCGAACTTTTACGACGTGCGCACCTTTGGCGCCGTCATGTCCACGGGCGTCAACTGCGGTCAGGTGCGCGGACCTGTCCAACTCACCTTCGCCCGCTCCGTCTCGCCCGTCGTTGCGCTGGAACACTCCATTACCCGCATGGCCGTCGCCACCGAGGCCGAGGCCGACAAGCAGCAAGGCGACAATCGCACCATGGGCCGCAAGTTCACCATTCCCTACGGCCTCTACCGCGCTCATGGCTTTGTCTCGGCCCATCTGGCGAAGCAGACCGGTTTCGGCGAGGAGGACCTGAATCTCCTCTGGAAAGCCCTGATCAACATGTTCGACCATGACCGCTCGGCGGCCCGTGGCGAGATGTCCACGCGCGGGCTTTACGTCTTCAAGCACGAATCGGAACTGGGCGACGCGCCGGCCCATGCCTTGTTCGATCTGATCCAGGTTGCTCAGCGGGCCCCGGATGCGCCAGCCCGCGATTTCGGCGATTTCGCCGTCACGGTGCCGCCGGCAGGGCCGTTGACAGGTTTTCCGCGCGTAACCCTGGAGCGCATGGCCGGCTGACGTGGTACCCGCCATTGCGTGTATCCCATGAGCTACAATAGCCTTTGAAGCAGATTCTCACTACCGAAGTCTTCGACGCCTGGTTCCTGGGCCTGCGGGACGTCCGGGCCAAGGTTCGCATCCAGGCCCGCATCGACCGGGCCGGGTTGGGGAACTTCGGCGATTGCGCCCCGGTGGGTGAGGGCGTTTCGGAAATGCGCATCCACCATGGCCCCGGGTATCGGGTCTATTTCGTGCAGCGCGGTTTCGAGGTGGTAATTCTGCTGGCGGGGGGTGACAAGTCCTCCCAGACGAAGGACATCGCGCGGGCGCTGGAATTGGCCCACGGACTTTAGGAGCAATTCATGGGATCGACCACGCTGCGGCCGTGGGACTCGGCCGAACACCTGAAGACCGAAGAGGAAATGGCGCTCTATCTGGAGGCCTGTCTCGAAGAAGGCGATGCGGCGCTGATTGCCCATGCCCTGGGCGTGATCGCCAAGGCCCGCGGGATGAGCCAACTGGCGCGCGATACGGGGTTGTCGCGGGAGAGTCTCTACAAGGCTTTGTCCGGCGACGGCAACCCCGAGTTTGCCACGGTGATGAAGGTGGTCAAGGCGCTGGGCTACCGGCTGCACGCGACACCCGCCGGTTGAGCCGGGCGAGGGCTTGATGGACGGCGACCTGCTGGCCCTGTCGGCCATCGAGCACTGGAGTTACTGCCCGCGCCAGTGCTGTCTCATCCATGCCGAGCAGGCCTTCGAAGAGAACCTCCACACGCTGCGCGGCCGGGCCGTCCATCAGCGGGTCGACCAGTCGGGGTGCGAGGCGGGCGTGGATGGCCGCCGGATCGTCCGGTCTCTGCCGCTCTGGAGCGATCGCCTGGGGCTGGTGGGAAGGGCCGACGTGGTCGAGTTCCTGGCCGACGGCACCCCCTACCCGGTGGAGTACAAGCACGGCACGAGGCGCCAACGCCGGCACGACGATGTCCAGTTGGCCGCCCAAGCCCTGTGTCTGGAGGAGATGACGGGCCGGCCCGTGCCGGAAGGCGCCATCTACCACGCCAGTTCGCGCCGGCGCCGCCCGGTTGTCTTGGACGCAAGCCTGCGCGAAGAAGCGGAGGCCGTCATTGGCGAGATTCGGCGCGCCCTTGCGGCCCCGAACCTTCCGGCGCCGGCCGATGACGCCCGTTGCCGGAACTGCTCCCTGGCCGATCTTTGCCAACCGGGACCCGTGGCCCACCGTGGGCGCCGCGCCCTGCTGGCCGGCCGGCTGTTCGACCCCGATGCGGACATGACCTGATGCGCACCCTACTCAACACCCTCTACGTCACGACGCAGCAGGCCTATCTGCATCTGGACAACGAGACGGTCCGCGTCGAGGCAGAAGGGGAAACGCGGCTGCGGGTGCCGCTCCACCACCTGCAGGGCATCGTCGTCTTTGGCAACATCCTGGTATCCCCGGCCCTGATGCACCGGCTGGCTGATGCGGGCCAGAGCCTGGTTCTCCTCGACGCCCATGGTCGCTTCAAGGCCCGGCTGGAAGGCGCCGTGTCCGGAAACATCCTCCTGCGGCAGGACCAGTTCGCCAAGGCGCGGGATGGGGCGTTCGCCCTGGCGGTGGCGCGCGCATGCATCGCCGGCAAGCTGCGCAATGGCCGGCAACTGTTGATGCGCGCCGCCCGCGAGGGGGCCGATGCGGACGAATCCGGCCGCCTGTCCCGCAAGGCGGACGACCTGGCTGCCGCGTTGCGGGCCCTGCCGGAAGCGCCCACGCTGGATTCCCTGCGCGGCATCGAGGGCGAGGCGGCCCGGCAATACTTCGAGGGGCTTAACCTCGTCGTCAAGGAGGGGGCGAGGTCGGGATTTGCCATGGACGGACGCAGCCGCCGACCACCGCGGGATCCCATGAATGCCCTGCTTTCGTTTCTCTATGCCATGTTGATGAACGACTGCCGCTCCGCCGTCGAATCCGTCGGCCTCGATCCCCAGTTGGGTTTTCTCCACGCGGTACGGCCCGGGCGGGCCGCGCTGGCCCTGGATTTGATGGAGGAGTTTCGTCCGTTGGCGGACAGGCTGGCGCTGACCCTGGTCAATCGGGGGCAGTTGCGCGAGGGCGACTTCACCCGATACGATGGGGGGGCAGTGAGCCTCGGCGAGGGCGCCCGCAAAGAGGTCGTCGTGGCCTATCAGGAACGCAAGCAGGAAGAGGTTTCCCACCCGCTTCTGGAGGGCACGATCGCGATCGGATTGCTGCCCCTCCTGCAAGCCCGGTTGTTGGCGCGAACGATTCGTGGGGACATGGAGGCCTACCTTCCGTTCCTGGTCCGTTAATCGCCATGTTGGTGATCGTCTGCTACGACGTGAACACGGAAACCAAGGCGGGGCGACGCCGGCTGAGGCGGGTTGCCCGGGTCTGCGAAGGCGTGGGACAGCGCGTGCAGAAATCCGTATTCGAATGCAAGGTGGATTTGGCGCGCATGGAGGAACTCGAGCGGGCCCTGTTGGCCGAGATCGACCCGGCGCAGGACAATCTGCGCCTTTACCGGCTCTCCGATGCGAAAGGTTGCGAGGTACGTGAGCATGGATGTTTTCGCGCCGTCGACTTCGAACGTCCCCTGGTGATCTGATGGCTGTTCCGGGACCGACAAGACCTCCGCGAACCCCAAGTGGCGTTGAAAACGGCGGGGATTCGCGCACTGCAGAAGAGATTGAAAACACGTGGATTTTCGCTTCGTCCATGGAATACGAATTGCCGCGCCGACCGATGCCCTGGCAGATTCGCGCAAAGCGGGTCCGCAAGGTTGCGGGGTCAAGTCGTTAGCGGAGAAGCGTTGCGCCCCCCGTCATCGGGGGGCGAGGATTGAAACACGCAATTCCGCATCGTGGCGCCGGCTCAGGCGGGGTTGCGCCCCCCGTCATCGGGGGGCGAGGATTGAAACAAAGAGCCGTCATCGTGGGCCGGCCTGGCGCTCCGTTGCGCCCCCCGTCATCGGGGGGCGAGGATTGAAACATGATATCGCTCATTTCTCAGAGAAGGCCAGCGGGTTGCGCCCCCCGTCATCGGGGGGCGAGGATTGAAACACCGACTGCACCATGCTTGACACGCCCCCCGATAGTGTTGCGCCCCCCGTCATCGGGGGGCGAGGATTGAAACTACATCCGGATGCGCAGCTGCCCGGGCGAGCAGATGTTGCGCCCCCCGTCATCGGGGGGCGAGGATTGAAACGTCTGGATCAACCGCGTCCGCGGCGAAATCCAGGAGTTGCGCCCCCCCTCATCGGGGGGCGAGGATTGAAACGTATTC